>NZ_JBSNCG010000004.1:0-678784 GCF_058780635.1 Azospirillum sp. UENF 312511 | reverse complement strand
CGACCGGCCGCAGCAGGAGGCCACCCGCGCCTTCCTCAGCCACTTCCACACCCGCGGCTGACGCGGGGTTTCACTCCTGCTCGGGCAGGCGGAAGGTGGCGACGGCGTCGCGGAACCCCCCCAGGAAATCCTGGGCGAGGGTGGACAGCGACCGCTGCGCCGAATGCAGCACCGCCATTTCAAAGGTGATGGCCGGCTCGAAGGGGCGGATGGCGACGCCGCGCCCCGCATACTCCTGCGCCGTGAAGGGATCGACGATGGAGATTCCCGCCCCGGCGGCGACCATGGCGCAGGCGATCATGGTGAGTTGCGTCTCCACCCGCATGGTCCGGGCGACACCGTGCTCGGCAAACATCGCGTCGATGGAATAGCGCATCAGCGTGGCGGCGCCGAGCGCGATGAACGCCTCGCCCGCGAAGTCCTCCGGGACCAGCCGCTTGCGCGCGGCCAGGGGATGGTTGCTCGGCACCACGGCGACCGCCCGCACCCGCGGCATCCGCTCGCACAGCACCGTCGCGTGCTCCACCGCCGACTGGCCGAAGCCCAGCTCGCACTGGCCGGCGGCCACCCAATCGAGCACCTGGGGGGAGCTGCTGCCCCACAGCGACACGTCCACCCGCGGCCGCTCCTCAAGGAAGCGGGCGACGAAGCGCGGCAGGAAGCCGATGGCCATCGCCGGCATGGCGGCCACCCGCAGCGTGCCCGCCCGCCGCTCCTGCAGGTCGCGCGCCGCCTGCTCGATCCGCTCCAGCCCGACGAAGGACCGCTCCACCTCCTGGTACAGCGACATGGCCTCGCTGGTCGGCGCGATGCGCGAGCCGCGCCGCTCGAACAAGGTCAGTTTCAGCGCGTATTGCAGGTCGGCGATCAGGCGGCTGACCGCCGGCTGGGAGATGTTCAGAAGCTCCGCCGCCGCGGTGATCCCGCCGGTCAGCATGACGGCGCGGAACGCCTCGATCTGGCGGGGATTGAGCATTCCGGTGCGGTCCAAGGGTGTCAGATGCGTTGCAGTATAACATTCAGTTATAGACACCACAAACAATTCGATTTGACGATTATGCCAGCGGGGCGCGACGCTCCGGGGGTGCGACAAAACGCGCAACCGCGGCGAAACGAACCGGAACAGGAGAGGGACAGATGCGAGCGTTGGTGTACGGCCTGATGGCAACCGCCGCCCTGGGATGCGGCGCCGCGCAGGCGCAGCAGAAGACCCTGTATGTCGCCGCCTACGGCGGGTCCTTCGAGCAGACCATGCGCAAGGACATCATCCCGGCCTTCGAGAGCAAGACGGGCGTGAAGGTCGAGTATGTCGCCGGCAACTCCACCGACAACCTCGCCAAGCTCCAGGCCCAGAAGGGCAACCAGCAGATCGACGTGGTGATCCTGGACGACGGTCCGATGTACCAGGCGGTGGCGCTGGGCTTCTGCACCGACATCGCCAAGGCGCCGGTCTACGACGACCTCTACGATCTGGCGAAGATCCCCTCGGGCAAGGCGGTCAGCGTCGGCGCGGTCGGCACCGGCATCGTCTACAACAAGAAGGTCTTCGACGAGAACGGCTGGGCCGCCCCCGCCTCCTGGAAGGACATCGAGGACGCCAAGTTCCGCAAGAAGCTGGTCGTCCCGCCGATCAACAACAGCTACGGCCTGCACGCGCTGGTGATGATGGCGCGGCTCGACGGCGGCGGCGAGAAGAACATCGATCCCGGCTTCAAGGCCTTCAAGGACAAGGTGAATCCGAACGTGCTCGCCTACGAGCCGTCGCCGGGCAAGATGACCGAGCTGTTCCAGAGCGGGCAGGCCACGGTCGCCGTCTGGGGCTCGGGCCGCGCCAAGGCGCTGGCCGACACCGGCTTCCCCGCCGCCTTCGTCTACCCCAAGGAGGGCGGCGTCGTGCTGGCCTCGGCGGCCTGCGCCATCACCGGCAGCAAGCAGGCGGCGGAGGCCCAGCAGTTCATCCAGCACATGCTGTCGCCCGAGGTGCAGACCGTGATGGCGACCGGCGCCGGTTTCGGCCCGGTGAACAAGACGGTCACCCTGAGCGCCGACCAGCAGGTGGGCATCCCCTACGGCCCCGAGCAGATGGGCAAGCTGCTGGTGGTCGACTGGGACACCATCAACGCCAACCGCGAGGCCTGGAACAAGCGCTGGACCCGCGAGATCGAGCGCTGACCCCCGCATCCGGCCCGCACCCGCGGCGGGCCGGACTTTTCCAGGCTCCTTGGTGGGAGACGACGCCATGCCTTACCTTGTCCTCGATCGGCTGACCAAGCGGTTCGGCCCCTGGGTCGCCGTCGACAACCTGTCCCTGACGGTGGAGAAGGGGGAGCTGGTCTCGCTGCTCGGCCCGTCGGGCTGCGGCAAGACCACGACGCTCCAGATGATCGCCGGCTTCCTCGACCCCAGCGCCGGGCGCGTCACGCTGGACGGCGCCGACCTGCTGGCCAGGAAGCCCAACGAGCGCGGGCTCGGCATCGTCTTCCAGAGCTACGCCCTGTTCCCCCACATGACGGCGGCGGAAAACGTCGCCTTCGGGCTGGAGATGCGCGGCATCCCGCGCGCCGACCGCGACCGCATGGTGCGCGACGCGCTCCAGCTCGTCGGGCTGGGGGCTTTCGGCGACCGCTACCCGCGGCGCATGTCCGGCGGCCAGCAGCAGCGCGTGGCCCTGGCCCGCGCCATGGTCATCAAGCCGAGCCTGCTGCTGCTCGACGAGCCGCTGTCCAACCTCGACGCCAAGATGCGCGAGGAGATGCAGATCGAGCTGCGGCGCATCCAGCGCAGCGTCGGCACCACCATGATCCTCGTCACCCACGACCAGGCGGAGGCGATGGCCCTGTCCGACCGGGTGGTCATCATGAACAAGGGCCGGGTCGAGCAGGTCGCCGCCCCGCAGGACGCCTACGACAACCCAGCCAGCGCCTTCGTCGCCAACTTCCTCGGCCGCACCAACCTGCTCCAGGGTGTGGTGCGCCGCGACGGCGCCGGGCGGCGGATCGACGTGGCCGGCACGGCGTGGCCGGTCGCGGCGGAGGTGCCGGACGGTCCCGGCCTGCTGACCGTGCGGCCGGAGAAGGTCCGCTTCGTGGACGGCGCCGGCGTGCCGGGCCTCGTGCGGGCGCGGGTCTTCCAGGGCACCCAATGGCTGTTCGAAATCCGCACGGAGGCCGGCGACCTGACGGTGATCCGCCAGCACGACGGCCAGACTCTGCCGGCGGAGAACGAGCCGGTCATGGTCGGCTGGCGGGCGGAGGACATGCGCGTGATGGCGGGTGAGGCATGACCGCCGTGGACGCTCATAAATCCCTGATCGATTCCCCAGACGTGGCTGCCGATTCCGCCCCGCCGCCGCGGCCGGAGCGGCGTTCGCTGGCACCCTACCTGCTCAGCCTGCCGGCGCTGGCGCTGTTCGCCGTGCTGCTGCTGGTGCCGCTGGTCATGACCGGGCTCTTGTCGCTGAACAGCTTCGGATTCTACACGGGCATCCAGGACGTCTGGCAGTTCGGCAACTACATCGACATCGTCACCGACGACTATTTCCACGAAATCTTCCTGCGCACCTTCCGCATCGCCGTGGTGGTGACCCTGCTGTGCGCCGTGCTCGGCGCGCCGGAGGCCTACATCCTGCGGCGCATGCGGTCGCCTTGGCGCGGCTTGTGCCTGCTGATCGTTCTGGGGCCACTGCTGATCTCGGTGGTGTCGCGCACGCTCGGTTGGGCGCTGCTGTTCGGCTCCACCGGCATCATCAACACGGCGCTGATGACGGTCGGGCTGATCGC
Source organism: Azospirillum sp. UENF 312511 (assembly GCF_058780635.1). Classification (NCBI taxonomy): domain Bacteria; kingdom Pseudomonadati; phylum Pseudomonadota; class Alphaproteobacteria; order Rhodospirillales; family Azospirillaceae; genus Azospirillum; species Azospirillum sp. UENF 312511. The sequence continues at coordinate 675,005 of NZ_JBSNCG010000004.1, read as the reverse complement.
GACGCCGATCGAGTTCATGTACACCGAGACCGGCGTCATCATCGCCCTGACCCACGTGCTGGTGCCCTTCATGGTGCTGTCGGTCTGGGCGTCGCTGCAGCGTCTGGACCCGCAGGTCGAGAACGCCGCGCTGTCGCTGGGGGCCAAGCCCTTCACCGTGCTGCGCCGGGTGGTGCTGCCGCAGGTGGTGCCGGGCATCCTGTCGGGCTCGATCATCGTCTTCGCGCTGGCCGCCAGCGCCTTCGCCACCCCGGCGATCATCGGCGGGCGGCGGCTGAAGGTGGCGGCGACGCTGGCCTACGACGAGTTCCTGAACACGCTGAACTGGCCGCTGGGCGCCGCCATCGCGATCCTCCTGCTGCTCGCCAACATCGTGATCATCGTCGGCTGCAACCGGCTGGTCGAACGTCGCTACAAGCAGGTGTTCGAATGAACCGCAACGGCTCCGTCGCCCTGGTCTTCCACACGCTGTTCCTGGCCTTCCTGCTGGCGCCGATCCTGGTCGTCTGCGTGGTCGCCTTCACCTCGCAGGGCTATCTGTCGCTGCCGACCGAGGGGCTGTCGCTGCGCTGGTTCAAGGCCATCGGCGACAACCCCGAATTCGCGCGGGCCTTCCGCGACAGCCTGCTGCTGGGGGCGGTCAGCTCCACCATCGCGGTGGCCTTCTCGGTCCCGGCGGCGCTGGCCATCGCCCGCCACCAGTTCCGCGGGCGCGAGGCGATCACGGCGCTGTTCCTGTCGCCGCTGATGGTGCCGCACATCGTGCTGGGCATCGCCTTCCTGCGCTTCTTCACGCAGATCGGGCTGGGCGGCACCTTCGCCGGGCTGGTGCTGAGCCATGTGGTCATCATCCTGCCCTTTGCGCTGCGGCTGATCCTGGCGGCCTCCACCGGCATGGACCGCTCCATCGAGAACGCCGCGGCCTCGCTCGGCGCCACCTCCTGGACGACCTTCCGGCGGGTGACGCTGCCGCTGATCCTGCCGGGTGTGGCGAGCGGCTGGGTGCTGGCCTTCATCAACAGCTTCGACGAGGTGACGATGACCGTCTTCATCGCCTCGCCCGAGACGACCACGCTGCCGGTGCGTCTCTTCCTCTACATCCAGGACAACATCGACCCTCTGGTCGCCGCGGTGTCCGCCTCGCTGATCTTCATGACGGTGGCGGCGATGCTGGTGCTCGACCGGCTCTACGGGCTTGAGCGGCTGCTGGTCGGCCGCGGACAGGAGTAAGCGTCACCATGACCGAGAGAACGAGGTCCGACTGCGACGTCGCCGTGATCGGCGGCGGGCTGGTCGGGTCGGCCATCGCCTGGGGCCTCGCCCAGCAGGGGCAGACGGTCGCCGTCCTCGACGAGGGGGACGTCGCCGTCCGCCCGTCGCGCGGCAACTTCGCCCTGGTCTGGGTGCAGGGCAAGGGTCTGGGGCTGCCGGAATACGCCGGCTGGACCAAGATGTCCTCCGACAGCTGGACCGGCTTCGCCGAGCGGCTTCAGGAGCAGACCGGGATCGACGTGTGCTACCGCCGGCCGGGCGGCTTCCTGCCCCTGCTGTCGGAGGAGGAGATGGAGCGGCGCGCCGGCCAGCTCCGCCGCCTGCACAACCAGCCGAACGTCGTCCGCTACGACTACGAGATGATGGACCGCGCCGCCGTGGCGAAGGAGATGCCCTTCATCGGCAAGGACGTGGTCGGGGCGAGCTACTGCCCGCTCGACGGCCATTGCAACTCGCTGAAGCTGCTGCGCGCCCTGCACACCGGGATGGTCCAGTCCGGGGTTTGCTACATGCCGCACCACCGGGTGGAGCGGATCGAGCCGCGCGACGGCGGATTCCGCATGGTCACCGCCTCGGGGGACGAGGTGCGGTCGGGCAAGGTGGTCATCGCCGCCGGGCACGACGCCCGCCGGCTGGCCCCCATGGTCGGGCTGGACGCCCCGGTGCGGCCGGAGCGCGGGCACATCATCGTGACGGAGAAGACCGCCCCCTTCCTGAAGTTTCCGGTCGGCTTCATCCGCCAGACCGACGAGGGTGGGGTGATGATCGGCGACAGCTTCGAGGATGCCGGGCTGGACACGACGGTGCGCAACGGCGTCACCTCGACCATCGCCGACCGCGCGCTGCGCATCTTCCCGCTGCTCGGCAAGCTGAACGTGGTGCGGACCTGGGCGGCGCTGCGCGTGCTGACCCCGGACGGCTTCCCGATCTACGAGCAGTCCACCCCCATGCCCGGCGCCTTCGTCGCCACCTGCCACAGCGGCGTGACGCTTGCCGCCAACCACGCGCTGGCGCTGGCGCCGCACATCGCCGCCGGCACCCTGCCCGACGAATTCTCGGCCTTCAGCGCCCGGAGGTTCCATGTTCCAGCGGTTGCCTGACGCGGGCGGAGAGCGCGTCTCCTTCACCATCGACGGCCGCCCGGCCGAGGCGCTGTCCGGCGACAGCGTCGCCGCCGCCCTGATCGCCAACGGGGTCGGCGCCTGCCGGACCACCCCGGTGTCCGGCGCGCCGCGCGGTCCCTACTGCATGATGGGCGTGTGCTTCGACTGTCTGGTGACCATCGACGGCACCGGAAACCAGCAGGGCTGCCAGATCCGCGTCCGCCCCGGCATGCGGATTGAGACCCAGAACGGCAAGCGGGAGATCGACCGGTGACCGACTTGAAGCCTCGTTACGATCTGGCGGTGATCGGCGCCGGCCCGGCCGGCCTCGCCGCCGCCACGCTGGCCGCCAAGCACGGCCTGTCCACCGTCCTGCTGGACGAGCAGGCGGCTCCCGGCGGCCAGATCTACCGCGCCATCACCCGCTCGCCGGTGAAGAATCCCAGCGTCCTCGGGACCGACTACTGGCACGGCGCCGATCTGGTCGGGCCGTTCCGCGACAGCGGCGCCGACTATCTGCCCGGTGCGGCGGTGTGGAGCGTCTCGCGCACGCTCGACATCGGCCTGTCGCGCGACGGTGCGGCGCGAATCCTGCCGGCGCGGCACGTCATCCTGGCGACCGGCGCGCTGGAGCGGCCCTTCCCGGTTCCCGGCTGGACGCTGCCCGGCGTGATGGGGGCGGGAGCGGCGCAGATCCTGCTCAAGACCTCCGGCCTCGTCGCCTCGGGCAACGTGGTCATGGCCGGCAGCGGGCCGCTGCTCTGGCTGCTCGCCTGGCAGTATCTGCGGGCCGGCGCGCGCATCGACGCGATCCTCGACACCACGCCGCGGGAGAACTGGCGGCAGGCCATGCCGCACCTCTCGGCCTTCGCCCGCTCCGGCTATGTCGGCAAGGGGCTGAAGCTGCTGCTGGAGGTCCGGCGCAAGATCAAGGTGATCGGCAACGTCTCCGCGCTGCGCGCCGAGGGAGACGGGCGCGTGCAGTCGGTCGTCTACCGCCAGGGCGACGGGACGGAGCAGCGCCTTCCGGCCGACACGCTCCTGCTGCACCATGGCGTGATCCCCAACATCAACCTCGCCAACGCTACCGGCTGCGCCCAGTCCTGGGACGAGGCGCAGCGCTGCTGGGTGCCGGACGTCGACGGCTGGGGCGCCACGTCGGTGGCGGGAGTTCTCCATCGCCGGCGACGGGGCCGGCATCGGCGGCGCGCTGGCGGCGGAGCACCGCGGCCGGCTGACGGCGCTGGACGCCCTGCACCGGCTGGGCGCGATCGACCGCGCCACCCGCGACCGCGACGCCGCCCCGCACCGCGAGGCTCTGGACCGGGCGCTGCGCGGCCGCGACTTCCTCGACGCGCTCTATCGGCCGGGCCGGGAGTTCCGCGTCCCCGCCGACGACACCATCGTCTGCCGCTGCGAGGAGGTGACGGCGGGGCAGGTGCGCGAGGCCGTGAAGCTGGGCGTCAGCGGGCCGAACCAGACCAAGTCCTTCCTGCGCTGCGGCATGGGGCCGTGCCAGGGGCGGCTGTGCGGCCCGACCGTGGTCGAGGTCATCGCCGACGCCCGCGGCGTCTCCCCGGCGGAGGTCGGCTATTACCGGCTGCGCCCGCCGGTGAAGCCGATCACGCTGGCCGAACTCGCCTCGCTGCCCAAGGCCGAGGACGAGGTGGCCGCCGTGATGCACCACTGACGGGGCAGGGGGACGCCATGTCGGAGCCGGACGTCATCATCGTCGGGGGCGGCCTGCACGGCTGCTCCACCGCGCTGCACCTCGCCATGCGCGGGGTCCGGGCGCTGGTGCTGGAGAAGGACCACATCGGCCGCCACGCCTCCGGCGTGAACGCCGGCGGGGTGCGCCAGCTCGGCCGCCACGCCGCGGAGGTGCCGCTGTCCGTCGCCTCGATGGCGCTGTGGCACGGCATCCGCGACCTCGTGGACGACGATTGCGGCTTCGAAAGCCACGGCCAGATCAAGGTCGCGGAGACCGAGGCGGAGCTGGACTCCTGCCGGGAGCGGGCGGCCCAGCTCGCGGCACTCGGCTTCACGCATGAGGAGGTGGTGGATCAGGCGGAGCTGCGCCGCCTCGTCCCGTCCATCGTGGAGCATTGCCTCGGCGCCCTGGTGTCGCGCCGCGATGGGGCTGCCATCCCCTACCGCACCACCTTCGCCTTCAAGCGCAAGGCGGAGAGCCTGGGCGCCCGCTTCCACGAGGGGGCGGCGGTGGCGCGGGTCGCCCGCTCGGGCCGCAACTGGCGGGTGGAGACGGCGGACGGCGTGGCGCACGAGGCGCCGGTTCTGGTCAACTGCGCCGGGGCCTGGGCCGACCGGCTGGCCGCCCAGCTCGGCGAGCCGGTGCCGCTGGAGGTCATCGCGCCCATGCTGATGATCACCGCCCGCGTGCCCCCCTTCCTGAAGCCGGTGGTCGGGGCGACGGGCCGCACCCTGTCCTTCAAGCAGTTCCCCAACGGGACGGTGCTGATCGGCGGCGGGCTGCTGGGCCGGGCCTACCGCGACGAGAACCGGACGGACCTGGACTTCGCCAACGTCACCACCAACGCCCGCACGGTCTGGGACCTGTTCCCGATCATGCGCAGCGCCACCATCGTCCGCGCCTGGGCGGGGATCGAGGCGCGGATGCCCGACGACATCCCGGTGATCGGCCCCAGCGGTACGGAGGAGGGGGTGTTCCACGCCTTCGGCTTCTCCGCCCACGGCTTCCAGCTCGGCCCCATCGTCGGGCGGATCACCGCCGACCTCATCACCCGCGGGGCGAGCGACCTGCCCATCGACGCCTTCCGCATCCAGCGATTCCGCCACACGGCGGCCGCCGCGTGACCGCTCCGGCGGAGCGGCCTTTTCAGGAGACCCACGTTTTGACGATTCAGCGTTTCGATTGCGGCCCGCGGATGAGCGAGATGGTCGTTCATAACGGCACCGTCTATCTGTGCGGCCAGATCGCCGATTTCGAGGCCATGGGCGGCGTGACCCACGACGTGACGGCGCAGACCCGCGACGTGCTGCGCCAGATCGACGTTCTGCTGGAGCGCGCCGGCACGGACAAGAGCCGGCTGCTCACCGCCACCGTCTATCTCGCCGACATGGCCGGCTTCGCGGCGATGAACGCCGCCTGGGACGCCTGGGTGGATCGCGCCAACGCCCCGGCCCGCGCGACCGTCGAGGCCAAGCTCGCCGACCCCGACCTGCTGGTCGAGATCCAGGTGATCGCCGCCCTCTGACCGGCTCCCACCGACTTACCAAACCGGAGTTTTCCATGAAACGTCTGGCCCTCGGGCTGGCGATGGGCCTGTGCGCCCTCGCGGCGGCCGTCCCCACGGCCTCGCGCGCCGACGGTCCGCCGCTGCGCATCGCGACGGAGGGCGCCTACCCGCCCTTCAACATGACCTCTCCCGACGGCACGCTCGGCGGGCTGGAGGTGGAACTGGCCAACGCGCTGTGCGAGCGCATGAAGCGGCGCTGCACCCTGGTCGCCCAGGATTGGGACGGCATCATCCCCGGCCTGCTGTCGCGCCGCTACGACGCGATCATGGCGACCATGAACATCACGCCGGAGCGCGCGAAGGCCATCGCCTTCTCCGCCCCCTACATGGTCGTACCGGCCTATTTCGTCGCGGCCACCGGCGGCGGCATTGACGGAACCGAAGCTACCCTGGCCGGCAAGTCGGTGGGCGCCCAGACCTCGACCACCCATTACCGCTACGTCGAGAAGCACTTCGGCAAGACCGTCTCGCTGAAGAACTACGACACCGCGTCGAACCTGCTGGCCGACCTGAAGAGCGGGCGCATCGACGCCGCCATCACCACCGGCGCCACCGCATCCGACTGGGTGAAGGCCGACGCCTCGAAATCGCTCCAGCTCGTCGGCAAGCCGCTGGTCGATGCCGAGGTGTTCGGCCCCGGCGTGGGCGTCGGCCTGCGCAAGGAGGACGCGGACCTCAAGGCCGCCTTCGACGCCGCCATCGCCTCGGTCGTCCAGGACGGCACGCTGGCCCGCATCGCCGCCAAGTACGTCGACTTCACCGTCACCCCCTGACCAACAACCGTACCGATACCAACCAAAACCGGGAGAGTTCTCGTGATCAAGCGCGTTGAGAAGACCAAGATCATGCACCGCGTCGTCGTCAGCAACGGCATCGCCTTCCTCGGCGGCATCATCGCCGACGACGTCAGCGTCGGCATGCAGGAGCAGACCGCCCAGATCTGCAAGAAGCTGGACGCCGTGCTCGCCATGGCCGGCACGGACAAGACCAAGCTGCTGTCCGCCCAGCTCTTCATCACCGACATGAAGGCCAAGGACGGCATGAACGCCGCGTGGCTGGAGTGGCTGAACGGCGACGACCTGCCGGCCCGCGCCACCATCGGCGTTGCCGACCTGGGCGACCCGTCGATCCTGATCGAGGTCGTGGTGACGGCGGCCGTTTAACGGCGGGTAAAAAAGAACGGGGGCGCCCGGCACCGTCATGGTGCGGCGGGCGCCCCCGGTCAACGAGCCCGACCGTGATCGGCGGCCGGCCTCACGCCATGTCCTCACGCCATGTGGCGGAGGACTTCGTTGCTGCCGCGCCAGATCATGTCGAGCGCGACGTAGGAGATGATGGCGAGGCCGACCCAGCCGATCCAGCGGTGCTTGTGCAGCACATGCGCGATCATGTTGGCGGCGGCGCCCATCAGAACGACCGACAGCACCAGACCGATCACCAGGATGGTCGGGTGTTCCTTGGCGGCGCCGGCCACCGCCAGCACGTTGTCGAGCGACATCGACACGTCCGCCACCACGATCTGCCAGATGGCAGCACCAAAGGTGGTCGCTCCGGCCGCCGCGACGGCGGCGTTGCCCGCCACACCGGCGGTGACGGTGCCCGAGGGGTCGGGCGCGTCCATCGCCTCGTCGGGGGCGATCTCGTCGGCGCCGTGGCTGCGCAGCTCGCGGAACATCTTCCAGCACACCCAGAGCAGCAGGACGCCGCCCGCCAGGGTCAGGCCGATGATGGCGAGGAGCTGAGTGGTGATGAGGGCGAAGAACACGCGCAGCCCCATGGCGGCGGCGATCCCCCAGAAGATGACCTTGCGGCGCTGGGCCAGCGGCACCGCCGCGGCGGCCATGCCGACCACGATGGCGTTGTCGCCGGCCAGAACGAGGTCGATGGCGATGACTTGAAGCAGCGCGGCGAGCGCTTCGGCTGTGAACAGATCGGTCATGCGGTGCCTTCCTCTAGCATAGGGCAAGAGAGCAGCACCCACGGGCGGGACCAGGCACACGGCAGAAACGCTGCCGGCAGGGGCGGGCGGGGGCCACTCTGTATGTCTCCAGTCCGACATCACAGTTCAGGGAACTGTCAGAGGGGCCCGGCCTGGTAAGCCGGTCTTTATACCAACACGCCGGATTCCACCACTTCGGTTTCGCCGGGGCGGCCATGCGATCCTGTGTGGGGTGGGGCGGCACGCCCTTGGACGTGGGCGTGCCGTTTGATCCGGTCAGAGGGGCAGGGTGCCGACCGGCGTGCCGTCCGCCGTCTCGATGGACAGGGAGGTCCAGCGCGGCGCCCGGCCGCCGCTGCGGCTCACCGACAGCGAGGCCGCGTCCGTGCCGCTGATGGTCAGCAGGCAGATGGTCTCGTCGCGGCACACGCTCTCCCCGTCGTCGTCGAACAGGGTCAGCGGGGCGTAGCCCTCCGGGCCGGGGAAGCAGCGGACGGTCAGCGGGCCTTCCGCCCAGGACGGGGCGGGGCCGAGCGGCAGCAGCGTGCCGGCCCGCACGAAGGCCGGGGCCACGCCCAGCGGCGCCGCCACGGTGACCCGCCCGCCGCCGTCATAGCGCCGGCCGTCGCGCAGATCGTACCAGCCGCCGGGCACCGCCGGCAGCCAGACCTCCAGCTCCGTCCGGCCGGGGTCGAGGACCGGAGCGACCAGCAGCCGGTCGCCGACCATGGTGCTGTCCTCCTCACCATAGGCCTCGGGCTGGTCGGGGAAGTCGAAGAACAGCGGCCGCATCACCGGGTCATGGTCGCGGTGCGCCCGCCACAGCAGCGTGTAGAGCAGCGGCACCAGCCGCTCCCGCCAGTCGAGCGCGGCCTTCACCTGGGGCAGCAGCTCCGGATAGGTCCAGGGCTCGGTGACGCTGCCGTCGTCGTTCCAGGAATGGATGGTGAAGCGCGGCCACCACACCGCCTGCTCGATCCAGCGCATCAGCAGTTCCGGCTCCGGGCGGGGACCGGCGAAGCCGCCGACGTCGTGGCCGTAGTCGAACAGGCCCGACAGGCTGAAGCCGTGCCCCATGCGCAGGTTCCAGCGCAGCGTCTTCCAGCTCGTCCGGTTGTCGCCCGACCAGGTCTGCACGTAACGCTGGAGGCCCGGCCCGCCGGAGCGCGAGATCAGGTAGGGGCGCTTGTCCGGCGCGTGCGCCACCTGGGCAAGGTGCGAGGCGCGGATCATCAGATGGGTCTGCACCGGGCGCAGCGTCGCCATCGTGCCGCCATGGCCGTTGACGTCGCAGACCGCCGCGTCGTCCCAGATCTCGAACTCGTTGTTGTCGTTCCAGGTCGAGCCGATGCCGCGCTCCAGCAGCTCCTGCGTGACGTTGCCCATCCACCAACGCGTGGTCGCGGGGTTGGTGAAGTCGAGATAGGCGCCGTCGCCACCCCAGAACTGGGTGGTCTGCGGGCGGTCCGGGGCGTCGCTGTCGCGCACGAAGCCGCCGAAGCCCTGGACCTCGGCGAATTTCGGATGGCCGTCGAGCAGCGCCGGCTTGATGTTGGCGACGAGATGGACGCCGGCTTCGGCGAACTTGGCGGTGACCGCCTCCGGCTCGGGGAACTTGTCGCGGTTCCAGTGGAAGACGTAGCGCTTGTCGCCAATCATCGTGTAGCCGGACGACATCTGGAACGAGCCGCAGGGCAGGCCGTGTTCCTTCAGCGCGTCGAGGAATCCCAGCAGCCGCACCCCGGCGTCCGGCGCGTCGGTGTACTGCATGGTCGAGCCGGAATAGCTGATCGCCCAGCGCGGCCGGAAGGAGGTGCGGCCGGTCAGGGCGGTGAAATTCGCCACGACCTGCGGAACGCTCGGGCCGAACAGGACGTAGCAGTCGAGGTCGCCGTCCGACGCCTCGAACCGGATGAAGTCGCCGTGGTAGGCGTCGATGGTCTGGCCGAGGTCGAAGAGACCGCGCGACAGGTTGTCGTAGAAGACGCCGACCGCCGCCCCGCCGCGCTCCGGCCGCACGCTGAGGCAGAAGGGGATGTGCTTGTAGAGCGGGTCGCTGGTCTCCGCGTCGTAGCCGAGCGCGTCGGTCGTCCCCATGGCGAGGCGCCGGCCGCGCTTGTCGGTGCCGCCGCTCTTGTCGCCGAAGCCGTGGTAGCGCTCCCCGGCGTGGCTGACCAGATGGTGGGCGAAGCGGGGGGAGCGGTCGTCGAACAGGTAGGGCTGGGTCGGCCGGTCGGCGAGGACGAGGCGCCAGCCGTCGCCCTCCGCCGCCGGCTCGTACCAGCGCAGCGCCAGGGGCGCGCGCTGGACCACGACGCGCCAGCCGGGGGTGGTGACGGTGACGCTGTCGGCGCTTTCCTCGACCGCCGCCGGCGTGCCGGGGAAACCGGTCAGGTCGCGGCGGTCGCGCCCGTCGATGGGGTCGGCCAGCGCGGGGTCGGTCTGGCCCGACAGCTCGGGCGCCAGCGACCAGGTGCGCGGGGCGCGCAGCCCGGCGGGCCGCTCGATGAGGACGCGCGCCAGCGCGGGCCCCAGCGGGAACAGGGTCAGGCGGTAGCCGCGGTCGAGGTCGAAGGCGATCCCTTGGGGGCCGGCTTGCGCCCCGTCGCGGGACAGGGCGGGCGCAACGAGGGAGGCGCCGGTCAGCGTGCGCATGGCGCGTGAACTCCTGACGTCATGAGACCTGGGGTTTGTGGGGAGTCGGGTCCCGGGGGCGGGGCCCGGCTTGCGTCCCGCTTACTTGATGAGGCCGAACAGGCTGGGCAGCCAGAGCGACAGGCCGGGGACGTAGGTGACCACCAGCAGCGCCGCGGTGCTCCAGGCGAAGAGGGGGATCAGCGGCCGGATCACCTGCTCGATCGACACGCGCGCCACGGCGCAGCCGATGAACAGGGCGCTGCCGGTCGGCGGCGAGACGATGCCGAGCGACAGGTTGAACACCAGGATCACCCCGAAATGCACCGGGTCCACCCCCAGCTCCACCAGCACCGGCAGGAAGATCGGCGTGAAGATCAGGATGCCCGGCGTGATGTCGAGGAAGGTGCCCATCAGCAGCAGCACGATGTTGACCAGCAGCAGGGCGATGATCCAGTTGCCGGACACCGACTGCACCCAGTCGCCGATGATTTGCGGAATCTCGGCCAGCGACATCACGTAGGCCATCGCCATGGAGGTGCCGACCATCAGCGCCACCACCGCCGTCGCCACGATGGTGTCGATCAGGATCTGCATGATGTCGTCCGGCGACAGCTCCCGGTAGGCGAGCGCCAGGGCGAGCGCGTAGACGACGGCGATGGCCGATCCCTCGGTCGCGGTGAAGATGCCGCCGACGATGCCGCCGATCACCACCACGATCAGCCCCAGGCTGGGCAGGGCGGACAGCATGGCGCGCGAGGACTGGGACAGGGTCGGGGAGGGCAGGCGGGCGTAGCCGCGCTTCTTCGCCATCATCCAGGCCGGGATCATCACCGCCAACCCGAGCAGGAAGCCGGGCAGGTAGCCGGCCACGAACAGCGCCGCGATGGAGGTGCCGCCCGACACCAGCGAATAGACGATGAAGGCGCCCGACGGCGGGATCAGCAGCCCGGTGATGCAGGAGGAGATGTTGACCGCCGCGGTGTAGCTGCGGTCGTAGCCGGCCTTGTCCATCGACGGCTGCATGGTGCCGCCGATGGCCGAGGCGGCGGCCACCGCCGACCCCGACACGCAGCCGAACATCATGTTGGCGAGGATGGTGATCTGCGCCAGCGGTCCGGGCATCCAGCCGACGAAGACCTTGGCGCAGTCGATCAGGCGGCGGGCGATGCCGCCCCGGTTCATGATCGAGCCGGCCATGAAGAAGAAGGGGATCGCCAGCAGCGCGAAGCTGTCCAGGCCGGTGGCGATGCGCTGCGCCGTCACCGAGATCGCCGGCAGCGGCGGCATGATGGTCAGCAGCGCCGTGATCGAGGCGAGCCCGGTGGCGTAGGAAATGGGCACGCCGAAGGCCAGAAAGGCGACGAAGGCGGCGCTGAGGACGAGGGCGGGGGAGAAGTCCATGGCTGCGTTTCCGCGACGGAAGGGGTGGGCGTCATACCGACGGCACCTGAAGGCGCCGCCGGCATGACCCTCTCGATCAATGCCAAGGCATTGATCTGCCGGGTTTCACGGCTGGAAAATGATGGAAGTGATCATTTTCCAGCCGTATCAGTCGAGCGAGACGGCGTGGCTGGTCACGCCCGGCCCTTCGCGCAGGCTCTCCAGCAGGGCGATGACCATGTAGATCAGGGTCAGCACGCCGGACAGCGGGATCACGGCGTAGACCATCCACATCGGCAGCTGGAGCGCCGGCGTGACCTGGCCGAGCGTGCGCGCCTTGTCCACCAGCAGCCAGCCGCCGCCGCACAGGATCGTCACGGTGAACAGCGCGACCAGCGCCGCGATGGCGATCTCGACGCCGCCGCGCGGCCGGGCCGGCAGAAGGTCCACCAGCCCGGTGATGGCGATGTGCCCGCGCTTGCCCAGCACATAGGCCGAGCCGAGCAGGCTGACCCAGATGAAGGCGAAGCGGGCGATCTCGTCCGTCGCCGACGTCGAGACGTTGAGCGCGTAGCGGGCGACGACCTGCCACACCACGCAGCCCAGCATGGCGACCGTCAGCGGGATCGTGATGGCGAGCACGAAGCGGTCGAGCGTGCGGTGGATGGATGCCAGCATGGGGAGCGCTCCTCTGTTTCGACGCGGCGAGCGGGCGGGGGCTTACTTGACCGCCTGGATGCGGTCGGCGAGGGTGGCGAGGGCCGGCGTGGTCTTCAGGTCGTCGTACATGGGCTGCACCACCTGACGGTAGGCCGCCTTGTCGGCGTCCACGAACTTGACGCCCATCTTCGCCGCCTCGCCCTCGGCCTTCTCCAGCTCGGCCGCCCAGCGGGCGTTGTGGGCCTTGGCGCTGTCGCGGGCGGCCTGGCGCAGAAGCTCCTGCTGTTCCGGCTTCAGGCGGTCCAGCGTTGAGGTGGCGACCAGCACCACGTCGGGCACGCGGGTGTGCTCGTCGCGGGTGTAGACCTTCATCACCTCGCCGTGGCGGGCCAGCGTCAGGGCGGTCACGTTGTTCTCCGCCCCGTCGACGACGCCGGACTGCAGGGCCGTGTAGACCTCGCCCCAGGCCAGCGGGGTGGCGGTGGCGCCCAGCAGGTTGATCATGCGGGTGGCGATCGGGCCGGGCTGGACGCGGACCTTCAGGCCCTTCAGATCCTCCGGCTTGGCCAGCGGCTTGTTGGCGTAGAAGCTGCGCGTGCCGTTGTCGTAGTAGGCGAGGCCGACGAAGGCCTTGGCGCGGCTGGAGGCGAGGATCTCATCGCCCACCGCGCCCTCGACCACCTTGAAGAAATGGTCGTTGTCGCGGAACAGGAAGGGCATGTCGTAGACGCCGAAGCCCGGCTCGAAGGCGGCGAGCGGCGAGGCGTTGGCGTGCACGAGGTCGAGCGCGCCGTTCTGCATCTGCTCGATCAGTTCGCGCTGCTGGCCGAGCTGGCCGGCGGGAAACACCTTGATGTCCAGCTCGCCCTTGCTGCGCTCGCGCACCAGCTTGGCGAACTCGTCCAGCGAGACGTCCACCGGGTGGCCCTTGGCCAGCCCGTGGCCGAGGCGCAGCGTGGTCTTGGCGGCGGCCGGCCCGGCGAGGGTCAAGCCCAGAACGGCGGCGGCGAGAAGGGCGGCGTGGCGGCGGTTCAACGCGAACATGACGAATCCTCCGGTTATCGTGATTTGACTGTTTGGGTGTGCGGCGATGCGGGGGCCTCGGCGTCGGCCACCGCCCGGTAATGCTCCGCAAGGACGGCGAAGGCCCGCTTGCGGGTGGTCTTGTCCTCGGCGATCAGCCCCTTGCGGTTCCAGCCGCGCTGGAAGGCGGTCTGCCGCCGCTCGGTGCGGAAGTCGTAGAGGACCCAGGGCGTCATCCCGCGCACATAGGGGGCGGTGGCGAGGATGGCGAGCTGCTCGCGGTAGACCGCCTCCTGGCAGTCCTCGGTGAAGAGGTCGCGCGGGCCGCCGCGCAAGCCCACCACCGCGTCGGCGCCGAATTCGGAGATGATGACCGGCTTTCCGGGGGCGGAGTTGGCGAGCAGCCGGCGCAGCCCGTCGAAGGAGGGCTCGTACCAGCCGAAATATTCGTTGAGCCCGATCACGTCGAGATGGTCGGCCAGCCGGTCGGCGATGGCGAAGCGCTCGCGGTCGATCAGGCAGGCGGCGGTCACCAGCCGTGTCGGGTCGAGCTTGCGGGCCAGCGCGGCCAGCCGCGCCATGAAGGACAGGCGGGCGTCGGTGTCGGCGTTCTCGTTGCCGACGCCCCACAGGATCGTGCTGGCCCGGTTGCGGTCGCGGGCGATCAGCTCCGCCAGCTGGTTCGCGGCGTCCTCGTAGGTGTCGGGGTTGGCGAAGTCGATGGCCCAGTAGACCGGAATCTCCGACCACAGCATCAGCCCGACCTCGTCGGCGATGGCCGCCGCCCGCGGGTCGTGCGGGTAGTGGGCGAGGCGCAGAAAATTGCAGCCCAGCGCCTTGGCGTCGGCGAAGCGGCGGCGGATGTCCGCCTCGTCGCTGGTCTTGCCGAGCGTGAAGTCGTCCTCATGGACGGAAACGCCGCGCAGGGTGATGTCGCGCCCGTTGAGGGTGATGCGCTCGCCAGCCACGGCGATCTCACGGAAGCCGACGCGGTCGGCCACGGAATCGGCGCCGAAGCGCAGGGTGACGCCGTAGAGGCGGGGTGTCTCCGGAGACCACAGCTCCGGGGAAAGGTCGAACTCCACCCTCCCGCGCCCGGCGGTGACGGGAATGGGGGAGGGCGGCAGCAGCCCGTCGATGGCGACGGTGGCGGTGCCGTCCACCGGGTCGGACAGGGCGACGTCCACGGCGACGCGGCCGAAGCCGCTGCCCGGGACCAGCGCCACGCCGAAGTCCCGGATGAACCGCGCGGGCAGGCGCAGCAGAGCGACGGAGCGGTAGAGGCCGCCGTAGTTGAACCAGTCGGTGTGGCGCATCGGCACCCGGTCGGTCCGGCGCGCGTTGTCGACCTGGATCTGGAGGCGGTTCGCGCCCGGGCGCAGATGCCCGGTCAGCTCGACGCAGAAAGGCGTCGAGGCGCCGCGGTGCGCGCCGAGGAATTGGCCGTTCAGGAAGACGCGAGCCTCATAGGCGGCGGCGCCGATGTGCAGGACGATGCGTTCCCCGGCCGCGCCGGGTGTGTGGTCCAGCGTCCGCGTGTACCAGGCGCCGCCCTCGTAATGCCGCCACTCCGGGCGAAGCATGTTCCAGCAGGCGGGAACCGGGGCGGTCTGCCACGCGCCGTCGTCGTAATCGCGCGGAACGGTCCAGTCCGAGGCCGGCACCGGCTCGTCGGCGTACCATGCTTGGCGCAGCCCTTCGTCATGGGGGTCGATGGCGAAGCGCCAGTCGCCGTCCAGCGACTCGACGGTGCGCCCGGCGACGGTCACCAGGGCCGCGGCGCCCACCCGCCCGCGGGCGAAGGCGTCGGCGTAAGCCTCGTCATGCAGATGGTCGTAAGGGTCAACGACCGTGGCGCGGTCGGCGCCTTCGGCTGTCATGAGCGTCCTCTCCCTCGTCTTTTTTTCCGCGCCCGCCTCGCGGGAGGGGCGTGGTGGGCAATTCGTCCGTCCGCCGGCATCGTTACCGATATTACGGCTGAGGGAAATCGATTACCCTTGCCGAAACAATAGGCGGGCGTGCATCTCTACGCAACCGGTTTTCACGCCGCCGCCCACCGCCAACCCTCTTGCGCAGACCGAGGTGCCATGCCCCCGCCAGCCGACCGCAAGCGCGCCTCGCGCACGGAGCGTGCGTCGCTCGCCCCGTCGCTCGCCCAGGTGGCGGCCCGCGCCGGGGTGTCGGTCGCCACCGCCTCGCGCGTCATCAACGGCGTCGCCAACAAGGCGACGGAGGAGACGGCGGAGCGGGTACGGGCGGCAATCCGCGAGCTGGGGTACCGGCCCGGCAGCGTCGGGCGGGCGCTGCGCCGCCGGGAAAGCCGCATCGTCGGTGTCCTGGCCGCGAACCTCGCCAACCCCTCCATGGCCGCCATCGCCTCGTCCATCGAATGGTCGCTGCGCGGGGAGGGGCTGGTGATGTCGCTGTGCGACACGCACGAGCGCGCCGACGTGCAGGACGAGTACATCCGCGAAATGCGCGCCCAACTCGTCCGCGCGATGATCCTGGTGGGGGCGGTGGACAGCCCGGCGCTGGACGAGGCGCGGGCCGCCGGCGACACGCTGGTCTTCGTGAACCGCCCGGACCCCGGCGACCCGTCCTCGCCCTATGTCGGGCTCGACAACGCCGGGGCCGGGGCGGAGATCGCCGACCGGCTGCTGGAACGCGGGGTGCGCCGCATCGGCGTCCTCCACGCCTCGCTGGACCGCACCGCCGGCCATTGGCGCCTGCTCGGCCTGTTCGACCGGCTGGCCGCGGCGGGGGTGGACACGGCGGCCATTCCCTGCGCCACCGGGCCGGGACTGGATCACATCGTGGCCGGCTACCACGCCATGGGAACGATGCTGGAGCGACCGGACCGCCCGCCGGTGATCGTCTGCCTGAGCGACCTGCTGGCCTACGGCGCCTACCGCCGCGCGCGGGAAGCCGGGCTGGAGGTGCCGGGCGACGTGGCCTTCTTCGGGTTCGACGACAACCCGATCAACCCCTGGATCGCCGACTGGCTGAACTCGGTCCGCGTGCCGTCCGACCATTTCGGTCCGGCCATCGTGGGCATGCTGCACCGGCTCTGGGGCGGGGAGGAGCGGCCGGACCCGCTGCTGCTGACCCACCAATTGACCATCCGCAATCCCCGCCTTCCGGGCGAGACCGGGCCTGTCCCGCCACGCGGCGCCTGAGGCCGCCCGGTTCCCGGACCTCGGCGTGGCAGTCCTCCGCAAGCCCGCCGCCTCCAATCAACGCCGCGCCGCCGTCCTGGAGCGTTTCGGCAACCGACCCGGCCTCAACGCCGGGTTGGCTCGATCCGCATCGGATTCCCATCGTGCCGCCAAGCGGGTTCTGGGGATGACGGAACCCGGCCCTCAACCTCTGGTCCGGTTCCATAATCCACTGCACATATTTGTTGAGGGATTTGACGCAAATCAACGCCAACTAATGCCCTTTGAGGTGACGGTCGTTCTATGGAGTTCCCTGTCTTCCGGCAACCCTTCACGCGCATGCGGTGAACAGATAGCGCGGCACGCCCATTGCTGACCCGGCGAATAGTTGATTCATAGCTCATGTCATCCAGGAGATGTTCTTTGAACCAAGTGCGGCAAGTGAGAGTGGGCAGTCTCGTCTGCGGGTTCGGTGAAGATCCTTGGATGGAGCAGAGTGGAGGCCTTGAGGAGCGGCTCCAGTCGTTGCATGAGGAGATCCGCGAATGGCCCGGACTGGAGCATCTGCACCGGATCGCCGTGGCGACCTACGATCCCAGGGGTGAGCGGGTCCGGACGTTCATCCACAGCAACGTCGGCCCGCGGCCCCTCGAACCCCTCTCCGGCAGGCTGTGCGATTATCCTCTTCTGCAGGCGGTCGCCGGGACGGGACGCCCGTTGATCGACAACGCGATCATGTCGGCCCCCGGTTCCGCCGGGCCGGGCGGCCGGCTGCTCAAGCATGGTTTCCGTTCACGCTGTGTGAGCCGCATCCACTGGCAGGGCGATCTGTACGGCTTCCTTTTCCTGAACTCCAGGAAGGAGGGATTCTTCACCGAACCCATCGTGTCGGCGCTGCTGCCGTACCGGCGGGTCATCGGCGTGCTCGTCGCGTCGGAGATGACCAGCACGCGCGCCATGCTGGCAGCCGTGCACACGGCGCTTGAGGTCAGCCACTACCGTGATGAGGAGACCGGTGCTCATCTCAACCGCATGAGCCGCTACGCCCAGCTTGTCGCGGCGACAATCGCACCGACGCACGGCCTGTCCGACGAGTTCATCGAGTATGTGCTCCAGTACGCCCCCCTGCACGATGTCGGCAAGGTGGCGGTGCCGGACAGCATCCTGCTCAAGCCCGGCAAGCTGTCGCCGGACGAGTTCGAGGTCATGAAAACGCACGTGACCAAGGGCTTGGACATCATCAACGCGATGATTCACGACCACGGCCTTGGCGCCCTGCCGCACGCCGCCATTCTGCGCAATGTGGTGGGCTGTCACCATGAGGCCTTTGACGGCTCGGGCTATCCCAACGGCCTTTCCGGCGTGGCCATTCCGCTGGAAGCCCGCATCGTCGCGGTCGCCGACGTGTTCGACGCGCTCACATCGGAACGTCCCTACAAGGGGGCGTGGACGAACGAGGCCGCGGCGGCCTTCCTCCGCGAGCAGGCGGGCCGGAAGTTCGATCCGGACTGCGTCGCGGCTCTGCTCGCGGACATGAGCGCCGTCGAGGCCATCCAGCAGCAGTTCCGCGACATCCCCTCAGGCTTGTTTGTTGCCGGCCGCTGAGGCCGGCAACGGTGCCCACTCGGACGGGACGGGCGACCGGAAACGGCCGCTCCTCAAGTCCCGACGCGAAGCCGGCCTGACGGCACCCTCAGCCCTGCTCTTCAAGGAACAGTTGCGTCTCACGAAACAGTTGCATGCGGTTCCGCTCCAGAAGGACGGTGTGGGTGGCGTCGCCGATGACCACCATGCGGCGCTGGGAGGCCGCCCCCAACTCCCGGAACACCTGTTCGGCCATCGCGACCGGGGTGTCGGCGTCCCAGGCGCCGACCACCACCAGGGTGGGGGAGCGGATGCGTCCGGGGTCGTAGAGCGGACGCCCGGAGCACCAATAGGTCATGGAGTCCGCGATGTTTCCGTTCGGGGCCCGGATGACCGGCGGCTCCTGGGTCGCGCCCACGGCGTCGGAGGCGAAGGTCGCGCTGGCCCAGGCGTCGAACCACGCCGGCGGCACCAGCGCGTCCCGCCGGTCCTCCGGCACGCCGGACAGCCAGCGTTGCCGGGCGTCCCCCACCGTAATGGTGCGGTAGGCGCCCAGGGGCGTGCAGCCGCCCGCCGGATGCGGGGTGTCGCGCAGCCATTGCGGGGCGTAGAGCACGAGCCGCGCCACGCGCTCGCCGTGTTCGGCCGTGTAGGCTCCGACCAGGGTGGCGCCCCACGACCAGCCGATCAGGCAGAGCCGGTCGATGGAGCGGCTTTCCAGGATGTGCTCGACGGCGGCGGCGACGTCGCGCAGGGCCGTGCTGGTGTCGACGACCGGCTCCGCCGCCGCGGCCGCGCGGTCCATTTCCGGGGGGCGCGTGGAGCGGCCGAAGCCGCGGAGGTCCAGGCAGTGGACGTCGAAGCCGCGCCCGGCCATGTAATCCATCCACGACATGCCGTCGAGCGGCAGGTCGAACGCGGTGTGGGCGGGATAGCTGGAGCCGTGCACCAGCAGCACCGTGCGCTCCGCCCCGAACGCGGTGACACCGGCCGGGCGCTTGTTGCGCAGGTAGAGCTGGATGCCGGCGTCCTTGGCCGGAATGTAGCGCTCTTCGGTGACGACGGTGTGCGGGTCGTCATGGTTGCCCCGATGCATGGTCATGCCGCCTCCGCTTCGCCGGCCGGGAACAGATGGCATTCGACGAACCCGCCTTGACGGGCATCGGCGACCCGCGAGGGCGGAACGGTCCGGCACAGGTCGGTCGCCAACGGGCATCTCGGGTGGAAGGCGCAGCCGGCCGGCCGGTCGACCGGGCTGGGGATCGCGGTGCCGGGAAGCGGGTCGGGGATGCCGTGTCCCGGAACCGTCGTCAGCACCGACTGGAGAAGGGCCCGCGTGTAGGGATGCCGCGGCCGCTCGAAGATCGCGCGGGTCGGCCCGGACTCGACGATGCGGCCGAGATACATGACGGCGATCCAGGTCGCCATGTGCTCGATGACCGCGAGGTTGTGGCTGATCATCAGCATGCCGAGATTCAACTCGCGGCGCAGTTCGGTCAGCAGGTTGAGGATCTGCGCCTGCACCGAGACGTCGAGGGCCGACGTCGGCTCGTCGCAGACCACCACCTCGGGGCGCATGATCAGGGCGCGGGCGATGGCGACGCGCTGCCGCTGGCCGCCGGACAGCTGCTTGGGATAGGTGTCCAGGACGCGCCGCGGCAGGCCGACGCAATCGAGCATGGCGGTGACCGCCTGGCGCCGGCCCGCGCGGTCACCGACGCCGTGCACGGCCAGCGGCAGGCCGATGATCTGGGCGACGGTCTTGCGCGGGTTCAGCGAGGAGTAGGGGTCCTGGAACACCGGCTGGACCCGGCGGGCGAACGCCGCCTGCCCGGCCCCGGACACCGCGGCGCCGTCGATCAGCACCGCGCCGGAGCTGGGCGGGAGCAGGCCCAGCAGGATCTTCGACAGCGTGCTCTTGCCGCAGCCGGATTCTCCGACGAGGCCCAGCACCTCGCCGCGGTGGACGCACAGCGACACGTCGTCCACCGCACGCAACGGCACGCTCTTGCGGAACGGCGAGCGGCGGACCTGATAGGTGTGGCTGACCCCGCGCAGTTCGAGGACGGCGTCGGTGGACGCGGCCCGCTCCGGGCCGGGAATGGTGACGGGGATCATGCCGAGCCCTCCAGGACGCAGCGGAAGCTGTGGCTGTGGCTGGCGCCGGCAGACCGCAGGGGTGGTTGACGGGTCAGGCAGGCGTCCGCGGCGAAGCTGCAGCGGGCGGCGAAGGGGCAGCCCGGAATGGCACCGATCAGGCTCGGCACGACGCCGGGGATCGAACCCAGGAGCGATCCCGGCGGCGTGCGCCCCGGAACCGGAACGCACTCCAGCAGACCCCGCGTGTAGGGATGGGCCGGCCGTCCGAAGACCTCGTCCACCGGTCCCTCCTCGACCACCGAGCCGGCGTACATGACGACGACCCGGTCGGCGAGCTGGGCGACGACGCCGAGGTCGTGGGTGATGAGGACGATCGACAGCCCGGTGCGGTCGCGCAGGTCCTCCAGCAGGTGAAGGATCTGCGCCTGGATGGTGACGTCCAGCGCCGTCGTCGGTTCGTCGGCGATGAGAAGGTCGGGCGAGCCCATCAGCGCCATGGCGATCATCACCCGCTGGCGCAGGCCGCCGGAGAGCTGGTGCGGGTACTGGTTCAACCGGTCCCGTCCGGCGGGCACGCCGACCAGGGCCAGCAGCTCGGCCGCCCGCTCGCGCGCTTCGGCGGCGCTGGCGCGGGTGTGGCAGCGCAGCGCCTCGGCCATCTGGTTGCCGATGGTGAAGGCCGGGTTGAGCGAGGTCATCGGCTCCTGGAAGATCATCGCCATCCGGTTGCCGCGCAGGTTCCGCATCGCTCTCGGCGACAGGGTGCCCAGGTCGGTGCCGGCAAAGGACAAGCGTCGGGCTTCGCGCCGGGCGCGCCCCGGCAGCAGATCCATGAGCGCCAGCGAGGTCAGCGACTTTCCGCATCCGGACTCGCCGACGATGCAGAGGATTTCGCCTTTGCCGACCCGGAAGGAGACGTCGCGCACGGCGTGCAGGGTTCCGGCCGGCGTCGGGATGTCGACGCACAGCCCTTCGACTTCGAGAATGGGGGTCATGACGGGGACCTCACGTGCGGCCGTCGGGGGCGGTGACGTCGCGGACGCCGTCGCCGACCAGATTGATGGCCAGCACCAGCAGGAACAGGGCGACGCCCGGAATGGCGATGAGCCAGGGTTCGAAGAACAGGTTGGAACGCCCCTCGGCGACCATCAGGCCCCAGGACGGCAGCGGCGGCTGCACGCCCAGCCCGAGGAACGACAGCGCCGCCTCCAGCAGGATGGCGTGCGCCATCTCCAGCGTGGCGACGATGATGAGGTTGTTGAGCACGTTCGGCAGGATCTCGCCGAAGATGATGCGCGGCACCGAGCAGCCCACCGCCTGCGCCGCCAGGACGTAGTCCTGGCTGGTGGCCTGGATGGTGGAAGTGCGCATGACGATGGCGAAGCGATCCCACAGCAGCGCGCTCAGCACCAGGATGACCACCTCCAGCGAACCGCCGAACAGCGCCACCACCGCCAGCGCCACCAGCACCACCGGCGTGGACAGCCGCACGGTCACCAGGAAGGTCACCACCATGTCGACGCGCCCGCGGAAATAGCCGGCACAGACGCCGAGCGTCGTGCCGATCACCCCGGAGCCGAGCGCCGCGGCGAAGCCGATGAGCAGCGACACGCGGGCGCCGTACAGCAGACGGCTGAGATAGTCGCGGCCGAGATGGTCGGTGCCGAGCGGGTGGGTCCAGCTTCCCTCGGCGTTCCACACCGGCGGCACCAGCCGCTCCATGAGATCCTGCCGGTAGGGGTCGTCGGGCGCGACGAAGGGGGCCAGCACGGCAAGCAGGAGGATCAGGCCGAGCACGGCGAGCCCACCCATGAGGCTCCAGTGGCCGAGGATGCGGCGGCGCAGGATCTGGCCGGGGGTCGGCGGCGGCGCGGCGGCGGCGGGCGCGGCCGGTGCCCTGAGGGTTTCGGACATGGTCATTCAAGCCACCCGGATGCGCGGGTCGAGCCACGCGTTGAGAAGGTCGGCGATCAGGCTGAGGACGACGTAGAAGCTGGAGAGCACCAGCACGATGGCCTGGACGGTGGGCAGGTCGGAGCGGCTGATCGATTCCCAGGCGAGCTGGCCGGTGCCGTGCAGGGCGAACACCGTCTCCACCACCACCGATCCGCCCAGCATGAAGCCGAACTGCACCGCCGACAGGCTGACCACCGGGATCACGGCGTTGCGCAAAGCGTGCTTGAGCAGCACCACGGCCGGATGCAGGCCCTTGGCCCGCGCGGTGCGGATGTAGTCGGAGGCCAGCACTTCGAGCATCCCCGCCCGCGTCAGCCGCATGATCGCCGGTGTGGCGTAATAGCCGAGCACCACGGTCGGCATGACGAAGTGCTTCCAGGTTCCCGAACCGGACGGCGGCAGCAGCGGAAAGGTGATGCTGAACAGCACGACCAGCACCAGGGCGAACCAGAAGGTCGGCATGGCCTGCCCTGTGACGGAGACCAGCAGCGCCGTGCGGTCGATCCAGCTGTTCGGCCGGATCGCCGCGATGATGCCGAGCGGCAGCCCGACGCACAGCGCGAAGGCCAGCGCCAGCCCGCCGAGCGTCATGGTGGTCGGCAGCTTGTCGGCCAGCATGCGGCTGACCGGCATGCGGAAGTACAGGCTTTCCCCGAAGTCGCCCTGCAGCGCCTTGACCAGCCAGTCGGCGTACTGGACGGGCAGGGGGCGGTTGAAGCCGTAGGTTTCGCGGATGAACTCGATGTCGGACGCCGTGGCGGAGTGGCCGGCCATGGCCACCGCCGGGTCTCCAGCCGCCCGCAGCAGGGCGAAGGAGCCGACGGAGACCGTGACGGCGACCAGCACGGCCAGAAGCAGACGCTTCAAGCTGTAGGCCAGCATGGCGGACTCCACGGAAGGGAGGAGTGGTGACGGGAGGGTGGGGCGGCGGCCGGTGGGCGGTTCATTTCCAGGTCACCGCGTAGAAGCGCGGGATCTCGTCCGCCGTCGGGGTGAAGGCGATGTCCTTGCTGTGGACGTAATTGACGTTGTAGGTGAACAGCGGTTGCCAATAGGCCTGTTCGGCGATGCGCCGCAACGCCTTGCCGTAGAGGTCCTTGCGCGTCGCCGGATCGATCGCGGAATCGGCGCCCTCCAGCCAGCCGATCACCTGGGGGTCGCGGGCGTAATCGTCCTTCGATCCCTTGAAGAACTGGCTGACGCTGGCCGCCGCGTCGTTGATCGAGTAGGAGCCCCAGGACATGAAGGTGAAGTCGGTTTCGCCGTTGTAGACCTTGTCCCGCAGCGCCTCGTACTGCAGGTAGGTGAGCTTGGCGTTGATCCCGACGGCCTTCATGTAGCCGATCATCGCCTCGGCCACCGGACGGTCGCGGTAGGCGTGGAACTCGATGTCGAGTCCGTTGGGATAGCCGGCCTCGGCGAGAAGCGCCTTCGCCTTGACCGGATCGTAGTCGTAGGTCGCCACGTCCTGGACGCAACCGAATTGGGTCGGGAAGCAGACCGCGTCGATGACCTCGGAGGCGCCACGGACCAGCCGCTTGACGATGGTCTTGCGGTCGATGGAGTGGGCGATGGCCTGGCGGACCCGGACGTCGTTGACCGGCGAGGAGTGGCCGGTGCGGTTGGAGGCGTCGAACGCCAGATAGCCGAAGCGCATCGTCTGCGCGTTCTGTACCACGACGTTCGGCATGGACGCGAGCTTGGCCGCCTGATCGTTGGGCACGTTCCAGATCCAGTCGACGCCGCCGCTGAGCAGCTCGGCGATCTGGGTGTTCTGGTCGGGAATGGTGCGCTGGACGATGCGGCCGATGGTCGGCCGGCCCTTGGGGCTGCCGTCGAAATACGCGCGGTTGGCTTCGAAGACGATGCGCTTGCCGGGGTCGAACGCGGTCACCTTGTAGGGGCCGGTGCCGACCGGCCGCAACCCCATGCCCTGGCTGCCGACCTTGGAATAATAGTCGCGCGGATAGATCAGCAGCGGTCCCGACAGGTACTCCAGGGCCAGCGGTGTCGGCGCCTTCATGGTCAGCCGCACCATGTGCGTGTCGATCTTCTCGACCTTCTCGATCCAATCCACGTTCTGCCGGCTGAGGACCCGGGTCGCCGGATCGGCCATCAGGTTCAGCGTGTAGACCACGTCGTCGGCGTCGAACGGCTCGCCATCGTGGAACCGCACGTCACGGCGCAGTTCGAACTCGATGGTCCGGTTGTCGACGAAGCGGTACGAGGACGCGAGCAGCGGCTTGTAGTCGAAGGTCTGCGGATCGACGGTCAGCAGCGAGTCGAAGACCATGCGCGCGACGAGTTCGCCTTCGCGCAGGACGTTGAAGTACCGGTCGAGCGTCGGCAATTCGCCAGCCCAGGCGATGTTCAGCGTGTCGTCGGCCTTGCCGGCCGACGCCGGCGCCGGGGCGGCAAAAGACAAAAAGGTGGCGGCGGCGGCCGCGGCGGCCGCCCTCAGGGCATGGCTCATTTCTTTTCCTCCTGGGATTCGCGCCTTCTTCGGTGCGCGTCGGATGTGGTCAGAGGGCTGGGGTCATTGCGGGTGTCATGGGCGGCCGTCGGCGGTGTTCCAGACACGCTGGCCCCAGACACGCTGGACGTGATGGGCGATGATTTCGGCGACACGCTCCTGCCGGTCCTCCGGCAGACGGTCGGGAATGGCGGCGACGCTGACGGCGGCGACGATCCGGCCGTCGGCATCAAGGACGGGCACCCCGACCGCCGCGACGTTCGGACGGAGGATGCCGTTGTTGAGCGCGTAGCCGAGTTCACGGGCTTCGAAGACGAAGCGCCGGATGTCGTCCGCCGTGAAGTCGGCATAGCTGGAATAGCGCTGGGCGTTGGCCGCCAGCACGGCTTCGAGCTGGGCGTCGGGCAGGAAGGCGAGCAGGGCCAGACCGCCGCCACCGATGCCGAGCGGACGACGCGCACCGATGTCGAGCGTCAGGGTGCGGATCGGATAGCTGCCCTCCACCCGGTCGATGCACACCGCGTCGTTGCCCGACCGGATCAGCAGGAAAATGGTGTCCTCGACCTCCAGGGCGATCTGCTCCAGCGCCGGGCGCAGACGGTCACGGATGGAGAATTCCTGGGCCGCCGCGCCGAGCACGGAAAGCTCCATCCCGAGATGATAGAGCTTGGAATAGGGATCGTGGGTCAGCAGCCCTTCCTGCGCCAACACCCCGAGGATGCGATGGGTGGTGGCGACCGACAACCCCGTCTCCGCCGCCAGCGCGTTGGCGCGGGCGCCACGGTCGTTGGTTCGCGCAACGGCGCGCAGAAGCGTGATCGCCCGCAAGATCGCCTGCGCGCCACTCGGGCCTGCGCTGCCGGCCTCGCGTTCGGGAGAAGAGGCTGGGGTTTGTGACGATGCTTTTGACACGGGAACGATCAATTCTGCGGTGTGTGGCTGACGTTCGGATGATTGGCCAACCCAAACGTCGCGTCAACAAATCTTCTCGCAATATGAAAGTGATTTCTCATAATATGAGAATACACGCGCACCGAGCGTCCCGAGCGTCCCGAGCGTCGGGCCGCCGCCCATGGAGTGGCGGCACGGTGACGCCTGGGCTGAGCTTGGCCATGCCGAACGGCTTGCGGTTTGCGCAGGGACAAAGAGGCTCGGGCGTCGTCACGGCAGATCGACGGCCTTGTTCCGCACGGTCAAAAGGAGGAGACCGCTCGGCCCAGCGCCGTCGATGCCGCGCTCACGCCGGTGCAGGACGCCGCTCGCGCGCGGGCTTACGGCCTTGGGAAGGAGGCGCTTGGTGGTGTGTCCGCGCCGCGATGCCCGGCACGCTCCGTGGGCGATGTGGACACCGGCCTGCTCCGCTCAAGGCGCTGACCGACGGCGGCGGCGAGCGCGACACCGCTGACCCGCGCCCGCCACACGCCCCGGACCAGATCGGCGATCCGTGCGACGGCCTGCTCCGGGGCCAGCCCGTCCAGCCGGATGTTGGAGATGCAGTTGCGAGCTGAGTCCGGGGCCCCGACCGCCGGCGCCCAGCACGCCATCCCGGTGGTGCTGGCCAGCATGAAGGCCGCCGCGCAGGGGCTGGGGCTGGGGCTGATTCCACGGCCATCGCCGAAATGCTCTATGAGCGGGGCATCGGCGTGGTGTCGTCGGATGTCTTCATGATCGGCAAGACCAAGCCGGGCAACGGCATCCGCATCCACAAAGGCTCGGCCCGCAGCGACACCGTGTGGGACATTGCCCTCTCGTTGATCGCGACGTTGGTGCGCAAACCGGAGTGACGGGACGCCGTCGCGCAAGGGGCGCCGGCCACGTCGTTTCAGGGCGGCCCCGCCGCGGAACCACAAGGTTCCGCACCGGGCGGGGCTGCCGGACGGGCCGGAACCGTCCTCAACGGGTTACGTCGACGACCACGCGGCCACGGATTTTCCCGGCGAGAATCCTGGTGGCCAGTTCGGGAAGCGCGTCGAAGGGCTGCACCTCGTACATCGTCTTCAGCGCGCTCCGATCCAGGTCGCGAGCCAGCCGTGTCCAGGCGGCGTCACGGCGGTCCTGCGGAGCCATGACGGAATCGACGCCAAGCAGCGCGACGTTGCGCAGGATGTGCGGCAAGACCGTGCCCGGCAGATCGGACGAGCCGGCCAAGCCGCAGGCGGCGATGGCACCGCCCCAAACCGTCTGCGACAGCGCGTTGACCAGAGTCTGTCCGCCCACCGAATCGACACCGCCGGCCCAGCGCTCCTTCTGCAACGGGGCTCCCTTTTCCAGAAGGGCGGCGCGGTCAATGAAGCCGCTGGCACCGAGACTGCGCAGGTAATCATGGGTTTCGGGCCGGCCGGTGGAGGCGACCACCGGGTAACCGCGCTTGGCGAGCAGCGCCACCGCGACCGAACCGACACCGCCAGCGGCCCCGGTGACCAGGACCTCCTTGCCGCCCGGCTGGACCGCGCCCCACCGTTCCAGCGCGTCCACGCACAGCGCGGCGGTGTAGCCGGCGGTGCCGATGCCCATGGCCTCTTCGAACGAGAAGGCGTCCGGCAGACGGGTCAACCACTCCGCCTTCAGGCGCTGAAAGCGGGTGTAGCCGCCCCATTGCGTTTCCGACAGGCCCCAGCCGTTGACGACCACCTTGTCGCCGGGCTTCCAGGCGGGAGAGCGGGATTCGACCACGGTGCCGGCGAGGTCGATGCCGGCGACCATCGGCAGCTTGCGGGCGATCCGGCCCTTGCCGGAAACGGCGAGTCCGTCCTTGTAATTGAGCGTGGAGCAGGCGACCTCGACCAGCACATCGTTGTCCGGCAGGTCGGCCAGCGTCAGCGTCGTGAAGCCACCCTTCGGCTTGCCGTCGACGTCCTCGATGACAAAGGCTGTGAAGTTCTCGGCCATGGTGGTTCTTTCTCTTCGTTGAAGACGATGTCGGATGGGCACCGTCACGCGCCGCCACGGAACACAGGGGCGCGCTTTTCCAGGAAGGCGCTGACGCCTTCGCGGGCGTCCGCCGCTTTTTCCAGCCGGCGGGCGACCGTCGCCTCATAGGCGCCGGCGGCGTCGATCCCCTCGCGCTCCCCCAGGATCACCCCGGCCTTGATCGCGGCCACCACCGAGGGCGCGTTCTTGGCGATGGCACGCGCCAGGACGAGCGCTTCCTGCAACGCCTCGCCCTGTCCGGCCAGACGGTTGACGAAGCCGGTTCGGTAGGCCTCGTCCGCGGGCAGGGGATTGGCCGTCAGCATCAGTTCCAAGGCGCGGGCGGACGACATCAGGCGTGGCAACCGGCCGATCTGTCCACCCTCCGGGAGCATGCCCAGGCGGGCGCCCGGCGACCCGAACGTCGCGTTGACGCTCGCGACACGCAGGTCGCAGGACAAAGCGAGGATGAGCGCGGCGGCGTAGCAATGCCCGTTGACGGCCGCGATGACCGGCTTCGTCATGTCCCGCGGGCGCAGGAACGGGGCCTCTCCCAGGTTCGTCGCTGCGTGGGCGCCGGAGGCGATTTCGTTCAGATCGTGTCCGCTTGAGAAGGCGATGTCGCCGGCGCCCGTCACCACGACCACGCGCACGGCGCCATCGCTGTCCGCGTCGTTCAGGTGGCCTAGGAAATCCGCGGCCATCGTGCCTTCGAACGCGTTGCGCTTGGGTTCGTTGGAGATGGTCAGGATGCGGATCGCGCCCTCGGTCTGGGCGGTAATCTCGGGCATGTCAGAAGTCCTCTTCGAGGCCGGTTGGCTTTTTTCACAGGAAGACGGGGTGCAGGCGTCAGCGCCAGATCTTGTCCTGCCAGTCGTAGGCGCCGACGCGGAGGTCGGGCTTCTCCGCCAGCAGATGCTTCTTCTGCACACGCTGCGAATCCGTGAGGGGGAAGGAGTCGCGATACTCGTAGTAGCGGGGCACCTTGAAGGCCGCGAGATGCCGCCCGCAGTGATCGGCGATGCGCGCCGGCGTGCAGGTCGAGGGATCGACCCCCGGCGCCAGCTGGATGTAGGCCTTGATTTCCTCGCCGCGATAATCGTCGGGAACCGGAACGATCGCGGCGTCCTGGATTCCGTCGAGCGTGCGCAGCACCACCTCGACCTCGCGGGCCGAAATGTTCTCGCCGCTGCGGCGGACCATGTCCTTGGTCCGGCCCAGGATGTAGTGGTACCCGGAGGAGTCCACGCGGGCCAGATCGCCGGTGCGGAACCAGCCCTTGCGGAACGCCTGCGCCGTCGCCTCCTCGTTTCCGAAATAGCCCTTCAGCAGGCCGCGGCCACGCACGCAAAGCTCCCCGGTCGCGCCCGTCGGCACGGGGTTGCCGTCCTCGTCCGCGATCATCGCGTCCCGGAAGGGGGCGACCACCCCGCAACTGGCCGAGCCGGTCATCTCGGCGATCCGGTGCGCCGGCATGTAGGTGCCGCCGCCGATCTCGGTCATGCCGTAGAACTCCTGCCCGTACACGTCGAAGCGGCGCTGGAAGTCGGCGTGGCTTTCCGGACCGAACGCGAAGATGGTGGCCAGCTTGAGCGCGTTGTGCGCATCCGACGGCCGGGCCGGCTGCTTGTAGACCATTTCGAAGAGCGCGCAGTAGTCACACTCCAGCTGCGCGACATCGAGCATGAAGCGCTTGGCGCCGGGCTTGCGCGGGAAGAAGGCGCAGCCGCCGCTCACCATCGCGTTCAGCAGGATCCTCTGCCCGACCATGTAGAAGAAGCTCGATCCCACGTAGAAGCGCCGCAGGTCCGTGGCGAAGAACTCGGTGGAGCTGCAGCCCAGGCAAAGCCAGTAGTCGTTGGTCAGCATGCAGGCTTTCGAAAAGCCGGTGGTGCCCGACGTGTACTGGAGATTGAGGACCGCGTCGGCGGAGCGGGGCGTGGACGGTGCGCGGCGGCCCTGCGCCTCGTCCATCAGCGTCTGCCAGCGGCGATGCCCGCCCAGCGCCCCATCGCCGATGACGATGACGCTGGACGGGGGGAGCGACACCGTCTCAAGCGCATCGAGATGCGGCAGGAACTCCGCCTCCAGGATGAGGAAGGCGGCGAGCGAGGTCTTCAGCACATACTCGACCTCGCGGGAGGTGTAGGTGGCGTTCACCGGCACCATCACCGCCTGCAGGCGGGACAGAGCCAGCCACGCGATGGGAAACTCCTCCCGGTTCCAGGCCATGACCGCGACATGCACGCCGGGGCCGATGCCGAGCGCGGCGAAGGCCGCGGCGGCGGTTTCGACCTTGGCCAGCACCTCGCCCCAGCTCCGCTCGACACCGTCGTCGATGAACCGCCACGCCGGGGCGTCCGGGTGCCGGGCGGCGGTTTGCGCCAGGAGGTCGAACACCGAATCCGGAAGCGTTGCCGTTTCCAGACGGCGGGCGAGAGCGTCGGGCTCTTCCGTGCGAAAATCTGCGAACATCACTCTTCCCATAGATGAGGGGTGGCCCGTAGATGAGGGGTATGTCGCGACCGGTTATCCCGCGCGCCGTGCGGCGCGGCGCTGGATGCGGTCGCTCAGGAAAACCGCCGCAAAGGTGGCCAGGATGAGCAGCGACGCGACCGCCGCGACAACCGGCGTCAGGTCGTGACGCATGTCGGCCCAGATCCGCATTGGCAGGGTTTCGTTGCGGCCCATCACGAACAGGGCGATGACCAGTTCGTCGAAGGAGATGAAGAAGGCGAAGACGCCCGCGGAGATGACCGCCGGCCGGATGGTCGGCAGCGTGACGTGCCAGAAGGCCTCGTGCGGCCGGGCACCCAGGACCCGGGCAGCCCGGGCGAGCGTGTCGCCGGTCTGGCGCAGCGCTCCCGACACCGTCGTCGTGACGAAGGGCAGCGCGAGGACGGCGTGCACCAGCACGATGCCGCCCATGGAGCCGTAGAGGCCGAAGCGGCTGAAGACGAGGAGCGTGCCGAGGGCGAGAATGATCACCGGAACGACCTGCGGACCCAGGAAGATCGGTCCCGCGATCCGCACCGCGCGGCCGTCGCGGCTCAGGACGAGCGCCGCCGCCGTGCCGACGACGGTCGCGAGCAGCGCGCTGGCGGCTGCGATGACCAGGCTGCGCCACGTCGCCTCGATCCAGCCGGGCGTGGCGAAGAAGTCCTCGTACCAGTGCAGCGTGAAGCCGGTCGGCGGGAACTTGAGATAGCGGGTCTCGCTGACCGACATCGGCACCACCAGCAACAGCGGCAGCAGCAGATAGAGGAGGACGCCGACGAAATAGACGGGCAGGAGGTAGCGTCCGGACTGTTCCCACAGCGTTCGTTTCATCGCGTCCCTCCATGGCCGCTCAGCCGGGTAACGCGCCGGAAGAGCAGGGCGACGGCGCCCACCATCAGGAAGCCGGCGACCAGCAGCACCATCCCGAGAGCCGAACCCAGCCCCCAGTCGAGGGTCACCGTGATCTGCGTCGCGATGATGTTCGCGATCATGTTTTCCTTCGGCCCGCCGACCAGGGCCGGGGTGATGAAGAAGCCCAGGGCCAGGACGAAGGTGAGCATCCACGCGTTGACCGCGCCGCCGGCGCTCAGCGGCAGGAAGACGTGGAGGAAGCCACGCCACGGGGTGGCGCCGAGGATGCGCGACGCCAGCAGCAGGGAGCGGTTGATGGTCGTCATGCTGGAGAACATGACCAGGATGGCGACCGGCAGAAGCACCTGCACCATCGCGATGTACACGGCCCCTCGGCTGTAGAGCATCTGGAGGGGCGCATCGATGAGTCCCGCACCGATCAGCATGGAGTTCACCAATCCCTCGCGGCCCAGGACGACGATCCAGCCGAAGGTCCGCACCAGCACGCTGACCCAAAGCGGCGTCAGAATGAGCAGGAGGAGCAGCGTGCGGCGCCGCGGCGGGCAGGACGCCAGACAATAGGCGGCGGGATAGCCGGCCAGGACGCAGGCGAAGGCCACGCCGGCGGCGAGTTGCAACGTCCCGAACAGGATGGTGCGATAGGGACCCTCGCCAAGCGCTTCCCGGTAATGCTCCGCCGTCAGCCCGGCGTCGCCCTGCAGGCTCCACAGCGCGACCTCGCCCACCGGGACGAGGAAGGCCAGGAGGAACAGCAGGGCCGCCGGGGCGAGCAGCCAGAGGGACGAGAGGGGCGCGCGCCGTCGGCGCGCCGCCGCCATCCCATCACGCGGCATGGAAACGCCGTCGCTCATTGCAGACGCCAAGTTTCCCACCGCTTCTGAATGCGCGGCAGGTTTTCGGCCCAGAACTCGGCGTTCAGCGCGAACTGCACATCCATGTTTTCCGGGCTGGTCGGAAGTTGCCTGGCTTCCTCCGCCGACAGGATCTTGTAGAGGTCGGGGTTGAAGCTGGAGTAGGGCATGGCGCGGGCGATCTCGGCGAGACGCTGCGGCTCGTTCCAGCAGTACTTCATGAACTGCATGGCCGCGGCCGCGTTGTTGGCGCCCTTGACGATCGAATAGTAGCTGACGTCGAGCGAGCCGCCGTTCCAGATCAGCGCGACCGGGAGCTTGTCCTTCTGCAACTGCTGGATACGGCCGTTGAAGGCGGTCGCGTAGAACACTTCGCCGCTGGCCAGAAGCTGGACCGGCTGCTGCCCGCTCGTCCACCATACGGTGATCGCCGGCTTGATCTCGTCGAGCTTCTTGAAGGCGCGATCCACGCCTTCCGGCGAACGGAGCACGTCATAGACCTCGGACGGCTTCACGCCGTCGGCAATCAGCGCGAATTCCAGGTTCTCGGCCGGGGAGTTGCGCAGCGTGCGGGGGCCGGGGAACTGCTTGACGTCCCAGAAGTCCTTCCAGCCGGTGAAGGTCTTGCCTTCCGGCAGCTTGTCCGTGCGCACGCCGATGGTGGTGGAGTAGGCCACCGATCCGATCGCGTGGGTCTTGCGGGCGATCGGCGGCAGCTTGTTTTCGGGGTCGACCACCGACCAGTCGATGGGCTCCAGCCAACCGTTCTTCTGCGACACCGGCAGACCGGAACGCTCGGTGGGCGCGATGTCCCACAGAATGTTCCTGGTGGTCTGCTGGGCGCGGATCTGGGCGAGGGAGTCCTCCGTCGCGGCCTGCGTGACGGTGATTCCCGTCTCCTTGGTGAAGGGCTGGATGCAGATGCGGTTGAGTGTTTCCGCCCAGGCGCCGCCGTAATTCGCGATCACGACCGTCTTGTCCCGGGATTGAGCCAGCGCCGCACCACCCGCGGCGCCGACGAGCGCCGCTCCGAGAGAGAGGCTCCACAGCAGCTTGTTCATAGAACGCTCCTCTTTCAGCTTTTCATCGACTGGTTCTGGGGAGGTCCGGAACGAGGACGACGTCGGACGGGCGGAGAACGAGGTTCGTCGTCTCTCCGCGTTCCGGGATCCGATCCCTGTCGCGTCTCTGTTCCCGGAAGTGGATGAGCGCACCATGGTCGGTGCGGGCGCTGTATTCGATCACGTCGCCGAGGAACACGGCCTCCTGGATGGTGACCGACACGGCGATGTCCGGCCCTTCGGCCGGGCGGCGCTGCAGCTTCTCGGGGCGAATGCTTGCGTACCAGGAGCCTGCACGGGCCGTGAATGTGTTTTCCCGATAGGTGATGCCGAGTTCGGGTATGGCCACCGATCCGGGCTGCGCCACGTCGGCGGCAAGCAGGTTGGTCTGCCCGATGAAATCGGCGACGAAGCGGCTTTGCGGCGCGTCGTACATTTCGGACGGCGTGCCGACCTGCTCGATCCGCCCGTCGCGCAACACGACGATGCGCGACGACATGGCCAGGGCCTCGCGCTGATCGTGGGTCACATAGACCACGGTGCAGCCGAGCTGGTGCTGGATTTCCTTGATCTCGAACTGCAGCGCCTCGCGCAGTTTGAGGTCGAGGGCGCCCAGCGGTTCGTCCATGAGCAGGACCGGAGGCTCGAACACGATGGCCCGGGCGAAGGCGACGCGCTGCTGTTGTCCGCCGGACAGGTCGCGCGGCATGCGACCGGCCAACGGGCCGAGCCGCACGATCTCCAGCACCCGCTCCACCCGCTCCTTGATGTCCCGGCGCGGCATACGGCGCATGCGCAGCGGAAAGGCGATGTTGTCGAACACCGACATGTGGGGGAACAGGGAGTAGTTCTGGAACACCATCCCCAGGTTTCGCCGCTCCGGCGGCTCGTCGATCACCGAACGCCCGTCGATGCGGATATCGCCCGAGTCGGCCGTGGAAAAGCCCGCAAGTGCATTGAGCGCGGTGGTTTTGCCGGACCCGCTCGACCCAAGGATCGTCAGGAACTCTCCCGGACGAATGGTCAAGGAGAAGTCATGAAGCGCCTTTACCGATCCATAGGCCTTCCTGACGGATTGGAACTCGATCGTCGCGCCGGTGGACCTCGTTTGCAGGTTCGCCTCCCTGGTCAAGGTGCCACTTGAAGGTTTATTCACGTCCACCATCGTAGGTACCATCGGCCTGTCCAGTGATGACGCATTGTCTAAAAATGACAGTATGTATAAAAATATACCGCGTCAAGTGGGTACAGTGCGATTGTCCAACATTCATGGTCAGGACCGATTCGGTCGAAGGGTGAGGGCGCAAGGATGCGGGAGGGTGTGGATGAACCGGGAAGCGAGCCCGCGTGCGGCGAAGGCTCCGCTCCGCTGTTCTTCGAAGAGGTGCTCGCGATGTGGAGCCGGGACCGGACGCGCCCGAAACGGGAGCGGACGCGCTACATGCTGCTCTCGATCGTCGCCCGCCATCTTCGCACGTTTCCGGGAAAGCTGATGACCGTCGAGGCGCTGCTCGACGAAGCCGGGTTGTCCCGGGGCACGTTCTATAATCACTTCAAGGATATGGACGAGTGCGCGGCCGTCCTTGTCACCCTGTTCTTCGAGCATGTGACGTATCGGCGCTCCGCAACCCGGGGGCCGAGGAGCAGTTACGATGCGATCCTGGACGCCAACACGGTCTATTGCCGCGCTTACGAGGCGAACGCGGGTGTCTACAGCCTGTTTTCCGAACTCGCCACGCGTGACCCGGAGGTGCTGCGCATGCGCGAACGCATGAATTCCGAGTGGGTCGAGCGCATCATAGCGGTGGTCGCCCGCCGTCGCGGCCATCCCTTCACCGAGGAAGAGCGCGGTAAATTCGAAGGCGTGCTGAGATTGATGATCGCGATGACGATCGAAAGCCTTCGCGAGCGCTTCGTCCATGGCGACGCGCTGCTGTGCCGGTCGTTCCCCACCGCCGACAGCTTGGCAAAAGCCCTGTCGGACCAGTGGCACAAGGCGATGGCGGATTTCGACGGTCCCGCCACCGACGCCACATGAGCCCCTGCCCAAGCCGGGCGCCGGTTTCCCTCTCCGGACGGACTCTCAGTCCGGTGTCGCCGGCCGCACGGCCCCGCTCGCCCTGCGGCCTGACATCCGCCCATGAAGCAGGACGAACGTCAGGAAAGCGGCGACCCACAAGGCACCCGCCAGGGGAATCAACAGCATCGTGCGCTGCGGGTCGAGCGCGGCGGCGATCCGCGCGCAGGCTGCCGCCGCCACGGCGAGGTGGATGCCGGTCGTCAGCCGGGAAGCCGTGGGCGCAGCCCCGCTGTGGCAGGCAGCGGTCCGCACCAGCACCGTCAGGGCCATGCCGCCAATGGCGCCCATGGTCCAGGCGTGGAGCGCCGCGGTGTTGAAGGCCGTACCGCCGCCCAGCGAGGCCCCGGCCGCCAGCAGGAACCCGGCCGGGATGAAGGCGCAGGAAACACGCAGGACGGGCACGGATCGCCCGGACGGTGCGTGACGCGGTCGCCACCGCGCGAGTCGCGCCGCCTGCGCGAATCCGGCGGCCAGCAGCAGAGCGCCGGACAGGTGTTCGTTCAAAATGCCCTCGTCTTGAACGATCCAGATCCCGAGGGCGAGCAGACCGAGCCCCATCGCCACCCCGTCGATGCGGGAGGAGGGAACTTGCGGATGGGAGGGGCCGTACGCCTTCCGCCAACCTCCGGCGATGCCCGGCATGATCCCGGCCTCCAGCACGGTCCAGGCCAGGAGCGCCGCCACGGCGAGGCGCGTGCCGTGAACACTTCGCCCGAAGCGCCACAACTCCCAATGGAACAGGCCCTGCGCGCCGACCAGGATGGCAAGGACGGCGAGGACCGTCAGGTTGCGGCCGTTTCTCGTCAGAAGGAATTCCCGTCCGGCCACAGCGACGAGGGCCACCGGGAACAGCAGGGCAAGCAGAGCGATGGTCAGCGGCTCCAGCACCGCCGATCCGGCTAGGCCCAGCCGCCCGACGATCCAGACGGCCAACAGCATGGTCAGCGGCCAGCCGCCCGGAGGCGGATGACCGGTCCGGTTCGGCGCCGCCGTCAGCAGAACGCCAGCGATGATGGCCGGCACGACGCCGAACAGAAACTCGTGCGCGTGCCAGGAGGGGGGTGAGAGCGGCATCTCCGGACTGATGAGGCCGAGGAACCACGGCACCGAGACGGCGGCCAGCACTGCGGCGTGGAGCGCTCCGAGGAGGAGGAAAGGGCCGCCGCCGGCTTTGGAGGGGGAGGGGGGATTCATCGGGGTTCGCCGGTCTCGCCGCGGGATCAGCACACGGCGGCCTCCTCTACGCGGGGCCGCGACAGGAAGGGCCAATAGACCTTGAGCCAGGATAGGAAGGCTGCCGCCCAGAGCAGGGCCGCCAGCGCGTGGGGCAGTCCGGGCGGCGCCGGCAGGACACCCAGCTCCGGCAGGACCCGCAGGACCACGGCCCCGATCAGCAGCGCAACGGCCAGACGCGCCGCCGCTGGAAGGGGAAAGGTCCGGCCGGTGTGGAACAGCCCGGCGATGGCGAAGACCGCCAGCACGCCGAGGCCCAGCCCGCCCATCAGAGCCAGATGCAGCGCTGGCGTTTCGGCGAACCCGGCCCCCAGCCGGGAAGCGCCGACCAGCAGCAGACCGGCGCCCGCCATCAGGCTCGACCCGGCAAGGACCAGGATCTCCGCGCGGAAGACGGCGCGTCCGATGAAGGACTCCGCGACCCGGTCGAGAAAGGCGGCCCCGGCGGCGATGAAGAGATAGGCGCTCACCGCGGGCGACAGCCCGGCGATCTCCCCGGCCAGGGCGACGGCGACCAGACCGGGCGCCAGATTGAGGCGTCCCGGATGGGGCCGGTAGGGCGAACTGCTCTGAGCGGGGTCGAGCACGAGATTCGTGACGGGCACCGAAATGCGCGCCAGAACGAGACCGAGCAACCCGAGCAGCACCAGACCGGCGGCGTGCAGCCCGGCCCGCGCCCGTTCCACGTCACCGATGACGAACGCGGCGTGAACCACGGCACCGCACACCGCGAGCGCGCTCAGCCAGAGGAGAACGCCGACCAGCCGGACCGTGCGCTTGCGCCAGGACACCGCCGCGACGTAGACGGGCAGGGCGGCGAGCCACGCCGTGTCGGCCACCGCGGCGACAACGGCCGCGCCGTCGGCACCGGTCAGCCCGGCGACCCGTCCGATCCCCCACAGCGCCGCCAGCGCGAAGAGGGCGCGCCCCTGAAGCCGCCGGCTGTCGGTCCATTCCGGGATGGCCGTGGTGATGAAGCCGAGCACCGCCGCGCCGAAGGAACCGAACAGCATCTCGTGCGCGTGCCACAGTCCCGGCGGGATCGCGCCGTCGAAGGGCAGGGCGAAGCCGTTGACCACCGCCCACAGCACCGGCCACAGAGCGGCGTGCAGGGCCGACAGCGGGAAGAACAGCCGCAGCCCCTCGTCGCCGAGAATGCCGGCGAGGGTCGGCGCGCGGGCGGTTCGGATCGCGTCCGTCATGGCGTCCGCCTTTCGTCGATGTCGTGGATGTGGCGGAACAGCGGGTCGTCGGTCAGGAATCCGGCGACCAGCCGGTAGACGGTGCCGTCGTCGCGCCCGCCCGGTTCGCCGGGAACGGCGCGCGTCCCGGCGATGCCGCGCCCCTGCGCGTCCATGACCACGACGCGGTGGGCGATGCGCACCGCCTCCATCAGGTCGTGGGTGATGAACAGGGCGCCGAACCGCGCCCCGCGCGCCGCCTCGATCACCAGATTCTGCATGCGGCGCTTCAGCGCAACGTCGAGCGCGGTGAAGGGCTCGTCGAAATAGATGAAGTCGGGGTCGATCGCCAGCGCCCGCGCGATGGCGGCGCGTTGGCGCATGCCGCCCGACAGCTCGACGGGGTATTTGTCGAGGTCGGCGCGGTCGAGCGCCACCCGACGCGCGGCCTCCTCCGCCCGCTCCCGCCGTTCGCGGCGGGGCAGGCCGAGCAGGCGCAGCGGGTAGGCGATGTTGGCCCGCGCCGTCGCCCAGGGCAGCAGGCGCGGGTCCTGGAACACCATGCCGTGGCGGCGGTAGCGCCGCGTGACGCGGCCCCGCGACGGCTCGACCACCCCGGCGGCGATGTGCGCCAGCGTGCTCTTGCCGCAGCCCGAGGGGCCGACGAGCGCCGCCACCTCGCCCGCCGCCAGCGACAGGTCCACGGCGTCGAGCACCGTGCGGCCGAGATAGGCGTGGCCGATGCCGGACAGCGTCAGGGAGGGGGCGGCGCCCGTCGTTTCCCGGGTCATGGCTAAGTGCCTTTCCGATTTTAGAAGCTGACCTTCAGGCCGACGTAGACGGCCCGCCCGTCGCCCGGCAGATAGACCGCCTGGGTGGGCGACGCCTGATCGACGATCAGGGTCGAGGAGGCGTAGGTCGCGTCGAAGATGTTGCGCGCCTCGCCATAGACGCTGACACGCTCGTTGATGGCGTAAGTGCTGCGCAGGTCGACGGTGGCGTAACCGTCCGTGTAGACGCTGTTCATGTTGTCCACCGGGGTCCTGCCGGGATACCAGTCCACCTCCGCCCCCACCGACCACGCGCCGGTGATGTCGTAGCGCGCCGAGGCGTTGATGACGTGACGTGGCGCGCCGGCCAGCCGGTTGTCGCCGCGCACCGGATCGTCCTGGAAGCGGAAATCCTGGAAGGTGTAGGCGACCCGGCCGCTCAGCCGCTCGGTGAGGAAGGCCGACAACCCGAGATCGACGCCGAAATGCCGCGTCTGGTCGGCGTTCACCGCGCCGAGCGAGGCCCCGGTGGCGTCGCGCAGGCTGAGCAGCTCGTTCTTGACCCAGGAGTAATAGGTCCCGGCATCGACCGCGACGACCCCGAAACGGCCGCGCCAGCCCGCCTCGACGGTGGTCGCCGTCTGCGCCTCGAGGTCCGGTGTGCGGTAGGCGGTGGAGACGAGGCCGGGCTGGGCCGGGTTCGGGCGCCCCGCGCTGCTGTTCGGCGTGCCGTTGACGGTGGCGATCAGGTCGTCGTGGGTCGGCGGCTCGAAGCTGCGGCTGACCGCGGCGTAGAGGGTGTGGTCCTCCAGCGGCTTCCAGGTCAGGCCGAGGCTGGGGCTGAATCCGGTGTAGCTGCGGTCGTAGCTGGTGTCGCCGGCGGGGATCGAACCGGCGGGCAGCGCCGCCCGCGGGTTGGCCGGGTTGAAGGCGATGGTCGGCCGCCGCGCCGCGCCGAAGGTGTCGTCGTTCTCGCGCGTGGCGTGGGTGACGGTGAGCGCCGGGGACAGGGTGACCGCGTTGCCGAGCGGCAGGTTCAGGCCGCCGTGGAGCGCCAGGGTGGAGGCGTCCATCGTGCTGCGTCCGAACAGGGGGCCCTGGCTGCCGGCGTTGTTCAGGTAGTCCTCGCGGTCGGCCGAGCCGATGACGTAGCGCAGGGCCGTCTCGAACAGCGGCAGGGGCTGGCTGGCGTCGGGGCTGTAGGCGTAGCGCGCGACGGCGGTGACGTCGCCGCCCTCCGTCTTGCGGATGCCCGAGGAGATCGGGAAGCGGAACGTGTCGTCCGTGTGGGTGTAGCCCAGCGCCACGTCCAGCAGGTGCGCCCCGAAGGTCGCCGTCGTCCGGTTGCCGACGCGGAACTGCCTGGCTTCGCGCTCGGGCCGGTCGCGAACGACGTTCGGTCCCGGGTTGGTGGCGACGCCGCCGACCACGCGGGGGCCGGTGTAGACCGCCTTGGGGTTCGATTCCAGAAGCTGGCGGGTCAGCGGACCGGCCACGTCGAAGGACAGGTCGGTGTAGCCGGCGAAGAAGCGGGTGGTGACGGTGTCGGACAGCACGGCGCCCACATTGGCGTCGAAGCCGGTGCGCTCGGAGCTGTTGTAATCGCGGTAGCCGTCGCGCTGGCTGCGCTGGACCTGGACCAGCCCGTCGAGATTCCCGGCGCTGCCGCCGGCCTGCAGGCTGGTGTTGAACTGGCCGAAGCTGCCACCCTCGACTCCCAGCCGGTAGCCCGGCGCGGAGGAACCGGTGGGGGAGATGACATTGATCGCCCCGCCCAGCATGCTGGCGCCCAGCCGGTTGGCGGTGTAGCCGCGGTAGATCTCGGTGAATTCCGCCTGCCGCGGGTTGGCCAGACCGACGATGTAGGAACCGTCGGCCCGGTTCAGCGGCAGGCCGTTCTGCAGGGCCAGGATGCCGCGCTCCACCGGATTTTGCTGGAGCCCGGAGCCGCGGATCTGGATGCGCGGCTGGTCGTTGCCGCCGAAGAAGTTCTGCACCACCACGCCGGGCACCCCGGACAGCGCGTCGGACACGGTGACGTTCGCCTTGCCGGCCAGATCCTCCTCCGCCACCAGGGCGGTGCCGCCGGGGATCGCCTCCAGACGGCGGCGGGCGGTCGCCTCGGCGCTGTCGGCCTGTCCCTTGACCATGACCGGGGAGAGCACGACGGCGGCCCCCGGTGCCGCCGACTGCGCCTGGGCCGGCGGCGAGGCCGCGGCGCCCAGGGAGGCCAGGGCCAATCCGGCCAGAAGGATGGGGGCGCGGGTGGCGGTGTCCGCTCGCGCGGTTCGGAACGCCGCTTGGCCGGCCTGTCCCCGTGTCGTCATGGTGCTCGTTTCCCCGAAAAAGCCGATGTCTCGGACTTAAATGCAAATGATTGTCGTTCGCATTTTATCGGCCTTTCGGGCGGGCTGTTTGTCCGCGGTCAAGTTCGAGGCGGAAAAGCAGTGTGCACGGTCGATTTTTCCGCTGGCGCCTGCTCTGGCAGTCAGCGTTTGACGCCCCAGGGGCGCGCGGCGTTGCGCCAGCGTTCGAACTCGGACCGGATGGGGTGGACCAGCGTGTATTCGACGACGATCAGCCCGGTCACCGCGATCAGCACCCAGGCCAGCGCCTCGGCCACGTCGAGGTTGGCGCGGGCGGCGGCCAGCGCGCCGCCAATGCCGCCGGTGTTGGCGAGAAGCTCGGCCATCACCGCCACCTTGAAGGCCGAGCCGAGCGCCACGGTCAGCGCCGGGAACAGGAAGGCGGCGACGTGGCGCAGCCCGAGCGTGGTCAATCGGGCGAGCGGGCCGGCGCCGAAGGCGCGGGCCATGTCGTCCAGCCCGCGGTCGCGGGTGACGGCGCCCTCGGCCACGCCGACGAAGACCACCGGGATCGCGGCGACCAGCACCGTCGTGATGATCGTTCCGTCGGTGGAGCCGAACCAGATCATCGCCAGCACGATCCAGGCGATGGGCGGGACCCCCAGCAGGACGGTCAGGATCGGGCGGGCCAGCCGCATCGTCGCCGGGGAATAGCCGGCGGCCAGCCCGCCCGCCGCACCGGCAAAGGCGGCCAGCGCGAAGCCTTCGACCGCGCGCAGCGTGGTCTGTCCGGCCAGTTCCCAGGCGGCGGGATCGGCGGCGATGGTCAGTCCGGCGGCCAGCGTCGCCAGCGGGGCCGGCAGGATGAAGTCGCCGTAGCGCTCATGCCCCGCCTGCCAGAGGGCGGCGAACAGGGCCAACCCGGCCAGCCCGGCCCAGCCCGACCACAGGAATTGCCCGACCCGGCCCAGCCGGTCGAGAACCGCGTCGGCGCGCGCCGTCGTCATGCCGTACCTCACAGATAGAAGTCCGCCGCCGGCAGCGCGCCGCCGATGATCTTGGGGTCAAACTCCGCCAGGGCGCGGAAGACGGCCTCCATCGGTTCGCGGACGGCGCTGGCGCGCTGGGCGACCAGATTGGAATGGGGGATTGCCTGCTCGATGACCGGCCAGGGCAGGCCGAGCGGCGCCGCGGCGTCGTTGGCGGCCCGCGCCGGGTCGGCGTTGACCGCGGCGGTCGCCTTGACCAGCGCGTCGTGCAGCGCCTCGACGGCGGCGGGATGCTCCGCCAGGAAGGCGGCGGAGACGCCGAGGCCGGCCTGCGGCAGCACGGTCGCCAACCCGGTGGCGGCGCCCCAGGCCCGCTGGATGTCGAGGACCCGGGTCACCGTCTTTCCAGCCATCCCGGCGCGCAGGATGGCGGCGGAGGCCGCCGGCTCGGGCAGCAGGGCGGTGTCGGCCCGTCCGGTGACGAGAAGCTGGATCGCTTCCATCGGCGTGCCGGTGAAGTGTAGGGCGACATCGCCGTCGGCGGTCAGCCGCTCCGCCGCCAGGAGGCGCCGGAACACATATTCCGGCGTGTCGTTGCGGAAGGGGATCGCGACGCTCCGGCCTTTCAGCGCCGCCACCGAAGTCAGCGACGGATCGGCCGACAGCAGATAGAGCAGCCCGTTGGTCATCACGTTGACCAGCCGGACGCCGAGCCCCTTGTTGAACAGGTTGGCGGCGGACTGGGTCGGCAGCACAAAGGTCTGCATGGTGCCGGAGGTCAGGCCAGCGCGCAATTCGTCGGGGGTGCGCCACGCCTTGAACAGCACCTTGTCGGCGACCGGGCGAAGCAGGTCGGAGGCGATGGCATGGACCAGCGTGATTGATGGCCCCGCCGGTGGCCCCCACAACGTCAGTTGCGGCAGAGGGGTCGTGGCGGCTGCGGCGGGGCGGTGGAGGGCGGGCAGGGCCAGCAGCGCGGCGATCCCCGCCAGCGCGGTGCGGCGGTTCGGATGGATCATGGGAAAGGCCATCGAATGTAGGCTTGCGGATCTTTGGGCATGATTGGTGTCTCCGACCGGGGCCGCATGCTCATGAGCGGTGTCGGATGCGACAGTGCCGGTCGGCGGGCCGGAGATCGTTGCGCAAGAGCAAGCAGGATCACCGCGGGCTTCGTGCACGCCCACCATCCCGACCCCCGACAGCCGGTAAGCTTTGGTACTGACACAAGAGTGGCACTTCAGGGCAGAGGCCACCATCCCATGCTCCGCCGGGATCGGACCGCTGCGCGGCTTGCGCCCCGAGCGTTGCCGGCGACGCCGCCGCGCCACGGCCAGCAGCGCGTACAAATTCAGACCAAGGCCATCGGGGCCATAGACAAAGCGGTAAATGGTCTCGTGCGAGACGGTGCCGCAGGGCAGGGGCGCGCGCCGGAGCCGGCCGGCGATCTGCTGGGGCGACCAGCCCGCACGCAACTTGGCGATGACATGGTCGCGCAGTTCAGGGCGCAACGTCAGCTTGGCCCGCCGTGCC
Source organism: Azospirillum sp. UENF 312511 (assembly GCF_058780635.1). Classification (NCBI taxonomy): domain Bacteria; kingdom Pseudomonadati; phylum Pseudomonadota; class Alphaproteobacteria; order Rhodospirillales; family Azospirillaceae; genus Azospirillum; species Azospirillum sp. UENF 312511. The sequence goes on along the minus strand of NZ_JBSNCG010000004.1, from coordinate 632,162 downwards.
CGCCGCTTGCGGGCGTAGTGATCAGCCGTGGTGCAATAGTAGCCCCGGTATTCCTGGCCCCAGCGGTCACGGAAGGGATCGTGATAGAAATTGCGCCGGATCTCGCGGTGGATGGTCGAGCGGTGCCGGCCCAGCTCGGCTGCGATCACCGCCACCGGCACCCTGGCGTCACGCATCTTCTGAATGCGCTGCCGTTCCGCCAAATCGATGTGGGAATACCGCGTGCCCATCCTGACCCCCTGAAGCCGGTAAGCTCTTGTACTGACACAAGAGTTGCACTTCAGGATAGAACCTACCTTGCGCAGTCAGAATGTTCCATAAGGGAAATTATGGAAAATATGAAGCGAAAGCGACCTCTGGGATGGCGCCACTAGCCCATCCGTTGCTGCGCTAAGAACGTGCCCACATCTGCGCAACGCCCTTGTAATCGGCGATCACGCCATCGGCGTGAACCAGCGTCAGGTTCCGGGCTTGGGCCTGCGCCACCAGCATGCGGTCGAACGGGTCGGGATGCGACCACTCCAAGCCTCCGGCCCGCTCCGCGTGCGCCGGGTCGATGGCCAGAGGCAGGAAGCTGTTCAAGGCAATCGCGGCGCTCGGAGAGCCGGAGAAAGCCAGCTTCCCCTTGCTGCTCTTGATTGCGATCTCCCACACGGAGGCCGCGCTCACATAGACGCGATTGTCCGGATTGGCGATCGCGTCCCGCACCGCCGGGCTGATCGGGTCAGCGCCGGCATCCCACCAGAGGAAGACGTGGGTGTCGAGCAGCAGGTCCATCAGCGGTCCGGTCCATCATGCGGGTTGCCACCGGCGAACAGCGCTTCAATCTGCGGGTCGGGATCGTCGAAATCCGGCGCGATCCGGGTGACGCCCAGCGCGCGGGCCGGGGTGCGGGGTGCCGTCACCTTGGGCAGCGGAACCAGCTTGGCCATGGGAACGCCGTTCTTGGCGATGACGAATTCCTCGCCGGCCGCCGCCCGGTCGACCAGACCCGAGAGGTGCGTCTTCGCGTCATACAGGCTGATGTGCCCCATGGCCCCTCCCCTTAACCAGCTTGACCAATATGGGTGGGGCCTATGGCTTGGTCAAGTTGGTTAGAGGCGGCCGGCCATCGCGGACTCCTTGGGGCTCCTGAAAAGCAGGAGGCGCACCAGCGTCGTTCCGATCGCTCCCTGGGCAACCGTCAGGGCCGTCACCGCCGCCGCTCCGGTCATGCCGAAGGCCGGGATCAGGACGGCGCCAAGCACGATGCACACGGCAAGCTGCAGCAGGTTCAGCCGGCGCAGCGTGCGCCCATGCCCGGTCATGGCCAGCAGGATGTCCTGGCAGGCCAGAAGGCAGTGGATCATCTGGCCCGCGGCCAGGATGCGCAGCGCCGTCGCCGCGCTGCCGAACCCCTGCCCGACCAGATCGAGCAACAGCTCCGGCACAATCATCATGACCGACACCATGGGCAGGCTCAGCCCCGCGACGGCCAGCATGATGCCGCGGTTCATGGCCAGCAGACGGGACGTCTCGCCGCGGCGATGCAGTTCGGCGTAGTTGGGCGCGGCAAAGGTGCCGATGCTGATGACGACGACCCAGACCAGCATGGAGATGCGGTTCGCCACGCTGAACGCGCCGACCGAGGCCGCGTCCACGAAGACGCCCAGCGCGAGCACCGGCAGCGACGCCAGCGACACCTGCACCAGCTCGACGACGAACAGGGGAAAGGCGGTGTGCCACAGCGACGGCAGAACCTCCGCCGGCCCGTTCGAAGACCCGGCATCGGCGGCCACGGAATGGTCGGTGAAGCGGCGGCGGTCCCGCGCGAGAAGGGCCATCCCGATCGCGGCGGTGAACGTCAACGCCCCGGCCAGGGCCAGGATCAGGGAATCGAGGCTGGACACCCCCGCCAGAAGGGCGGCGAGCATCAGCACCGGCCACAGCGCGTTCTGCACGAACTGCGCGGCGATGCCCCGCTTCAGCCCCGCCAGAGCCGATCCGATGGTGATTGTCAGGGTCTGCGGCAGCAGGGCCAGGGCCGACAGGCGCAGCGGCGTTTCGAGGTCCGGCGCCCCGAACAGCAGGTGCGACGCCGGCCCGGCCAGAGCGAAGGCCACCACCGCGGCCAGGGTTGCGGCGAGTCCCGTGCCGATCAACCCGGTCCGCAGGTCACGGCCGGCCGCCCGCCCCTGGCCGATGGCCAGTTCGGCGGCGATGTGCCGCGTGATCGCCCGTTCGAGCCCCAGCCGCGCCATGGTCGATGCCAGGCCGATCCAGGTCAGGCACAGGAAGAACAGGCCGGCATCATGGGCGCCCAGCGCGCGCGCCGCTATGATATAGAGGCCGAGCTTGCCGACGACCTCCACCCCGCGCAGCCCAAGGCCGACGCCGTAACGCCCGAAGGCATGCCATGTCTGGAGACGCATCACGCTCTATGGGATAAAGGGTTGTTGCGGAAGCGGAAGAGATCCGGAGACGCGTGGCGACCCGCCGTGTTGGGCCGCGCAGGGAGAACAATCGGTTGATGACCATGGTGACGAAAGGGCACGGGCACCGGAAAGACCATGCCGTGCTGGCTTTGTGCCTTGCCGCGGCGCTGCTCGGGCATGGCCGCCCGGCCGAAGCGCAGGACGCGGAGGAATGGCGCGCCATCGACATCCGCCAGGAAATCCGCACCCATTTCGACCGTCTGCCCTATGGCTGGTGGATCCGCGAACCCGAGCTGCACCTGAACACCTACGAGGTCGAGGTCCACCTTCCCGATTGGTGGCGCGGCAACCCGACCTCGGCGGTGAACGATCTGTGCCCCGAGCGGCAGAGCCGCATCTGGAAGGTGGCGAAGATCCTGACCTTGCGCCCCTTCTACCAGAAGCGGCCCTGGCCCGAGGTCGATTGCCGCCGCTGATGCCGCCGCTGATGCCACCGCTGGCGCGGTCAGCTCCCGCTTGATTGGCCGAGCGCGGCGCGCAGCCGGTCGGCCACGCCGTCGCGCGCGACGAAGATGAAGTTGTTGATGTAGATCCGCCCCTTGACGCGATGGGTGCCCGCCGCGTTGAGGGCCGAGCGGGACTGGTGGCGATCCGGATCGAAGCCGTCCAGCGTGCACAGGCGTCCCGCCAGGACGAAGTAGCCGCGATAGCCCAGCGGGGCCAGCCGCGCCTGCAGCGCCGCCAGGGCTCCGGGATTGTGGCGCTCCTCCGCCTCGATCAGCAGGTTGGGACGGTCGCGCCCGATCAGGCGGAGGCCGCCGCCGACCACCGCGGACTCGTGCCCTTCCACATCGATCTTCAGGAAGCCGACCGGACGGTCGTCATAGCGGTCCAGCGTCCGGCGCGGGACGGTGACCGCCTCCACCTCCTCGCCATGGGCGCCCACCGCCCCCGCCTCGACCGAGGCCAGGGCGGACGAGCGTGGAACGTGCAGCACGATCGACCCGTCGCCATCGCTCAGCGCGCACCCCTCCACCCGCAGCCGGCCGGACGCGATCAGCGGCGCGAACTTGCTCTCCAGCAACGCCGCAAGCTTCGGGTTCGGCTCGAAGGCCGTCACGCTGGCCGCGGTGCGGCAAAGCCAGAAGGTGTAGATGCCGCTGTTGGCGCCGATGTCGTAGGCGGCCTCTCCCGGCGCGCACAAGGCGGGAAGCAGGCGCAGCTCCGGCTCGGCGTAATAGGGCGCGAGCCGGTCGCGAAGCCAGGTCAGCCGGCGGAACATCCGCGGGTGACGGAGTTCGATCGCGGCTTTCAGGGAGGACAGTCTGTGGTTCATGGCGCGTGGCTCGGTGGGGCTGGGGCCGGCATCCTGGCACCCAACCAAAAGTGAGGGGATTCGGCAAAAAGCAAATAGCTAAAAATTGAGACAAAATGCTTCAAAACCCCAACCACCCCATGACAGGTCTACACCGGACGTGGTAAACCCTACCAGTAAAGTGTTCGATCCACACGCTACGGTACCCGTAAAAGATGCTGTCCCAACATCTGGAAAATCGCAGGCAGAGTCAATCGGCTGACCAGCCGGATGGTTCGTCGGGTCAGCAATCGCATGGGGTCCTGTTCTCCAGCGGTGTGTCGGCATTTACGCCGCGCGACCTCCTGATACTCGCTTTTTATCACAAGCGTATCATCCTGATCGTCGCTCTTCTTTCGATCATTGCCGGACTGACCGCCGCCACCTATGCGCGCACGCGCTACGCCGCGGAAAGTCTGGTCATGATGATGATCGACCGCGCGCATGCGGGGATCAGCGACGTGGCCGGGACCCTGCCCTCCATCCTGTCGATCGACGGGCTGAAGTCGGTGGACAGCGAGATCCGCATCCTGGAAAGCCGCCGGGTGATCGAGGACACGCTGAGCGCGCTGGATCCGGTCACGCTGTTCCCGGAAATCGCCCGCCCGCGCCTCTTCGGCCTCCTGCCCGCCGACAGCCCGCAGGACCAGCTCGAAAAAGCCATCGACAAGTTCAAGCGCCGCCTTCAGGTGGAGCAGCAATCCTCCTCCAACATCGTGCGCCTCAGCTTCAGCCACGAGGACCCGGATCTCGCCGCGGACACCGTCAACGCCCTGGCCGACGCCTACCTGAAGCGCCGCCGCGCGATCTTCGACGTTCCGCGCTCCCCCTTCCTCGCCTCCGAACTGGCCCGCCATTCCGACCAGCTGAAGAGCATCGAGGGGCAGATCCAGGCGCTGAAGTCGGAATACGACATCGTCGATCTCGGGCAGGAAAGCCTGCTGGCCGCCAACCAGGTGGACAGCATCGTGCAGCGCCGCCGGCAGACCCAGGAGCGCCAGGCGGCCCTTCAGGCGGAGGTCACGGCGGCCAAGAAACGGCTCGCCGCCCTGCCGGAGCGGGTGTTCGATTTCCGGGAGCAGAGCAACCAGACCCAGAACGACGACGACCGCAACGTGCTGCTCCGCCTGGAGCTGGAGCGCGACCGGATGGCCTCGCAGTTCCTGCCCGACTACCCGCCCCTCCAGGAGCTGGAGCGGAAGATCCGGACGGTCCGGCAGTCGATGAAGGGCGGCGACAAGCCGGTCTACAACACCACGCGCGAGGTCCGCAACCCGTCCATCCCCTTCCTGAACAACCATCTGCTGACGCTGGAGATCGAGCAGGACGCGGTGGCCCGGCAGCTCGACGAGCTGAACCGCCAGCACACGGTGGCGGTGGAGAAGGTCGGGCGCCTGCGCAAGGCGGAAAGCGAGCTGCGCGACCTGGAGCGCACGCGCGGCGTGATGGAGGACATCTACCGCGACTACGCCCAGCGCACCGAGGCCGCCCGCGCCGAGGAGGAGGCCGCCAAGGTGCGCTTCTCCAACGTGCGCGTCGTGCAGCCCGCGGTGGCCCCGGCGACCGGGACGAGCATGGCGCCGAGCTTCATCATCGCCGGTCTGGTCGGCGGCATCCTGCTGGGCGGGGCGGCCGGCGTGCTGGCGACATGGCTGCGCCAGGTCTACATCCTGCCGCACGAGATCGAGCGCGACCTGGGCGTCCCGGCCATCGCCAGCTTCTCCGACACCGACGGCGAGCTGGTGTCCCCCGGCGCCCAGCAGGAGCTGATCCATCTGGCCGCCCAATTGCGCGACCATGGCCTGGACGACCAGCCGATGGCGCTGATCCAGTTCGTGACCGCCAACGACGGCGACGGCGACGCCATCGTGGCGCGCGGGCTGGCGCTGGAATTCGCCAAGGGGCGGGGCCTGCGGACGCTGGTCATCGACCTCTGCGGCGACGGCACCGGCCAGCTGACGGCGATCAACGCAGGTGCCGACGGCGAGGCGGCCGGGGAAGCGGACAGCGGAGCCGGCGAGCGGCTGCCGACCATCGAGCCGCAGGGCACCGGCGATCTCGAAGCGCTGCCCTCCGCCGTGCCGTTGCTCTGGGTGTCGCGGCAGGCGACGGGATCGGCGCTGGGCAGCCTGCGCACCCCCATCGCCCAGTCGCGCCAGATGCTGGAACGGCTGAATCAACGCTTTGACATCATTTTGATCCTGTCGCCGCCGATCGGGAACAGCCATCTTGCCCGCCGGCTGTCGCCGATGGTGGATGCGAACATCCTGGTCGCCCGCGCCGAGCACACCCGCGCGCCGGTCGCCGCCCGGATGCGCGACTCCATCCTCGCGTCCGGCGGCGACATCGTCGGCTTGGTGCTGACCGGCCGTCACTTCCACATTCCACAGGTGATCTACCGATGGCTGTGATGCGGATGGCCGCGATGCGGGGCTTCCTGTTGGCGGCGTTGCTGGCGCTCGGCGCGTGCACCGGCCAGTCGTTGACTCCAAAGGAGACGATGCCCGAGGGCTTCGCCCGCTGGGAGGACTCCACCCCGCCCTACCGGCTGGGTCCGGGCGACCGCTTCCAGGTCAAGTTCATGCTCGCGCCCGACATGGACGAGGAGGTGATGATCGGTCCCGACGGCTCCGCCGGGCTGCGCATGGCCGGGCAGGTCGACGCCGCAGGGCTGACGCCGGGCGAGCTGGCCACCGTGGTCGAGACGCGCGCGCGGCGTTGGATGCGCGCCCCGCAGGTCAGCATCGGGCTGAAGGAGACTCCGTCGAACCGCGCCTACATCGGTGGCGCCGTCGCCCGCCCCGGCACCTACCTGCTGAACGGCCGCATCGGCGTGATGGAGGTGATCATGCTGGCCGGCGGTTTCGACCGCGAGGCGCGGTACGAGGAGGTGGTGCTGATCCGCCGCAACTCCGAGAACAAGCCGATGCTGCGCACCATCGACACCCGCCGGTTCATCGAAACCGGGACAGCGGCCGGCGACGTGCCGCTGGTCGCCGGCGACATCCTGTTCGTGCCGCGCAGCTCCATCGCCGAAACCGGCCTGTGGGTCGAGCAGTTCATCAACCGCGTCGTCCCGTTCGAGCGCACGTTCAACTACACGATCAGCCGCCAAACCGGCGCGATCACGACCTTCCCATGATGACGCCCCAGACCGAACCGGGGCGGGAGCATCCCACGGACACCGTCTTCGGGGTCGCCATCACCCGCCTCGACGTGGCCGGTGCCGCCCAGGCCATCGCCGCGCGGGCACCGGCGGCCCCCTTCGCCTACGTCGTGACGCCAAACGCGCAGCATGTGGTGCGGCTTCACCGCGGCGGCGACGCCCAATTCCGCGCCGCCTACGACGGCGCGTGGCTGCGGCTGTGCGACAGCCAGATCATGCGGCACCTGTCCCGGCGGCTGTTCCGCAAGCCGTTGCCCAGCGCCAGCGGCAGCGACCTGACCGCCCACCTGTTCGCGCGCGTCATCACGCCGGACGATTCCCTCACGGTGATCGGTGGCAACGACGAGCTGGAGCGCCGCCTGCGCGACCGCTTCGGCCTGACCCGGCTGACCCGGCACGACCCGCCGATGGGCTTCGCCGCCGACCCGCGGGAGGTCGAGCGCTGCGTCCGCTTCGTGCTGGACCACCCGGCCCGCTTCGTCTTCCTGGCGGTCGGCGCACCGCAGTCGGAATGCCTGGCGCTGGCCATCCGGAACACCGGACAGGCCACCGGCGTCGGGCTGTGCGTCGGCAGCTCGCTGCTGTTCGTGACGGGACTGGTCGAACGCGCGCCGCCGCTGTTCCGCCGCTTCGCCCTGGAATGGCTGTACCGGCTGGGCCAGAACCCGCGCGGCCACGCCCGGCGGGTCTTCGTGGAATCCCTGCCGCTGCTCGGCATCGCGCTGTCGGCCTGGTGGTCGGAGCAGCGGGGTCAAGCGCGCCCGAAGCCGGCGGCGCGCCCATGATCGTCGAGCTGGGAGCCCGGCAGCGCGGCCGCATCCTGTCGCCCGTCCGGGTGGCGGCGCCCCGCCGTGCCCTGCCCGGCTCCCTGACGGTGATGATCCTGCTGGCGGTGCTGCCCCTCTTCGGGCAGAGCTTCCATTATCTGGTCGATGTCCCGCCGCTCTATGCCCTGTCGAAAAGCTGGCCGGTCCTGACCATCCCGCTCGCCGTCTACGCGCTGGCGCAGATCGAGCTGCCGTTCAAGTCGCTGTGCATCGCCCTGCTCGCCTACCTCGTGGCGATCACCCCGGCGGTGTCCATGGTCCAGCTCGGCAACGGGCTGACCGATGCCATGGCGACCACGGTCAAGGTCTGGCCCTTCGCCTATTACTTCTCCCTCGCCGCCCTTCTGACGATGCTGCGCCCGACGCTGCCGCAGGTGCGCGGCGCGCTGATCGCGCTCGGCGCCGGCACCTTCGTCATCATGCTCGCTCTGTGGCTGGTCATCCCGCCGGAGGCCTACGCCACCGACCCGCTGAAGAGCAAGCTGCTGATGTACGACGTCGAGCGCGGCCCGCGCATCTTCATGCCGATGTTCTTCGGCGTGCTCTTCCTCTTCTACCTGTCCCGGCGGTTCTGCGCGTACCGGGAATGGTGGACCATCCCGCTGCTGCTGATCGGGCTGCTGCTGATGGTCCTGATCTACAAGCAGCGCACGGCTCTGGGCAGCGTCGTCCTGGTGGTCGGCTTCGCCATGATCACCTCGGCGCGCGGCTGGTGGCGGATCCTGGCGGTCGGCATGGCCCTGCTGGCAACGGTCGTCCTGGCGGCCGTCTACAGCGCGGACCTTGCCAACCGGGCCGAGCAGATGCTCGGCGCCTCCCTGTCGATCCGCCAGAACTCCATCGTCCTGGCGCTCGACTACCTGGAGGTGACTCCGTTGCGCTGGCTGCTGGGGGTGGGCGCCGTCACCCGCTTCAGCAACGTGACCCTGGCGGACATCCTGGGCAACAATCAATTCTACCTCGCCGACATCGGCTGGATCGGCATCGTCTTCGAATACGGCGTCATCGGCGCGGTGCTGATCGCGGCCTTCTACGTCGCGGCGCTGCGCAGCGCCCGCAAGGCCGCCACCGGCGACGATCCCATGACCCAGGCGCTGGGCGATTACGTCCTGTTCGCCCTGGCCACCTCGACCATCTACTCCGTCGTCTTCACGCCCGGCGAGGTCGCCAGCGTGATGGCGCTCGCCCTCTACTGGCGCAACGCCCGCCGGCAGGCCGGCGCCCAGCGCCCCCTTCACCCACCGAAACGCCCGGTCTTCGGCATGGGAAGACCATGACCGCCGCCGCGTCCCCGGCCTTGCTCCGCCGATGTCTGCAACGTGATCGCCATGCATGGCGGGAACCACCAATCATGAGCATGACCAATGAATCGCAAGGCGAGCGCAGCAGGATCACCAGGCTACACCCCTCCGGAAATCTTCAAAATGCGACAGAATTGCAAAATTCGGTTGTGACTCTTTGTCGAAATTTATCGTATCGGCGTCGCCAATACTTGCTTAAGCCATTTTGAACAGTGTGGTAGTAAGAGGTCATCATGTCACCTCAACCCCCAATAGCATTTTCGTCGGCGCTGCACCGCTATGTGCATGGCGGCCATCGCCGTGTGGACGGCTGGCTGTCGCGCCTGGACGCCAGCCTGATCGCCACGGTCGGCGTCTGGCAGAGCGCCGAGGGCGTGGCGGGGAGCGTCGGCGAGATCGGCGTCCATCACGGACGGCTGTTCATCCTGCTGGCGCTGGTGCGCCAAGCGGGTGAGCGGGCCTTCGCCATCGATCTGTTCGACGACCAGCAATTCAACGTCGACCAGTCGGGACAAGGCGACGAGACGGCCTTCCGCGCCAACCTCGTCCGCTTCGGGATCGAACCGGCGTCGGTCGAAGTGGTCAAGGGCAACTCGACGACTCTCGCCTGGACCGGCCTCGCCGGCCGGCTGGGTCCCGCGGTCCGCCTGTTCAGCATCGACGGCGGCCACACCGCCGACATCACGCGCCACGACCTGGGCATCGCCGACGACAGTTTGGGCGACGGCGGGGTGATCGTCCTCGACGACTACTTCAACCCGGAATTCCCCGCCGTGTCCGAGGGCATGTGCCGCTTCATGGCCGATCGGCCGGGAGCCCTCGCCCCTTTCGCCATCGGCGACAACAAGCTGCTTCTGGCCCGCCCGGACTGGGCGGAGCGCTACCGCGCCATGCTGGTCGGCGCGATGGCTTCGCGCCATTTCGTGCGCGACACCGAGCTGTTCGGCCAGCCCGTCACCGTGTTCCGCACGCCACGGACGCCGATGCAATTCATCCGGCAGACCGGCCTGACCCGCCGGCTTCGCTCCCATCCGCTGGGGCAGGCGTTGAAGCCGATCATCCGCCGCTTCGTGCAGGGGTAAGAAACCGCCATGCGCGACGACGTGCAGGTCCGTTCTCCGGCTGAAGAGCGAAGCGCCGTTCCGGACCCTGCCGCGTCGTCGCCGCCGGCCACCCCGCCAGACGTCGCACCGGATGCCGCACCGCCGGACGTCGCGCCGCCTCCCGGTGACTTCGCCGGGGCGCGGGATGGCTGGCTGCACTGGACCCACGGGTTGGTCAACCGGCTGGTGAAGGGGACGGACGGGTTCCTTCTGGCGCTCGCCGGCCTTGCCGCCTGGGCCGTCTGGACCGCCCGGACAGACGGCGAGTCCTTCGACGATGGCCGCCTGCTCATCCAGGCCGTCATCTTCACGGCCATTACGCTCGGCGTCTATCTGCGCGCCATGACCACCATCGGCGCCTACCGGGTCGAGAATTACCGGCACTGGGGCAAGTCGCTGCTGGACGTGGTCGGCGGCCTGCTGCCGGCCGGAACCGTCCTGTCCCTGCTCATCTGGGCTTTCCTTCCGGAGGTCGGCCCATCGGACATGCTCGCCTTGTGGGGCGGGACGGCGCTCGCCGCTCTGGGGGCGGGACGAGCCGTGGCGGCGCGGGGCGTGCGGCTTCTGGAGGAGCGTGGGGTGCTGCGCCGCCGGGTCGTCATCCTGGGCGCGACCGACGTCGCGGAGCGGATGATCGCCCACCTGTCCCTGCCGGAGCACCGGGCGAACTACAGCATTCTCGGCCTGTTCGACGACCGCGACAGCGACCGCCGGCCGGCGTCCCTGGCCGGCCTCCCGGTGTCCGGCGACCTGACGGACTTCAAGCGCTTCCTGCCGGACAACCGTGTCGACATGGTCGTCATCGCCCTGCCCTGGCGGGCGGCGATGCGCATCCACAGCCTGCGCATGCAGCTTCAGATGATCTCCCTCGACATCCTGATTCCGCTGGACGAGGAGAGCATCCGGCTGCGGCTCGCCAACCTGCGGCACATCGGCGACATCCCGGCCCTGCTGGTGATGCGGCAGCCGCTGCGCGGCATGCAGATCGTCGTGAAGCGGATCGAGGACGTCGCCGTCGCCGGCCTGGGTCTGCTCGTCGCCTCACCCTTCATGCTGGCCGCGGCCATCGCGGTCCGCCTGGATTCGCCGGGGCCGATCATCTTCCGGCAGACCCGCGTTGGCTTCAACAACCGCCCCTTCACGATGCTGAAGTTCCGCACCATGAAGGTGGACGACAGCGACGACGGCGCCGTCGGCACCAGCCGCGACAACCCGCGCATCACCCGCGTCGGCCGCTTTCTCCGCCGGACCAGCATCGACGAGCTGCCCCAGCTCTTCAACGTGCTGACCGGCGACATGTCGGTGGTCGGCCCACGCGCCCATGTCCCGAACATGCGGGTCGGCAACCAGCGCTACGCCGAGGTGGCGCGCGAATACGCGGCGCGCAGCCGCGTCAAGCCGGGGATCACCGGCTGGGCCCAGATCAACGGCATGCGCGGCGGCATCCACACCGTCGAGAAGGCGCGCGTCGGGGTTGACATGGACATCCACTATATCGAGAACTGGTCGCTATGGCTCGATGCAAAGATCATCATCAGCACCGTGACCACCGGCCTGTTCGGGCGCGACGTGTTCTAGGCGCCCTGGCCCTCGCCGCCGGGCTGCTGGCGGGTGGCATGACGGATGCGAAAGCGGGCACGGGCGCGCAAGGTCTGCCGGCGCGTCCCCTGCTCGTCTATCACGACAGCTGGTACGAGCGCCCGGCCACCGGCCCGGCCGCCACGACTCTGGCGACGCTTCCCGGCTACATGAATCTGGTCGCCCTGTCCTTCGTCCGGCCGGACGCCGCTTATCCCGGCCGCCTCGACCTCAAGGAAACCGGCTTGCAGTACGGCTTTCCCGGCACGGTGCTGAGGGACGCCATCGCGCTGTTGAAGCAGCGCCAGCCGGGCACCCGCGTGCTGCTCGCCGTCGGCGGGGCCAACTACGCCAATTGGGACGCGCTGAACCTCGACGCGCTGGTGCGGCTGGTCCAGGACCTGGGCGTCGACGGGATCGATCTGGATTTCGAACCGGTGTCCCCCGGCTGTTCGGTCCGGGGCCGGGTGCGCTGCCTGTCCGACGCGATGTGGCTGGATTTGGTCGCGCGTTTCCGCGCCGCCTTCCCGCGTCCCCTGCTGCTGACCGTGCCGGGCTGGAGCATCGGGGCCTATGGCGAGGGCGCGTTCCGGGACGCCCAGCCGCGCGGCCCCCACACCGGGTCGATTCTCAACCTGCTGCGCTCCCCGCAGGCGGCGGCGATTGACCTCGTCTCCATCATGGCCTATGAGGGCGGCCCGACCTTCGATCCCTGGCAGGCCTGGCAGGCTTACCGGCAGGTCTGGAAGGGGCCGCTCGCCCTCGGCGTCCAGGTGCCGCCGAGCCAGCTCGGCGGGCCGACCTACACGGTGCCGCTGGCGGAACAGCTCGCCCGGAACGTCGCGCAGGACCCGCAGGGCGGCATGATGCTCTACCCGCTTCTGGGGCGTCCGCCCGGCACGCTCGGGCCGGACAATCCCGACGGACGCCTGCTGGCCCAGGCGCTGTGCCGCGGGCTGGGCCTCGACGGTTGCGCCGAGACGCTGCGCTGAGCGGTTCGCGGCTTTACCCCTCCCAGCGGTGGGACAGCACGAAGCTGTAACGCTCCGGACGGACGTGGAAGACGGCGTGGTCGGCGCAAGTGCCGTCGGCGAAGAACGACCGCCGGATCATCACCAGGACTGGCATCCCCGCCGTCCCGCCAAGCGGTTCGGCGACCGCCGCACCGGCGGCCTCGGCCTTGACCTCGACATCGGCGCCGACCACCGGCTGCCCGGTGACCTCCCTGAGGATGGCGTAGACCGGCCTCTCCCCCGCCGCCGCCCAGTCGACGCCCTCCAGGTCCGGAGACAGCAGGCTGCGCCCCAGCGCCACCGGCTCCCCATCCACCAGATGCAGGCGGCGCACCTCCAGACAGCGCGGGCCGAACACCCCCGTCAGGTCCGGCGGTGTGACGGTCATGCCCGCCGACAAATGGCGCATGCTGGCGTTCAGCCCCTGGAGCCGCAGGGATTCGTGAAAGCTGCGCAGCCGGTCCAGCGGGTGGCGGACGCGCTTGCCCGCCGTGAAGGTGCCCTTGCCCTTGCGCCTCTCGATCAACCCTTCCGCTTCAAGCCGGTCGAGCGCGAGGCGGACCGTCACCCGGCTGACCGCGAAGCGGATGCCGATCTCGCTCTCGCTCGGCAGGCGGCCCGACGGCTCGAACCGGCCCGCGGCGATCTCCTCGCGCAGGCGGTCGGCGATCTGCCGGTAGAGGGCCGTCGCGTTGTCGCGCACCAAACTGTCCCGCACCAAATTGTCCCGCATCGGGGCCACCGTTCCCTCCCCGCCCGTGGCGATCGTGTCCGCGCCTTGATGCCACCGCAGTCCGGCCGGCTCAAGCGCGCCGATCCTCCCCGAACACGGCGCCATCCGGTGGGACGCCCCACATGTCTTATATTGTATCATTCAACTTGTTATGCAATGTATTAGCCGTTGCGGCACGCCGCCCCCATGCCCGAGGTCCCGTCCCATGAGCGATCCCGTCCCCGCCGGCCACATTGCCCCCGCCGGCCTTTACGAGCGGAACAAGGCCCGTCCCTTCCTCGGCGCCACCGCCTGCTCCCACCGGCGGTTGGTGGCCGGTGAATGGACCGAGGTGACCCTGGCCTACGAGGTCGGTGGGTCGGGCCTTGCCGACGGGGCGGGGATCAAGCTGGCGATGAAGTTCTATTCGGACTGGGCGCTGTTCCAGACCAGCGACCCCACGGCGGCCAACTTCGTCTCCGCCGAGTACGAGGCCGGGCCGCTGGTGCCGGGGCAGAGCCCGGCGACCGTGCAGGCGCTGAAGGTGCGCTTCGACCAGAAGGGGCACGAGCGGCCCTACCAGAAGGCCATCGTCATCGACGTGATCGACGGCTACCTGAATCCCGGCGACCGCATCGTGATCCGGCTGGGCGACCGGCGCCAGGGCGGGCCGGGCACGCGGGTGCAGACCTTCGTCGAGCAGGGCTTCCGCTTCCGCGTCTTCATCGACCCGCTGGGCAGCCAGAAATACGCGGAGGTGCCGGGCGACTGCGTGATCGACATCGTGCCGGGCGTTCCCGCCGCCCTACGGCTGGTCGCGCCGCGGCTGATCGCTCCCGGCCCGGCGTCGCTGCTGCTGCGCGCCGACGACGCCTGGGGCAACTGCTGCCTTGACGCCACGCTGGACGCCACCCTCACCGTCACCGGGCCGAATGGCACCGGGCCGGAGGGCGAAAGCGCACGGACGGTCGCGTTGGTCCCCGATCCCCAGGCGAACGGCTGGCTGGTCCGGCGCGAGGCTCTCGACCTCGGCGCCGGGGAATGGCGGATCGCCGCGACGGCGCCGGGCCTCGCCCCCGCCGAAGCCTTCGTCACCGCCGAGAACGGGGCGCCGCGCGCCGTCTACGCCGACCTGCACGTCCATTCCAACGACACGGTGGGCACCAACGACACCGCCTACAACCTGTCCTACGGGCGCGACGTGGCCGGGCTGGACGTGCTGGGCTACACCGCCAACGACTTCAACGTGACGGAGCGCGCCTGGACCGAGGCGGTCGGCCTGATCGACCACTACAACGAGCCGGACCGCTTCGTCTGCTACCCCGGCACGGAGTGGTGCGGCAACTCCGCGGCGGGCGGCGACCACAACGTGATCTTCCTGCGCGACGGTCCGCCGCGCTTCCCGGCGGACGGGCGGGGGCAGCCGGTGCGTTCCTTCGAATGGAACGAGTCGACCCGCGGCGCGCTGCGCCCCGGCGCCTGGCCGCTCGACGACCTCTACGCCGCGTACCGGGACGACCCGGAAGGCCATCTGCTGATCCCCCATGTCGGCGGTCGGCGCTGCAACCTCGATTGGCACCACCCGGAGTTGGAGCGGCTGATCGAGATCGGGTCCGCCTGGGGCCAGTTCCACTGGGTCTATGCCGAGGCGCTGGCCCGCGGCTACCGGCTCGGCGCCTCGGCGAGCAGCGACGAGCATCAGGGGCGCTGCGGCGGCGGGGCGCCGGCGACCGCGGTGTTCGGGGCGCGCGGCGGGCTGACCGGCGTCTTCGCCGACCGGCTGGACCGCGCGTCAGTGGGTCGGGCGCTGCGGGCGCGGCGGACCTTCGCGACCACCGGGGAACGCAGCTTCGCCAGCCTGCGGCTGGGCGACCGCTGGATGGGCGAGGTGGTTCAGGCCGCCGCGGGCGACGCGCTGGATTACCGCCTGCTCGGTGACCGGGGTTGGGAAAGCCTGCGCCTGTTCGACGGCGACCGGCTGGTCTGGGAGCGCGACCTGCACCGCGAGCTGGGCCTGTCGGAAACGAAGATCCGCCTGCGGCTGGGCGGCGCCCGCATCAAGGACCGCTACCGCGGCGCCTATTGGGACGGCGGGATCACCGTCACCGGCGCCGCCGTGCAGCGGGTCGAACCCTTCGGCTTCGACCATCCGGAACAGGGCTGCTGGCGCCGCGACGCCACCACCGTCGCCATCCGCACCGTCACCCACGGCGACAGCGACGGGGTGGAGCTGGCGCTGTCGCGGCTGGCCGGGGCGCACATCCAGGTGCGGCTCGCCATCGGCACCTACGTGAAGGTCGGCAACCCGCTGACCCCGCCGCCCAACCCGCACGCCCCGGAAGCGGTTCTGGACATCGACGGTAACGCGCTGCTGGCCGATGCGGACGCCGGGCGGGTCACCCGCGTGCTGCCCGGCACCGAGTTGGAGGTGACGGTGGAACGGGTCACCGAGGCGCCCCTGCCCCGCGACCTCGCCGGGCGCATCCCGCTCGCCGACCTCGCCCTCGCCCCGGGCCGCGAACATCCGCTGTTCCTGACCGCACGCCAGCGCGACCAGTCGCGGATCTGGACCTCGGCGCTGTTCCTGACGCCGTGAGCGAAGGCCACCGCGCCCATCATCAAGCCCTCCGTCAAGTCCGCAGTGGCGGGACGGAGGGCGGCCCGGCTGTAGTCGCCGGCGACGGAAAGGGCGCTCAGCAGGGCGGCTTCACCGCCTTGTCCAACGCCTCGGCCAAGGCGGCGTCGTCGTAGGGCTTCGGCAGGTGGACGCCGCCGGCGGGCGCCCGGTCGGCCCCCGACGCGAACACCACCGGCAGGGCCGGGTGACGTTTGCGCAGCGCGGCGGCCAGCTGCTCTCCCGATTGTCCCGGCAGGCTGATGTCGGTCAGCAGCGCGTCGACGGGCTGGGTCTCGGCAATCGACAGGGCTTCCTCGGCGTTGCCCGCTTCGACGACCGAATGGCCGAGCCCGGTCAGCATCTCCACCGTGACGAGGCGGATCAGCGCATCGTCCTCCACCACAAGCACGCGCAGGCCCTGACGGCCGTCCGCCGTCGCCGTCGCGGGTTCGGCGGATGGATTCGCGGTCGCTTCCCTTTTTCCGGACTGCCCCATGGATCGCTGCATCTGGTTGCGCAGGACATGCCGGACCTTACGGGACAGCGCCTCGCGGGTGTAGGGCTTGCTCAGCAGTTCAACGCCGAGATCGAGCCGCCCGCCATGCACGATCGCGTTCTCGGTGTAGCCCGAGGTGAACAGGACCGCGATCCCCGGCAGACGCTCCTTCGCGCGGCGCGCCAGATCCGGGCTGCGCAGCGGCCCCGGCATGACGACGTCGGTGAACAGCAGGTCGATCGGCACCCCGCTTTCCACAATGGCCAGCGCGCTCTGCGCGTCCCGCGCCTTGAGCACGCGATAGCCCAGATCGGCCATCATCTCGACCACGGTCGCCCGCACGTCGTCATCGTCCTCGACCACCAGCACGGTTTCCGACCCGCCCGCCTCCGGCCCATTGTCGATCACCGTCACGACGTCTTCCGCCTGATGCGCGCGCGGAAGATACACGCGGACCGTGGTCCCCTGGCCGGGTTCGCTGTAGATCTTGACGTGCCCGCCCGACTGCTTGACGAAGCCGTAGACCATGCTGAGGCCAAGGCCGGTGCCCTGCCCTTCGGGCTTGGTCGTGAAGAACGGTTCAAAGACGTGATCCAACACGTCCGGCGGGATGCCGCAGCCGGTGTCCGTCACCGCCAGCATGACGTACTGGCCGGGTTCCACCTCGGCGTGCCGGGCGGCGTAGGGATCGTCCAGGAAGGCGTTGCCGGCCTCGATGGTCAGCCGGCCGTGGCCGTTCATGGCGTCGCGGGCGTTGATCGCCAGATTGAGCAGCGCGTTCTCGACCTGGCTCTCGTCGGCGAAGGTGGTCCACAGGCCGCCGGTGATCATGGTCTCGATCTCGACCCCCTCGCCGAGCACGCGGCGCAGCATCTCGTCGAGCCCGCGGACGAGCCGGCCCAGATTGACCACGCGGGGGGCGAGGGGCTGGCGGCGGCCGAAGGCGAGGAGCTGGGAAACCAGCTTCGATCCCCGGCTGACGCCGCTCAGCGCGTTCTGAAGCCGCTGCTCGGCCCGGTCGTTCCCCGCGATGTCCTTCGCCAGGAGTTGGAGGTTGCCGGAGATCACCTGGAGAAGGTTGTTGAAGTCGTGCGCCACCCCGCCGGTCAGCTTGCCGACCGCATCCATCTTCTGGGCTTGGCGAAGCTGCGCCTCGACCTGCTCCCGCTCGGTGATCGCCGAGGCGATGCGCTGCTCCAGCAGGTCGTTGAGGCGTCTTTGCGCGTCCTCGACCTCCTTGCGCTCGGTGATGTCGATCACCGAACCGATGTAGCCGAGGAATCCGCCCTCCGCGTCGAAGCGCGGGGCGGCGGCGTCGATCGCCCAGCGATAGGCCCCATCGACCCGTCGCAGCCGGTACTCCAACCGGAACGCTTCCTTCTTCGCGTTGGCGGCCAGGAACATGTCCTCGGCGGCCTGACGGTCGTCGGGATGAGTCGCTTCCAGCCAGCCGAAGCCCAACCCCGTCTCGGGAGTCTGTCCGGTGAACTCGTACCAGGACTTGTTGAGATAGGTGCAGGAGCCGTCGAGTTCGGTGACCCAGACCATCACCGGGGCGTGGTCGGCGAGATTGCGGAAGCGCGCCTCGCTCTCGCGCAGCGCGTTGTCCACCTCGCGGCGCAGGCGCACCATGGCCAGGGCGGTGTCGACGCGGGCGATCAGCTCGCGCGCCGAGAACGGCTTGACCAGATAATCGTCGGCGCCGGCCGACAGGCCCTCGACGCTCGCCTCCTCGCCCGCCCGGGCCGACAGCAGGATGACCGGCAGGTCGCGCAGGTCGGCATCCTCGCGGATCGCGCGCAGCAGGCCGAAGCCGTCCAGCACGGGCATCATGATGTCGGTCAGAACGAGGTCCGGTCGGTTCGCGCGCATCGCCGCCAGGGCCGCCTGACCGTCGGGCACCGCCTCGACCGCGTAGCGGCCATTGAGAAGGCGGCTCACATAGTCACGCATGTCGGCGTTGTCGTCGGCCAGCAGGAGGCGCGGACACCCACCCGTCTCCGGCGCCACCACCGTCTCCGCGGCGCCGATGAAGGGGACCGGCGCTCCGCCTTCGGCGGCGGCCGAGCCGGGCAGCCAGCGCAGTGCCTCCTCCACATAGGTTTGAGTACGCGCGCCAGCTGGGGCGCCGGTCGGCTCCGCCAGGACGCGCTCCTGCGGAAGGTGGGCGGTGCCGAACGGCACGGTGACGATGAAGACCGAACCGTGGTCCATCTCGCTCTCGACCCGGATCGTGCCGCCGTGCAGTTTGACGAGTTCCTGGACCAGGGCGAGGCCGATGCCGGTGCCCTCATGGCTGCGGCCCCGCGCGCCTTCGACCCGGTGGAAGCGCTCGAACAGGCGCGGCAGTTCGGATTCGAGGATGCCCGTGCCGGAATCGCTCACCCGGAGTTCGGCGCCCTCGCCGACCGGCCTCAGCGACACCGCGATCGCGCCCTGGAAGGTGAATTTGAAGGCGTTCGACAGCAGGTTGAGGACGACCGTCTCCCACATGCCGCGGTCGACATGGACCGGACCGGGGAGCGGCGGGCAGTCGACGACGAGGCGCAGCCCGGCCCGCTCGCAGGCCGAGCGGAAGCCGCTCGCCAGTTCGGCCGTGTAGAACGCGAGGTCGGTCGGCTCGTAGCGCGCCTGGGTCCGCCCGGCCTCGATGCGCGAGAAATCCAGGAGCGCATTGACGAGCTTGAGCAGGCGCTGCCCGTTGCGGTGGACCACCACCAAGTCCTCGCGATGGTCCGCCATCCGCTCCGGCTCGGCCTGCAACACCTCCTCCAACGGCCCCAGCATGAGGGTCAGCGGCGTGCGGAACTCGTGGCTGACGTTCGAGAAGAACACCGTCTTGGCGCGGTCGATCTCGGCCAGCATCTCGGCCCGCCGGCGCTCGGCCTCGTAGGTCTGGACGTTGGTGATGGCCGCGGCGATCTGCCCCGCCACCAGCCCCAGGAAGCGCCGGTAGCCGTCGTCGAACAGGCGGAACGGATTCAGGCCGACGACGAGAAGGCCGGCCCGCCCCGCCTCGCCGCTGGCCGGAACCGGAATCGCCGCGGCCTGGGCCGGCGGACGCCGCCAGACGCCGGGCGGAAGGTCGGCGCCGAACGTCGCAGCAAGATCGTCGACCAGCACCGGGTCGTGGAGCGTCGGGGTGAAGGGCCACACCGATGTGCCGTCCACCGCCAGCGTTTCCGGAGCCGCCGGATGGCCGCGCCCGATGCCGCAGGACCCGGCGAGGGCGGCGCTGGCCCCATCGGGCTCGGCCACATAGAGCAGCGCGAAGGGCATGTCCCGCGGGTTGGTGGCGAGCGCCTGGGCGCTGCGCTCGCACACCTCCGGCAGGGTCCGGGCGTCGGCGGTGCCGGCGGCCAGATCGCGCAGCAGGGTGAGCTGCCGTTCGCCGATGATCCGCTGCGTGTCGTCGGAGTTGGCGCAGATGATGCCGCCGGGGCTGCCGTCGTCGTCGGGAACCGGGCTGTAGGAGAAGGTGTAGTAGGTCTCCTCCGGGTAGCCGTTGCGCTCCATGACAAGGAGCTGCCCCTCGACGTAGGTCCCCTCGTCCCCCGTCATGGCGGTTGCCAGCATCGGTCCGATGTCGCCCCAGATCTCCCGCCACACGACCGAGGTCGGCCGCCCGAGCGCCCAGGGATGCTTGCCGCCGATGATCGATTTGTAGGCGTCGTTGTAGAGATAGATCAGGTCCCTGCCCCAGCCGATCCAGATCGGCTGGCGGGAGGTCAGCATGATCCGCACCGCCGTCTTCAGGCTGCGCGGCCAGTCCTCGGGCGGACCGAGCACCGTCGATGCCCAGTCGAACGCGCGCATCTGGGCGCCCATCTCGCCGCCGCTGGCGAGGAAATCGGGAGCGGTGGAGACGTCGGTCTCGTTGGACATACGCAGGCGTCCCGTCCTTTGTTCCAAACCCCCTCTACAACAGGGGCGCGGCCATTGCCGCACAGCGGGACGCCACTTTAAGCTGATACGGGGGGCGGCGGCGAGAAACGATTTGTTAGCCCAATAGCCATAGGCCGAGACTCAAAACCCGAAAGCAATGGTCCCAGGATCGCCTTTCACGCGAAGCGCTTCGCTCCGGCGACGCACAGCACGATCAGCCCGGTCACGGCGATCATGCTCCAGGCCACCGGCTCGTTCAGCAGAAGACCCGCCAGCGACAGCCCGAAGAAGGGTTGGAGCAGTTGCAATTGCCCGACCCCGGCGATGCCGCCGAGCGCGAGCCCCCGGTACCAGAAGACGAAGCCGATCAGCATGCTGAAGACGGAGACGTAGGCAAGGCCAATCCAGGCCGGGGTTTCGATGCCCGCCCAGGCGTCCGGCATGGTCGCGAGCGCCAGCCCGGCCATCACCGGCATCGTCAGCACCAGCGCCCAGGAAATCACCTGCCAGCCGCCGAGACGGCGCGACAGCACCGCGCCCTCGGCGTAGCCCAGCCCGCAGAGCAGGATGGCCGCCACCATCAGGCCGGCCCCGGTGAGCGACGCGCCGCCGCCCTGCGCCAGGGCGAAGCCGACCACCGCGAGGCTGCCCAGGCCCGAGAACAGCCAGAAGACCGGCTTCGGCCGCTCCCGGCCGCGCAGCACGCCGAACAGGGCGGTGGACAGCGGCAAAAGGCCGATGAACACCATGGAGTGCGCGGAGGTGATGTGCCGGAGCGCCAGCGCGGTGAGCAGCGGGAAGCCGACGACCACGCCGAGCGCCACCACCGCGAGCGGCGCGAGGTCGCCGCGCCGCGGACGGGCCTGCCGCAGCAGGGCCAACAAAGCGGCCGCCAGCAGGGCGGCGATCAGCGCCCGCGCCGAGGTCAGGAACAGGGGCGTGAAGCTGCCCACCGCGACGCGAGTCGCCGGCAGCGATCCGCTGAAGATGAGCACGCCCAGCAACCCGCTGCCCCAGCCCGCCGTCGCCCACCGCATCCCATGATCCTTTCCGGTCCCGTGCCATTGCGGGGCGAGCCTAGCCCGGCGGGCACTGGCGGAGACAGCGACAGTCCCATACAATCGCATCGAACTGTATTGGTACTGCGTGCAATACACTTGCCGAAGGCGGCGTGATGACGAACCGAATGGGCAACCGAATGGGCACACGGACGGTCGAGGTGATGGACGCGATCCGCCAGAGGATGACGGACCGCCGGCTGTCGCCGGGGGACCGGCTGCCCTCGATCCGCCGCTTCGCCACCGCCATGGGCGTGTCGCCGTCCACCGTGGTGGAGGCCTACGACCGGCTCGCCGCGGACGGCGTGATCCGCTCGCGCCCCGGCTCCGGTTTCTACGTGTCCGGCGCCCTGCCGCCGCTGGCCCTGGCCGAAGCCGAACCGCGCCGCGACCGGGCTATCGATCCCTTCTGGGTGTCGCGCCAGTCGCTCGACGCCGGCGCGGACATGCTGAAGCCCGGCTGTGGGTGGCTGCCGGCGGACTGGATGCCCAACGCCGCCCTGCGCCGCGCCCTCCGCCGCCTCGCCCACGCCGACGATTCCGTTCTGGCGGATTATGGCAGCACGCGCGGCTCGCCCGCCCTGCGCCGGCTCCTGGCCCGGCAGTTCGCCGAGGAGGGGATCGCCGCCGGAGCCGAACAGATCCTTCTGACCGGGTCGGGAACCCAAGCGATCGACCTGATCTGCCGCTTCCTGCTGCGCCCCGGCGACGCGGTGCTGGTTGACGACCCCTGCTATTTCAACTTCCAGGCTCTGCTGCGCGCCCATCAGGTCCGCATCGTCGGCGTGCCCTACACGCAGAACGGTCCGGACACCGCGCTCTTCGCCGCGGCGCTGGCCGAGCATCGCCCCCGCCTCTACATCACCAATTCGGCACTGCACAACCCGACCGGCGCCACGATGTCCCCGCAGACGGCGCACCGGCTGCTCAAGGCCGCCGCCGCCCACGACGTCACCATCGTCGAGGACGACATCTTCGCCGGCTTCGAGCCGGACCCCTCGCCGCGCCTCGCCGTTCTGGACGGGCTGTCCCAGGTCATCCGGATCGGCAGCTTCTCGAAGACGCTGTCCGCCTCGGTCCGCTGCGGCTACCTCGCGGCGCGGCCGGAGTGGGTGGAGGCGCTGGTCGATCTCCAGGTCGCGACGAATTTCGGTGGCCCGAGCCCGGTCGCCGCCGAACTCGTCCTCGCCACCCTCGGCGACGGCGGCCACCGCAAGCATCTCGACGGCCTCCGCCTCCGCTTGGCGCGGCTGCGGCGCGAAACGGCGGACCGGCTGGCGGCCATCGGCCTGCAACCCTGGCTGATGCCGCGCGGCGGCTTCTATCTGTGGTGCAGCCTGCCGGACGGCCGGGATGCGGCGGCCGTCGCGCGGGCGGCGCTGGACGAGCAGGTGGTCCTTGCCCCCGGCAACGTCTTCAGCGTCGGCCAGTCGGCCGCCGGCTTTCTGCGCTTCAACGTCGCCCAGATGGGCGATCCGCGCGTCTTCGAGGTTCTGAAGCGCGCCGTGGCAGCGGCGGAACCGTAAGTCTCCGGCTCAGCGGGGCGCGCCATCCCGGCCGGCCGGGGCATCGTCGCCCGATGCCTTGCGCGGCCACAGCCCCGAGAGCAGCAGCAGCCCGACACCGCCGGTGATGCCGATGTCGGCGACGTTGAAGGTCGGCCAGTGCCAGCCGAAGGCGTGAAGGTCGATGAAGTCGGTGACGGCGCCCTGGCGGAGACGGTCGACGATGTTGCCGATCGCCCCGCCTGCGATCGCGCCGAAGCTCGCCGCCTCGGCGCGGCTGTCCGAGCGGGCCGCCCAGACCACGAGGATGGCGACGACGAGCAGCGCCGCTCCGGACAGCAGCCAGGGGCCGTAGACGCTGTCGTTCTCCAGCAGGCCGAAACTGACCCCGGTGTTGAAGCCGAGCACGACATTCAGAAAGGGCGTGACCTCGACCAGCCGGGGCGGCTCCAGAAGATGCTCCAGCGCGACCCATTTGGTGAGCTGGTCGAGGATCAGGACCACCGCACCGATGGTGCCCGCCAGTTTCAGACCAGCGGACCTCAAACCAGCGGATGGGGCTCCCCATGACAACGCCATGTTGTTCTCCTTCAGGGCGCTGGCACCGGGCTCACACCAGAGCGGCGGAGCAGGCGCAGCGCGTTGAGCGTGACGAGGATGGTGGCCCCGGTGTCCGCCAGGATAGCCAGCCACAGATCGGTGATGCCGAACAGGGTCGTCACCAGGAAGACCGCCTTCAGGCCGAGCGCGAAGGCGACGTTCTGGTGGATGTTGGCGAGCGTCGCCCGCGACAGGGTGACGAGGTCGGCCACCCCCTCGACGCGGTTGCCCAGCAGGGCGGCGTCGGCGGTCTCCAGCGCGACGTCGGTGCCGCCGCCCATGGCGATGCCGACGTCGGCGGCGGCCAGGGCCGGGCCGTCGTTGATGCCGTCGCCGATCATCGCGACCGTCCCCTGCCCTTTCAGGCCGGCGATCGCACGCAGCTTGTCCTCCGGCAGCAGTTCTGCCTCGACAGCCAAGCCGAGCGTCCGGGCGACCGCCTGACCGGTGCGGCGGTTGTCGCCGGTCAGCATGACGCTGCGCACGCCGAGCCCGCGCAACGCGGCGATCCCCTGGGCGGCATCGGGCCGCGGCTCGTCGCGCAGCGCCAGGAGCCCAACGGGCCGTCCGTCCGCCAGGACCACCGCGACCGTCTTCCCCTCCTCCTCGAAGGCGGCGACGGTGTCGGCGGGCAAGTCGGCGGGCAAGGACCCGGCACCGCCCCGCTCCACGGCGTGGCGGGGGGAGCCGACCTCGATCAGGCGCCCGCCGACCACAGCCTGCACCGCGCGTCCCGGAACGGCCTTGCGGTCGCGGGCCGGGCGCAGCGGCACGCCGTCGGCCGCCGCGCGCTCCAGAATGGCGCGGGCCAGCGGGTGGGCCGAGCCATTCTCGACGGTGGCGGCAAGGCCGAGCAGCGTGCGCTCGTTTCCGTCGAGCGGGACGATGTCGGTGACCCGCGGCTGCCCCAGGGTCAGCGTCCCGGTCTTGTCAAAGGCGATGGTCCGCACCTTGCCGATCGCCTCCAGCGCGGCGCCGCCCTTGATGAGCAGGCCACGGCGGGCGCCCGCCGCGATCCCGGAGGCGATGGCCGCCGGGGTGGAGAGGACCAGTGCGCAGGGGCAGCCGATCAGCAGCAGCGCCAGACCGCGGTAGATCCAGGTGTGCCAGTCCCCGCCGAAGGCCAGCGGCGGCACCAGGACGGTGAGGACCGACACGGCGATGACGGCGGGGGTGTAGCGGGCGCTGAACCGCTCGATCCAGCGCGCGGTCGGCGATTTGGCGGCCTGCGCCTCCTCGACGAGCTGGACGATGCGGGCGATGGTGTTGTCCGACGCCTTGCGGGTCACGCGAACGCGCAGCACCCCGGTGGCGTTGATGCCGCCGGCGAAGACCGGGGAGCCCACGGTCTTGGCGACCGGCACGGACTCGCCGGTGACCGGGGATTCGTCGATGTCGGACTCGCCCTCCTCCACCACGCCGTCGGCGGACACGCGGTCGCCGGGCCGCACGAGCACGAGTTGCCCGACCTCCAGCCGCTCCACCGGCACCGCGCGGGCGCTCTCCCCCTCGATCAGCAGGGCCGTTTGCGGGACCAGAGCCGACAGTGCCCGGATGCCCGAACGGGCGGTGCCGGCGGCGACGCCCTCCAGCAGCTCGCCGATGGCGAAGAGCAGGACGACCACCGCGGCCTCCTCCGCCTCCCCGATGACGAGCGCGCCCAGCGTCGCCACCGACATCAGCATTTCGATGCTGAAGGGCGAACCGGAGCGGGCGAGCCGGACGGCGCGGCGCCCGAAAACGGCCAGCCCGAACAGGGCGGCGGGCATCAGAGCGACCTCCGACACAGCCGGCGCCAGCAACGACAGCAGATAGCCGCCCCCGACCAGCAGGGCGATCAGGATGGTGATGCGGCCCCGGCCGGTCTGCCACCAGCGGGGCTCCGTTCCGCTGGCGGCGTCCGTAACCACGCCGTCGCCATCGGCAATGTGGATCGTATCGGCGGGCTCCACCCCGAAGCCGAGCCCGCGGATGGTCGCCTCGACCGTCGCGCGCGGCGTCGCCGCCTCGTCCAGCGACAGCCGCAGAATCTGCGAATGGTGGTTGAGCCCGACGCCGGACGTCCCCGGCAGGCGGCGCAACGCGGTTTCGATCTTGCCGACGCAGCTCGGGCAATCCATGCCCGCCACCTTGTAGCGCAAGGCCTGCCCGGTGCCCGGGGCGACGGCCTCGATTGTCTTGTCCTGCATGATCCACTCCGACCGGCGGTGTGGCGGACCGCGCCATTGGAGGGTGCGCGGCTGCCTGTCGTGCGCTACCATGGACCCTGGAGTTACTACAGGGTCAAGAGGGTTTGTGATGGCGAAACAGGAGCTGTCCATCGGCGCGCTCGGCAAGCTGACCGGCACCAAGGTGGAGACCATCCGCTTCTACGAGAAGATCGGCATCCTGCCGGCGCCCGCCCGCACGGCGGGCAATTACCGCAGCTACGGCCATGACCATGTGCGGCGGCTGACCTTCGTCCGGCGGGTGCGGGATCTCGGCTTCCCACTGGAGACGGTCCGGGCGATGCTCGATCTCGCCGACCAGCCAGACCGCCCCTGCGGCGAGGTTGACGCGCTGGTCGTCGAGCAGCTCAACGAAGTGGAGCGGAAGATCGCCGATCTGGAGCGCCTGCGCGAGGAGCTGGACCGGCTGGCCCACCAGTGCCGGCGCGGCGGCCGGATGGCTGAGTGCCGCATCATCGAGGCGCTGTCGCCCCACCACGAGGATGGCCGCTGCTGCCCGTGACCCGGCCAGCCCGGACGTCCAGCAAACAGGACTTCCGGCAAACACGCTTTCACCAACAGGAACCGAGCCATGGCCGCCGTCACCCGCGCGGATCTGGAAAACCATCAGGTCCCCGTCTATTTCGCCGCGGTCGCCGCCGGTCTGCTGAGCGCCGTCGTCCTGCCGGGCGAACTCTGGGGAGCGGGCATCAACCCGGCCCTCGCCGCGCTGATCTACGTGACCTTTCTCCAGGTCCCGCTGGGCGATCTGGGGCGCAGTGTCACCAACACCCGCTTCCTCTCGGCCCTGCTTCTGGTCAATTTCGCGGTGGTGCCCTGCGTCGTCTTCGGGCTGGTCTCCCTCCTGCCCGCGGAGCAGGCGGCGGTGCGTCTCGGCGTGCTGCTGGTGCTGCTGGCGCCCTGCATCGACTATGTCGTCGTCTTCACCCATCTCGGGCGCGGCGACGCGCGGCTGGTGCTGGCGGCGACGCCGGTGCTGCTGCTCGTCCAGATGCTGCTTCTGCCCGTCTACCTCGGCCTGTTCGCCGGGGAGGGGGCGGCGGCGCTGATGCAGCCGGGTCCGTTCATCGACGCCTTCGTCGGGCTGATCGCCGTGCCGCTGGCGCTGGCCGGGGCGACGCAGGCCTGGGCGACGCGCGGCGGTGCCGGAAAGGCCGCCGCGGACGCCCTGGCGTGGCTGCCGGTGCCGCTCATGGCGGTGGTGCTGTTCCTCGTCGTCGCGTCAGTCGCCGCCGACGTGGCCGCCCAGGCACGGGCGGTGGCCCTCGCCGTGCCGCTCTACATCGCCTTCGCGTTGGCGATGCCCTACGCCGGCCGGGCCGTGGCGCGCCTGTTCCGGCTGGAAACCGAGGCGGCGCGGGCCGTCGTCTTCAGCGGCGGCACGCGCAACTCCCTGGTCGTCCTGCCGCTGGCCTTCGCCGTGCCGGACGGCGGAGCGCTGGTGCCCGCGGTGGTGGTGGCGCAGACGTTGGTGGAGTTGGTGGCCATGCTCACCTACGTCCGCTGGGTGCCGCGCCTCGTGCCGGCGCGCTGAACCGGAATGAGCGCTTTCTCAATGTTGACTCAGTCAATATTCTCCAATATTGACTGAGTCAACATTGGAGGCCCCATGACCACCGAACACGATCAGGACATCGCGACGCTGCGCGCTTTCAATCGGCTCTACACGAGCCGGCTGGGGCTCCTCGACGCCGCCTATGACGGCAGTCCCTTCACCCTCAGCGAGGCGCGCATCCTGTATGAGTTGGCGAATCGGACCGACCCCATGGCTGCGGACATCGCCCGCGCGCTGCGCCTCGACCCGGCCCAGGTCAGCAGGACGGTGAAGCGATTCCAGGAGCGCGGCCTCGTTGCGGTCCGCGAGAGCCCGGCCCATGGCCGTCACCAGCTTCTCTCCCTCACTGAGGAAGGGGGACGTGCGTTCGCGACCCTGGAAGCCAGCACGCGCATGGCGGTCGGAAGGCTCCTCGAAAGCCTGAGCCCGTTTCAGCGCTCCCGTCTCTTGGCAGCGGCGGTCTCCATCAGCGACGCCTTCGAGGGCACCGAACCCGAGGTAAGGCTTCGCGGCCTGCGGACCGGCGATCTCGGCCTCGTTGCCGCTCGCCAGGCGATCCTCTACAGCTCGGAATACGGATGGAACGGCGATTACGAGGCCCTGGCCGCCCGCATTCTTGCCGACTTCCACCAGGCCTTCGACCCCCGGAAGGACGACGCTTGGATCGCGGAGGTGAGCGGCCGCATGGTGGGCTCGATCTTCCTCGTGCGTGGCGAGGAGCCCGGAGTCGCCAAGCTCCGCCTGCTCTACGTCGAACCCGACGCGCGAGGCATGGGCGTGGGGCAGCGGCTGGTCACCACCTGCATCGCGCGCGCCCGTGCGTTGGGCTACGAGCGGCTGGAGCTTTGGACCGTCAGCGCGCTGACCGCCGCCTGCCGGCTTTATCGGCGTGCCGGCTTCGTGATGACCGGGGAGACGCCGAACCACCGGTTCGGCCACGACCTCGTCGACCAGATCTGGTCGCTCAGGCTCACTCCCTAAAGCGAACTTCCGTTCGCTTTAGACTCTTATCGCCTCATTCGCCGGCGGGCTCCGGTCGCATATGCGACCGGGACCGCCGTCGCGGTCCAAAGCGGATTGCAATCCGCTTTAGTGGACTAATCCAGACGGACCTTCACGTATGTCGAACGAAACGATCCGTCTGGTTCGAGCCCCTCGCGTTGTGATGGTCTGAGGAAGCTGTTGGGAGGAAACCCGACTGCTGGAAGCCGCCGATGTGGACGCCCTAGGACCGCCATCCGGTTGGCGATCATGGTGCCGGCTGAGCGCTGACCGGGGTTCCGCGCGGCTGTACGTTCACATCACGCCCAGGCCAGCTTACCCATATCAGGCCCTGTCGCTGTGATCCGGGCACGCCGAATCCCGTCACCTTGTCATCGCACTCGCTCGCCCGCACCCGGAATGGCACTCTGTCGGGACCGGCGGATTGCGGATGGCCGGTGAATTGCGGATGGGGTGTGTGGACCGTGCTTCACCATGACTTGGCGACGCTTCGGCTGTTCGTGAAAGCCTGCGAGCTGAAAAGCCTGAGCCGCGCCAGCGAGGCCCTGAATCTCGCGGTGTCCGCCGCCAGCCGGCGCATCCGGCTGCTGGAGCACGACGCCGGGATGCCGCTGCTGAAACGGCGCCCGCATGGCATCGAGCCGACCCCGGCCGGGCTGCTCGTGCTGCGCTACGCCCACGACATGGTCTATCTGGGGGCGCAGCTGGAGGCGATGCTCGCCGAATACCGGTCCGGCGTGCGCGGCCATGTGCGGGTCTACGCTTCCTCCTCGGCGCTGGTGGAATGCCTCGCCGCCGACCTCTCGCGCTTCGCCGCCGAGAATCCCGGCATCAAGCTGGAGCTGGAGGAACGCCCCAGCGCCGACACGCTGGACGCGCTGTACCGCAAGAAGGCCGACATCGGGGTCATCGTCGGCGGCCGGGGGACCGAGGGGCTGGTCCGCTACCCCTACGCCAAGGACCGGCTGTGGGTGGCGCTGCCGCGCGGGCATCGTCTGGCTGACCGGCCCAGCCTGCGCTTCGCCGAGCTTCTGGACGAGGAGCATGTGGCGCTGGAGGGCGGCACCGCCGTGCACGGCCTGCTGGCCGAGCGGGCGCGGGCGGAGGGCCGCTTCATCAAGGTGCGCGTCCAGGTCCGCAGCTTCGAGGTGATGTGCCAGATGATCAGCCTGGGGCTGGGCGTCGGCGTTCTGCCGAAGCGCGCCGTGCTGCCGCTGTCAAACGCGCTCGGCGTCGAACTGGTCGCCCTCGACGAGGAGTGGGCGGAACGCAGCTTCGAGATTTGCGTTCGTTCACCCGATGCGCTGGACGCGCCCAGCCAACGGCTTCTCGATTTCCTGCGGGAGCAGGCGGTGCCGAAGCCGTGATTTCGAGAAATTCGAAATCAGGTGTGTCGCAATTGTTCTTCTAGGCAACTGTGCAGACCCTCATCATCAGGTCCGGCGATGAGGGAGTGGGCCGAATGTCCTGGACCAGCCAGAACCCCGATGTTCCTGACGACCCCTGCGGGGCCGGGCCCGGTTTCACGGATTGGAGCGGGCTCCCGACACCGGCCCGCGCGGAGGCCGCCGCGACCTGCGCGGCCTGGGCGCCGGAGGTTCAGGCTCGCTTCGGCTGCTTCGTCGAGATCGGCACCGCCGAAACGGACACCGCCGGCCCGCTGGCCGGGCTGCCCTACGCCGCCAAGGACATGTTCGACAGCGTGGGCCGCTCGCCCGGCTGCGGCCTTCCCGGCGTGGCGGCAGACACCGCCGGCCCGGCAGCGGAGCGGGCGGCGGCGGTGCTGGAACGGCTCGATGGGGCCGGGGCGCGGCGGATCGGCTTCACCACCATGACGGCGCTGGCCTACGAGCCCTCCGGCGTGGGCAAGGCGCTCAACCCCTGGAACCGCGACATCGTCCCCGGCGGCTCGTCCTCCGGATCGGCGGTGGCGGTGGCGGCCGGCGCGGTGTTCGCCGCTCTGGGATCGGACACCGCCGGGTCGTTGCGCATTCCCGCGCAGGCCTGCGGAGTCACCGCCTGGAAGCCGACCTACGGCGCGGTGCCGGTCGCCGGGGCGATGACGCTGGCCCCAAGCCTCGACACCATCGGGCTTCTGGGGCGCAGCGCGCGCGACATCCAACTCATGGCGCCCGTGCTGGCGGCGGATATGGCGTTCCCATCCGAACCGCCGGCCCGCTTTGCCCTCCTGTTCGACGCGGTCGAGGCGTCCGAAGCGCCGATCCAGGCGGCCTGCCGCGAGGCCGTTGAGGCCATCGCCGCCTGCGGCGTCTCGTTGGAACAGCGGCAGGGCCTGCCCGCCATCGAGGCGCTGTCCGACCCGCTCTTCCTCATTCTCCAGGCCGAGGCGGCGGCCCAGCATGGCGGGCTTGCCCTCGCCGCGCGGGACCCGACCCTCGCCCGGCGGCTCGCCAAAGGCCTGGACATCACGCCGGACCGCCTCGTGGCGGCGAAGGCGGCGCTGTCCGGCGCCACCGCGCCCATCCTGGACAGCCTGTTCGGCGAAGCCGACGCCCTCCTGCTGCCGGTCATGCCGATCCGCACGCCGCCGGTCGCGGTGGCCGATCCGGCTTCCCCGGACTTCCGCGCGGCCACACTCTACCAGCTCAGCGCCTACACCCGCTTCGTCAACGCGCTCGGCCTGCCGGCGGTCGCCGTGCCGGCCGGCTTCGACGACCGCGGGATGCCGGTGGCGCTCCAGATCGTCGGCCGCCCCGGAACGGACGGTGCGCTGCTGGCGCTCGCCGCGGCCTTGCAGGCGCGGACCGGCTGGCACCGGCGGCGGCCCAGCGACATCACCGATTTTCCCAGCCCTCTTGCACAGCGTGGCTCATGACCCGATCCGAACCCGCAAAAGCTCTTGAGCACATCCGAGTCCTGGATCTCACGCGCGTGCGCGCCGGCCCGACCTGCTGCCGCGTGCTCGCCGACTTCGGGGCCGACGTCATCAAGGTCGAGGCGCCGCCGGGCGTCGACCGCAACGAGGGGATGAGCGGCCCCCGCCACGGCTACGACATGCTGAACCTGCACCGCAACAAGCGGTCGCTGTCGCTCAACCTCCGCACCCCGCAGGGGCGGGACCTGTTCCTGGAGCTGGTGCGCACGGCCGACGTGGTGGTCGAGAACTACCGTCCCGACGTGAAGGACCGCCTCGGCATCGGCTACGACGCGCTGCGGGCGGTGAATCCGCGGATCATCCTGGCCTCCATCTCCGGCTACGGCCAGACCGGCCCCTATCGCGAGCGCGCCGGCTTCGACCAGATCGCCCAGGGCATGGGCGGCCTGATGAGCGTGACCGGCCTTCCCGGCCAAGGTCCGGTCCGGGCCGGCATCGCGGTCGCCGACAGCGCCTCCGGCCTGTATGCGGCCATCGGCATCCTGGTCGCCCTGTCGGAACGCGACCGCTCCGGCGAGGGGCAGTGGGTCCAGACCTCCCTTCTCGAATCCCAGATCGCCCTGATGGATTTCCAGGCGGCGCGCTATCTGGTGGAGGGCGAGGTCCCGCAGCCGGCGGGCAACGACCACCCCTACTCGACCCCCATGGGCGTGATGGCGACGGCCGACGGCCACCTGAACATCGGCGTCGGCGGCGATGGCCAGTGGCGGTCCTTCTGCCGGGCCATCGAGCGCGAGGACCTCGCCGACGCCCCCGAGTACGCCACGCAGGAGCAGCGCTTCCGCAACCGCCCGACGCTCAAGCCGCTGCTGGAGGAGGTGTTCCGCACCCGCAAGACGGCGGACTGGCTGGCGCGTCTGGAGGAGGAAGGGGTTCCGGCGGGGCCGATCTACCGCATGGACGAGGTCTTCGCCGACCCGCAGGTCGGGCATCTCGGCATCGCCGTGCCCTGCGAGCATCCCGCCCGCGGCGCCATGCGCCTCGTCGGCCAGCCGGTCGGCCTGTCGCGCACGCCCGCCCGCATCGAGCGGCCCGCCCCCGACGCGGGCGAGCACACGGCGGAGGTGCTGGGCGCCATCGGCCTGTCCGCGGCGGACGTCGCCGCCTTGAAGGCGCAGGGGATCGTCTGATGAGCGGCCAGGAACCGGGAGCGGTTGGCGGCGTGGTGGGGCTCGACGTGTCGGGTGGGGTCGCCCGCCTGACGCTCGACCAGCCCCGGCGGCTGAACGCGATGACGCTGGAAATGTGGCGCTCCCTGCCCGAGCGCATCGGCCGCGCCGTGGCCGACCCCGCGGTCCGCGTCCTGCTGGTTCGCGGCGCCGGGGAGCGCGCCTTCTCCGCCGGGGCCGACATTTCCGAATTCGGCACCGTCCGCGCCGACGCCGCCCAAGCCGCCGCCTACGAGGAGGCGGTATCGGCCGCGACCGAGGCGCTCCTCAACGCCCCGGTGCCCACGGTCGCGGCCATCCGCGGCATCTGCTTCGGCGGCGGGCTGGAACTGGCGCTGTGCTGCGACCTGCGGCTCAGCGACGACGGCGCGCGGTTCCGCATGCCGGGCGCCCGGCTCGGGCTCGGCTACGGCTTCCCGCTGGTGCGCCTCGTCGTGCAGCGGATGGGCGCTGCCGCCGCCGCCGACCTGCTGTTCAGCGCGCGCATCGTGACGGCGGACGAGGCGGCGAGCCTCGGCATCGTCCAGCGCGTGAGCCCCGCGTCCGCCTTCGACGGCGCGGTGGAGGACTATATCGGCCTGATCGCCGGAAACGCGCCCTTGACGCTGCGCGCGGCGAAACGGGCCATGCTGGAAGCGCTGCGGACCGACGGTCCGGCCGACACCGAAGCGGTGGACGCCCTCGTCGCCCGCTGCTTCGCCAGCGCCGATTACGCGGAGGGGCGTGCCGCCTTCGCGCAAAAAAGAGAACCCGATTTCAAGGGAAAGTAAGGCGGAGGATCGGCCCCACGGGGCGGCGAACCATAAACAGGGAGACAAGTCATGAACTGGAAGCATCTGGGTCTCAACACCATCGGCGCGGTCATCGCCGGATGTCTGGCCTTGTCAACCGCCGCGCGCGCGGCGGAACCCGCTCCCCTGCCGAAGCCGGTCGAGCTGACGGTGGGCTATCAGAAGGTGGGCCATCTCGCCCCGGTGGTGATGATCACCGACGACCTCAAGAAGCTCGGGGTCGAGCTGAAGACGGTCGAGTTCGCCCGCTACGCCGACGCGCGCACCGCGCTCCTCGCCGGCTCCCTTGACATGGCCACCGTCGGACCCGCCGACCTCGCGATCTCGCTGGCCCAGGGCGCCACCGACATGGTCGGCGTCATGGGCGTCGGCAGCTCCCCGAAATACGTGATCGGCCGCAAGGGCGTGAAACTCGACAGCTGGGACGACCTGAAGGGCAAGAAGGTCGCCATCGCCCCCGGTTCGGCGGTGTGGTTCCAGTTCGCCGCGACCCTGACCGAGAAGAACATTCCCTACAACAGCTTCCAGGCCGTGAACATCCAGGGCGGCGGCGCCAACTTCGACCAGGCCCTGCAGCGCGGCGAGGTCGACGCCATCGTCACCTGGGAGCCCTTCGAATCCATCCCCGTGATGGAAGGCTACGGCTTCTTCGCCAAGAATCTCGAATACAGCCAGTCCAAGTCGGTCGGCGCGGAACTCGGCATGCTGGCCGCCAACCGCAAGTCGATGGCCGAGAAGCGTCCCGCCATGGAGCGGTTCGTCTGGGCCTATCTGCAGGCGCAGAAGAAGCTCGCCGCTTCCCCGGACGAGTTCACCAAGGCCTACGCGTCGCTGACCGGCCTCGACACCAAGCTCGCCGCCGAGGCGTCCAAGGTGATCGAGCTTGGCTCCGTCACCACGGTCGACCAGATCAAGCGTCAGGCCAAAGCCTTCAACGAGCTGGGCGTGATCCCGAAGGACGTGTCGGGCGACATCGAGAAGTACTGGGACGCCTCCTTCGTCGAGAAGGCTCAGTGACACGGCAAGCCGCCGCCCGCTTCGGCGGGCGGCCTTCCGACAGCGTGGCGGCCGACAAGAATGGCGGAGGACTGGAGTGATGAATGACGCGCCCGCAAGAGCCCTGGACGCGGCCCCCGTGCCGGCGGCTCCCAAGGTGAAGAGCCGGGGCCTGTTCCCGGCGGGACGCACCGGGGCGGCGATGCGCGCGGCGCTGCTGCCCGTCCTGGTGATCGCGGCGTGGCAGCTCGCCGGATCGGGCGGCTCGCTGGCCGGGGGTGTGCTGCCGACGCCCGACCGGGTGTGGGACGCCTGGGTCGTCTGGGCCTTCGGCCCGCAGGGCATGGGCCTCAACCCCTACAGCGGCACTTGGCTCAGCAACGTGCTGTTCTCGTCCATGCGCGTCGCGCAGGGCTTCGTGCTCGCCATGGCCATCGGCATCCCGGCGGGCGTTATGATCGGCTGGAGCCGCGCCGTGTCCGGCACGGTGGACCCGACGATCCAGCTTCTGCGCCCCATCCCCATCACCGCGTGGCTGCCCTTCTCCATCGCCGTGTTCGGCATCCAGGACATGGGCGCGATCTTCCTGATCGCTCTCGGCGGCTTCTACCCGATCGTGGTGAACGCCACGCACGGCGCCCGCGACGTCGACCGCAACTGGATCCGGGCGGCCGAGATGATGGGAGCCAGCCGGTTCGACGTGCTGCGGCGCGTGGTCCTGCCGGCGGCGCTGCCGGCCATCTTCACGGGGCTGCGCATCGGTCTGGGCATCGCCTGGACGGCGGTCATCGTTTCCGAGATGGTCGCGGTCAAGTCGGGGCTCGGCTACGTGCTGTGGGATGCCTACTACGTAGGCCGCATGGACGTGGTCATCGCCGACATGCTGTCGATCGGGGCCATGGGCCTGCTGAGCGACCGCCTGATCGTCACCGTCGAGCACTGGGCCCTGCGCTGGCGCCGGCTCCAATCCGCCTCGCGCTGAGGCGAACACCGGTTCGCCTCGCACTGATATCGCCTCATTCGCCGGCGGGCTTCGGCCGCACAGGCGGCCGGGACCGCCGTCGCGGTCCAAAGCGGATCACGATCCGCTTTAAAGGACGGAGACACACATGGGCACCATTCGTTTCCGCGAGGTCGTGAAGACCTACCCCGGCAAGCAGCCGGTCATCGCGCTCGACCGCGTCAACCTCGACATCGGCGAGGGCGAGTTCGTCGCCCTGCTCGGCCCCTCGGGCTGCGGCAAATCCACCCTGCTCAACCTCATCGCCGGTTTCGAGGAGATGACCTCCGGCGCGCTGTCCTTCAACGGCGGCACGGTCGACAGCCCCGGCCCGGAACGCGCCGTCGTCTTCCAGGAGGCGGCCCTGCTGCCCTGGCTGACGGTGGAGCAGAACATCGCCTTCGGGCCGAGCGTCCAGAAGCGCCCGCGCGCCGAATACGAGCCGAAGATCCGCGAGCTGCTCCGCCTCGTCGGGCTGGAGCGCTTCGCCAGCGCCCTGCCCTCGCAGCTCTCCGGCGGCATGCGCCAGCGCGTCGGCATCGCCCGCGCCCTGGTCATGGACCCCAAGGCGCTGCTGATGGACGAGCCGTTCGGCGCGCTCGACGCCCAGACGCGCATGAGCATGCAGCAGCTTCTGCTCGACGTCTGGCAGACGCTCGGCACCACGGTGCTGTTCGTCACGCACGACATCGACGAGGCGATCCTGCTCGCCGACCGCATCTGCATCATGTCGGCCCGGCCGGGGCGGATCACCCGCGAGATCACCGTGGACCTGCCGCGGCCCCGCTCCGTCGATCAGCTCACCGACCCCGCCTTCATCCGGCACAAGGCCGCCATCATGGCCGAGATGCGCGAAGCGCAGAAGGAACACGCATGACCAACCCCCGGATCAGCTACCGCCTGTCCGACGCGCGGCCGGCGCTGCCCGACTTCCAGGGGCGGCGGATCATCGCCCATCTGGTCGTCAACGTGGAGAACTGGCGCTTCGACGAGGCGATGCCGCGCACCATCATCACCCCGCCCCACGGGCGGGAGACGGTGCCGGACGTGCCGAACTTCAGCTGGGCCGACTACGGCATGCGCAGCGGCCTGCCGCGCATCCTGAAGCTGTTCCGCGACCGCGGCGTGCCCGCCTCGACCAGCCTCAACGCCGGGGTCATCGACGCCTACCCGCAGGCCGCCGAGGCCATGCTCGCCGCCGGCTGGGAGTTCATCGGCCACGGCATGCACCAGAAGGCGATCAACCACGCCGGAGACGGCGAGGAGGCGTTGATCGAGGCGGCGCTGGACCGCATCGAGCGCTTCACCGGCACGCGCCCGCGCGGCTGGCTGAGCCCCGGCCTGCGCGAGACGGTGCAGACGCCCGACCTGCTGCGCCGCCAGGGCATCGACCATGTGTTCGACTGGGTGGTGGACGACCTGCCGAGTTGGATGCGCACCGCGCACGGCCCGCTGCTCGCCATGCCCTACAACCTGGAAATCAACGACTCCATCGTCTACGCCATCGAAAAGCACGCGACGGGGGAGATGCTGAGCCGGCTCGGCCACACCCTGCGGCTGTTCGAGCGGGAATGCGCGGAGAACCCGCGCGTTCTGGCCATCGGCCTGCACCCGCATCTGATCGCGGTGCCGCACCGGCTGCACGAGCTGGAAGCCATGCTGGACCTGTTGCAGGCCTCGCCGCACGTCGCCTTCGCCACCGGCCCGCAGATCGCCGACTGGTACGCGGCGGCGGAGCCGGCAGCGGAACAGGCGGAGGGCTGAGCGATGGACTTGAACCTGTCCGGCAAACGGGTCCTCGTCACCGGGGGCTCCAAGGGGATCGGGCTCGCCTGCGCCGAGGCCTTCGCCGCCGAGGGCGCCCTGCCCGTCCTGGTCGCCCGCGACGCGACGGCGCTGGAGACAGCGGCGGCGGGCATCCGCGCGCGTCACGGCGTGGCGGTCGAGACGATGGCCGCCGACCTCGCCGACGGGGCGTCCCGTGAACGGCTCGCCGCGGCGCTTCCCGACATCGACGTGCTGGTCAACAACGCCGGGGCGATCCCCGGCGGCAGCGTCCTCGACCTCGGCATGGCCGAATGGGAAGCGGCGTGGCAGCTGAAGGTCTTCGGATACATCCACATGACGAAGCTCTTCGTCGAGGCGATGCGGGAGCGCGGCGGAGGCACCATCGTCAACGTCATCGGCATGATGGGCATGACGCCGCGCTGGGACTACGCCTGCGGCTCGGCGGGCAACGCCGCCCTGATCGCCTTCACCCAGGCGGTGGGCGCCCGCAGCACCGACTGGAACGTCCGCGTCTTCGGGGTGAACCCCTCGGCGACGCGCACCGACCGGGTCGCGGCGGTCTACCGCAAGCGCGCCAAGACGCGCTTCGACGACGAGGAGCGCTGGACCGAAGCCCTGGGCGATCTTCCCTTCGGGCGCCTCGCCGAACCGTCCGAGATCGCCTCCCTCGTCACGCTCCTCAGCTCGCCGCGCGTCGCCTACCTGTCGGGCTCCGTGGTGGACATGGACGGCGGCGGGCGGTTCCGCTGACTGGATGGAGGGCGGGTTGGCGAAAGAGCGGGCCTTGAACGGCCCGCCGCGAAACGTCCGAAGCCGACCATCTTGCCGTCATGCGCGTGCGGGGCGCTCCCAAGCGGTAGCGCCTCGCCCGAAGTTTCAGGCGGCAGGCAACCGCTGAGAACCCTGCAGGATTTGCCGGGAATCCCGGAAAAATCGTACCCCGGCCGATGCCGTGCGCCGGAAAACCTGCCGGGACACCCGATCCGCAGATGCGGCATGCGAATTGCTTGTGTTGACACAACCTGAACCTGTGGGTCGGGCGCCGAGGCCGCGAGCCGGACGTCGGCATCCACGCCCCGACACAACGCAATGACGGCATCGACACGACGGCGTGAACCGGTCCGGAGTCGTCGACGCCAGGAGCCTTTGCCGGCAGGAGGACACGCATGATCGGCGCAAACGGACCGTTTCCCATCACTCAGCCTTCCCCGTCTCTTGTGGAGCGTGGACAGGCCGCCGGGCGCACCGCGGCGCCGGACGGCGGCTTCGCCGGCCTGCTGTCCGATGCGGAAGCCCCGCCCTCACCCCGGCCGACATCTCTGCCCGGCGCGGCGGCGCCGACACGGCCCGACACGGAGGAAACCGCCCGCCTGCGCAAGGAGCGCGCCGACTATCAGGCGGCGCGCGACGCCGAGGTGCGAAGCCGCCCCCAGGCCCCCTATCCGGCCATCCAGATCGCCCTGCCGGTGAACGAAGCCGGGTACCAACCTTTCGTCACCGCCGATCAACAAAAGCTGATCGACCGCATCACCGACGGCTACATCGGCAAGCCGGCGGCCGAATTCCTCAAGATGTGGGACGAGCTGCACGCCAACGGCGTCTCGCCGGAGCAGCTCGTCCAGACCGCGACGCATTTCATCAACGACCGGGGCGACATCGTTCCTCGCGACGAAGCCACCAGGAGCACTGCGCGGTCGACCGTCGCCAGCACCCTCTGGACGCTGTCCGAAGCCTGAAGTCTTTCGGCAAAGGTCTTTCGGCAAGGGGGCGGGGAGCAACCGCCCCCGGGTCACGCCGGATGGGTCCCGTGCGATCGCACCCGCTCCGCCAGCGCCTCCGCCAGTTGGGCGACCGCCGGCTCCCAATCGCCGGGACTGGGCTGGTGGAACAGCCGAAGCGTCGGGTACCAGGGGCTGTCCGTCCGCCGGGTGAGCCACCGCCAGCAGCCGGAATGCCGCGACAGCACCCAGACGGGCAGGCTCAGCCCGCCCGCCAGATGCGCCACCGACGTGTCCACGGTGACGATCAGGTCCAGGCAGCACATCAGCGCCGCCGTGTCCGCGAAATCCGTCACCGCGTCCATCGGGTCGATCAGGTCCATGCCGGGCGGCGGGTCCTTGATCTGGACGGCGGGGCTGCCCTTCTGCAGGCTGACGAACAGGACATCCCCGGCGGCGGCCAGCGGGGCCAGAGCGGCCAGGGTCAGGCTGCGCCGCCGGTCCACCGCGTTGGCCTTGGGGCTGTGCGGGCGCGGGTCGCCGGACCACACGAGCCCGACCTTGAGCCGCCCGTCCGCGGGCAGGCGCGCGCGCCACCGCTCCACCTCCGCGGCATCGGCGGTCAGGTAGGGGACGGCCGCGGGAACGCTGCCAAGCTCCGTTCCGAAGGCCCGCGGC
The DNA here is from genome assembly GCF_058780635.1 of Azospirillum sp. UENF 312511. Classification (NCBI taxonomy): domain Bacteria; kingdom Pseudomonadati; phylum Pseudomonadota; class Alphaproteobacteria; order Rhodospirillales; family Azospirillaceae; genus Azospirillum; species Azospirillum sp. UENF 312511. Next base: position 592,712 of record NZ_JBSNCG010000004.1, on the reverse strand, counting down.
AGGCTGAGCAGCGGGCAATGCAGTTCCGTCGCCGGCAGGCCGCCATACAGGTCGTACACGCCCTCCAGTCCGGGAATGCGCTCCATCAGGCGCCGCAGGCCGGAATGGACGGCCAGATGGACCCGGCCGCCCCGCTCCGCCACTAGCGGGGCATAGCGCACGAACTGAAGGGTGTCGCCATGGCCCTGCTCGGCGTGCAGCAGGATGCTGCGGCCCTCCAGCGGCTCGCCGGTCCACAACCGGCCGGGCGCCTTGGGAACGGGAATCTCCCCGATCCGCCAGCGCTCCTCGTAATGCTCCCACCCTTCCCGCAGGCGCCCGCTGGTCAGGAGGACCAGCGACAGGTTGAAATGGGCCTGGGCGCTCCGCGGATCGCGCTCGATGAGCGCACGGAACCCGGCCTCCGCCTCCTCCAGGCGCCGCAGGTCGAGGCACAGCACCGACAGGGCGTTGAGGGCGGCGCCGTGACCCGGCACCAGAGTCAGGGCGCGGCGGCACTGCACCTCCGCCGTCCGGAAATCCGTCGCCCCGCCCGCCGAGGAGCGGATCGTTTCACCCATGTTCGCGTAGGCCACGGGATGGTCTGGGGACAGCGCCACCGCGCGCCGGTAATGGGCCAGCGCCTGGGTGGTGTCGCCGCGCTCCTGGAAAGCGCTGCCGGCGTTGTTCCAGGGGTCGGGGTAGCCGGGGCGGAGCTGGATGGCCCGGCGGTAATGGCGCCCCGCCTCCTCCTGCCGCCGCAGCCCGAGCAGCGCACCGCCGAGGTTGTTGAGCGCCTCCGGAACGTCGGGGGCGAGGGCGAGCGCCCGCTGCAGCATCGGCAGGGCGGCGGCGTGCCCGCCCCCCTTCAGGCGCAGGTCGGCCCGCTCACGCCACACCGCCGCCGAATCCGGGGTGAGGCGCAGGACATGCCCAAGCAGCCGCTCCGCCGGCTCCCGGTCGCCCTGTCGGCCGGCCAGACGCGTGGCGTGGCCCAGCGCCTCCCCGTCGGCGGGGGTCAGCGCCAGCGCCCGGCGGACGGCCCGTTCGGCCACCGCGGCCTCGCCCTGCTCCATCGCCGCATGGGCAAGGCCGCGCCAGGCGTCGGACAGGCCGGGCGACAACCGCACCGCCCGCCGGGCCTGCCACAGTCCGTTCCCCGGCCGGCCGGCGGCGACCGACAGTTTGGCGAGGTTGACCCACGGCTCGGCATAGCCGGGATCGAGCACGGTGGCCTGACGGTAGGCGTGGCCGGCGGCCTCCACCCGATCGGCGGAACGGCGGCACTCGCCCAGCGAATTGCGGAAGACCGCCCGCCCCGGCTCGATGGCGACGGCGCGGACGAGCCAGCGCCCGGCCCCGTCCTGAACACCCTCGGCCAGACGGACCAGTCCGAGAAGATGCAGCGCGTCGCCCTTCGCCGGGTCGGCGGTGAGCGCACGGCGGTAGCCGGCGGCGGCCTCGGTCAGGCGTCCGGAGCGATGGGCGGCGAGCGCCGCCGCCAGCCCCGCGCCCAGCGGGTCGATGCCCCGCTCCGCAACCGGCCGGGCCTTCGATCCGGCGGTGCGACCGCCGGCCAGCGTCGCCAGCGCGGCGGCCAGCCGCGCGATGGGAGGCTCCCAGACGCCCGGCTCGTCCTGGTAGAACAGACGCATCGTCGGGTACCAGGGGCTGTCCTCGCGGTGGCCGAGCCAGCGCCAGCAGGCGTCGAACCGCGACAGCACCCAGACCGGCTTGCCCAGACCGCCGGCCAGATGGCAGACCGACGTGTCCACCGTCACCACGAGGTCGAGTTCGTCGATGAAGGCCGCCGTGTCGGCGAAATCGCGGATGTGGCCGGTCCAGTCGACGACCTCCATCCCCGCTGGCGGCACCGTCGCCTGGATGCCCGCCTCGCCGATCTGCAGACTGTAGAAAACCACGCCCGGAATGCCGGCCAGAGGCGCCAGGGCGCTCAGCGTCAGGCTGCGCCGCCGGTCGACGGAGTTGGCCTTGAAGTCCCCCTTGCGCGGCTCGCCCGCCCAGACGAGGCCGACCTTCAGCCGCCGCTCGCCGGCCAGCCGGCTCCGCCACGCCGGGCGGTCGGCCTCGCTGGCGCGCAGGTAGGGCATGGCGGCGGGAATGCTCTCCAGCCGGGTGCCGACCAGCCGGGGCAGGCTGAGCAGCGGCGCGCACAGGTCGCAGGCCGGCGGCTCCTCGTCCATCCCGTGCACGGCGGTGACGCCGGGGGTGTTGGCGAGCAGCCGTTTCAGCAGCGGCTGGACATGCAGGACGACCCGCCCGCCGCGTTCGGCCAGCAGGGTGGCGTAGCGGGCGAAATGCAACGTGTCGCCGTGCCCCTGCTCGGCGGTCAGCAGGATGCTGCGGCCGTTCAGGGGGCTGCCGTCCCACGCCGGAGCGTGGTTCGGATAACCCGCCCCTCCCATCGACCAGCGCGCCTCGTACAGCGCCCAGCCGCGGGAGAAGTCGCCCCGCTGCAACAGCGACATCGACAGGTTGAAGCGGGCCACCGTGCTCGCGGGGTCCAGGCGCAGGGCGCGCTTGCTCCAGCGGATGCTCTCGTCGTTCGCGTTCCGGGTGTGCAGGAGAAGGGCGGCGTTGATCAGGACACCCGGGTTGCCCGGGTCCAGGGTCAGGGCGCGCCGGATCGCGGCGGCGCCGCGGCGGAAGTCGCCCATCATCATCCAGGTCAGGGAATCCTGGACGTCCGCCGCCGCCGCCATCGGGTCGATGCGACGGCACCGCGACGCCGCCAGCAGGGCTCCGTCACTATCGCCGGCATGCATCAGTCCGGAGGCCAGTTGGCCCAAAACCTCGGCCTCGCCGGGAGCCAGCGCGACGGCGCGGCGCAGCGCCTCCAGGGCGCGGCTGGTTTCCCTGGTCTCGCACAGGGCGACGCCGTAGGCGGCCTGGACGCCGGCGTTGCCGGGATCGGACAGCACCGCCCGGCGCAGCAGCCGGACCATCGCCTCCGGCTGGTTCAGGGATTGGAACAGCATCGCCAGATTGCGCCATCCCGTCGCGAAGGACGGGTCGGCGATCAGGGCACGGGCAGCCAGATGGCGCGCCTCGCGCCCCGTGCCCTGATCCCGCATCATCATGGCGAAGGCCGTCAGCGCCTTGGGATAGTCCGGACGCAACCGCAAGGCCCGCGTGAAGGCGATGGACGCCCGCCCCTTCCGCCCGGTCAGGCGCAGCGCCTCGGCCAGATTGTGCATGGCCTGCGCCCGATCCGGGGCGAGCAGCATGACGCGCGCGAAGCAGCGCGCCGCACGGCTGTGACGCCCCTCCGTGAGCGCGAGGCCACCCAACCGGAGCCACGCCTCCTCGTTGCTCCCGTCGGCGGCCAGGATGCCGCGCAGCACCGCCTCCGCGGTGTCGCGACGGCCGGAGCGCTCAAGCCGGGTCGCATCGGCATGATGACCGGCGAGAGCGGCGGCTTGGAGGGCGGAAGAGCGTCCGGAATTCACGGGAAGGGGCATGGCGGCGGGTCGGTGCTGGAGGGTCGCGATCGGTGGATGGAGTACAGCACATCCTCCACCACCAACGCACGCGGCTTCGGGTCCGCGCCGCCCTCCAAATCCGCTCCGCCGCCGTTGTCGCGGTCAGCCGCGGGAGCGGCGTTCCCGCCACAGCAGGGCCAGCGTCACCACCAGACCGGTGAACAGCACGGCCACCGCCGGCGACGGCGCCCACCCGAACAGTCCGGCAAGCCCGCGAATGCCTGCGGACACGCCCTGCGCCTGGGCCGCCACGCCCTGCGCCTGCTCGGCGAGGTCCTGCATCTGGTGGGTCACCTGCAGCACCGGCGCCAGCACCTCGGCGACCACGCCGAGGGACCCGCCGATCGCCAGCGTCCCCGCGGCGGCGCGGACGGCGCCGGCAGGCACGGACGGCGTCGCCGGTTCCACCGTCTGGGCCATCGGTCCGTCGTCAAGGGCGCGCCGCCAGTCCGCACCGCGGAACAGCAGTTCCTCGGCCCTCCGGCGCCGCACCAGACCGGGCAGCACCCGGCCGCCGCCATAGACCCACGCGCCGAACGCGGCGGCGGCCCCGTCGGTGTCGCCGGCGTTCAGCTTGCGCAGCAGGGTGGAGGGCTTTCCGCTGCGCAGGCGGACGAAGCCGTCCTTTCCCGGGTCCTTGCCCTTCCTGGACCGCCCCGGCCCGATGTTGAAGACGAAATCGATCAGCGCGGCCCGCTGCCCGTCGGTCAGGGGCACGGTCACGGCGCCGTCCACCACCGCGGCGGCCTCGGCCAGATCGTCGGCGAGCAGGCGCTCGGCCTGTTCGGTCGTGATGGCGTCGCCGGGAGTCACCGCCCGGGTGTGGCCGTAACCGATGGTCCAGACACCGGCGGGGCAGCGGTAGGCGGTTCGGGACAACCCCTCGAAATGGCGGGCCAGATCGAGGGCGACAGGCGGCGGAGCCGCCCGGAGGGTGGTGGTCATGGTCGCTCCTGCGGAGGGTCGGGACGGGTGTCGTTCGCGGCCGGCGGGACCAGAGGGTTCCGCACCGGTGACGGAATGCGCGGCCGAAACGACAACGCCCGCCACGGCGAAGCCGGGCGGGCGCAGTTCGAGTGCTGACGTCCCCACTAAGGATTATTTTCCTCGATTTGTAAAGCGCTTTCTGCGCCCCGCCCGTGGCGGTCGGGCCACGCTGCGCGGACGGGCTATCCGAACACCATGTCCGGCACGGCCAGCGCCGTCAGCTCCGGCAGGTCGCGGGAGCGGGCGTCGGTGACCAGCGTGTCGATGCCGTCCACCGGGCAGAAGCTGACCCGGCTGGCCTGCCCGATCTTGCTGTGGTCGGCCAGGATCACCGTGCGGCCGGCGTTGCCGACCATGGCGCGGGCGACCTCCGCCTCGCGCGGGTCGAAGCTGGTGGCGCCGTAGCGGGGGTGCAGCGCCACCGGCGACAGCAGCGCCACGTCGGCGCGGTAGCGGTGGATCTCCGCCACCGTGCCCTCGCCGAAGGTGGCGGGCAGCCCCTCGTCCACCCGGCCGCCCAACAGCACCACCCGGCTGCGGTTCTGGTTGGCGACGGTCTGCGCCACGTCGAAGGAGTTGGTGACGATGGTCAGGCCGGGCAGGCTCGCCAGCTCCTCCGCCAGGGCCGACACCGTGCTGCCGAAGTCGAGGAACAGCGTCTGGCCGGGCGAGACCAGCCGCGCAGCCGCCTTGGCGATGGCCCGCTTCTCCTTCAGGCGGACCTGGCTGCGCACGGCGATCGGGGGCTCCGGCTCCGGTCCGACGGCGACGACGCCGCCATGGACGCGGCGCAGCTCGCCGCGCGATTCCAGCTCCACGATGTCGCGCCGCACCGTCTCGCGCGACACGCCGAGGTCCCCGGCGATGCGGTCGGTGGACACCCGGTGCAGCGCCGTCAGCAGGGCGCGGATGCGCTGGTGGCGTTCCTCCTGAAGCATCGTTCAGGCCGCCTTGCGCCGGGTCGCCAGCGACAGGGCGCCGCGCATCGCCAGCGCCGCCGCCGCGACCGCCGCCATGATGCAGGTGGAGAAGGCCGCGGCCTGCGACACGAAGCCGGCCTCGTCCAGCCGCATCACCGTCACCGCGGCGAGGTTGGTCGAGGGGGTGACCAGGAAGATGATCGCCGACAGCGTGACCATGGAGCGCATGAACAGGAAGAAGAAGACCGACAGCAGCGTCGGCACCATCACCGGCACCACCACGTCGCCGAGCACCCGCAGGACGCCACCACCGAGGCAGCTCGCCGCCTCCTCCAGCGCCGGCGGCACGGCGCGCATTCCGGTGACCATCGTGAGGAAACCCTGCGTGTGGTAGTGGTAGAAGTTGCACAGCGCCAGCAGAAGCACCGTGCCATACAGCATGTGCAGCGGCGTTCCCGCAAGGTTGAAGGCGAAGATGTAGGACAGGCCGAGCACCAGTCCGGGCACGCCGACCGGCAGGACGGCCAGCAGATAGACCGCCTTCGCCACCCCCGGCGGCATCCGCCGCAGCCCCAGGACCAGGGCGAAGAGCAGCGCCGTGCCGATCGCCGCCGCCCCCGCCGACACGGCGAGCGAGGTCCACAGCGGGTCGTAGCCGCCGCTGAGCGTGATCGAGTAATGCTTGAGCGTGAGGTCCAGCCGGTAGGGCCACAGCCGGACGAAGCTGGCGAAGACCACCGTCGCCACCACCGCCACGATGGACAGCGCCAGCGTCATGGTGGCGAGGAACAGCGGGATGTCGCGCGCCGGCACATAGTCGGGGACCGGCGGCAGGGCGCTTTCCGAGGCGGTGCCGAACTGGCGCTGGGCGGCCACCCGCTCGATGTAGACGGCGATGCCCGTGGGCAGCAGCAGCAGGATGCCCACCGCGGCGCCGATGCCGAACTTCATCTGGCCGGTGACCTGATTGTAGATCTCGGTCGCCAGGACGGAGAAGTCGCCGCCGATGGTCACCGCATTGCCGAAATCGGTGATCGTCACGGTGAAGACCACGAAGCCGGCGCTGAGCAGGCCGAACTTCACGTTGGGCAGGGTGATGCCGAAGAACTGCTGGAGCCGGCTCGCCCCCATCACCTCCGCCGCGTCGTAGTAGCGGGCGTCGGACTGGCGCAGCGCCGCCTGGATGATCAGCACCGCCTGGGGCAGCGCGTAGAGCACGTTGGCGATCAGCAGGCCGGGAAAGCCGTAGATATTCAGCCGCGTGCCGATCAGGTTGCTGACCAGCCCGTTGCGGCCCAGCAGGAAGATCAGGCCGAGGCCGAGCACCAGCGAGGGCGCCAACAGCGGCAGCGACAGGGCCGCCGCGACGAAGCGCTTCCCCGGAATGCGCGTGCGCTGCACGGCGTAAGCGACCATGAAGCCGAGCAGCAGGCAGACCACCGTGGTGGCGGCGCCGACCAGCAGGCTGTTGCCCACCGCGCGCAGGATGCCCGGCGTCTGGAAGAGGGCCAGATAGTTGGCGAGGCCGACGCCGCCCTCCTCCTCCAGGACGCTGCGCCAGACGATGGTGCCCAGCGGCAGCAGGAAGAACAGGACCAGCGCCACCACCGGCACCAGCACGCAGGCGCCGTAGAGCAGCCGCTCGTCCAGCGGGCGGTGCAGGCGGCGGGGCCGGGCGGCGTTGGGCGTCTTGCCGGGAAGGGTCAGGGCGGGCATGGTCATGCGCGCACCCAGGCGCAGGCCTCAGCGGCCACCGACACGTCCACCGCTGCCCCCGGCCCGACGCCGGGGTCCTGGTGGGTTTCGGCCAGCAGCTCCCGACCCCGCCAGGACAGGCGCAGCCGGCGGATGTTGCCGAGGAAGGTGAGGTCGATCACCCGTCCCTCCCCGTCCGCCGCCGGGGCGACGGCGATCCGCTCCGGACGGACGCAAGCCTCGTAGGCGTTCTCCGCCCCGTCCGGACGGCCGGGCAGCAGGTGGGGCATGGCGTCGCGCACCCAGCCGGTCGGCAACAGGTTGCTGCTGCCCATGAAGTCGGCGACGAAGCGGGTGCGCGGGCGCAGGTAGAGGTCCTGCGGCGTGCCGACCTGCTCGATCAGCCCGTGATTCATGCAGACGACCTTGTCGGCCAGGGTCAGCGCTTCCTCCTGGTCGTGGGTGACCATGATGGTGGGGATGCCAAGCCGGCGCTGCACGTCGCGGATCTCCGCCCGCAGGTCGGCGCGCACGCGGGCGTCGAGCGCCGACAGCGGCTCGTCCAGCAGGATCAGCGACGGATCGACGGCCAGCGCGCGGGCCAGCGCCACGCGCTGCTGCTGCCCGCCGGAGAGCTGCCAGGGGTAGCGGTCGGCGAGTTGCGGCAGCTTGATGAGGTCGAGAAGCTCCTTCACCCGCGCCGCGATGCGGTCGCCGGGCGCCTTGCGGATCTTCAGGCCGTAGCCGATGTTCTCGGCCACCGTCATGTTGGGAAAGAGCGAATAGGACTGGAAGACGATGCCGAAGCCGCGGTCGCGCGCCGGCACGGCGCCGAGGTCCCGCCCGCCCATCAGCAGCTCGCCCGTGTCGTAGGGCATCAGCCCGGCGACGATGCGCAGCAGCGTGGTCTTGCCGCAGCCGCTCGGCCCCAGCAGGCAGACGAATTCCCGCTCCTCCACGGTCAGGTTGATGCGGTCGAGGGCGACGAAGCCGTCGAAGGTCTTCAGGAGGTTCTTGATCTGCAAATCCATGGCGTGGCCATCTGGAGCGGGGGATGACTCCCTCTCCCGCCTCGGGAGAAGGAAGGGGCCCGCGCGAAAGCGCGGGAAGGGTGAGGGTGCCGCCAAGACTGCGTGCCTTGATTCTCGCGCGACCCTCACCCGCCCGCTTTCGCGGGCACCCTCTCCCGGGACGGGAGAGGGGAACAGGACTCAGCGGCCGATGCTGCCCTGCCAGGTCTTCAGGATGGCGTCGCGCTCCGCCGCGGACTTGGCGAAGTCCATCGGGTAGAGGACCTTCTGGACGTCCGCCGGCAGGCCGGCCTCCTCCGCCGCCTTGGCAACGGGAGCGCCCGGGATCGTCACGATCTCCTTGTACTTGGTGTAGAGCGCGGCGGCCTTCGGCGACAGGGTCCAGTCGAGGAAGCGCTTGGCGTCCTCCTTGTTCTTCGACGTCTTCATCAGCGCCGACGCCTCCAGCTCGTAGCCGGCGCCGTCGGTCGGGATGACCATCTTGAGCGGGAAGCCCTCCTCGACCGACTTGATGGCCGCGAAGGCCAGCGAGGCGCCGATGGCGAACTCGCCCGAGCGGGCCGACTTGCAGGGCTTGGAACCGGACTTGATGTACTGGGCGATGTTGCCGTCCAGCGTCTTCAGGAACTGCCAGCCCTTCTCGTTGCCCTGGCTCTGCAGGATGGCGGCGATCTGGAGATAGCCGGTGCCCGAGGAGACCGGGTTCGGCATCACCACCTCGCCCTTGTAGACCGGGTTGGTCAGATCCTTCCAGGAGGTCGGGACCGGCAGGTTCTTGGCCTTCAGAAGCTCCGTGTTCACGCAGAAGGCGGCCATGTAGCCGGTGGCGGCGAACCAGCTCGCGTCCGCCCCCTTGTAGGCGGCCGGCAGAACGTCGGAGCCCTTGGCGGCGTAGGGCTCGACCAGCGCCATGACCCGCGGGTCGAGCATGTTGGTGACGGCCCAGCCCCAGATGACGTCGTGCTGCGGGTTGGACGCCTCGGCCAGCATGCGGGCACCGAGGTCGCCGGTGGACAGGCGCAGCACCTTCAGATCAATGTCCGGCAGGTCCTTCTTCGCCGCCGCCACATAGTCGGCGATCTCGTCCTCCTCCAGCGCCGTGTAGGCGGTCAGCGTTCCCGCCTGCGCGACGGCCGGCAGCACCGCCGCGCCCATCAGGACCACACCAGCCAGCAGCGACTTCCCAGCAAACTCCACCATCGCCAACCCCTCTGTTCCGCATGCCCTTTCCCGGCGCCCCGGCCGGTGGCGAGCCCGTGCCCGCCGTGGATTTAAGTGGAGGTTTGCACTTCTGTGCGTTTGTGTCTACCATGATTGCACAGTTGGCGTGCATTTGCGCAGCCGCACAAAAACAAGGCAAATCATGAGCCCCATCACCAAGGACGCGACCATCGACCGTGCGGCGTTGACCGGGGAACTGGCCGGCGAATTGGCCGGTTTCGCCGCCGCCCTGGCGGACGAGGCGCGCGGCCTGTCCCGCCGCTGGTTCCGCACGCCGGTCGCCATCGACACCAAAGCCGACGACAGCCCGGTGACCATCGCCGACCGCGAGGTGGAAGCCGCCTTGCGCCGCCGCATCGCCGAGCGCTTCCCGGACCACGGAATCTTCGGGGAGGAGCATGGCCGCGACCGGCTCGATTCGGAGATCGTCTGGGTGATCGACCCCATCGACGGCACGCGCAGCTTCATCAGCGGCTGGCCGGTCTACGGCACGCTGCTGGCGGTGCTGGAACGCGGGGTCCCGGCAGTCGGGGTGATCGACATGCCGGTGCTGGGCGAACGCTGGACGGGACGCGCCGGCGCCCCCACACTCTACAGCGACGGAACGGGAGCAGAGCGGCCCTGCCGCACGCGCGACTGCCGCCGGCTGGCCGACGCCACGGTCTACACCACCTCGCCCGACGCCTTCGACGCGGCGGGCCTGCGGGTGTTCGAGACGGTCAGCCGGCAGGCGCGGACGCGGCGTTTCGGCGGCGACTGCTACATCTACGGGCTGGTCGCCTCCGGCCACATCGATCTGGTGATCGAGGCCGGGCTCCAGCCCTACGATTACCTGGCCATGCAGCCGGTGATCGAGGGGGCCGGCGGGGTCATCACGGATTGGGAGGGCAAGCCGCTAACCATGGACTCCGACGGGCGCGTGGTCGCCGCCGCCACCGCCGACCTGCATGCCGAGACCATCGCCGCCATCGCGCGGGCGGCGGGTTGAGCGGACGAACCGAGGAGGAGGAGAGGGGACGCCATGGCATTCGCCCACACTCTGGCCGGGACGCGGTACGGGTTTCCCGATCTGAAGACGCTGCTCGCCCGCGCCTCGCCGCCGCGCTCGGGCGACGCGCTGGCCGGGCTGATCGCCGCCAGCGCGGCGGAGCGGGTGGCCGCGCAGATGGCCCTGGCCGACCTGCCTCTGCGCCATTTCCTGAGCGAGGCGGTCGTCCCCTACGAGACGGACGAGGTGACCCGGCTGATCGTCGACAGCCATGACGGCGCCGCCTTCCCCCCGGTCGCCCACCTGACCGTCGGAGGATTCCGCGACTGGCTGCTGTCGGAGGCCGCGGACGCGGCGGCCCTGACGGCGCTCGCCCCCGGCCTGACGCCGGAGATGGTCGCGGCGGTGTCGAAGATCATGCGCCTGCAAGACCTGATCGCCGTCGCCGCCAAGACCCGCGTCGTCACGCGCTTCCGCAACACCATCGGCCTGCCGGGGCGCCTCTCCACCCGCCTGCAGCCCAACCACCCGGTGGACGACCCGCTCGGCATCGCCGCGAGCGTCCTCGACGGGCTGATGTACGGCAGCGGCGACGCGGTGATCGGCATCAACCCGGCCACCGACAGCGTGGAAGCGATGACCTCCCTGCTGGAGATGCTGGAGGAACTTCGCCTGCGCACCGGTGCGCCGATCCAGTCCTGCGTGCTGGCCCATGTGACCACGGCGCTGCGGGCCATGGAGCGCGGGGCGCCGGTCGATCTGGTCTTCCAGTCCATCGCCGGGACGGAGGCCGCCAACCGCGCCTTTGGCGTCTCGCTGGCCCTGCTGGACGAGGCGTGGGAAGCCGGACGGGCGCTGAACCGCGGCACGGTCGGCGACAACCTGATGTATTTCGAGACCGGCCAGGGTAGCGAGCTGTCGTCCGGCGCGCATGAGGGGGTGGACCAGCAGACGGTGGAGGCGCGCTGCTACGCCGTCGCCCGCCGCTACCGGCCGCTTCTGGTCAACACGGTGGTCGGCTTCATCGGGCCGGAATACCTCTACGACGGGAAGCAGATCACGCGGGCCGGGCTGGAGGACCATTTCTGCGCCAAGCTGCTCGGCCTGCCGATGGGCTGCGACGTCTGCTACACCAACCACGCGGAGGCTGACCAGGACGACATGGACGCCCTGCTGACCCTGCTCGGCGTGGCCGGATGCACCTTCATCATGGGGGTGCCGGGGGCCGACGACATCATGCTGAATTACCAGAGCACCTCCTTCCACGACGCGCTCTATGTGCGTCAGGTGCTGGGCCGCCGCCCGGCGCCGGAGTTCGAAGCGTGGCAGCAGGCCGCCGGCATCGCCGATTCCGCCGGGCGCCTGCGCTTCGACCCCGCCGCGTCCTGTCTTCTGCCCGCCTTGCCCCTGCCGGAGGAACAGCCATGACCGAGTCCGAACCGGTGCCCCTTCCCGCCCCGGCCCAGCCCGCCCCGGCCCAGCCCGACCGCTGGGCGCATCTGCGCCGCCACACCGACGCGCGGATCGCGCTGGGCCACGCCGGGAGCGGCCTGCCCACCGCCGCCCACCTCGCCTTCCAGGCCGCCCACGCCCAGGCGCGCGACGCCGTGCACACGCCGCTCGACGCCGCGGCGCTGCTGGCGGCGCTGGCAGAGCGCGGCTGGCCGGCGGTGCCGGTGACCAGCGCGGCGCCCGACCGCGCCGCCTACCTGAAGCGCCCGGACCTCGGCCGGCAATTGTCGGAGGAGTCGCAGCGCCGCCTGTCGGAGCCGGTCCGCGCCCCCGACGTGGTTCTGGTGGTCGGCGACGGGCTGAGCGGCACCGCCGTGCAGGCCAACGCCGTCGCGGTGCTGGACTCCCTGATCCCGAAACTCCAGGCGGCCGGGCTGCGGGTCGGGCCGGTGGTGGTGGCGGAGCAGGCGCGGGTGGCGCTGGGCGACCCGGTCGGCGCGCTGCTCCAGGCGCGGGCGAGCGTCGTCCTGATCGGCGAGCGGCCGGGGCTGAGCGCCGCCGATTCATTGGGCCTCTATCTGACCTGGGAACCGCGACCCGGCCGGGTGGACAGCGAGCGCAACTGCATCTCCAACGTCCGAGTCGGCGGCCTCGCCCCCACCGCCGCCGCCGCCCAGGCGGCCGCCCTGCTCACCGCCATGTTCGCCCAGCGGCGGTCGGGTATACTGCTCGACAGCGCGGCACCCGCCACCTCGCCGGCCCTGCCAAGCGACGGCGTTCCGTAACCGATCCGCATCGGTGCGGCGACGGAATGTTCGCATTCGTCTTAATCCCATTGCGACAAGCAGCGATGCCAAGCACAATCCCCCGGCAAAACAACCGGGGGCTCGGGGTGGCTGCGATGGGAAAGACGCGTGTGCTGGTGCTGGGCGGCGGGCTTGGGGGCGTGTCCGCCGCGCTGACTCTCACGGCGACCGAGGCGTTGCGCGAGAAGTTCGACGTGACGCTGGTCAGCCACGGCTGGCGGCTGGGCGGCAAGGGGGCCAGCGGCCGCAACGCCAAGCAGGGCCAGCGCATCGAGGAGCACGGGCTGCACGTTTTCCTGGGCTTCTACGACAACGCCTTCCGGATGGTGCGCGGCGCCTACGCGGAGTGGGACGAGCCCGCCGACTACGCCTTCCAGACCTGGCAGGACGCCTTCCACCCGCTGTATCAGGTGACGCTGATGCAGGACATCCCGCGCTTCGGCAAGACCCGCTGGCATTCCTGGAACCTCGATTTCCCCGAGCGTTCCGGCACGCCCGGCGATCCGCGATCGCTCGGCCCGAACGGCTTCGCGGCCTTCCTGATCGGCGCTCTGCAAAATCTGGTCGCCAAGCACGACCATCTGCCCGGCCATCTGACCGCGAAGCTCGGGCTGGACGCCCTTGAGAAGGCGCGGACCCACATCGAGGAGGCGGGCGGCGGCGCCCTTGATCACGGGCTGATCGTCGATCTGCTCAAGCTCGTCCAGAAGGGCTTCCAGGCGGTCCTGGAACCGTTGCTGAAGCTGTCGGACGAGGGCTGGGAGTTCGCCTGCCTCGCCGATTTCGGCCTCGCCTTCGCCATCGGCTGCTTCGCCGATGTGCTGCCCTACGGCAAGGACGGCTTCGACCGCATCAACGGCGAGGACTTCCGCGAGTGGCTGCAGAAGAACGGCATCTCCGACACCTTCGCGTGGTCGGCCCCGGTGCGCCTGCTCTACGACATGTGCTTCTCCTACAAGAACGGCGAAGCGACCGATGGGCCGGAGAACGCGCGCTTCGCCGCCGGCGCCGCGGCGGAGATCCTTCTGCTGATGGGCTTCGCCTACAAGGGCGCGCCGCTGTGGAAGATGAACGCCGGCATGGGCGACACCGTCTTCACCCCCGCCTGGTTCGTGCTGAAGCAGCGAGGGGTGGACATCAAGCTGTTCCACCGCCTGACCAAGCTGGAAACCTCCGAGAACGGCGCCTGGGTGGAGCGGGTGCGCCTGAACCGGCAGGTCGATCTCGTCAACGGCGCCTATGACCCGTTTGTCAAGGTCGGCTACGGCGACGACGGGAAATGGCTCTACTGCTGGCCGTCCGAGCCGGACTGGAGCCAGATCGTCGACGGCGACAAGATCCGCGACGCCGGCATCAACCTGGAATCGGTGTTCTGCCACTGCACCGCCGGGGAGTCGGTGCTGGAGGTCGGCAAGGATTTCGATCTCGTCGTGCTGGCCATGCCGCCCGCCGCGCTGGCCGACCCGGCGGCCGAGTTGATGGACGCCAATCTGCGCTTCAAGCAGATGGTCGAGGTCACCCCGGCGGTGCCGACCCAGGCGGTCCAGCTCTGGATGACGCCGAGCATCGAGGAAATGGGCTGGAAGGCCGGCCCGACCGCCATGACCAGCTATGTCGAGGAACTCGACAGCTGGGGCGAGATGAGCCACCTCATCCCCGCCGAATCCTGGCCGCCCGGCACCGTCAAGGCCGTGGAGTATTTCTGCGGCACCGCCCGCTGGCCGGCCGGTGCCCCGCCCTACGCCTGCGGCCTGCCGCAGCGGATGGCCGCGGACGTCCGCCGGGATGCCACGGAGTGGCTGAACGCCAACATCGGGGTGCTGTGGCCCAACACGGTCAAGGACGGCGTGTTCGACCAGAGCCAGGTCTATTCCTCCTACTACCGCTACAACCTCGACCCGTCGGAGCTCTACGTGCAGTGCTTCCCGGCGACGGTGGAGACCCGGCTGAAGCCGGGCGACAGCGGCTTCGTCAACGCCTTCCTGGCGGGTGACTGGACGCGGACCTGGTTCAGCGCGGGCAGCGCCGAGATCGCCGTCCTGTCCGGAAAGCAGGCCGCCGAGGCCATCGCCCGTCAGACCATCGACCTCACCCCGTCCGATTGAGAACCCTGATTCAATGCGCGTAATCGCAGCGTTTGCCGCGGCGGCCACTCTGGCCGCCGCGTTTCCGTCCCATGCCACCGACGTCTACACCTTCGAAGGATTCGGGGCCGTGTCCATGGGCATGGGCGGCACCGGGGCGGCGTCCGACATCGGCGGCGCCGCCATGATCTTCAACCCGGCGACCCTGACGCAGCGCTCCTCCTCCTACCTGGAGGGCGGGCTGGTGGTTGCCGCCCCGACCGGGCTGCGCGCCACCCAGACGCAAACCGGCGAGGTGGCGCACGGGAAGGACACCTTCCCTTTCCAGGGCTACTACATCCCCCAGGGCGGCTTCGTCTGGCGGCATGAGGCTCTCGCCCTCGGGCTTGGCGCCTACGCCCAGGGCGGTTTCGGCACCGAGTACGGCGAGGGCAGCTTCATGGCCCGCCTGCCGTCCGGCGTCGACAGCGGGCTGCGCACCGGCAGCGAGGCGATGTTCATGCGCGTCCCGCTGGCCGCCGCCTGGGACGTGACGCCGAAGGTCACGGTGGCGGGCGCCATCGACTATGTGCGGGCAGGGCTCGGCTTCCGCGTCCTTCAGGGGGCCGACCAACTCGGCGCGCTCGCCGCCACCGGGCGGCTGACCGGACAGGGGCCGATGCTGGGCGCGGCCAGCGCCATGGTCGGGATGGGCGGCGGCGTCTATTTCGACATCTTCGACCCGTCGATCGCCCGTGCCGGCGTGGAGGGCGACGGCGTCAGCGGCCGGCTCGGCCTGACCTGGAAGCCGCAGGCCGACACCACCATCGGCGCCTTCTACCAGTTCCGCACGGCGCTCAACAACCTGACCGGCGACGGCTCGGTGATCGTGCTGGCGCCGGACGGGTCGCGGCTGACCCAACCCGCGAAATACACGCTGGGCAATTTCCAGCTCCCCGCCGAGTTCGGCATCGGCGTCAGCCACCGGCTGCGGCCCGACCTGACCGTCGCCTTCGACTACCGGCGCGCCTTCTGGGCGCAGGCGCTGCGCCAGTACAACATCCGTGTCGACGTGCCGGGCCTCGGCACGGTGTGGGAGACGCTGCCGCAGCGCTACCGCGACATCAACATCTTCGCCGTCGGCGGTGCCTACCAAGTGACCGACGCGCTGACCCTGCGCGCCGGCTTCCGCTGGGCCGACAAGATCGCCCCAGCGCAGGACATCGTCTCGGTCATCCCGGTGGTCATCACCAAGCACGCCAGCGTCGGCGTCGGCTACGCCTTCTCCGAAACGCTGCGGCTGGACGGTGCCTATTCCCACGGCTTCCAGGAATGCGTAAGCAACAGCACGCCGCCCAACGGCTCCGCCGTCAATCCGGGGAAGTTCTGCAACGGCACCGACATCGTGGCGCTGAGCCTCAGCGCCTCGTTCTGACGGTCTTTCATGACAAGAACGGCGCCGGCCATGCCCTGAGGCCGGCGCCCCTTTCCTCACTCCGCCTGCCAGACCACCCGGCCGGGGTTGGCGCGGAAGTCCATGTGGATCTGCATGGCGAAATCCACATGGACGGTGGCGCTGCCATCCGGCCCGGCCGCGAAGCCGAAGTCCGAGATGACCTGATGGCTGGCGTAGTCGGCCACCCGCAGCGTCCAGTCGCCCCGCATCGGCCAGGCGCCGCGGAAGCGGTCTACGTGCATCGGGCAGTCAATCAGCGCCTGATAGCAGGCCAGCTCGCTGTCCGGGGCGTCGCGGAACTGCTTCAGGTTGATGACCGGCACCGTGCCGGCCAGCAGAGATTCCACCGCCTTGACGGCGACCTCCACCCCCTCGACCAGGCCGCCGGGGCGCAGCAGGGCCTTCAGCGCGTCGCCAAGGTCGGCGGCGAGATCCTCAAGGCTCCGCCACGCCGAGCCGGGGGTCCACGGCCCGCCCTCCACGGTCAGCAGGGGAGCGAACACGCCCTCGCAGTCGGAGGACAGGGTACGGAACAGCGTCGTCTCGCAGACGAAGCGCGGGGCCTCGGCCCCCTCCTCCGGCAGCGTGATGCGGCCGAGCGACTTGGCGAAGCCCCAACCCTCGCGCCCGCAGACCAGCGGAATGGTCGCGTCCGGGAAGACGTAGGGCATCCATAGCACCAGCCGCGGCCACTGGCCGGGCCGATGCTCGATCAGCGGCAGCCACAGCGAGGCCTCCCGATAGGGAATCCAGCCGAACGGCTCGGTCGGGCTGGTGCAGCGCCCCACCGACAGGAAGGTGCACAGCGCCACCGGCCCGGCCACCGTGTAGCGCACCGCCCCGGCGGGCGCCGCGTTCAGCAGCTTGTCGACCAGCGCCTGGGTGTTCTTCGGGTTGCTGCGCACGACAAAGGCGGTGGCGAGGCTGTCGGTGAAGACGCCGGGTGCGGCGATTGACACCTCGCCGTGCCCGGCGAAGGAGACGTAGCGGGGGGCGGTCACGACGGGGCCCCGTTCAGGAAGTTCTCACCGGAGATGAACAGCGGTGTCCCGGAGATGGCCCGCGCCGCCTGCATGCCGGACATCACCGTCGCCTCGATGCAGGAAGTGTTGAAGCCGGTGCGGACCCAGCAGCCGGCCAGGAACAGGTTGTAGAACCCGCTCGCGTCGGTGCGCAGCCGGAACTTGGTGGAGCCGGCGGCGCTGCCCGGCAGCGTTTCGGTGGGATCGACGTTGGCGCGGATGATCTGGTGCGACAGCCGCTCCCGCCCGGTGCCGTTCCACGGATCGTAGAGGACGTTCCAGTTGAAGCCGACGCCGCCCTGGCCGGAGACCGTCGCCTTGGGCCAGAAATTGCCCATATAGGCGTCCAGCCACTCCGCCGCGCTGTTCGTCACATTGTCCAGCGCCTCCTTCGGCACCGCGAGGTCGGTGGTCGGACGGGCGACCAGACCGGTCTGCCAGACGCCGCAGATGTAATGCACCGACTTTGGCGTTTCAGACTGGGGCGCACCGGTCCCGCCGGGGCGGAACTCGTAGGGCAGCGTCTGCCCCATCTCCGCCCAGATCGACCAGGGCTCCGGCCCGGCGACGGCGGCCGGCTGGCCCGGCTCCCAGCCCAGCCCCTGGAGGTCGGGGCCGCACCACAGCTGCATCGACAGCGTCGGGATGATGCCGATGTTGCTGGTCATCGCGTTGAAGGCCGGCGAGGCCGCCTGCAGCTCCGCCGCCAGGGTCGGCTGGTCGTTCATCGCCTTGAAGCCGCCCATGGAGATGCCGAGGACGGCCACGTCGAAGTCGCGGCCGCGCTGCAGCGTCTCCGACCCGACCGGCTCCCACGCGCACCAGTGCGATTCCAGCGAGGAGTTGTTGGTGGCAAGCGCCGCCTGGACCTTGTCGGCGTCCTTGATCTGGTCCCACAGCGGCTCCAGCGGCCAAGCCAGCAGGAACTTCTTGTCCTCCAGCGGCACGGTGATCAGCGGCTGGTAGTCGTCCCCGCCGTCGGCCAGATCGACCTGCCGGGCGAGACGCACCGTCTCGACCAGCGCGCGGTCGTCGGACAGTCCGATGTCCTCGACGCGGCGGAAGAACTTCACCTTCACGCCGTTCTGCAGCAGGGTCTGGTAGATGGGCGCGATGATGACCTCGCCCATGCCCGCTTCCATGTTCCACATCACCGATTCGCGGCAGGTGGCGAACATGCGCACGCAGGACTGCGCCGCGACTCCGGCGCCCCAGTTGGGCTGACGGTAGTCGCCCTCCTTGTACTGCATGAAGGTGTCGTAGCAGGTGCGCAGCGAGCAGCTCTGCTTCAGCGCCGCGGCGTCGCCGCCGTGGCGGATCAGCCAGTCGGTGAATTCAAGCTCGTCCAGCGAGTTGGCGGTGCGCTTCTCGATCCCGAAATCGGCGATGATGCCGACGGTGAAGGGAAGCACGAAGGCCAGCAGGTCGCGGGCCACATGGTTGCTGGGCAGGGTGGCCGCCGCGGCCTCGATCAGCCGCAGCAGCTTCATCAGGTCGTGGAAATGCTCGACCGGCGGAGCCGCCGAAGGGTTGGACCCAGGCCCATTTTGCGCCCCGTCCGCCAGCGCCCGGATCAGCCGGTGGGCGGCGATGGCGGCGTCCTTCGCGGTGGTCACGGCGGCGCCCTTCACCAGCGCCTCGGCCTGCGCCAGATGGCGGACCTCCCGGTCCTTCCAGCCGCGGATCGCGTCGGCGAAGCGGGTGGCCAGCGGTGCCGGAAGGACCTGCTGGTCGGCCGGCAGGACGGGCATCGGCGCGACGGTGCGGCCGTCGATGTGGACCAGCTTGCCGTCGACGATCAGGCCGCTCAGCTCGTCCCAGTTCTCGAACACGTCGCGCACCACGCCGACCAGCGACGCGATGGCCTGCGGCAGGGTCGGCATGACGTTGGCCGAGCCCGGTTCGCCGCCCAGCACCGGCCAGGTCAGCGGCCAGTAGGCCGGCTTGCCGCCGTCCAGCACCATGCCGATGGGGGTGAAGCGCTGCGGCTTCAGCACGTCCCGCCAGGACTGGAAGGTGTTGTCCGGCGAGCGCTTCCAGACGTCGAAGACGTCCTGGATCATCTTGAAGGCGTTGTTGTAGAAGCCGAACCAGACATGCAGGCCATGCTCCTGAATACGGTTCCACTGGTCGCGTCCGGTGGCGCCCTTGCCGCCCAGCCGCCAGCCCATCTGATAGATGGTGACGTCGTAGCGCGCCCGCTTCTCGTCCGTGTCGGACAGGAAATGCGCCGTGGTGAGGGCGCCGACGCCACCACCCAGAATTGCAACCCTCGTCTTCGCCATGCTCTCCCCCCGCAGATCCGGCATCTCCGTGACGGCGCCGCGGAATTCCGCGGCACTCGTCAGAAATTGCGGGGGAGATTAGCATAAATTGTCTTACCGCAATTGAACTATTACGCCGTTTCGCCGATGCTACAGGTCTATGATCCGTGCGATCGCCAAGCAAAAATCGTGCAAAGCCCCGGCTGCTACGCCCTGCGCTTGCTCCACCGTGGCGCGACCTTCTATAACTGTCGGCGCAACCACGCGACATAAGGATGCTGCGTCGTGATCGGGGCCATCCCCACCGCAACCGTGCCGGCGTTACCGGGCTTCCGCGTTGTCGAGACGCTGCATGTGGGGGCGCGCTCCACCGTGCTGCGCGCCGTCCGGCGCGACGACGGCCTGCCCGTCATCTGCAAATTCCTGTCCGGAGCGGACATCGGCGGCGAGGACAAGGCGGCGTTCCTGCGCGAATTCGCGATCACCCGCCGGCTGCGCCACGCCGGGATCGTGGAGGCGCTGGACTGCGTGCCCCATGGCAACGGGCTGATGATGGTGTTCCGCGACATCGGCGGCACCGCCCTGGACAGCCTCCCGGACGTCCGGACGGAGGATGTGGCGGTCTTCCTGCGGATGGCGCTCCAGGCCGTCGATGCTCTGGCCGCCGTGCACGACGCCGGGGTCGTCCACAAGGACATCAGCCCCGGCAACCTGATCTGGAATCCGGCGACCGGCCAGTTCAACCTGATCGACTTCGGCATCGCGTCGGAGCTGTCGCGGGAAGAGGCGGGCGACCCGGACGTCGGCACCATGGAGGGTACGCTCGCCTACATGGCGCCGGAGCAGACCGGCCGCATGAACCGGTCGGTGGATTACCGCGCCGACTTCTACGCGCTGGGCGCCACCTTCCACGACGTCCTGACCGGCCAGCCCCCCTTCCCGTCCGGCGATCCGCTGGAGCTGGTGCATTGCCACATCGCGCGGACGCCCGTTCCGGCGCACAAGCTCAACCCGCTGGTGCCCGAGCCGCTGGCCGCCATCGTGGCCCGGCTGATGGCGAAGAACCCGGAGGAGCGCTACCAGAGCACCTTCGGCCTGCGCGCCGACCTCGAACGCTGCCTGACCGAATGGCGCAGCCACGGCCGCATCCAGCCCTTCGCGCTGGCCGGCCGGGACGTCCGTCCGGTGCTGCGCATCCCGCAGAAGCTCTACGGCCGCACCGGCCAGTTCCGCGTGCTTCTCGACGCCTTCGGGCGGGCCGCCGCGGGCGGGTTCGAGGCCCTGCTGATCTCCGGCTATTCGGGTGTGGGCAAATCGGCGCTGGTCCGGGAACTGCACAAGCCGGTGATCGCCCGCCACGGCTTCTTCATCACCGGCAAGTTCGAGCCGCTGAAGCGCGACATCCCCTACGCGCCGGTGATCGAGGCCTTCAAGACCCTGGTGCGGCAGACCTTCGCCACCGGCCCGGAGTCGCTGGCGCTGTGGCGCGCCCGCCTTCTCGCCGCGCTCGGTCCCAACGGGCGGATCATCACCGACGTCATTCCCCACGTCGAGCGGCTGATCGGTCCCCAGCCGCCGCTGCCGGAGCTGGGTCCGGTGGAGGCGCACGAGCGCTTCATCTACGTCTTCCGCAATTTCGTCCGCGTCTTCGCCGGGGCGGGGCACCCGCTGGTGCTGTTCCTGGACGACCTGCAATGGGCCGACCTCGCCACGCTGAAACTTCTGGAGGGGCTGGCCGGCGATCCGGACCTCGGCCACTTCCTGCTGGTCGGCACCTGCCGCGACACCGAGGTCGATGCCGCCCACCCGCTGCGCCACACGATCCAGACCTTCGGCGAGCGCGGCGTTCCCGTCCGCGACGTCTCTCTCGGCGGGCTCGACGCCGACGCGGTGGTGGCCCTGCTGTCCGACACGCTGCACGCGGCCCCCGACGACGTGCGCCCCCTGGCCGAACGGCTGATCGCCAACACGCTGGGCAACCCCTTCTTCCTCGGGCAATTCCTGGAGTCGCTGGAGCAGAGCGGGCTGATCGCCTATGACGGCCTCGCCGGGGTGTGGAACTGGAACCTGGAGGCCATCGAGTCCCAGCGGATGGAGCGGATGGTCGACGACGTCGTCACCTTCGTGGTCCGCCGCATCCGCGAGCTGCCCGCCGAGACGCTGACCGTCATCCAGACCGCCGCCTGCATCGGCAGTGCCTTCGATCTCGCCACCCTGGCCGACGCGAGCCGGCGGACCTCCGCGGCGGCGGCGGCGGCGCTGTGGCCGGCCCTGCGCAGCGGGCTGGTGGTCCCGGTGGGCGACGCCTACCGCTACGCCGACATGGACAGCGTGTCGCCGCGCGCCACCTACCGTTTCGTCCACGACCGGGTGCAGCAGGCGGCCTACAGCATGCTGCCGGACGCCGACGCCCTGGCCTGTCATCTCGCCGTCGGCCTCGTCCTGGAACGAAGCCAGGGCCTGACGGGCGATCGGACGACCGATCGGCTGTTCGCGATCACCAACCAGCTGAACCGCGCCCTGCCCCTGCTGTCGCCGGAGCAGAAGGAGCGGCTGGCCCGTTACAACCTTCTGGCCGGGCAGGCGGCGCGCGCCTCGGCGGCGCTGGGGCCGGCCTTCGACTATCTCATCACCGGCGTCGGGCTGCTCCCCGCGGACGGTTGGTCGCGCCTGTACGAGCTGGCGCTCAGCCTGCACGCCGAAGCGGCGGAGATCGCGGCGGTGAACGGCGACGTCGCCGCGGCGACGCCGCTGGCCGAGGCCATCGAGGCCAACGCCCACACCGTCCTCGACCGTGCCCTGGCCTACGAGACGCAAATCCAGATGCACGTGTCGCGGCAGAACCTGCCGGCGGCGCTCGGTGCCTGCCGCACCGCCCTGGGCCAGCTCGGCAGCCCGATCCCCGAGCGGGCGGACACCCGGCATGTGCTCAAGGAACTCGCCACGACCAAGCTGGCGCTGCGCGGCAAGGGCGAGGAGGATCTCGTCAACCGCCCGCCCCTCACCGACCCGCGCCTGCTGACGATCGGGCGCATCGTGTCGCGCGTGCTGGCCAGCGCCTATCTGCACGACACCAACCTCTACACGGTGCTGCTGCTGCGCATGGTCCGGCTGTCGGCGACCGAGGGAATCCTGCCGGCCTCCGGCATCACCTACGCCACCTATGGGCTGCTGCACTGCGCGATGCTCGGCGACGTCCCGGCGGGCGCCATGTACGGGCGGGTGGCGCTGCGCGTGCTCGACCGGCTGAACGCCAACCAGGGCCGCGCCCAGACGCTGTTCGTCGTCCATCTGTTCATTGAGGTGTGGCACCAGCCGGTGGCCAAATCACTGGCCGGCCTTCTCGACGCCCACCGGATCGGCCTGGAGACCGGCGACATCGAGTACGCCGCCTATTGCCTGAACAACGCGGTCGCGCAAGGGCTGTTTCTCGGTCATCCGCTGCGGCAGCTCCAGCAGACCGCGGCGGGCCACGCTGCCGCCATCGCGCGTCTGAACCAGCAGACCGCGGCGGGCGTGTTGCGGCCCCACCAGCAGCTCATCGCCAATCTGCTCGGCGAGTCCGAAGACCCCACCGTCTTCGCCGGCCCCCACGTCACGGAAGCAAGCGACGTCCCGGCCCTGGCCGCCAGCGGCAACCGCCTTGCCCTGGACACGATGCACAGCCATCTGGCCTATCTGAACCTGCTGTTCGGCCGGATCGACGAGGCGCGGCGCTGCATGGCGAAGCGCCGTCCCTTCGCCGACGCCTCCATGGGCATGGTGATGAACCTGCGCATGCGGGTGGTCGCCGCCCTGATCGACTTCGCCGCCTGGGACCGCCTCCGCCCCGCCGAGCGGCTGCGGGCGCGGGCCGCGGCGCTCGGGCTGGAGCGCCGGCTCCGCAGCGCGGTCCGCCACGCGCCGACCAATTTCCGTCACCTGCTGGCGCTCGTGGTGGCCGAGCGGCTGCGCGCCACCGGGCGGCTGGACAAGGCGCACCGTCATTACCAGACCGCCGCGGAGAGCGCCCGCGAACAGGGCTTCACCCACGACGAGGCTTTCGCCTGCGAGCGGGCCGGCGAGGCCGCGTTGGCGCGCGGCGACCGTTTCACGGCGAAGGCGATGCTGTTCCAGGCCCGCCACGCCTACCGGCGCTGGGACGCGCTGGCGAAGGTCCGGGCGCTGGACGCCCGGCTGGCCGAGCTGTTCGGCGAGACAGCGGCGGACCAGAGGCCCGCCGACGACGGCTTCCCGCCGCAACGCCCGGTCACCGCCTCGTCGCGGCGGCGCTCCTCCTCCGGATCCAGCTCCCACATGGTGGATGTGGAGACGGTCATCCGCACCTCGCAGGCGCTGGCGCAGGACATCCGCCTGGGCGACCTGCTGTGGACGCTGATGAAGCTGGTCATCACCAACGCCGGGGCGACGCGGGGCTGCCTGCTCCTGCCGACCGACGGCGCGTGGCGGATCGAGGCCGACGCCACGAGCGAGGGCGCCGACGCGGAGGTCCTGCAATCCCGCCCGCTCGACGACGCGGCGCCGGTCCTGGTGCGTGGCGTCGTCGATGCGGTCATCCAGACCGGGGAGCCGGTGGTTCTGGCCGACGCCGCGAACGACGGCGATTTCCAGTACGACCCCTACACGCGGATGGCGCAGCCGCGCTCCGTGCTGTGCCTGCCCTTGCGCAACCGCAACCAGATGGTCGGCATCCTCTATCTGGAGAACAACCTCGCCGCCGACATCTTCAGCCCGGAGCGGCTGGAGCTGCTCAACCTCCTGTCGGTGCAGATCGCCATCTCCATCGAGAACGCCCGCCTCTACGACGGGCTGGAGCGGCTGAACCGCACGCTGGAAGCCCAGGTGGCCGAGCGGACGCGCGAGGTGGCCGAGCAATCGCAGCTGCTGCGCGCCACGCTGGCCAGCATGTACGACGGCCTGGCGGCCTTCGACGCCGAGGAGCGGCTGCGCGTCTGGAACGAGCGCGCCATGGCGCTCTTCAGCCTGCCGGACACGCTGCGCCGGGTCGGCGTTCCTTATCGGGAGCTGAGCGCCGCGGTGAACGCGTCCGGGCAGCTTCTGACAGCGCTGGTGCCCTCGCCCCTGGTCAGCAGCCCCAGCGAGATCGAGTTCGCCGACGGCCGGGTCATCCAGGTCCGCAGCAATCCCATGCCGGACGGCGGCATGGTGCAGGTCTATGTGGATGTGACGGTGGACCGCAGCCGCGAAAGCGAGCTGCGCGACGCCCACGAGCAGCTCCACGCCGCCCATGCCCAGCTCAAGGCCGCCCAGCAGCAGCTCGTCCAGGCGGAGAAGATGGCCTCGCTGGGGCAGCTCGTCGCCGGGGTGGCGCACGAGATCAACACACCCATCGGCATCGTGATGACCAGCGCCTCCTATCTCGGCGAGAAGATCAGCGCGCTCGAAACGCTGTCCGACACCGGCAAGATGCGCCGGGCCGACTTCCAGGACTTCATGCAGGCCGCGCGCGACGCCGCTACCTTGATGATCAGCAACGCCACCCGCGCGGCGGACCTTGTGCAGAGCTTCAAGCAGGTCGCCTCGGACCAGACGCGCAGCGACCGCCGCCGGTTCGACCTGCGCGGCTATCTGGAGGAGGTTCTGGTCAGCCTGCGCCCGACCTGGCACCGCCCCGGCCACGAGGTGCGGCTGGAGTGCCCCAAGGGCATCGAGCTGGACAGCTACCCCGGCGTGATCGCGCAGATCGTGACGAATCTCATCACCAACTCGGTCAACCACGCCTACCGGGAGGGCGAGAAGGGCCGGATCGCCATCACGGCGCAGACGCTGGAGAACGACGGGGTGCGGCTGGTCTATCAGGACGACGGCTGCGGCATCCCGGCGGAGAACCACGGCAAGGTGTTCGAGCCCTTCTTCACGACGCGGCGGGGCACCGGCTCGACCGGGCTCGGCCTGCACATCGTCTTCAACCTGATCACCGGCCAGCTCGGCGGCACCATCCAGTTGGACAGCCAGCCCGGCGAGGGGACGCGATTCACCGTCGAGTTCCCCTGCCGTGCCCCCGGAAAAACGCCGCCGAGCTGAGATGGCGAGCGGTTACTCCGTCTCAGGGTGGCGCTTCTCGAACTCCCAGACGCGCTCGAAGCCCATCAGGCGGGTGAAGTCGAGGAAGGGGTAAAGCTCTCCCCGATACTCGGCGCTCGACCCCTTGGCGAGGATTTCGCCGTAGGCGCTGCGCAGCGCCGCGGCCATCGCCAGGAAGCCGGTCGCCGGGAAGATGGCGATGCGGTAGCCGAGCTCCTCCAGCTGCGCCCCGGTCATCACCGGCGTGCGGCCGCCCTCGACCATGTTGGCGATCAGCGGCTTGCCGATGGTCCGGCAGATCCGCTCCATCTCCGCCTCGCTCTCCGGGCTTTCCACGAAGATGATGTCCGCGCCGGCCTCGGCGTAGGCGTCGGCGCGGCGCAGCGCCTCGTCGAGGCCGAGCGTCGTGCGGGCGTCGGTGCGGGCGATGATCAGGAAGTCGCTCGACGACCGCGCCTCGCAGGCGACGCGGATCTTGCGCACCATGTCGGCCATGGCAATGACCCGGCGGCCCGGCGTGTGGCCGCACTTCTTCGGGAATTCCTGGTCTTCGAGCTGGATGGCGGCGGCCCCGGCCTCCTCATAGCCGCGGATGGTGAAATCGACGTTCAGCAGCCCGCCATAGCCGGTGTCGCCGTCGGCGATCAGCGGCGTCGCGGTGCCGCGCGCGATGGCCCGCACCCGGCCGACCATGTCGCTGAAGGTGGCGAGCCCGGCGTCCGGCAGGCCGAGATGGCTGGCGACGGTGCCGTAGCCGGTCATGTACAGCGCGTCGAATCCCATGCCGTCCGCCACCTTGGCCGAGATCATGTCGAACACGCCGGGGGCCGAGATCAGGCCCGGCTGCGACAGGCGCTGTTTGAGGGAAATGGTCATGTTGTTGGAATCTCCGGAAGTCTTTACGAGGCCCGCCGGTGCATGCGCCGGTCGATGTGCAGCAGGCCGGCGCTGATGAGCACGGCGGTGGTGGCGAGGATCAGCACCACGGCCATCATGGTGCGCACGTCGTGCCCGCCGATGGCGTTCATGACGAGGTAGCCGAGGCCGCGCTGCGAGGCGAACATCTCGCCGATCAGCACGCCCAGAAGGGTCAACGAAAAGCCCACCCGCAGGCCGGACACGAGCTCCGGCAGGGCGGCGGGCAGGATGATGGTGGAGACGAGCTGGGGCGGCGACAGGCGCATCACCCGCGCGCTGCGCAGCATCACCGGCGGGATGGTGCGGACCGCGTTCATCGTGAAGATGATCACCGGGATGATGCCGTGGATCGTCCCGAAGGCCACCTTGGCCGACAGGCCCAGCCCGAAGGCCAGCAGGATCACCGGGTAGAGCGTGATCTTGGGCAGCGAATAAAGCGACACCAGGATCGGCTCCGCCACCTCCCCGGCCAGCCGGTTGATGCCGAGAGCGATGCCGATGGTCAGCCCGCCGAACACCGCCAGCAGCAGCGAATAGAGCAGCGCCACACCGGTCTCCGCGACGTGCGGCCAGAAGGTGGCGGAGCCCAGCAACTCCACCGCGCGGGCCAGCGTGTCGGCGGGCGAGGTCAGGGCGACGCTGCCGACGATCCAGTGCAGGACCTGCCACAGGGCCACCAGCGCGACGATGACGAGAAGCGTATCGGTCTTTTTGTGCATGGCCGTCAGCGCCTCCGCCGCTGCATGATCCGGCGCTCCCAGGTGAAGAGCACAGCGTTGAGCACCGTCACCAGGACGATGATGAACAGCATCAGCGCGTACATCCGCGAATTGTCGAAGTTGTTGAAGGCATAGGCGATGCTGTAGCCGATGCCCGAGGAGGACATGATGAACTCCGCCGCGATGACGCCGATGAAGCAGTAGGCGATGGCCAGCTTCGCCCCGGTGAACAGGAAGGGTGCCGCGCTGGGCAGCTTGACCATCAGCGCCGTGCGCACCGGGTCCATGCCGTGGACGCGCGCGGTCTTCAGCAGGACGCGCGGAATTCGATCGAGTCCGTTCAGCGTGTTGATCAGCATCGCCACCACGCCGAACAGCGTGCCGATCACCACGATGGGCGCCGCCCCCAGCCCGAAGATGACGATGAGCACCGGGTAGAAGACGAAGAAGGGCACCGCGTAGTAGGTCGCCAGGAAGGGGTCGAGCGCCCGGCGCACCCGCGGCATGGCGTGGATCGCCACGCCGGCGACGAAGCCGAGCAGGATCGAGGCGATCACCGCCATCGCGACGTTGCCCAGCGTCTCGCCGATGTCGGCGCTGGCCGCCCCCGAGGCGAGAAGGCGGTAGAGATCGCCGGCCATGACGCTGGGCGCCGGCAGGACCGTCTTGGCGATGACGCCGGCCCGGCACAGCACCTCCAGCAGAAGGACGGCGCCGCCCACCACGATCAGCCGGAGCCAGCCCGCCCAGCTCACGATCCACCCCCGGCGAGGCCGGCCGCCTTCAGGCTCTCCTCGCGCAGCAGGCGCCACAGCCGGGCGGTGATCTGGCCGAAGCCGTCCTCGCTGGCGATGCGGGAATCGCGCTCGCGCGGCCAGCCGGTCTCGATCTCCTCGATGATCCGTCCGGGCCGGGACGACATGACGCCGATGCGGTCCGACAGCATGGCCGCCTCGTCCAGCGCGTGGGTGATCAGCATCACCGTGGCGCCGGTCTCGCGCCACAGCTTCAACAGTTCGTCGCCCATGATCAGGCGGGTCTGGGCGTCGAGCGCGCCGAACGGCTCGTCCAGCAGGATCAGGCGCGGGCGCATCACCAGCGTGCGCGCGATGCAGACGCGCTGGCGCATGCCGCCGGACAGCTGCACCGGATAGGCCTTGGCGAAGTCCTTCAGCCCGACGAAGCCGACGGCGTAGGTGACCCGCCGTTCGATCTCCGCCGGATCGACGCCCGCCCGGCGCAGGCCGAAGGCGATGTTGTCCCACACGGTCAGCCAGGGGAAAGTGGCGTCCTCCTGGAACACCACCCCGACGCCGTCCGGGACCTTGCCGGCCACCGGCTTGCCTTCGAAGCTCACCGACCCCTCGGTCGGCACGGACAGGCCGGACAGCACGTCGAGCAGCGTGGACTTGCCGCAACCCGACGGCCCGACGACGGAGAAGAACTCCCCCTGCCGCAAGGTCAGGTCGACGGGGCCCAGCGCGTGCACCCCGCCGTGGCCGGGAACGCCGTAGATGCGGCTCACCCCCTTCAGTTCGGCGTGGACGGCCGGAGCGGGGTTGGCCCCCGCCTCCTCGTGCAGGTCGCGCTTGGCGGCGACGTTGGCTTTCATCGGGGGCTTCCTCCCGGTCATCGTGATGCGTCAGGCGGATGTTCTTCGGAGCGGTTATTTCAGAAACGAGGCGTCAGAGTGCTTCGACCAGTCGACCCCGCCCTTGACCTCGCCGATGATCTGCAACCCCTTGATCAGGTTGTTCATCCCGTCATATTCGAAGTCACCGGCGCTCCAGTATTTGATGGTCGCCAGATTCTTCAGCGCCTGCAGCGCCACCGCCTCGTCGATGTCGTAGTATTTGGTCATGATCTTGGCGGTCTCTTCAGGGTTGGCGTAGACGAAGTCCACCCCCTTGCGCCGCGCCTCGATCAGCTTCCTCAGCTTGTCGCCGTTCTTCGCGGCGAAGTCCGAGGTGGTGACGCCCACGGTCTGCACCATGGTCGGCAGCTCGGTTTCGACCGCAAAGACCATGCGGTACTTGTTCTGCACGCGCGCCCAGATCGGGTCCATCACCGGGGCGGCGGCCACCGCGCCCTGTTCCAGCATGGTCAGACCGCCGCCGATGCCGCCCGCCGACACGCCGTCCACGGTGATGCCGTGCTTGTCCTTCACCATGGTCAGCAGCATGTCGGTGACCGACTTCGGGCTGGTGAAGGCGACCTTCTTGCCGTCCAGGTCCTTGGCGGTCTTGACCGGGGAGTCCGGCTTGGTCACCCACAGGATCTCGCCCGCCGTGCGGACGCCGGTGTGGATGATCTTCACGTCCAGACCCTGGTTGATCGCCGCCACCGCCGCCGACAGGGCGACCTCGCCGTAGGGCATCGGCGCCGCCATGACGTTGCGCATGGTCGTGCCGCCGCCCTTGGAGGTCAGGACGCCGGTGATGTCCAGCCCCTGGTCCTTGTAATAGCCCTTCTCCATGGCGACGGCGTAGGGCGCGCCGTACATCAGGACGCCCCAGTGGGTGACCGTGATCTCCTCGGCCTGCGCCGGGACCGCCGGGACCAGGGTGGCGAGCGCCACTCCCATGGCCGCCGCCCCCAATGCCGCCTTGCGCTTCATCGTGGTCATGAACGACATCGCTGTTCCTCCCAATTGCCGCTGGCCTTTCCGGCCATGCGCGTTGATCCGGACCCGTCAGGCGGTGGGCAGGGCGTGAATCCAGGGGCGCTGCGCCCGGTCGCGCGCCTCGAACGCCGCCATGGCGGCGTCGTGGCGCAGGCTGGCCCCGATCTCGTCGAGCCCCTCCAGAAGCGCCTGCCGCCGCGCCGCCTCCATCGTGAAGGGAAACTCCCGCCCATCCGGGGCGGTGACGCGGCTGGCCTCGATGTCCACCGTCGTGGTGGCGGCCGGCGTTGCCTGCGCACAAGCGACGAGATGGGCGAGCGCCGCCTCGTCCAGAGTCACCGCGGCCAGACCGTTCTTCTGGCAATTCTCGTGGAAGATGCTGGCGAAGCTCGGCGCGATCACGCAGCGGATGCCGAAGTCCATCAGGCTCCACACCGCGTGCTCGCGCGACGAGCCGCAGCCGAAATTCTCACCGGCCAGCAGGATCTTGGCCTCCCGCCAGGGCGCCTGGTTCAGGACGAAGTCCGGCCGTTCCCGGCCGTCGTCGTCGAACCGCCATTCGGAGAAGAGGCCGGCGCCCAGCCCGCTGCGGTGGATGGTCAGCAGATGCGCCTTGGGGATGATCGCGTCGGTGTCGACGTTGGCCCGCGGCAGCGGTGCTGCGATCCCGGTGATGCGGTCGATCGGTTCCGGCATGTCAGGCGCTCCCCTCCAGGCTGCGGACATCGACGATGCGGCCGGCCACGGCCGCCGCCGCCGCGGTGGCCGGGCTGGCAAGATGGGTGCGCGCCCCCGGCCCCTGGCGACCTTCGAAGTTGCGGTTCGAGGTGGCGACGCAGCGCTTGCCCGGCGGCACCCGGTCGGCGTTCATTCCGGCGCACATGGAACAGCCCGGCTCCCGCCATTCAAAGCCGGCGGCGGTGAACACGCGGTCCAGCCCCTCCGCCTCGGCCTGCCGGCGCACCTGGCCCGAGCCCGGCACGACCAGCGCGCGCAAGCCGGCGGCGACCCGACGGCCCTTCAAAACGGCGGCGGCGGCCCGCAGATCCTCGATGCGGCTGTTGGTGCAGGAGCCGATGAAGACCATGTCCACCGGCAGGTCGCGGATCGGCGTTCCCGGCTCCAGACCGATGTAGTCCAACGCCCGGCGCATCGCCTGCCGGCGCTTGGGGTCGGCCTCGCGCTCCGGATCGGGAATGGTCTCGCCGACGCCGATGCAGTCCTGCGGGCTGGTGCCCCAGGACACCTGCGGCGTGAGGCTGGAGACGTCCAGTTCGATCTCGGCGTCGAAACGGGCGCCGGGATCGCTCGCCAGGGCGCACCACGCCTCAACCGCCTGTTCCCACAGGTCGCCCGACGGGGCGAAGGGCCGCCCCTGGAGATAGGCGAAGGTCACCTCGTCCGGGGCGATCAGGCCGAAGCGCGCGCCCAGCTCCACCGACATGTTGCAGACGGTCATCCGCTCTTCCATGGAAAGCGCGCGGATGGCCGGACCGGCGTATTCGACGCCGTAGCCGGTCGCCCCGGCGGTGCCGATGGTGGCGATCAGCTTGAGCACCATGTCCTTGGCCGACACGCCCGCCGGGCGGGTGCCGCTGAAGGTGATGCGCATGGTCGGCGGGCGGCGCAGGATGGCGGTCTGCGTCGCCATGACATGCTCGACCTCCGACGTGCCGATGCCCCAGGCCATGGCGCCCAGGGCGCCGACCGTGCTGGTGTGGCTGTCGCCGCAGACCAGGGTGGCGCCCGGCAGGGCGATCCCCAGCTCCGGCGCGATCACATGCACGATGCCCTGGCGCACGTCGCCCAGGTCGAACAGAGCGACGCCGGTGGATTCGGCGTTGGCGCGCAGGGCGCGGATCATCTCCGGCCCGCCGGGCACCGTGTCGTCGGTGCGGCCGTTCTCGGTGGAGACGATGTGGTCCGCCGTCGCGAAGGTCAGGTCGGGGCGGCGCAACCGGCGCCCGGCGGCGGCCAGCCCGGCGTAGGCCTGCGGGCTGGTGACCTCGTGCAGCATATGGCGGTCGATGTGGAGCAGCACCCGCCCGTCGCCCAGATCGGCGACGACGTGCTGATCCCAGATCTTGTCGATGATGGAACGCGGCGTGGTCATGGCGTTGCCTCCCGTCATTCGGCCCGTCATTCGGCGGCCCGGTAGGCCTGTTCCCGCTCGTAATAGTCGGGGAAGCCGACAAGGGACTTCAGCGCCTCGAAATCGGCCTGGGCCACGTGGCCCTCCCGCCCGTCCGCCACCGCGGCCAGGGCGGTGCGCATGGCGTCGATGGCCGCCGACATCAGGGTCAGCGGATAGGCGGCGAGCTTGAAGCCCAGCGCCTCCAACTCGCGCGGCGGCAGAATCGGCGTCTGGCCGCCGCGCACCATGTTCGCCATGGCCGGCCGGTCGATCCCGGCGCAGAAGGCGGCCATTTCCGTCTCGTTGTGCGGAGCCTCCATGAAGATGATGTCGGCGCCCTCCTCCACGAAATCCTGGCAGCGCTCCAGCGCCGCGTCGAAGCCGTGCGTGGCGCGCGCGTCGGTCCGCGCCAGGATCAGGATGTCGTCGGAACCCGACCGCGCGGCGTCGACGGCGGCGCGGATCTTCATGCGCGCCTCGGCCCGCCCGACGACCTGCTTGCCCTTGGTGTGGCCACAGCGCTTGGGGCTGACCTGATCCTCGATCAGGACGGCGGCGGCCCCGGCGCGGGCGTAGTCGCGCACGGTGCGCTGCACGTTCATGGCGTTGCCGTAGCCGGTGTCGCCGTCGCCGATCACCAGCAGGCCGGGGGCCGCCTGACAGACGTTGCGGAGCTGGTCGAGCATCTCGGCGAAGGAAATCAGCCCGGTGTCGGGCATCCCCAACCGGGTGGCCGAGACGGCGAAGCCGCTCATCAGGCTGACGCGGAAACCGGCCTGCTCGATCAGCCGCGCCGACAGCGCGTCGAAGCAGCAGGGCATCAGGTGAAGGCCGGGAGCCTCCAGCGCCGTTTTCAGGCGTTGTGCGGGTGTCGTCACCGGTTGTATCCCTCCCTTGTCGCCGCTTCCGCTGTTGGCTTCCGCTAGAGCGCACCGGAACCGGGCGTTTAATTTGTTGTGCCTACGAACATAGTGCGTCATTGTATACAACGCAACCCGAAAAATCGGATTGCCGGACAGAAGGGCAAGGGAGGTCAGCATGTCGGACAGCGCCGGGGCTCTGGCACCCCAATGGGACAACGGCTTCAGCGGCGGCTCCAACCGCGCCGCCGACCGCGCCTATCGCTTCATCCGGGAAGGCATCCTGGCCAGCCGCTGGCCGCCGGGTGCCCATCTGCGCGAACAGGAACTGGCCGAGCTGACCGGAGTCAGCCGCACCCCGGTGCGCGAGGCGCTGCGCCGGCTGTCCGCCGACGGGCTGCTGCAGCTCGTCCCCAATCTGGGCGCCAAGGTGAATGCCTGGACGATCCAGGACCTCGACGAGATTTTCGGGCTGCGCGCGACGCTGGAAAGCCAAGTGGCCGGCCTCGCCGCCAGCCGCGCCGAGCCCCAGCATCTGACGGAGCTGGGGGCGCTGTGCGACGCGATGGAGGCGGTGGTGGGGGACGGCGACGCGGTGGATTTCTCGCGCATCACGCCGTTGAACGACCGCTTCCACAGCCTGCTGATCGACATCGCCGGGGATCGGCGCCTGGGCCAGATGATCCGGCAGGTGGTGGAGATGCCGCTGGTTCTGCGGACCTTCGCCCGCTACAGCCGGCGCGACCTCGCCCGCAGCATGAACCACCACCGCGAGATCGTCGAAGCCCTGACCGCCGGTGATGGGGAATGGGCGTCGTCGGTGATGCGCGCGCATGTACGCGCCGGGCGGGCCGTCTTCACGGTCCCAAAACCCGAGTGAGCTTCATTGTATACAACGACGGCGCGCCGATACGGGCAGGTGGATCGCCCATCGGCGCAGCACAAAGGTCCCGGCGCCCTGAGAGGACGCCGGGACGAAGTCTAGGACGCTGCTGCTAAGAGCCGGTCAGGCGACCAGGAAGCCGGCGCCGACCGGATCGTTGCGGTCGATGACCCAGCGGGCGGTGCCGAGGATGCTGGCCGTGCCCTTGACGGTCGGGCGCACGGCGCGCACGCCGTTCAGGCGGGTCTCGCCGAGCAGGCTGCCCTCGAAGGTACCGGTGCCGAGCAGGCCCTCGGAACGAATGGTGTCGCCGATCGCCATCTTCCCGCGCGCCTCGAACATCGCCATCATCGCGCTGGTGCCGGTGCCGCCCGGCGAGCGGTCGAGCTGGCCGGCGCTGAAGACGTGGACGTTCTTGTAGAAGGCGCCCTCGATGGTCGGCTCGTGCCAGAAGGTCACGAAGTTGAAGTTGTTGATGTGCGCCGAGGCCGGGTGCTGGATCGCCACCTTCTGGCGGAGCTGCTCGCGCGCCAGGATGCCGTAATGCGACAGGGCGGTGCCGTTCTCCGGCCCGATGCGCAGCGACGTGCCGGTCAGGTCGATGATGCCGAAGTAGTTGCCGCCCCACACGATGTCGGCCTTCAGCGGGCCGATCTCCGGCAGCTCGAACTCGACGTCCTGCGCGGCGACGTAGGCCGGGACGTTCTCGAACTTGGTCCACAGCACCCGGTCGCCCTCATGGGCCACCTCGGCGACGACGAGGCCGGCGGTGGTCTCGAAGCGGATGATGGTGCGGCCGTTCTCGCCGCGGCGGACGAGGCCGTTGGCGACCATCGCCATGGCGACGGCGATCGTGCCGTGGCCGCACATGTGCGAATACTGGGTGCCGTCGATGTAGATCAGGCCGGCGTCGTAGTCCGGGCCGGACGGCGGGGTCAGGAAGACGCCGAACATGTCCTTGTGGCCGCGCGGCTCGCGCATCAGGGCTTCGCGCAGCCAGTCGTAATGGGTCTCCAGGAACTGGCGCTTCTCCAGGATGCTGGAACCGGCCGGATAGGGGATGCCGCTGTGGATGATGCAGAGCGGCTCGCCCTCGGTGTGGGTGTACAGGACATCGAATGCGTCTTGCATGCGCATGGAAGGACCCTTTCGTGGATCGGATTCAGTGTTGGATCGGGGGATGAAGCGGGGGGTGTCGGGACCGGTCAGCGCCGGTCCGACAGAAGGTGCAGCCCGACGGTGAGGTCGAGGATGATGATCGCCAGAGCCGCCACGCCGATGGTGATGGAGGACACCGCGGCGATGACCGGGTCGATCGTGTACTGGACGTAGTTGAAGAGCTTGACCGGGATGGTCGTCATCTCCGCCGTGGTGTTGAAGATGCTCAGCTCGACGTTGATCCAGGAGGAAATGAAGGCGAAGATCGCGCCGCTCGCCAAGCCACTGCGGATCTGCGGCAGCGTGACGAGGAAGAAGGTCTCCATCGGGCGGGCGCCCAGGTCGGCGGAGGCCTCCTCCAGCGCCCGCTGCTCCGGCGTCAGCTGCGGCAGGACGGAGCGCAGGACGAAGGGCATGATGATGACGATGTGCCCGACCAGCAGCGCCGTGAAGCTGCGCATCAGGCCCAGCGCCGCGCAATATTGCAGCAGGGCGGCGCCCAGCACGACGTGCGGCAGGACCAGCGGCGACATCAGCAGCGACAGCAGGAACTTCTTGCCCGGAAACTCGCAGCGGGCGATGGCCAGCGCCGCCGGAACGCCGAGCAGCAGGGCCGCCGCCGTGGCGACCAGGGCCAGCAGGGTGCTGGTGCCGAAGGCCGCCAGATAGGAGGTGTCGCCGAGCATCCGCCCGTACCAGTCGAGGGTCAGCCCCTGCGGCGGGAAGGCGAGGTAGCTGGTGGCGGTGAAGGAGGAGCCGACGATGACCAGGAGCGGCAGGATCAGGTAGGCCATGACCGACCAGGACACCACCCGCAGAAGAAGCCGGGCAATCATTGGGCTTTCCTCCCCGTTGCGCTGGCCCCGGCGTTGCCGATCCAGCCGGCCAGACCGACCAGGACCAGCGTCATGACCAGCAGCGTCATGCTGAGCGCGCCGCCGTAGTTCACGTCGAAGACCGTGCTGTACTGCTGGAAGATCAGCATGGGGAAGACCGTGATCTTGCCGCCGCTCAGCAGGGCCGGCGTGACGTAGGCACTGACCGCCAGGGTGAAGACCATGATGATCCCCGACATCAGCCCCGGCAGGCAGAGCGGAAAGGTGACCGTCCGGAAGGTGTCAAAGGGCGTGGCGCCGAGGTCGGAGGAGGCATCCTCCAGCGCCGGGTCCACCGCGGCCAGCGCGTTGCCGACAGCCAGCACGATGAAGGGCAGCAGGATGTAGACCAGCCCGATCACGATGCCCAGTTCGGTGCCGAGGAAGCGCATCGGGCGGTCCAGGATGCCCACCCCGACCAGCGCGTCGTTGACGAGGCCGTTGCGTCCCAGCAGCACCATCCAGCCGAAGGAGCGGACGATGTTGCTGGTGAACAGCGGCAGCACCAGCAGAATGACGCAGGTCCGCCGCAACGCCCGCGACTTGACCACCCGCACCAGATAATAGGCCAGCGGGTAGCCGAGCAGCGCGCAGGCCACCGTGGTCAGCCCGGCGATGCGGAAGGTCGCCGCCAGCACGTCCCAGTGATACTGGTCGAACAGCACCCGCGCGTAGTTGCCGAGGGACGGCACGCCGCCCGCCATCAGGCTGGACGACACGACCACGATCATCGGGACGGCGAAGAAGGCCACGAAGAAGGCGACCGGGGCCGCCAGCAGGGGCAAGGCTCGGTTCATGGCGGCGCTCATGGTCGTGCTCATGGTCCGGACCGGTGCGGGGCCGGCTCGGCGACGATGTGGACATGCCCCGGATGGAAGCCGACGAAGACCGGCGCCCCCGGTTTCAGCCCCTCCCCTGCCATGCCCAGCCGGCGGCTGGCCAGCAGATGCTCGCCGACGCGCACCGTCACCACGGTCTGCCCGCCGGTGTCGATGACGTCCTCGACGAAGCCCTGGTCGGTGATCAGGCCCGGCGCCTCCGGCTGCTTCAGCAGCTCGACATGCTCGGGCCGCAGCACCGCGGTGTAGCGCTGCCGCGTGTCGGCGCCGAGATGAGGCAGCAGCGCCGATCCCACCGATAGCCGCACCCCGGCGTCGCCCTCCGCCGTTCCCGGCAGCAGGTTGGCCTCGCCGATGAAGTCGGCGACGAAGCGGCTGGCCGGGCGGGTGTAGATGGCCCGCCCGTCGCCCACCTGCTCGATCACCCCGCGGTTCATGACGACGATGCGGTTCGCCATGCTCATCGCCTCCTCCTGGTCGTGGGTCACGAACACGAAGGCGATACCGAGCTTCTCCTGAAGGTGCTTCAGCTCGATCTGCATCCGCTTGCGCAGCTTCAGGTCGAGCGCGCTCAGCGGCTCGTCGAGCAGGAGGAGCTTCGGGCGGTTGACAAAGGCCCGCGCCAGGGCGACGCGCTGCTGCTGGCCGCCCGACAGCTCCCGCGGGTAGCGGCCCGCCGCGGAGTCCAGCCCAACCAGTTCCAGCGCCTCGCGAGCGCGCTCCAGCGCCTCGCCCCGCGCCACCCCGTGACGGCGCGGCCCGTAGGCCACGTTGTCGAGGATGCTCAGATGCGGGAACAGGGCGTAATGCTGGAACACCGTGTTCAGCGGGCGCCGGTGCGGCGGCAGCCGCGTCACGTCCTCCCCGCCGATCCGGATGGTCCCGGAATCGGGGGAGAGGAAGCCGGCGATGCAGCGCAGCAGGGTCGTCTTGCCGCAGCCGCTCGGCCCCAGCAGGGCGACGAACTCGCCATGGGCCACATCCAGCGACACGTCCCTCAGCGCATGGTATGTGCCGAAATGCTTGTCGATGGAGCGGATGGAGAGCAGGGCGTCGGGCTTGGGCGTCGCGGACATGGAGGGGCTCCCCGGCTGGCTGCGGTTCACTGGCGGGCGAGTTCGCGGTTCCAGGCGTCGGTGATCGCCGCGCGGTCCCGGTTGATGTCCGCCCAGTTGAAGAGCTTGAGGTTCTTGACCGACCCGCCGACGCCCCAGGGCAGCTTGCGCTCGACGTCCGGCGACACCGACACGTTCTGCACCGCCGGGCCGAGATAGAGCTTCTCCGCCAGACAGGCCGACGCTTCCGGGGTCAGCGCGGTGTCGATGAAGCGCTGGGCATCGGCCTTGTGCGGGGCGTTCTTGACCAGATGCAGGCGGGCGTCGGTGGCCCAGACGCCTTCCTTCGGAACGACGAAGCCGATGGGCAGGCCCTTGTCGGCCAGATCCCAGGCGCCGACGTTGAAATGCGCGCCGATGATCGCCTCGCCGCTCTGGTAGGCGTTGCTCGCCGCCCCCGAGCTGTCGAAGTAGAGCGCGGTCTTCAGCGTCTTAAGCTTTTCGAAGGTCTTGGACAGGTCGCCCGGCGGGTTGCCCCACATGCGGTTCAGGAACATGACGAAGGGCACGCCGGAGGAGTTGGCCGGCGACGGGATCGTCACCGTGTCCGCGAACTCCGGCTTCCACAGGTCGTTCCACGAGGTCGGCGGGGTCTTGATCTCCTTGGTGTTGTAGGTCAGGCCCAGTGAGTAGTAGCCGGAACCGGCGGCGAAGATCGACCCGTCCGCCTTGTAGATCGCCTCCGGCAACGCCTTCGCCAGGTTCGGCACGCCCGTCGGGTCGATGGCCTCCAGCACGCCCGCCGCCTGCGCCATCTCGCTGATGCCGCCGTCCATGTAGGCGACGTCGAGCGTCGGCGCGTCCTTCTGCTGCTGCAGCTTGGCGAAGGTCACGGTCGAGGTGCCGATCTCCGGCACGACGCGGACGCCGGTCGCCTTGGTGAAGGGCTCCGCGACGCAGGTGCGGAAGGCCTCGCCCCAGTTGCCGCCGTACCAGGCGACGCGGATTTCGCCCTGGGCCGCGGCCGGCAGGGCGTACAGGGACACCCCGGCCGCCAGGACGGCGGTCAGGGCGGCGAGGCGGGAAGCGTTGCGGGTGGCGGCGCGCGTATGGGTCATGACCGGTTCCTTCGTGGTGTCGGTCCAGCGGGCGTCAGAGCCGTGGTTCGTTCGAAAGCTAATTGTTCCGACGTATTTTCCGATAGAAGAATGCTGCCGAATCCTTGAATATTTCCGACATGCCGGACGCCCCCGACCGCGACGCCCCGTCCCCCGCCGATCCCCGGTTGCGCATCGGCTTCGTGCTGCTCGACCAGTTCACGCTGACCGCCTTCTCCGGGTTGATCGACGCGCTCCGGCTCGCCGCCGACCCCGGGGGGCGCAGCCGGCAGATCGACGCGAGCTGGACGGTGATGAGCGTCGGCGGGCAGCCGCGCCAGTCGAGCTGCGGCGTGCTGGTGACGCCCAACAGCGACCTGCTCACCCCCGCGCCCTTCGATTACGTCGCGGTGTGCGGCGGCAACGATTACCGGAACGAGGTGCCGGGGCCGGTCACCGCCTATCTGCGCGCGGTGGCGGCGCAGCGGGTGCGGCTTCTCGGCATCTGCACGGGCACCTTCGCCATCGCGCGCGCAGGCCTCGTCGGGACGCGCCGCGTCTGCGTCCATTGGAACGTGCTGGACACCTTCCGCGAGCGTTTCCCGGCTGCCAACGCCTCGGTGGACCATCTCTTCATCGACGAGGGCGACCTGATCACCTGCGCCGGATCGACGGCGGCCATCGACCTCGGCCTCTATCTCGTCGGGCGGCACTGCGGCGGGCAGAAGGCACGGCAGGCCGTCCGCCACATGATGCTCCAGGACATCCGCCCCGGCGCGCTGCCGCAGGCGCATTTTTACGCGAACCTCGACGGCGTGACCGACGCCCGCGTCCGACAGGCGACGCATTTCATCGAACAGCGGCTCGACTCCCCGCCCTCCGTCGAAGCCATCGCCCGCTACGTCGGGGTCAGCGCCCGGCAGCTCGAACGGTCCTTCCAGGCGGCGCTGGGCATCTCGCCGTCGGCCTTCCAACGCCGGCTGCGGCTGGATTACGGCCGCTGGCTGCTGGAGCACACGCGCCGGACGATCACCGAGATCGCCTTCGACTGCGGCTTCGCCGACGCCGCCCATTTCTCGCGCGACTTCAAGACCCAGTTCGGCGAGATGCCCAGCCGGGCGCGCAAGGGCAAGGGCGCGGCGGAAAGCTCCCCTTCTCCCGTGGAAGAGACGCCGCCCCTCTGACGCGGGGGAGCCAACCAGGACACACCCGATCAGGACGCCGCCCGCCCGGCCTGCGCCGACGCCGAATTAGCCACTTGCAAAATCATGCAGTAAGCGCTAACTTAGTTTCGGTAAGACGCTGCGCTCAGCCACGACGCGGCGCGACTTGATGAAGGAGAATGTGTATGGCCATTGCTGCTGAAAATATCGCGCTCGGCGTCTGCGACGTGACCTTTGCGACGCTCGACCTGGGCGCCACCAAGGGCGGCGTCGAGGTGGCGATCGAAACCTCGACCTACGAGGTGACCGCCGACCAGACCGGCGAGACGCCGATCAAGGAGGTCATCACCGGCACCACGGTCACCGTCACGGTGCCGATGCTGGAAACCAACCTGACCAAGCTGCTCAAGGTCATGCCGCAGGCCGTCGGCATCGGCGCGGCGGGTTCGGAGGTCGGCGTCGAGATCCGTTCGGGCGTCAACACCGACCTGCTCGAAGCCGCCGGCGAGCTGAAGCTGCACCCGACCGGCCTGCCGGCGTCCGACACCACTCAGGATTTCCTGGCCTTCAAGGCGGCGCCGGTGCCGAAGTTCGCCGTCCGCTACGCGACCGGCGAGGAGCGGGTCTACGAGGTGACCTTCAAATGTTACCCGGACACCACCGCCAACAACAAGATCGCGGTCTTCGGCAAGCCGACCGCGGCCTGACGATCCGGCGCCCGGCTTTTTGCCGGGCGTCCAACCCGCGCCCTTCCCAATCCATTCCTTCCGAGGAAAGCCGTTCCCCATGACCGACATTCTCAACCTCGACGCCCTCAAGGTCACCCGTCTGGTCGTCCTCGACGGCCGGGAGCGCACGCTGCGCTCGATGACCGTGGAGCAATTCATCGAGGCCGACGATTTCGACGCCAGGCTCGCCAACGCCACGGGCAAGGAGAAGCTGACGCTGCTGATCGGCAAGCTGCTGGAGTTCCTCGACGGCACCACCCACGCCGATCTGCTCAAGCTCGACATGACGCAGCTGATGGCGCTGCTGGCCTTCGCCCGCGGCTCCGACCTGTCCAAGCTGACCGACGCTGGCGAGGACGCGGACGGGGGCGCGGTGGGAAACGCGCTGGCCGGGCCGAAGTAGTCCAACTCGATTTTGGATTCTACTTCGCTCGGGTGATGCGTTTCTACGGCATGAGCTTCGCCGCCGTGCGCCGGATGCCCATCCGGGCCTTCTGGCTGCTGAACGACATGATCGACCGGGTCCGCGCCGAAGAGGTTCTGGAGATCCTGCCGGCGCATAGCGTCGCGATGGGCGGCGAGCATGTGAAGCGGATCGTCAAAGGTCTGCACAGCCGCCTCGGCCGCCCGCAGATTGTGGAGAAGGTGACGATGTCCGACGAGGACATCAGGAAGGCCCGGCGCCTTTTCGGTGCGCACGGAACTGAGTAAGCGCGTACTTACTGGAAGGATTCGTCATGGCTTCGAACGCCAACACTCTGACCGTCGGGCTCGATTTCGACACCGCGTCTTTCACCAGGGACCTCAGGGCAGCGACCGCGGCCATGACAAAATTCCAGAAGGCCGCCAGCCGGACGGACGCGCTGCTGTCCAGCCTGGCGCAGGGCTTCTCCAGCGTCGGGGATATGGCCAACCGGATGGTCAAGGCCAGCGGGAAGACGACCGACCTGAAGCGCAAGTTGGCGGCCGTCACCGGCTCGGCCAACGAGATGAACAGGGCTCTTCACGCCGGCGCGGCACGCGCTGGAAACTACGGCAAGACCGTCGACGACCTGCGCGGAGCGGCGCTGCGCACGGGGTCGGGTCTCGACGCGCTGACGAAGTCGTACGCCGCGGTCACTTCGGCCGCCAGCTCGGCCAGCATCGCCGTGGAGGACGTGCGCCGGGCGATCGAAGGCACGATCGGGACCGGCCAGCGCATGGGCGCCAGCAACGGAGACAAGCAACGCGTCTTCAGCGCCATCCGTCAAGTGGTCGGCAAGAACACGCCGCAAATAATGAAGACTGCGGCCGGTCCGATCGGCAAGGCCAACACCACCACGTTCGGCGCGGCCCCGGCGGCGGGCGGCGCCCCGGCGGCGGGCGGCGCCCCGGCTCTCGCGTCGCCCGGCAAGGACAAGCCGGGCGCGGTCGGTGGCCAAGGGAATGCGGGCTCCGCCACCGCTGGGCAGCCCGCCGCGAACGGGTCGTCTCCGTTGGGTCAGGACGATCCCGCGTATCTTAAAAGCCAGACCCTTCAGAACAAGCAGATGGTTGGGGTGCTGAACACCAATCAATGGCGCAATGACAAGTTCGAATTCCAAAAATCAAGCGTCGATCTTGAGATGGCCCGGCTCTACTACGAATACAGCCTGGGCGCCGAGCAGCGCCTGCAGCTCATCCGCGCCGACGGGATCAAAAATTTCACGGAGAAATTTTCTGGCTTGATCACCGGTGTGCTGAGCGGACAAACGGGCATCGTCACGGGCGTACGCTCGATGTTCGCGAGCATGGGCAAGTACATGCTTGATTTCTTCGCCAAGTGGGCTTCCCAGAAGCTCGTGATGAAGGCGATCGACACCGTCGGCGAGCTTTTCGGCTTCGACCTCGGCCCCGGCGCGGGGAATGCCAAAGGCTCCGCGTCAGGTCCCGCCCCCGGGAGCGCCGGCCCCGGTGCATCGGGCGGCGTGCTTGGCCAAGCCAACCCGGGTGGAGCGGGCGGTCCGACCGGCGCGGGCTCCGCCCCCGCTGGGCAGTCCGCCGCGAACGGCACGTCTCCGTTGGGCAAGGACGATCCCGCGTATCTTCAAAGCCAGACCCTTCAGAACAAGCAGATGTTCAGTGTGTTGAACACCGATCAATGGCGCAACGATAAATACCAATTCCAGAAATCGGCCGTCGATCTTGAATTGAGCAAGATCTACTATGATTACAGCCTGGACGCCGAGCAACGCCTGCAGCTCCTCCGCGCCGAAGGAGCAAAAAGTTTCACCACGCAATTCTCCGGCGTCATCACCGGCGTTCTGAGTGGGCAGATGACCCTCATCGAGGGCGCGCGCTCGATGTTCGCAAGCATGACCACGTTTATGATCGACTTCTTTGCCAAGTGGATTTCCCAGCAACTGCTGATGAAGGCGATCACCGGCATTGGAAAGGTGTTCGGCTTCGGAGCCGGCAGCGGGGACATCTTCGGTGGCACGACGATGGTTTCGGCAATGCCGAACTCGGCCAGTGACTTTGGCGCCATGTCAGTCACCGAGCTATCGAATTCGATCGTTCGACATAACGGCGGCATCGCCGATAGCACTGGCCCGACCCGCTTGGTGCCGAGCGGCCTATTTTTCGGCGCGCCGAAGCTCCACTCCGGCGGCTTGCTGCGCGGCGAGGTGCCGATCATCGCCAAGCGTGGCGAGGGCGTCTTCACCCCGGAGCAAATGGACAACGCTGACGGCCTTTTAACGTCAGCGCTTACTTCTGGAAACACGTCACCATCCATTCATCAGGAGGTCACCGTGAACGTGAGCGGTGGAGCCGGCACGAGCGAACAGAACACCGATCTGGCCGACAAGATCGGCCGGCAGGTGAAGGCGGAACTGCGCGGCCTGATGACCGAGGAGATGCGCCAGCAAATGCGTCCCGGCGGTCTGCTGCGGGGAGGCTACTGACATGGCGTTCCCCATCTTCGCCCCGGCCATCCCGCCGAGCCCCGGCACGGAAATCGCTCCGGAGGTCAAGGTGCTCGCCGCCGATTTCGGCGACGGCTACCGCCAGCGCGCCGCGGATGGCCTGAACAATGTCCGCGACACCTTCGCCTTCGCCTGGGAGGCCCTGCCGGCCGCCGACGCCGACGCCATCGTCGCCTTCC
This sequence comes from Azospirillum sp. UENF 312511, assembly GCF_058780635.1. NCBI lineage: Bacteria > Pseudomonadati > Pseudomonadota > Alphaproteobacteria > Rhodospirillales > Azospirillaceae > Azospirillum > Azospirillum sp. UENF 312511. The sequence goes on along the minus strand of NZ_JBSNCG010000004.1, from coordinate 549,104 downwards.
TCAAGGCGCGCCTCGGCGCCGAGGCGTTCCTCTACACGCCGCCCGGCGAGAGCGCGCCGCGCAAGTTCACCTGCACGAAGTGGGCGCGCAAGCGCGTGCGCTTCTCCTATCACCAGATCACCGCCACCTTCGTCGAGGTTTTCGACCTATGACCACGGCGACCACACCCCGCAGCGCCGCCCAGGCGAAGATCGCCAGCGAGGCGCAGAAGGCGGCGACCAGCCCCTACGTCGTGCTCTACCAGCTCGACGCCCGCGTCCTCGGCGGCGACGTCTACTGCTTCACGCAGTCGACCCGGGAATCGGCGCCGATCACCTACGGCGGCGTCGAGTACACCCCGATCGATCTGGAGGCCGACGGCTTCGAATGGACCGGCGCGGGCACGCTGCCGACGCCGCGCGTCCGCATCGCCAACGCCAACCGCGCGATGAGCGCGCTCGTCGGCACCTACGACGACCTGCTCGGCGCCACGCTGACGCGCATCCGCACCTTCCGGCGCTTTCTCGACGGCGAGCCCGACGCCGATCCCGGCGCCCATTTCCCACTCGACATCTACCGCGTCGAGCGCAAGGTCGCGCTGACCAAGACGCACATCGAGTGGGAACTGTCGGCGGCGATGGACCAGGAGGGCAAGATGCTCCCCGGCCGGCAGGTGCTGCGCGACGCCTGCACGCACACCTACCGGCGCTGGACCGGCGCCGGCTTCGACTACTCCCAGGCCACCTGCCCCTACACCGGCTCCGCCTGTTTCAAGGCCAGCGGCGATCCCACCGGCAACAGCGCCGAGGATGACTGCGGGCGCAAGGATTCCGACTGCAAGAAGCGCTTCGGCGAGACCGCGGTGCTGCCCACGCGCGCCTTCCCCGGCGTCGCCCGAGTGAGGATCTGATCCCATGTTCACGCCCGATGCCGTCGCGGCCATGCAGGCCCACGCCATCGCCGCCTTCCCCGAGGAAAGCTGCGGCATGGTGGTCGACAACGCATACATGCCGCTCGTCAACACGCACCCCGACCCGACCCGCCACTTCCACATCGCCGACGCCGATTACCTGACCCACGCGGACGGGCTTCAGGCGGTGGTCCATTCCCACCCGATGGGACCGCTGCACCCGTCGGGCGACGACATGCGCGGCCAACTGGCGACCGGCGTGCCGTGGGCGATCATCCCCACCGACGGCGAGGCCGCCGGCGCCCCGATCGTCTGGGGCGCCGGTGCGCCGGTGCCGCCGCTGATCGGCCGGCCGTTCGTGCACGGCGTCACCGACTGCTACGCGCTGTGCCGCGACTACTACCGCGACACCCTCGGCATCGCCGTGACCGATCAGGCGCGCGACGACGAATGGTGGGACCATGGCGAGAATCTCTACCTCGACGGCTTCCAGGAACGCGGCTTCGTCACCGTCGACCGCGCCATGATGCGCCCCGACGACGTGGTTCTGATGGCCATCCGCTCCAAGGTGCCCAACCACGCCGGCATCGTCATGCCGAACGGCCTGATCCTGCACCATCTGCAAAAACGCCTGTCGCGCCGCGAGCCGCTCGGCCCGTGGATGCGCTATGTGACGCACGTCCTGCGTCACGGGAGTGTCGCGCCATGATGCGCCGCGTCCATCTCTACGGCGCGCTGCGCAAGGAGTTCGGCAAGGGCTTCACGCTCGACGTGGACTCGGTGGCCGAAGTCGCCCGCGCGCTCGAAGCCAACTTCCCCGGCCGCTTCTTCAAGGCCTTGCGCGACGGCGCGTTCAAGCTGGTGCGCGGCGACAGGCGCAGCGGCCTGGTGCTGAACGAGCAGGAGTTGACCTTCCGGCTCGGCAGCGGTGACCTGCACATCATCCCGGTGCCGAAGGGAGCGGCGGCCAGCCAGAAATCCAAGGGCGGCGCCAAGGCGGTGATCGGCGTCGCCATCATGGCGGTGGCGATCGTCGCATCGCAAGGCGCGGCGGCACCCGGCTTGGTGGCGGCCAATGGCGCGCTGACTGCCTACGGCACCGCCGCCATGTTCGGCCTGTCGCTGGCGCTGTCCGGCGTCTCGATGATGCTCAGCCCGCAGGCCAAAATGGGCGACCTGGAGAGCGTCGAGAACCGCAAGTCATTCCTCTTCAACGGCCCGGTCAACTCCATCGAGCAGGGCGGCCCGGTGCCGCTCATCTACGGCCGCCTGCGCGTCGGGTCGACTGTCGTCTCCGCCGGCATGGCCCCGGAACAGATCATGTCCGGCGGCCCCACCGGTGGCAACGGGTCGGAGATGACCACGGTGGTGCTGGCGGGCTCGCTGTGGATCGTCACCACGACGTATCCCGACATCAGCCACTTCCATGTCGGCACGGTCCGGGGCGGCACGCTGCTTCTGGCCAACCACACGCCCGTCGCCCCCGACAGCCTGCTCACCGTCGCCCAGGTGGCGGGCGGCTTGCGCTTCATCCCCGACGACGACGAATTCACCCGCGGCGTCTTCACGATCCAGGCGGCCCGCCGGGTCGGCAACGACTACAACTTCGTCGGCGCGCTCGTCGAGACCGAGGCCGGCGGCTACACCGACCCCTGGGGAGGCTCCGGCTTCAACGGCGCCGTCGCCGATGGCGGCATCTCGGGCTCGGGCGGCGGGAAGGGCGGCGGCGGTTCGGGTGGTGCCCGCGAGGACGCCGACAGCCTGCAGTCGCGCTCGACCGCGCGCGTCGTCGACCTGATCGGCGAGGGCGAGTTGGAGGAACTGCCCGTCGGCAGGTCCAAGGGCGTCTACTTCGACGGAACGCCGCTCGAGAACGCCGACGGCACGTTGAATTTCAAGGGCGTGACCTGGGAGAGCCGGGTCGGTCTGCCGAGCCAGGACCACATCGCCGGCTTCGCCGCCGCCGAGAACGAGGTCGCCGTCTCCACCCGCGTGCGGGCCGACACGCCGGTGATCCGCACCATCACCGACACCGATGCGCTGCGCGTCACGCTGCGCTTCCCTATGATGACCCAGCAGGACGCCGACGACGGCGATCTGCACGGTTCGAAGGTGCAGATCGCCATCGACGTGCGGCCCTACGGCGGCGGCTGGCGCGAGACCATCACCGACACCATCGAGGGCAAGGCCACCGCCGCCTACGAGCGCGCCTACCGCATCGAACTTCCGGAAGGCGGCGCGCCGTGGGACGTGCGGGTGCGCCGCCTCACCCCGGACAGCACCAGCGCCACCGTCCAGAATGAGAGCTGGTGGTCGAGCTACACGCAGATCGTCGACGGCAAATACAGCTACCCGGACAGCGCGCTGATCGCGCTGACCGTCGACAGCGAGCAGTTCGGCTCGTCGATCCCGGCGCGTGCCTACGACGTCAAGGGCCTGCGCGTCAGCGTGCCCGACATCTACGATCCGGAAAACCACAGCTACGCCAACGGCGGCATCTGGCAGGGCGGCTTCAAGACGGCGTGGACCGACAACCCGGCCTGGGTGCTCTACGACCTGATCACCAACACGCGCTACGGCCTGGGCCGGGTGATCGACGCCAGCCAGATCGACAAATGGAGCCTCTACCAGATCGCGCAATACTGCGATCAACCGGTGCCCAACGGCGCCGGCGGCTGGGAGCCGCGCTTCACCTTCAACGGCATCATCCAGACCCGCGAGGACGCCTACAAGGTCATCCAGTCGATCTGTTCGGCGTTCCGCGGCATGGCCTATTGGGCGGCCGGCCAGGTCTTCGCCAGCGCCGACATGCCGGGCGACGACAGCGTGATCGTCGCGCCGGCCAACGTCCTCGACGGCGTCTTCTCCTACGCGGGAACGGCGCTGAAGGCCCGGCACACCGTCGCCAAGGTGGCGTGGAACGACCCCGCCGACGAGTACCGCGGCGCGATCGAGGTCATCGAGAACACCCGGCTGATCGAGCGCCACGGCCACCGCGAGATCGAAGTGTCGGCGTTCGGCTGCACGAGCCGCAGCCAGGCCCGCCGCCTCGGCCTGTGGATTCTCGACAGCGAGCAGCACGAGACCGAGACCGTCACCTACCGCTGCTCCTTCGACCACCTGGAGGTGACACCCGGACAGATCATCCAGGTCGCCGATCCGGCCTACGCGCTGGTGCGCCTGGGCGGGCGGGTGGCCGCGGCGACGGTGGGCCGGGTGACGCTCGACGCCCCGGTGACGCTTGAGGCCGGACACGCCTACACGCTGTCCGTGACGCTCCCCGACGGCCGCGTCCTCGACCGCGCGGTGGCCGGTGGGATCGGCGGGCACAGCGCGTTGACGCTGGTCGACCCGTTGCCGGTGGCTCCCGACGCCGGGGCGATGTGGTCGCTGTCGAGCGCCAGCCTGACCCCACGCCGCTTCCGTGTCCGCAGCATCCGCGAGTTGGAGCCCAACGTCTTCGAGGTGACGGCGCTCCTGCACGACCCGACCAAGTACGCGCGGGTCGAACAGGGCCTCAACCTGCCGGCACCGGCCTACCAGGGCGGCGTCACCCCGCTGCCAGCGCCGGCCAACCTGCGGGCGGTGGAAAGCGTCTACTGGGTCAACGGGCTGCCGCAGGCCCGCGTCTCGGTGAGCTGGACGACGAGCAACCTGCCCGAGATCGCCGGCTACCGTGCCGACGTGATGACGCCGGGCGGCCAGTGGCAGGAATGGGCGACGACGCGCGTCGGCGGCTTCGACATCGAGCCGGCGGCCGAGGGCCGCTACACCATCCGCGTCACCACGCTCGGCCACGACAACCGCCGCGCCAGCACCGAAATCGGCCTGATCGTGCGCGGCAAGGGAACGCCTCCCGGCCAGCCGACCGGGCTGGCGGCGTCCGGCGGCATCCGCCAGATCGCCCTGCGCTGGTCCAACCCGACCGACACCGATCTCGCGCACATCGAGGTGTGGGAAAGCGCGACGAACGACCTGACGACCGCGGGAAAGATCGCCGAGGTCAAGGGCAGCAACTTCATCCGCGCTGGGCTCCCCGGTCTCGCGGTGCGTTACTACTGGGTGCGCGCGGTCGATCTCGGCGGCAACATCGGCGACTTCAACTCCAACCTCGGCACCGCCGGCGAAGCCCGCCCGGCCGGCGTGGAGGACATGGCGCAGGCGGTGTGGGACCGCGTCAAGGACGACATCGTTCACAACGTCCCGGACATCGACTTCTCCTTCCTCGACACCCATGTCGAACGCCTGATCCAGCGTCAGGATTTCGCCTTCCTCGACGCCCGCGTCGAGGCGGTGATGGCGCGGTCGGGGTTCGACGGTGCGCTGGCCGAGACGCTGGCCGAGTTGGTGCGCCTCGGCTACGAACGCTTCGAGGCGTTGCAGCAGACGCGCGGCGACAGCCGCCGCCGCTTCGCCGCCGTCGACCAGCGCATCACCCAGGAGGTCTCCGACCGGCAGGCGCTCGCCGAGACGGTCACCGAGATGGGCGCCGCCTGGGAGAACAACCGAGCCATCATCACCGACCGCCTTACCGCCCAGGCCGACGACCTCGGCGCGCTCGCCGAGGAGGTGACCCTGCTCGCCGTCAAGACCGGCGAGGACATCGCGGCGGCGGTTCTGACCGAATCCCGCGCCCGCACCGACGGCGACACCGCCCTGGCCGAAAGCATCCACGACCTGACCGCAACGGTCGGCGACAACCGGGCGCTCGCCGAGGAGCGTTGGCGCACCCTCGCCGACGCCGATTCCGCCGAGGCGGCCAACCGCACCGTCCTGGAGGGCAAGGTGGACGGCAACTGGACGCGCTTCGTCGCCGAGCAGACCGCCCGCGCCGACGCCGAACAGGCGCTCGCCGAAGACATCCGGACGCTGCGCAGCGACGTCGACGGCAACGTCGCGGCGATCGGGCGCGATCTGCAGACGCTCGCGCAGACCGACGAGGTGCAGGCCAAGGACATCACGACGCTGTTCGGCCGGGTTGGAGACACTGCAGCCGCGCTGGCCGACGAGACGACGCTGCGCGTCAAGGAGGACAGCGCGCTGGCCCAGCGCGTCACCCAGCAAAAGGCGCAGCTCGACGCCGATCTCGCGTCGCTGAACACCGAGATGCGCACCTGGGTCGACGAGAGTTCCGCCGTCGCCAACGAGTTGCGCACGCTGACCTCGGAATTCGACGGCAACAAGGCGGCGGTGGCCGGGGAGATCAAGGCGGTCAGCGACAGCCTCTCGGCGACGGCCACCGACGTCCAGGCGCTCGCCACGCGGGTCGGCGACGCCGAGGCCGGCATCGCCAGCGAGAGCCGGGCGCGGGCCGATCTCGACAAGGCACTGACCGAGACGATCACCCAGCAGCGCTCGCAGATCGACAACAACATCGCCGGCCTGGAAACCTCGCTCAAGACCTGGGTCACCGCCGAGTCCACGGTAGCCCGCAGCGTCTCGACGCTGCAAACCACGGTCAACGACAACACCACCAAGATCAGCACCCAGCAGAGCAGCATCGACGGCCTGCGGGGACGCTACTCGATCACCGTGGACGCCAACGGCTACGTCTCGGGCATGGACCTGCTGGCGCGTCCGGACGGTGCGTGGACGCGATCGAGCCTAATCTTCCGTGTCGATGACTTCCTGGTCGTCAAGCCCGGCCAAACCGGGGCGGAAGCGCCCTTCGTCATCACCACAGTAAACGGCGTCCCAAAGGTCGGCATCTCATCGGCTGTCATCGGCGACGCCGTTATCAAGACGGCGAACATCGATAAACTGGCGGTCAACGGTGACAGAATTGAAGACTTAAGCACCGGCAACATGGCATGGGCCAGCGGTAATAACGACTGCACGGTCGGCATCACTACCTCTGGAAAGCCGGTCGCTCTTATAGCCTGTGGACAGAATGGAGTGTTCAATTACGCCTCAATGCGCGTTATGTGGCCGGGAAAGGGCACGTCGTTCTTCTCATCACGTAATCACGCTGGCCTCGTCACCTCCAACTCCACCCACTGGATGGTCGCTATTGAACTCCGAAAATAAAGGGTAAAGCTTGTGGAAAACGAAACCGCTCCGTTTACCCCTCCGCTGACTGGAGCTATGTTCACGCGCTACGCGGCGGACGGCAGCATCATTGGTGTCGGCGGTTGCGCTGTGAGCGACTATATGCATCAGAAACGCCCGGAGGACCATGGCATCCTGCCGGTGTCGGCGGATTTGCAGCGCGATTACGTTGACCTGTCCGGCAATGAGCCGGTGATCCGCGAGCGCCCAGCACTGCTCGGGTTCGACAAAACCCGGATCCTCGCCGACGACACCGACACGGCAACGCTGCGCGGCCTGCCGTCCCCTTGCACGGTGCTGGTCAACGGCGTCGCCCACACCGTCGACGGCGGCGAGCTGGCGCTGTCCTGCCCGCTGCCGATCCGCCTGACCGTCGTCATCGACGCGTTCCCCTATCTGCCCTTCCAGGAGGTCGTCACATGCGTCTCTCCATCCGCCTGAGCGCCGAGCAGATCGCCGAGGAGCGCCGACGGCGCTACCTCGCCGCTTGGCCGATGCACGCCCAGCTCGAAGCCCAGCACGACGCGGCCAACGGGCGCCCCGAAAAGCTGGAGCGCATGACCATCGATTTCACACGCATCAAGGCCGAATTGCCCTTCCCGGATTGAAATTTGCCGGCCCCGATGATACAGTAAGCGCTTAGATGTACTGAGGCCACACCCCATGCTGGCCCAACGGCGACGGAAAGACAGCAATGCCACAAACTTGGTATCGTGACGGCTCCGTCACTCTGATCAACGGCTCCACGGCGGTGACCGGATTCGGTACGCTGTGGGCCTCGCAGGTGTTTCCAGGCGACGTCTTCTCGCCCGACGGCGACCGCTTCTACGAGGTGGCGGCCGTCGCCTCGAACACCGCGCTGACTCTGCGCACGCCCTACACCGGCACGAGCCGCCCGCCGGTTGCCCAGGTCAACACGATCACGCCACGCGTCGTCAGCGCCAACACCGCGCAGACCGACGAGATCTCCATCAATGACTTCGTCTACCAGTTCACCAGCGACGCCTCGCCGACCGTGGCCGAGATCTGCGCCGGCCTGGCCGCCCGCATCAACGCCTCGCCAACCTGCCCGATGACCGCCGTGGCGACGGGCGGCACCCTCGTCCTGACCGCCAAGACGCCGGGCCAACCGCTCACCGTCATCGTCTCGGCCAATCTGACCAGCGGCCTGACCGCCCCGGCCAGCGCCGGTTCCGGCTACATGGTGATCCGCAACTTCGCCGGCACCATGGCCGCCGATGTCGCCAACCGCATGGCCGACCTGGTGCGCAAATGGCAGCTGCGCGAGGACGAGTTCGTCGCCTGGATGGCCGGCGACCCGCGTGGCGGGCCGAACGGCGACGGCAAGTATCCGCTGACCGACACGCAGGGCAATGTGCGCCTTGTCGAGACACCATCGGCGTTGCTGGAGATGATTGACGGCGGCCTGATGGACAATGTCCAGCTGGTGATCGACGCGATCGAGGACGATGTCGTGGCGGCCCAGTTGGCGGCGACCGAAGCGTCCGAAGCGGCGGTGGCCACGGCGGCGGCGCGCAACGCCGCACAGGCCAGCCAGGCGGCGGCCCTGGCCAGCGAAACCAGCGCAAAGGCCAGCGAAACCGCTGCCCAGGCGAGCGCCCAGGCCGGATCGGCAAGCGCCGGGGCCGCGGCGCAGTCGGCTCTGGCGGCGGCCCGGGCCGAGACATCGGCCCTGGCTGCGAAGACCGCGGCCGAAACGGCGAACGCCGGCGCGCAAGCGGCGAAGACGGCGGCGGAGGGGGCGTCCGCCGCCGCCAAGGCCAGCGAGACCGCGGCGAAGGGCAGCGAAACGGCCGCCAAGACGAGCGAGACCGGAGCCGCGGCGAGCGCCCAGACGGCGACGACCCGCGCCACGGCCAGCGCCACCTCGGCCTCCCAGGCTGCGAGCAGCGCGACCAGCGCCGCCGGGTCGGCGTCCGCAGCCGCGACCAGCGCGCAGACGGCGACGACCAAGGCGAGCGAGGCGGCGGCCAGCGCCACGGCGGCCAAGGCCAGCGAGACCAACGCCAAGACCAGCGAAACCAACGCCGCCGGCTCCGCCTCGGCGGCGGCCGGATCGGCCTCCAACGCCGCGACCAGCGCCCAGGCGGCGGCCGGGTCGGCGACGGCGGCCGACACGGCGAAGACCGGCGCCCAGGCAAGCGCGGCCACGGCCACGAACGCCGCCACCGCCGCGGCCGGTTCGGCCACCGCCGCGCAGACCAGCGCGGGCGCCGCCAAGGCGTCGGAAACCGCGGCCGCCACCGCGGCCGCCCAGGGACAGGGCAGCGCTTCGGCATCGGCGGCATCGGCAACGCAGGCGGCGGCCTCGGCGACCACCGCCGCGACCAAGGCCGGCGACGCTTCCACCAGCGCCAACGCCGCCGCGAACAGCGCCAACGCCGCGCAAGGCAGCGCCAACACCGCCGCCACCCACCTGTCGGGCGTGCAGGCCAACGCCACCGCCGCGGCGAACGCCCGCACGGCCGCCGAGGGCGCGCGCGACCAGGCCGCGGCGAGCGCGGCGAGCGCGGCCTCCAGCGCCCAGGCCGCCGACGCCAGCGCGCAGTCGGCTTCGGCCGGCGCCACCAACGCCAACGCCGCCGCCGCCGCCGCCGGCACCTCGGCGACCGATGCCGTCAACGCCAAGGTCGATGCCGTGTCGGCGCGCGACAGCGCGCAGCAGATGCGCGATCAGGCGTCGGCGCAGCGCGAGCTGGCGGCGGCCTGGGCGTCGAACGGCTTCAACGTCCCGGTGCAGTCTGGCGCCTACTCGGCGCTGCACTGGGCGGCGATGGCCAAGGAGTATGCGGACACCGCCGGTACCATCGTCGGCGGCTTCAGCTTCTCCGCCATCGGCGACGGCAACCAGCAGAAATTCACGGCCTCGATGCCCGGCGACACGATGCATTTCGTGCAGGGCTCGAACATCAACATCAACTACGACGCAGCGCTCAAGCGCCTGACCTTCTCGGCCACCTCGAAGCCGGTGGACACCGAGCATGCGGGCCTCGCCGTGCGCGATGACAACACGGCCGGCAAGACCTTCCTGTCGCTCGTCCCGGCCAACATCGCCCACCAGTCGCTCGGCGGCGCCGGGACCAACACGCACGCGCAGATCGACGCCCATCTCGGTACCATCGGCAACCCGCACGGCACCACCTCCAATCAGATCGAACACGTCGATCCGGTGCACGGGCCCATTGGGGCGTCCATCGCGGATATCCTTGTGGACCTGGAGGCCACCAAAGCCGCTTATGCAAATCCCACCTTCAGCGGCGTGGTGACTCTGGGCCAGGACCCGAGCGCCGATTTCCAGGCGGTGACCAAACGCTGGGTGGACAGCTTGCCGGTCAAGCGCACCGTCCGCCATGCCACGACCGGCGATCTCGGCCCGGTGACCGCCACCGCGACCACACTGACCGGCCCGACGGCCAGCTACACCACCAACGGTACGACGACCAACGGTTCGGCCAGTGTGACCGGTGTGGCGAACGCCGCGTCCAGGATCACGGTCGGTGCGGCGGTGACCGGTACGGGCATCCAATCAGCGACAACGGTAACGGCGGTGTCCGGCACCACGGTGACGCTGTCCAAGACGGCGACGGCGAGCGGTACGGCCAGCCTGACCTTTGCCCAGACCATCGGCGCATTGGTCGTCGATGGCGTCGCCGTCATCGGAGGAACGGAGAACCGTGTCCTCGTCAAGGATCAGGCCATCGCCGCGCAGAACGGCTGGTACGATGTGACGACGGTGGGCACCGCAAGCGTGCCGTGGGTGCTCACCCGCTCGACGGATGCCGACACTTGGAGCGACCTGCTGAGCGGCATAGCCCTGGTGCGCGGCGGCACGACGCAGGCTGGGTTCGTCTACCAGTGCACGGCGGCCAACGGCGGCACGCTCGGCACCACGGCGATCCCCTTCGAAGCAGTCTACAACGCGCAGACGCGCTCCCTCAACAACTTGGCAGCAAATGGGCTGGTCGTACGCACTGCCGCCGGGATGGCGGCACGCAGCCTCGCTGTCAACACCTTGGAACTCGCGGTGTTCAACGCGGATGGGGTGAGCGGCAACCCGATCATCGGGTTTGCCAATGACTCCAACATCACCCACAAGGCGTTTACGGTCGGAGCGCCGAACTTTGCCATCGTGGACACCACGGACGTCACCCGCAAGGCGCGCTTCGACGCCGCGAGCATCAGCACTGGCACCACCCGCGTCTATACGCTGCCCAACGCCTCGGGCACGCTGTCGCTGGTCGGCCACACCCATGCCTGGAGCGACATCACCACCGGCAAGCCGACCATTGCCTCGGGCTGGCTGACTGACACGCTGCTCAACACCGCCGTCCAGCAGACCGGTTACTTCTCCAGTGTCCGGCTGTGGGACACCGACAACTCGCACAGCGCCGCCATCGCCCTCGGCTCCAATCTGACGGCCAACCGCACGCTGACCATCACCACGGGCGACGCAAACCGCACGCTGACCATCCCCGGCGACGCCACGGTCAGCGGCACCAACACCGGTGATCAGACGATCTCCCTGTCGGGGCCGATCACCGGCAGTGGCACCGGGATTATCGTTACCTCGATCCAGCCCAACGCGGTCGGCGACAGCCACTTCCGCCAGGGCGCCGCGACCTCGGTGATCGGGCGGGCCGCCAACAGCGCGGGCAACGTCGCCGACATCGCCGCGACCGCCGACAACACCTTCCTGGCGCGGCGCGGCGGCTTGCTCACATTCACCAGCCCGACCTGGGGCGACATCACCAACGCCAGCAAGCCCACCAGCCTGTCCGGGTACGGCATCACCGACGCGCAGCCGCTCAACGCCATGCTCACCACATTGGCGGGCCTCGACGGCAACGCCGGCGTGCTGGTGCAAACGGCGGCGAACGCCGTGTCCAAGCGCGGCATCGGCACCATCAACGCCAGCGACATTCTCGACCGCACAGCGGGCGACAGCCGCTACGCCCAGGTGACCGGCAACGTAACCTTCGGCGGAAACCTCTACGTCAGCAACGGACACCCCTCGGTGAACTTCCGGGAGAGCGATGCCGCCGCCGACACCAAAGCGTGGACTTTGGACGTCGAGAACGGGTGCTTCCTCGGCGTGCTGGCAAACGACAGCAACACAGCTTGGACGACGTGGCTGAACGTGCAGCGGTCGGGGATGACGGTCTCCAACATCGCCCTGTCCGGCAGCGCCCTGACCTTCAACGGCAGCCCCGTCCTGACCACGGCGACCGGCGCGCAGTTGACTGGAGCAACCTTCACCGGCGCCATCACCGTCAATCCCGCCGCCGGCTCCGCGACGCTGAATCTGCTCGGCAAGGGCAACGCCAGCATCGAACTTGGACGCATCGACGGCACGGCCAGCACGCCGCTCATCGACTTTCACAGCGGAGCGACGGCGACCGACTACGATGTGCGGCTCATCGCCGTCGGCGGCAACGGGACCAGCGGCAACGGCGGGCTGCAGATCACCGCGGGCGCGGGCCTGTCGCTGAACGGGTACGGTGTGCTGAGCACCATCGACACGTCCTCGACTCCGGACGCCGGTAAGATTGCCCTGCGCGACGCCGGGGGCGCTCTCTTTGCCACATCCATGGAGATCAAGAGCGCGGCCCCCGTCTACAACATCTGGGAGTCGGACGCCGCGGCGAACAACGGCCGGTGGCGGACGATCGCCGACAATCAGATCCTCCGGCACCAGACGGTCAACGACGCCTACAGCTCCGCCGTCTCCTGGCTGAACGTGCATCGCACGGCCAATCAACCGACGCTGGCGCAGTTCCAAACGCAGACCGAGACCTACCTCGCGCCGCTTGGAACGGCGGTGGGCAATTCCGTTCTTCACAATCAGTGCGTGAGCGTTTCCGGAACCGGAAACACCGATTATCTGCGCACCCTGATCGTTCGGGGCGAGGGCACGAACACCGCCTGGGCTTCAGCGGGCTGGCGCATCCAGCGGCGTGTCGACGTGACCGACCAGGCTTTCGTCCAGTTCGGCGGTGCGGGCGACGGCTATGGCGTGGCGATTGGTTCCGGCAACGCGACCCGCGTGATCGTCCCCGGCTCCGGAAACGTGACCATCGACGGCCAGCGCGTGTGGCACGATGGCAACCAGCAGGCGCTGTCGACGACCAGCGCGCCGACCTTCGCCGGCGCGACGATGAACGGCCAGCTCGCCGCGCAGACCAACGACGGCATTCGGCATAAACAGGGTGCCAGCGCTGCCGGGGTCGGCATCATCCACCGCAACGACGGCAACAGCTACTACGTGCTGCTGACCAACAACAACGATGCCAACGGAACATGGAACAGCCTGCGCCCGCTCCGGATCGCCCTCGACACCGGTGGGGTGTATGTCGGAAACGGGCTCGGCGTGGCCGGCGGACAGGATGTCACAAGCGGGCATGTGCAGCTCAGCCACGCAACCGCCGAGCAGCACGTCAAATTCGTCAAGACCGGGGTGAACGCCGGGCTCTACGGCGCCGCTGCGGGCGTCGGGCTGTACGACTGGCTCAACAACCGTAGTGTGTGGAGCTACAACATTGCGGCCGCCCGTTTCGATGTGAGATTGAACACCAATTTCGGCGGCAACATCGGCGTGAACGCCGGCAATGCCATCTACTTCGGGCGTGAGGAACTGTTCGGCGGCACGGACACCGGCGGTGCGGACTATGGGTGGATCGCCTGGACGAACGACGACGACACCTATGCCATCGACGGTAGCAGCGGCGAGAACGGCCTGCTGAGGATCGGCACCAGCAACGACGGGCCGGGACCGAACTCCGACAACATGGCCCTGACCCCGAGCGGCGACCTCTACCTGCAGCCCGGCGGCGACGTCTATGTCGGCAACGCCGCGACGCGCAAGCTGGTGTGGCACGAAGGAAACCAGCAGGACGTCCGCAGCACCGCCACGCCGAGCTTCGCCGGTCTTCTCGCGAATGGGCAGGTGACCGTCAGCACCACGCCGGGCAACCAGGGTGCCCATCTGTTCCTGGCGCCGACCGCCGGCGGCAACGGCCGGGAGGGCAAACTGCGCTTCGGCGGCACCTTCGCCAGCGGCGCCGATCAGGCGCCCCGCCTCGTCGCCTCGCTGCGGTCGGGCTTCTCTTCGGGGGCCTGGGGCAACGAGTACCTCGACGTGTATCTCAACAATCAGACCAACGACGCCCAGGAGGACAGCAAGCAGGCCCGCATCGCCCGCTTCACCACCGGCGGTTTGATCGTCAACGGGACCATCACCGGCACGCTGAACGGCAACGCGGCGACCGCCACCACCGCCACCACGGCGAACCGGGTGGCGAACGCGCTGACCATTAACGGCATGGTCTACGACGGTTCGTCGGCGCAGAGCATCACCATCGCCAGCAGCGATGGCACCAAACTGCCGCTTACCGGTGGCACCATCACCGGTGACCTAACCGTCAACAACCGCATCTCCGCGGCGAACGGCCTGACCGTGACCGCGGGCGGTCTCGGCGTGTCCGGCAACGGCAGCGTATCGGGCGAAATGTCGGCCAACACTCTGCGAGCGTCCGGCGCCAGTGCCTTCGTGGACCACGGAGGCTGGGGCAACACTCACCTGTGGCTGCGCACGGGCGGCGGGGCAAACGACCGCGGGCTGCTCTACTATGCCACCGACGACCGACTGCGCCTGGAACTGCGCAACGGCAGCGGCGGCACCAAATCGTCCCTGACGCTGCATCCGGACGGCGGCGCCAACTTTACCGGACTGACCATCGGCTCTGATGGCAATCTTTGGATGCAGTGGTGCAATGACTGGCTGTCGAACGTGCTGGCCCGCAAGATGGACAACGGCACCAAGGCGATGGGCTATTGGCACGTCTGGAGCGGCGCGACACAAGGCGAGATCGACCTGAATTCCTGGGGGCCGGGCATCTATGTCGTGGACGTCGACAACGGGCGCTGGACGGTCATCAACGTCGACAACGGCCTGAACGCCAACCTCTCCGACAACTCGCTGACCCGCTGGTACACCGTCAACGCGCGCTACGTCAACGCGCGCTACTCCGGATTGTTGATTCGCAACGTCTACAAGCTCTATCCCGCCAACTGAGGACCATCCGTCATGAAGTACGTCCATTACGACGAAAACAACGTGGTCACCGGCTATACCCAGTTCATGGTCGGCTTCGCGCCGCCCGCCGACACCGCCTACATTGAAGTGGACGAGGCGGTTGAGGTCGAGATCGGCATGCTGGTCGACCCGGCCACCGGCGCGCTGTCGGCCAACCCGGAACCCTATGTCCCGGTCGGCCCGATTCCGGAGACCGTGTCGCCGCTGCAAGCCCGCATGGCGCTGCTCGAAGCCGACCTGCTCGACGGCGCCGATGCCTTCGTGGCGACGCTGAGCAAGCCTGAGCAACTCGCTTGGCAGTATGCCAGCGAGGTCCGCCGCGACAACGCGATCATCGCCAAGGCGGCGGCGCATCTCGGGCTTGATGACGACCGGATTGACGCCTTGTTCCGCCGGGCGTCGACCTTTGCATGATGCGCTCTCGCAGGGCGGCCCGTCGTGGTGCTGGCCGGCACCATCGGCAACGTTGGGTGATCACTTTTCGCTTGACCGCGCCGACGCCTTCACCGCATAATAAGTAACCGCTTACTCATGGAGAACGAGGACGCCGATTTGAGCCATGTCAACGACGTGCATGGCTCCGCGATCAGCACCGTCGGCCTGTCCAGCCGCCGCTCCATGGGCACGGAAACAGCGTAGGGCCGTCGCCACGATGCACAGCCGCACCGGACGGCACCTCGTCCAGACGCTCGACGGGGGCGACCCCCGTCGAGCGCTTCTGCCACCAACCACAACCCATCAGAAGAAAGACCATCATGTCCGACACCACCACCGCCCCGACCACCGCTCCGGCCGCGTCCGCTCCGGAATCCCGTCCGGCAACGCACATCGCGCTTCCTGTCGAGCTGGCCAACGGCATCCTCGGCTATCTGGCCCAGCGCCCCTACGGCGAGGTTGCCGACCTGATCAAGGGCATGGAGACGACCAGCGTCGGCGTCGCCCCCTGATCGCAATCCGCCGGCATCACAAGCCTGCGGTTGAAGACCCCGGCGGCAATGGCGATCCCGGTCGCCAGCGTCGGGTTCGAAATGGAAGCGCAGCGCCGGTCCATGGACCCGCGTCCATCGGCCGGCCTGCCCTCCCACCTTGGCGCGCTCGTCATCGCCAGCGAGCGCGGCCACCGGGCCGGCGGCTTGGTCCGGATCACAGCGTTTCGCGGTCCCAGACTCCGTCGTTCGGCATCGCGCGCAGCTTGTGACGCTCCACTTCGCGCTTCGTCACGGAGCGGGGGAAGCTCTCCACGAAGGCGATGAAGCGCGGGATTTTGAAGGCGGCCATGCGGCCCTCGCACCACGCGGCGATGGCGGCCGGCTCCACGCCGCTGCCCGGTTCGCGGATGACGAAGGCCTTCACCTCCTCCTCCCCCTTTTCGGACGGCGTTCCGACCACCACGACCTCGCGCACGCCCGGACACTGGCTGAGCACGCTTTCCACCTCATAGGCCGAGACGTTCTCGCCGCGGCGGCGCAGCCAATGGGCCTGACGGCCCGTGAAGTGCAGATAGCCGTCCGCGTCCAGATGGCCGAGATCGCCGGTGTGCAGCCACAAATTCGACAGGCATTCCAGCGTGCGCTCCGGCGCGTTGAAATAGCCCGACATGAAGATGTGCGGGTAGCGGGGGCGCAGGGCGATCTGGCCGGTGACGCCCGGCGGCATCGGCTGGTCGTCCTCGTCCAGGATGGTCACCTCCGCCCAGCCGTGGGTCAGGCCGTTGGCGCGCGGCTTGGGCGAGTCCATCCGGTTGTTGACGATCAGCACGCCACCGGTCTCGGTCAGCGAATAGACGTTGACGAAGCCGATGCCGAAGCGCTCCACGAAGCGGTCGGAGACGGCGGGCGGGATCTGCCCCGTCACCCCCAGCGAGACGCGCACGCGGTGGCCGCGGTCGGCCGGGCTCTCCGGCTGTTCGGTCAGCACGGTGATCATGGTGCCGATGAGATCGACGATGGTCGCCCCGGTTTCCCGCGCCCGCGCCCAGAAGTTGCTGCCGCTGAAGCGGCGGTCGATCACCGTGGGGATGTCGGCGACCATCGGCCCCATCACGCCCAGCATCAGCCCGCCGACGTGGAACAGCGTCAGGATCGAGTAATGCACATCGTCCGGCCGCGTCTCGAACGCCTCGACATAGCGCATCCCCGCCGCGATCCAGGCGAAATGCGGCAGAAGCGCGCCCTTGGGCAGGCCGGTGGTGCCGCCGGTGTAGATGATGACCGCCGGATCGCCGCCGGACACTTCCACCTGCGGCAGCGGATGCCCCGGCTCCAGCAGGTCGGCGAAGGGCCGGAAGCGACCGCCGGTTCCCCCATCGCCATCCTCCACCGCATAGACGCGCATCGGCGGCAACCGCTCCGCGACCGCCTCGACCCGCTCCGCCAGCTCCCCGTCGACCACCAGGACGGCGGGCGTGGCGTTGGTCAGGGTGTGGACGAGATCCTCCCCCACCAGACCGGCGTTCAGCGGCACCCAGATCGCCCCCAGCTTGCCGGCGGCGACCCAGGTCAGCAGATGCTCCGGCGCGTTGCGCAGGAAGCAGGCGACCCGGTCCCCTCGGCGCACCCCCAGCCGGTGCAGATTGGCGGCCACGCGGCTGGACTCCCCGTCCAGCTCGCGGTAGCTCATCGCCCGCCCGGCGACGGTCAGCCGCGGGGCGTCCCCGTGCTGCGCCGCGCGGGCGGCGACCAGCGCCGGCAGGGTTTCCCACTGCACCGGAACGCCATGGATGCTGCGCGTGATGGTCATGCGGTGGGCCTCATTCATTCCGGCAGGATGCGGCGCTTCTGGAGTTCCTGGAGGAGATCGACGAACATCTCCTCGCTGTCCACGCAGTCGTGGAAGCCCAGCTTGCGCGCCTTGATCGTGCTCATGTGGTGCGGGTTGGGGCGCTGGCCGTAGCCGAACAGGAAGTCGGCGAACTGCCAGGACGGAACCACCTCGGTGTATTTGTAGGGCTTGAGGCCGTGCTTCGCGACGACGCGGTCCCAGATCGGCTCGTTCTGCGGCATGATGCGGGCCAGCGAGAAGGGCTGCGCCGGTTCCAGTTCCATGCGGAACAGCTCCGCCACCTTGGGAAAGACGTTCTCCCAGACATAGACGTCGCCGTTGGCGATGTTGAAGACCTGGTTGGCGCATTGCGGGCTGGTGCCGGCCCATTCGGCGGCCTTGGCGATCAGCCGGGCGTCGGTCGCCTCGCCGATGCGCGACGCCCCGCCGGGGAAGCGCAGCGGCAGGCCGTATTCGCGCGACACCGCGGCAAAGACGCCGATGGCGGTGATGATGTTCAACGGGCTGCCCACCGCGAGACCGCACACGATCTGCGGGCGCAGCACGCTCCAGCTCCACTCCTTGCCCTGCTGGCGTTCGCTGATCCAGTCCTGCTGGTCGTAGTAGAAGTTGGGGCGCATGTAGCGTTGGTCGCTCTCCCGCGCCGGCTGGCGGAAGGGGCCGAGATGGCCGCCGTACGCCTTGGTGCCCTGCAGCAGCGTGATATGGCGCAGGTTGGGCGACACCGCCTCCACATTCTCGACCACGTTCTTCAGCATGGCGAGGTTGGTCTCGACATGGTCCCATTCCGACCAGCCGCGCGTCACGTCGGGCTTCTCGTAGACGGCGGTGTAGCAGATGTTGGTGACGCCCTTGATCTCGCGCAGCTTGCGGCAGTCGTCAGGGTCGCGCAGATCGACGGCGGCCCATTCGGCGGTGGTCTCGAAATCCGGGCTGCGGCGCGACACGCCGCAGACGTCCCATTCCGGGGAGGCTTCGAAATGCTCCAGCATCGGGCGGCCGACGGTCCCCAGCGCACCCACGATCAGCATCTTCTGACGGGCCATGAACACGATCCTTCTGTGCGGATTTCTTCAGAAAAGGGTCATCAGGTATTGGCGGTCGCCCAGCGGCTCGGGCGGGCCCTCGTAAATCTTGCGGCCGGTGCGCAGCACGGTGACGCTCTGCGCGATGGGCAGGGCGTGGACGACGTTCTGCTCGACCATCAGCACGGCCATGCGCAGCGCCCGGTTGACCTCGGCGATGGCCTCCATGACTCGCTGGACGAGGTTGGGGGCGAGGCCGATGGACGGTTCGTCGAGGATCATCACGTCGGGCCGGTGCATCAGCGCCATGCCCATCGCCAGCATCTGCTGCTGGCCGCCGGACATGGTGCCGGCGATCTGGCCGGCGCGTTCGCGCAGGATCGGGAACAGGTCCATCACCGCGTCGCGGTTCGCCCGGATTTCCGCCGGGTCCTGCGCGGTGTAGGCGCCGAGTTCCAGATTCTCGCGCACGGTCAGGCTGCGGAAGATGCCGTGCCCCTGCGGAACCAGCGCGATCCCCGCCTTCACGTTGTCGGCGCAGCGCCGCCGGGTGATGTCCTCCCCCCGGTAGCGCACGGTCCCGGCAGACGGACGCAGCAGCCCGAAGACGGAGCGCACCAGCGTCGTCTTGCCGGCCCCGTTGTGGCCCAGCAGCACGCGGATTTCGCCGGCCCGCACCGTCAGGTCCACCTCGTGAACCACCGCCCGCTTGCCGTAGCCGGCGCTGAGGCCGCGCACCTCCAGAACGGGTTCGGCGATCGGCATGGTGTGAATCTCGGTCATCCGAAATACCTCTCGGCCAGTTCGCGGTCGCGCATCAGCGTGTCCGGCGGTCCCTTGGTCAGCACGCGGCCCTCGTCGATGAAGACGATCTCGTCGCAGACGCCACGGATGACCTCCAGATTGTGCTCGATGATGCAGACCGCCTTGTTGGCGCGGGCGAGGTCACGGATCACCCCGCAAATGCGCTCAACCGTCACGGTGTCGAGGCCCGACAGCGGCTCGTCGAGCAGCAGCACGTCGGCCCCGGTCGCCAGCAGCCGGGCGATGACCAGCAGCTTCTCCTCGGCGTAGGAGAGGTTGGCGGCGGTCTCGTCGGCCTTGGCGAGCAGCCCGACGAACGAGGCGATCTCCAGCGCGCGGGCGACGTTCTCGCGGTCGGCCCGGCGAACCAGGCCGGGGCGGAAATAGACGTCCAGCGGGCGGTCGCCCGGCTGTGCGGGCAGCGAAACCAGGATGTTCTCCACCACCGTCAGCTTGGTGAAGAGCTTCAGGTCCTGGAAGGAGCGGGCCAGCCCGGCGGCCACCACCTCGTGCGGCTTCAGGGTCGTCACGTCGCGGCCCCGGTAGAGGATGGTGCCGCCGGTCGGGCGCAGGAAACCGGACAGCAGGTTGAAGGCGGTCGTCTTGCCGGCGCCGTTGGGACCGATCAGCCCGACGATCTCGCCGCGCTTCAGGTCGATGGTCAGGTCCTTCACCGCCTGGATGCCGCCGAAATGCTTGGACAGCGAGGTCGCGGAGACCACCACCTCCCCCGGCGTGCCGCCTGCGCGCTCCAGCGCACCCACGAGCGGGCCATTGGCGGGAACGCTGGACCGCGCGGCCCCGGTCGGGGTGCGGAACACCGTCTCGGGGAACAGCCCTTCCGGGCGCAGCCGCAGGATGACGATCAGCACGACGCCGTAGATCACCTGCCGCACCATGTCGGCGATGTCGCCCGGCACATGGACGAACTTCAGCCCCTCCGGCAGCAGCACGAGGATCGCCGCCCCGGCCAGAGAGCCCCACAAATTGCCCATGCCGCCCAGGATCACCATGGCGAGGATGAGGATGGTCTCCTCGATGGTGAAGGATTCCGGATTGACGAAGGCGATGTAGTGGGCGACCAGCGTCCCAGCGACCGAGGCCAGCCCCGCCGACATCGCGAAGACCACCAGCTTCATGCGGACGAGGTTCTTGCCGACCGCCTGGGCCGCCGCCTCGTTCTCCCGCATGGCGCGCAGCGAGCGTCCGAAGGGCGAGGCGCCGAGCCTCCAGGCGACGGCGCAGCACAATGCCGCCATCACCGCGGCCAGCGGCAGGAAGGTCACCGGGCTGGTCAGCGCCGTGCCGAACAGCGACACCGGGGGAATGCCGGCGATGCCGTCCGGCCCGCCGGTCAGCGGCTTGCTGTTCATCAGCACGTCGATGGTGATGGCCTGCAGCGCCAGCGTGATGACGACCAGATAGTGGCTGCCCACCCGCATGGCGGGAAAGGCGACCAGCAGGCCGATGCCGGCGGTGACCACCACCCCGGCCAGCAGGGTGAGAGGAAAGCCGATGCCGAGCTTCGTCGCCAGGATGCCGGCGGCGTAGGCGCCGCTGGCGTAGAAGGTGGCGTGCGCCAGGGCGAAGATGCCGCCGAAGCCGATCAGCAGGTTGAAGGAAGTCGCCAGGATGCCGTACAGGCAGACCATGACGAGGATGTGAGCGAGATACTCCATGGCCGTGCTCCCCCCTCACGCCCGGCGGACGATGCCGGAGGGGCGGGCGAGCAGGAACCCGAACAGCACCACGAAGACGATGGTGTTCTGCCACTCGGTGGGGATCTGCCACATGCCCAGGCTCTGCACGAAGGCCAGCAGGAAGGCCGCGATGACCGCCCCGCGCAGCGATCCCACCCCGCCGACGATCACCGCGACGAAGGCGACGAACACCGCGCCGAAGCCCATGTTGGGGTTCAGCCCGTCGCGCAGCAGGACCAGCGCCCCGGCCACCGCCGACACCGCCGAGCCCAGCGCGAAGACCAGGATGGACAGCCGCGTGGTGTCGATGCCGATGACGGTGGCCATCTCGCGGTTGTCGGCCATAGCGCGGATGGCCTTGCCGTAACGGCTGGCCCGCAGGAACAGCGCGATGCCGCAGCCGACCAGCAGCGCCGCCGCCACCTGCCCCACCTGCACGGTGGTGAAGAAGGCGTCGCCGACGAAATGCACGTCGTAGGCGACGCTGTCGACCGTCTTGACCCCGGTGCCGAAGACGATGCCGATCAGGTTCTTCATGACGATGAACAGGCCGAGCGAGGCGACCAGAACGACGAAGGGCGGGCTGCCGCTGATCTCGAACGGGCGGTAGATGAACAGGTAGCAGCCGACGCCGAGCGCCGCGGTGAAGGCGATCCCCAGCAGCACCGCCGCCCAGAAGGGCAGCCCGGCCAGCGCCGCCAGCGCCCAGATGGCGTAGGCGCCGACCGCATAGACCGGCCCGTAGGCGAAATGCACGACGCCGGTCGTCCCGAAGATCAACGCGAAGCCCATCGCCAGCAGGGCGAAATGCGCGCCGTTGAACAGACCGTTCAGGGTCAGTTGGATGAGCAAGTCCATGGAATGGCGCTCCTGTCTCTTTCCCTCTCCCCCCTGGGGAGAGGGTTGGGGTGAGGGGGTTGCGCGTGTCGGAGCGTCCGGCAAAAGCGCAACCCCCTCACCGGCCCTCCGGGCCACCCTCTCCCCAGAGGGGAGAGGGTTGAAAATGAGGATGCTTCGAACCGGCGTTCATTCGCCCGTGGTGAACTTCACGAATTTCTGTTCGCCGTTCTCCAGGCGGAACACCGCGACCGGTTTCTGCGCCACACCGTTCTTGCGGAAGGTCAGAAGTCTTGCCGTAGACGCTGTCGAAGGTCGGATTCTCCCACAGCGCCTGCACCAGACGCTCCCCGCTGTAGTAATCGCCGCCCTTGGCCTTCGCCCGCCGGATCAGCTCGGCGATGACGTAGACGCCCTCGTAGTAGTTGGCGGCGTAGAAGTCGGGCATCTCGCCGAACTTCGCCTTGTAGGCGTCGGCGAAGCGCTTGGACCAGGGATTCTCGTCGGTGGCGGCGAAGTAGTCGGTGACGACCTCAACCCCCTCGGCGTGCTTGCCGGCGACCTTGGTGTCCTCGGCGGTCCATTCCATGCAGTAGACCGGCTGCTTCATGCCCAGCTCGCGCATGCGCTTCACCGCCAGCCCGGCCTGCGGCGTGGTCGGCCAGTTGGCGATGGCGTCGGGCTGGGAGGCGCGCAGCTTGGCGACCTGGGTGTCGATGTTGGCGGCGTCGGCCTGGAACTGCTCGGCGGCGACCATCTTCAGCCCCATGCCCTCCCACGCCTTGGTGGTGGCGGCGATGGTGGCGTCGCCGAACTCCGACTTGATGGCGATCTGGGCGAGCTTCCTGGCCCCCTGCTCGGCCGCGCGGTGGGCGATGCCGGCGGCCAGATCCGACGCCATGGAGCGGATGTTGAACATGTAGGGGGAGGTGCCGACCGTCTGGGCGCTGACCCCGCCGCCGTTGATCATCATCACCTTCTTCTGGTCGCCGATGGGCATGGTGGCCAGCGTCACCGTGGAGAAGGAGGGGAGCACCGCCTTCACCCCCTCGACGTCGATCAGCCGGTTCATGCCGGCGACCGCCGCCTGGGCGCTGCCGCTCTTGTGGTCCTCGATGACCAGCTGCAGCTTGATGCCGTCGATGCCCCCCTGGGCGTTGATCTCGTCCACCGCGAGCTGCGCCCCGGCGCTCATCACCTTGCCGTAGTGGGGCGAGGCGCCGGTCATCGCGAAGATGCCGCCGATCTTGTAGACCGCCGGATCGGCGGCCAGGGCGGCGCCGCCGGTGAGCGCGCTGGTCAGCACGAGCGCGGCGAACAGGGTGCGTTTCGACATCGTTCCCTCCCAGGAATCCGTTGTTCGGGGGTGACGCGGTCCCGTTGGCGGGACTCGTTGCCGTTTCAAAAGAAATCAGCGGGCAAAAGACAGCCCGGACAGCAGCCGCCGGACGGACGGCGCCGCGTGGTTCTCGGCCAGCAGCGGGGCCAGCCGCGCGGTCTTTTCCGCCATCGATGGGCGGTCCTCCATCCGCAGGATGCGCCGGCCCGCAGCCAGGGCGTCCAGTCGGTCGCGGTAGTAGGCGATGCGCGCCTCCGCCGTCTCGGCGAAGCCGTCTGCGGGCAGGATCTCCGTCAGGAAGCCGAAGCCGTAGGCCTGCGCCGCGTCCATCATCCGACCCCCCGCCAGGATCTGGAAGGCCAGCGCCGCCGGCAGCCGTTCCGTCAGGGCAGCGTGGACGAAGGCCGGGTAGAGGCCGAAGCGCATCTCCGGAAAGCCGAACTGCACATCGTCGGCGCCCAGCACGAGGTCGCTGAGGCACGCCACGATGCAGCCGGCGCCCAGCGTCCGGCCGTGGACCACGCTGATCACCGGCACCGCCGATCCATGCAGCGCCTGCATCGCCGCCCGCAGCGCCTCCTCCTGGGCGGCGAAGGCCTCGGCACCGCGGCTCATCTCGGCGACATCGCCGCCGGCGCAGAAGCCGCGCGGTCCGGCGCCATCGATCGCCACCAGGGCCGCGCCGTCGGCGGGCGCGCCGTCCACGGCCTCGGCCAGCGCCCGCAGGGTCGCGGTGTCGAGCGCGTTGATCTTCGCAGGGCGGTTCAGAGTGATGCGCCGCAGATCGCCGTCGTCGCGGACGAGAAGCGTGCCGGTCATGACGCCACCGTCCCCGGCCGGTGCAGGATGCGTCCGGCGATCACCGTTTCCCCATGCTGGTTGTCGATCCAGACGTCGTAGCCGTCGCCGTCGGTGCGGCGCTGGCCGCCCGCGGTCACCACGTCGTCCTCGCGTACCGGGCGCAGGAAGCGGATGTCCAGCGTCGCGCCGGACACCGCCGCTTCGCCCAGGCTGCGGCGGACCGACTGCCAGAGCAGGTTCACCGACAGCAGGCCGTGGGCGATGATGCCCTTCATCGGCGTCGTCGCCGCAAAGTCGGGATCGACGTGGATCGGGTTGAAATCGTCGGTCAGCTCGGCGTAGAGCCGGATCGCCGCGCGATCGATCCGCTTGGTGACCGGGGTCAGGCGGTCGATGGTGGTCGTCCCGTCCGCCATGGTCAGGCCGCCCACAGGATGGTCATGCGGCCGCGGAAGCAGGGGGTGCCGTCCTCCCCCACCGTCTCGGTGTCGAAATGGACCCAGCGACGGTCGCGCTTCAGCTCCTTTCCGGCGCAGGCGATGCGGGTGGTCAAGCGCTCCCCGACCGCCGGGCGGCGCAGCATCTCGTACCGCTGGGAGCCGTGGATGTTCCCTGGCGGGCGCGGCACGACGAGGCTGGAATAGGCCCGCATGGTGGCCACCGCGATCATCCCGGCGGGCATCCGCCCGTCCGGCGGGTCGTCGGGGTAGAGGCTGGTCCAGCGCTCCATCAGCGCGTCGGACAGGTGAAGCTCCTCGGCGCCGAAGGCGGCGCCCTCCCGGAGCGTGTCGAACAGATGCATGGATGGTCCCTCCCGAAGGGTTGGGTTCATTCCACCAGAAGCCGGACCTGCGGCAGCGCGCCGCCGCCGGCCAGCGGCTCGAACAGGACGCAGACGCGCAGGCCGATGCGGGCGTCCGAGGGTGGGCAACCGCGCAGATTGACCATCAGGCGGAAGCCATCGTCGAAATCGACCAGCGCCAGGACGTAGGGCGTGTCCGCCTTGAAGGCCGCGGTCGGCGCCCGGTGGACGATGGTGTAGCTGTGGATGGTGCCGAGCCCGGCGGACCGCTCCGTCCCCGGCCCTGCGGCCCGGCATTCGGTGCAGAAGGGCCGCGGCGGAAACTGGACGTGGCCGCAGGCGGCGCAGCGCTGAAAGGTCAGCGCCCCCTCCGCGCAGGCGTTCCAGAAGGCGCGGGTGTCGGCGGTGACCAGCGGAACGGGCTTCATGGGGGATGGATCGGTCGCAGTCATCGTCAGGCCCTCCCCAGGATCAGCGAGCAATGAGCCGACAGGATGCCGCCGTCGCCGTGAACGAAGGCGGTTTCCGCCCCCGCCACCTGCCGGGCCTCGGCCTCGCCGCGCAGTTGCCGCACCGCCTCGACGATGTGGAACATGCCGCCCGCCGCCCCCGAATGGCCGTAGGACAGCAGCCCGCCGTGGGTGTTGCAGGGCAGGACCCCGTCCAGCTCCAGCGCGCCGTCGAGGATCGCCGGACCGGCCTCCCCCTTCGCGAAGAAGCCGATGGATTCCAGCTCGGCCAGCAGGGTGATGGTGAAGCTGTCGTAGATCTCGGCCACGTCGATGTCCGCCGGGGTCAGCCCGGCCATGGCGAAGGCCTGCGCCGCCGATTGCCGGCAGCCGAAATCGGTCAGCGACGGCATGGCGAAGGCGTGTTCGTGCGTGTTCATCTGGCCGTAGCCGAGGATCGACACCGCGCGGTCCGTATGATCGGCCGCCGCGTCGGCGGCGCTGATCACCAGGGCGGCGCCACCATCCGAGACGAGGCAGCAATCGAACAGCCGCAGCGGATCGGCGATCATGCGGGCGGACAGCGCCTGCTCCATGGTCAGCGGGTCGCGCGCCTGGGCCTTGGGGTGGCGGCGGGCGTGGCCGCGCTGGGTGACGGAGATGGCGGCGAGATGCTCCGCCGTGACGCCGCGTTCATACATGCAGCGCCGGGCGACCAGCGCGTAGGCTGCGGGGATCGACATGCCGTAGGGGCGTTCGAACTGCGGATGCCCGACCTCGGCCAATGCAGCGACGGCGCCGCTGCGCCCCAGCCCGGTCAGCCGGTTGTCGGCGCAGACGGCCAGGACGTTGCGGCAGATGCCCGCCCGCACCAGCGCCGCCGCCTGCATCACCAGCGCGCAGGCGGTCGCCCCGCCGGCTTGGACGGCGGCGCTGTAGGACGGCGCGATGCCGAAATACTCGTTGAAGACCGACGACAGCATCAGATGCGGCTCGGCCAGCGAATAGGCGCAGAGCACGCCGTCCACCTCGTCCGCCCGCAGGCCGGCGTCGGCCAGCGCCGCGGACGCCGCTTCGGCGTGAAGCGCCATGCAGCCGCTGCCGTCCAGCCGTCCGATGGCGGTGTCGGCGGCTCCGGAGATCACCGGGGTCATCGCGTGGTCTCCCGTGGGGAAAGTGGGGCGGCCGCCCGGCCCGGCCCGGCGAGCAGCCGCCCGATGCGCCGCGTGGTGTCGCGCAGGTCGGCGGCCATCGCCGCGGTCCGCTCGTCGGAGAACTGCGCGGTCAGCCCGACCGCGGACAGGGCCAGAAAGGGCCGGCCCTCGTCGTCGAGGATCGGGCTGGACACCGTCGTCACGCCGCGCGTGAAGCCATCGCGGTCCACCGCGTAGCCGGCAGTCCGCGCCTCCTCCACCTCGGCCAGGAATTGCTCGAAGGGCGGCGGGTTGTCCTGGCGGACGGCGGCGTACTGGCGGCGCATCTCCTCCACCGGCAGGCCAGCGTGCGCCGCCATGCAGCGGCCGAGCGCGCCGACCAGCAGCGGCAGCCGGTGGCCGATCCGCATGTGGATCTGGATGGCCGAGCTGGACACCGCCTGATCCACCAGCATGACGCGGTGGTCGCTGACCCGCAGCCACGCCGTCATCGGCGTCTGCCACACGGCGGCCAGCCGCTCCAGCTCCGGATGGAGCAGCCGGGTGTAGCCGACCTGATCGAGCGCGCTGCCCGCCAGCTCCAGCAGTCCGGCGCCCAGCCGGTAGGCCTTGCCGACCTCCTCGAACTGGACCACCCGCTCCGCGGCCAGGGTCTTCAGGATGTTGAAGCAGGTGCTCGGGTTGAGGCCGAGCGCGCGGGCGACCTGCGCGCTCGACACCGCCCCGTCCTGCGCCGCCAGATGGCGCAGGATCGCGAAGGCGCTGACCACCGCGCCGACCGGCTTGCCGGCGTTGAAGGTCGTCGAAAGGGTGAAGGACTCCCGGTCCTGGTCGTCGGTGAGCATGGCGCGCTCTCCGTTCTCTATTGAGAATTTTATTTTCTATAAAGATTATGAGTGCGCAAATATTGTTGGTCAAACGAATTATCGGTCCTTTGCATTGTTTGAAATGCATACCCCCATAGTCATTTTGCACGGCTGCTCCCCTCCGCATCCCGAACGCAAAACGGCCCCGCCGGGAGGGGCGGGGCCGTTCGTGCCGTACGATGGTGGCGCCTGCGGATCACCAGGCCAGTTCGAGGATCTCCCGGACGTCGTCCTCACCGGTGACCGGACGCGGGTTGCTGCGGACCATCATGTTCTGCATGGCCCCGGCGGCGATGGCGGCGAAATGGTCGCGCGTCACGCCGACCGCCCGCAGGCTGTCGGGCTGCCCCAGGGCGCGCACCAGATCGGCGACCGCCGCCGCCGCGTCGCCGTCCTCCCGCCCCAGCGCCTGCGCCACCAGCCGTTGGCGGTCGGCGTTCACCGGGTGGTTCCAGCGCAGCACGCTGGGCAGCATGACGCAGGAGCAATGGCCGTGCGGCACGTTGGCGACGGCGCCGAGCTGGTGGCCGATGCCGTGGCTGGCCCCCCACTCCACCCGGCCCAGCCCGGTCGAGGCCAGCCAGACGCCGAGCTGGCTGTCCAGCCGGGCGTCGAGATCGTCCGGCCTCTCCCGGTTTGCGGGGAGGGAGCGCGCCAGCATCGCCAGCCCGTGCAGGCAGGTCGCGTCGGTGAAGGCCTGGGGCTTGCGGGAACAGACCGTCTCCACCGCGTGGTCGACGGCGCGGATGCCGGTGGACAGCCACAGCCGCTCCGGCGTGTGGACAGTCACGGCGGGGTCGAGGATGACCACCTGCCCGCCGATGTGCCGCCCGGTGTAGAGGTCCTTGACCCGGCGATCGGGGTCGGTGGCCCCGCCGAGGTTGGAGAATTCGGCGCCCGACAGGGTGGTCGGCACGATGATCTGGCGCAGCGGCGGGTCCTTCACCGCCGGGACGATGCGGGTCCCGTCCTCGGCGACGCGGATGCGCACGGCGTCGAATCCGGCGGTGTCGGTGATGCGCTCGGCCAAGGCGACCAGGGCGACCTTCACCGTGTCCATGGGCGTGCCGCCGCCGACCGTGACGATCAGGTCCGGCTCCAGCCGCCGCACCTCCTCCACCAGCGCCAGGACGGAGGCGCGCGGCACATGCTCGACGCAGGAGTCGAAGACCCCGGCGCAACGCGCACCCAGCGCGTCGCGGATGGCGGCGACGACGCCCGTGGCTCGGCTTAGCGTCCGGCTCGCCACGATCAGTGCGCGCTGTTTTCCCAGCTTGGCGACGGTTTCCGCCACCGCCTCCGCCGCCGGGCGGCCGTAGATGACGCGGTCCTGCGCCAGGAACTCGTAGACACCCGATTGCATGGTGGTTTCCTCCCGTTGTCGATTGGTCCGGGAGGGGCACAACGGCCCCCTCCCTAACTCTCCCCCTCTACGAGGTGGAGGGGACTGCCGCCGCTTCGCAGAAGGCACCCTCTCCCGCAAAGCGGGGGAGGGTCGGGGTGGGGGCACGCGGCTGCCGCACCCTCACCCGCCCAGATACGCCGCCGACAGCGCCGGGTCGGCGGCCAGCTCCGCCGCCGGACCGCCGCGCACCACCTGCCCGCGCCGCAGCACGCAGCCGGAATGGGCGACGCGCAAGGCGATGGCCGCCACCTGCTCGCACAGCAGGATGGTGGTGCCGCGCTCGCGGCAGACGGACTCGATGAAGCCGAAGATCTGCTGCACGATCACCGGGGCCAGCCCCAGCGACGGCTCGTCGAGCAGCAGGTAGCGCGGCTCGTGGATCAGCGCCGCCGACAGGATGACCATCTGCTGCTGGCCGCCCGACAGCATGCCCGCCGGGGTCTGCCGCCGCGGCGCCAGCATGGGGAACTGCTCGTAGACGCGGTCGGCCACCGCCCGAAAGCTGCCGCCGCGGTTGCGGAAGTCCCAGGCGACCTTCAGGTTCTCCTCCACCGTCATGCGGTGGAACAGCCGGCGCCCCTCCAGCGCGTGCGACAGGCCGCGGCGCGCCCGCTCGTGCGGAGGAAGCCCGGTGATGTCGTCGCCGTCCAGCGTGATGCGCCCCGCCGTCGCCGGGACCAAGCCGGAAATCGCCTTCATCAGCGAGGATTTGCCGGCCCCGTTAGCGCCCAGGATGGCGGTGATGGTCCCCGGCTCGGCCCGTAGCGTGACGCCGCGCACCGCCTCCACCGGTCCGTAGCGGACCTCCAGCCCGTGGATTTCGAGGCCCCCCGCAGGATTGATCTGCTCAGGCATGGACGGCCTCCCCCGGGTGGGTTTCGGTGCCGAGATAGGCGGCGACCACCGCTGGGTCGCGGTACATGCCGGCCATGCCGCCCTGGTAGATGACCCGCCCGCTGTCCAGCACGACCACGCGGTCGACCAGCTCGTTGAGGAAATCCATGTGGTGCTCGATCAGGATCACGCCGACACCCCGTTCCTTCAGATGGCGGACCAGCCCGCCCAGCCGTTGCAGTTCGACCTCCGACAGGCCCGCCGCCGGCTCGTCGAGCATGACGAGGCGCGGGTCGGCGAGGATGACGCGCGACAGCTCGGTCATCCGCTGGTCGCCGTAGGGCAGGTCGCGCACCGGCGTGTCGGCCAGATGCGACAGGCCGGCCATGGCGATGATGGCGTCGGCGCGGCCGAGCATCGTTGCATCCTCGCGCAGGGCGCCCGGCAGGTTCAGCGCCGCCGCCAGCGGGTTCTGCCGGTAGAGCCGGTGCCCGCCGAGCAGCACGTTCTCGCGCACCGTGAAGGCGGGGACCAGCCGCGGGTCCTGGAAGGTGCGCAGCGCGCCCCGCCGGGCCACCGCGTGGTCGGGCAGTCCGGTGATGGCGGCGCCGTCGAAGGTCACGCGCCCGTCGCCCGGCCGGTAGATGCCGCTGATGATGTTGACCAGCGTGCTCTTGCCCGACCCGTTCGGCCCGACGAGGCCGAGGATCTCCCCCGCCCCCACGGCGACCGACGCGTTGTCGAGCGCCCGCAGCCCGAGGAAGCTGATGGACACCCCCTCCGCGCTCAGCAGCGGCCCGCTCCCCGATGGTTTCGGCGCGGCCGGCGGCGCGGCCGGCAGCGGCGCCACGTCCTTGGCGAAGCGCGGGCGCGGCAGCAGCAGCCCAGCCAGCCCGCGCGGCAGCAGGACGAAGGACAGCAGCAGGATCAGGCCGTAGACCATGAACTGGTACTCGGCGAAGATCTGGAGCTTCTCCGGCAGGTAGGTAAAGACGACGGCGCCCAGCACCGGCCCGGCCAGCGTGCCCAGCCCGCCGACCACCGCCATCACCAGCACCTCCACCGAGCGGTGCAGCCCGAAGGTCTCCGGCCCGAGATAGCCGACGAGATGGGCGTAGAAGCCCCCCGCCAGCCCGGCCAGCGCGGCGCTGAGCATGTAGGCGTTGCGCTTGGTGCGTGCGCGCGGCACGCCGATGCTGCCGGCAGCGACCTCGCTGACATGGATGGCGAAGAAGGCGCGGCCGAAGGGGCTGGTGACGAAGTTCCGCAGCAGCCACACCACGCCCGCCACCACAGCCAGCATGATCTGGAAATAGGCGGTCGGGCCGACGGACCAGCCGAACAGGGTCAGCGTCCGCAGGCCGGGCGACGGCACGCCGCTCAGCCCCATCATGCCGCCGGTGACCGAGGTCCACTCGCGCACCACCTCGTAGAAGATCATGCCGAAGCCGAGCGTCATCATGGCGAGGTAGAACTCGCGCACCCGCCCGGCGGCGAAGGACAGCAGCCAGCCGCTCACCGCTCCCATCGCCGCCCCGGCCAGCAGGGTCAGCGGCAGCGGAAGGCCGAAGTTCTTCATCAGCAGGGCGGAGCCGTAGGCGCCGATGCCGAGAAAGCCGGCGTGGCCCAGCGAGATCTGGCCGGCGACACCGGTCAGCAGGTTGATGCTCTGGGCCAGCAGGACGTTGACGAGGAGGAAGGACCAGATCTGCACGGTGGCGCCGCTGACGAACTCCGCCGCGACGCCCAGCGCCACCAGCAGGGCCGCGACCACCGGGGTCCGGGTGAGGAAGGAGAGGAGATTCCGCATCGCTGGCCCTTACACCTTCGTGAATTCCTTGCGGCCGAACAGGCCCTGCGGGCGGATGGCGAGGATCACCATCAGGATGGCAAAGGCCATGCCATGTTCGGCGGCGGTGGAGACGTAGCCGCCGACCAGCTTCTCGATGACGCCGAGCGCAATGCCGCCGACCAGGGCGCCCGCGGTGTTGCCCATGCCGCCGAAGACCGCGGCGACGAAGCCCAGCACCATCAGGTTGAAGCCGAAGCTGGGATCGACGGTGCCGGTGATCTGCGCCACCATCACCCCGGCGATGCCGGCCAGCACGCCGCTGGCGACGAAGGACAGCACGATCACCCGGCGCACCGGGATGCCGGCCAGCGCCGCCGCGTCGGCGTCGTGCGACACCGCCCGCACCGCGCGGCCCCAGGCGGAGCGGCGCAGGAACAGCTCCATCGCCACCATCAGGGAGAGCGACAGGCCGAGCACGGCGAGATACTGCGACGACACCTGGACCCCGGCGATATCCACCGAATCCAGGCTGTCGAAGACCAGCGACGGGAAGGCGATGGCCTGCGACCCGAAGACGGTGGAGACGAAGCCCTGGAGGAAGATGCCGAGCCCCAGCGTGGACACCACCCAGCCCATGCTGTCGCCGGATTTCAGCAGCGGGCGGATGGCGATCCGCTCCGCCACCACCATCAGCCCGCCGGCCAGCAGGATGCCCAGCGGCACGGCGAGGGCCGCGGGCATCCCGGCCCCCAGCATCGCCACCGTCGCGACCGAGGCGGTCATCAGCAGCGAGCCCTGGCCGAAATTCAGCGTGCGCGTGGTCCAGAAGGTCAGCGACAGCCCCATGGCGATGAGCGCGTAGACCGCACCGACGCAGACGCCGGCGAAGATGAGTTGCAGCACGAAATGCATGGCGTCGTCCTTTTTCTTCCCTCTCCCCCGTCGCAGCACCCGCCTTTGAGTCCCCTCTCCCCAGAGGGGAGAGGGTTAGGGTGAGGGGGTCCCGCATCGCCTGCGCTTTCCGTCCCCCGACATCCCCCTCACCCCGACCCTCTCCCCAGAGGGGAGAGGGGGATCGCTCCGGAGACGAAAGAAGGAGAGAGGGGAACCCAATCAGTTCTTGACGATCGTCAGCCCGATCTTGTCGCCGGTCTTCGCGTACTCGAAGATCGCCACGTCCTCCGGCGCGATGGCGTGGTGCTTGGTGGCGGAGAAGGAATAGGTCGCGTTCACCCCGCGCAGGCCCTGGATGCCCTCGATGGCCGTCGCGATGGCCTTGGGATCGGTGGAGTTGGCGCGCTTGATGCCCTCGAACAGCACGTCGGCGGCGTCGTAGGCGTTGCTGACCGACAGCGACATGAAGATCTGCGGGCGCTGCGGGTCGTTGCCCCACCAGCGGTCGGTGCCGTACTTGGCCTTGTAGGCGTCGGCGAAGCCCTGGGCCGCCGGGTTCAGCGTCTCCTCGCCGAAGACGTAGACCATGGAGCCGCGCGTGCCGGTCACCAGATCGCCGGCGGCCTCCTGGTAGGGGATCGACAGGGCGCCGTTGGAGGCGACCAGCGGCACGTTGAAGTTCAGCCGCGCCATGGTGCGGCGGATCACCGCCAGATCGGCGCCCAGCCCGACGCAAACCACCACGTCGGCCCCGGCCCGCTGGAGGCGGGCGATCTGCGCCGTCACGTCCTGGGCACGCTGGTTGTAGGTTTCCGTCGCCACGACGGCACCGCCCGCCGCCTTCAGCTCCTTGGCGATCATGTCGGCGCCGGACACGCCGTAGGCCGTGCTCTCGTGAACCAGCCCCGGCTTCTTGAACTGCTTGGCGACGTAGCGGCCGAGCACCGTCGACTCGACGTCGTTCTGCAGAGCGAAGGAGAAGACGTTCGGGCGCGGCTTGCCGCCGTCCGGGTAGGTGACGGTCGGGGTCTGCGCCACCGGGTTCATGTAGGGGCGCCCGTCGGCGGCGGCCATCTCGATCACCGCCAGCGTCGGGCCGCTGCCCGCCGGGCCGATGATGGCGACCAGCTCCTTGTTGTCGAGCAGCCGCCGCATGTTCTGCACCGCACGGTCGGGCACGAGCTGGTCGTCGAGCAGCATCGCCAGCTCGACCTTCTTGCCGTTGATGCCGCCCTTGGCGTTCCACTTCTCGATGGCGAGTTCGACGCCGCGCCGCCCACCCTCGCCATACTCGTTGTAGGGGCCGGTGAGGGCCGAGGTCATGCCGATCTTGATGGTGTCCTGCGCGGCGGCGGAACCGGCGGACAGGGCGAGCGCCGAGGTCAGCGTGACGGCGGCCCCGAGCAAGCGAATGACGGAACGACGGTGCATGGCGCTTTTCCCTCCCTTATGCGGCGGGGCCTGCGACCCAGCCTTTTTGAATGAACCATGATTCATTTTTCATCGAGAATGTAACGCGCGCCAACTGTCAGCGCAACGGTGTATTTGAGTGGGATGCGCTTAAGACAGAACCCGCACCAAACCTCCCCGCCAGGTAATCGCATCTGACCCTCATAGCCCTCTCCCCTCTGGGGAGAGGGTGGCCCGAAGGGCCGGTGAGGGGGTTGCGCATGGCGATATGTCCGGCAAAAGCGCATCCCCCTCACCCTAACCCTCTCCCCAGAGGGGAGAGGGAGCTTGTGATAGCTCCACCCAGCAGGAAGGAGCCAGCGTGGGGGCAAACAGACCGCTTGACTGAAACATGAATCATCATTCATTGTTTGGTCGACCAACGGAGCATCGACTCCGCACCGCGCTTTCCCACACACACCGGCGGGGCGCGGAAGAAACGCGAAGGGAGGCATCCATGCCGTCATCCGCCGCTCAGGCAGATCCGATTCCGGCCAACCCAATCCCAACCGACCGGCGGCTGGCGCTCCACCGCACCATGCAGACGATCCGGGCGACCGAAACCACCCTGTCCCGGCTGTTCGCCGACGGTGAGATCCCCGGCTTCATCCATCTCAGCGTCGGGCAGGAGGCGGTCGCCGCCGGGGTCGTCGGCGCGCTGGGGCCGCGGGACAGCTTCGCCACCACCCACCGCGGCCACGGCCACGTGCTGGCCCGCGGCGTGAGGCTCGACCTGTTCTTCAAGGAGATCATGGGGCGGGCCGGCGGCATCTGCGGCGGGCGCGGCGGCTCCATGCACGTCGCCGACCTGTCGCTGGGCGTGCTGGGGGCCAACGGCATCGTCGGGGCCGGGCTGCCGCTCGCCACCGGAAGCGCGCTCGCCCACCAGACGCGGCGCACCGGCGGCGTGGCGGTCGCCTTCTTCGGCGACGGCGCCATGGCCGAAGGCGCCCTGCACGAATGCCTGAACATGGCGGCGCTGTGGAAGCTGCCGATGGTCTTCGTCTGCGAGAACAACGGCTGGTCGGAATTCTCGCCGACCTCCACCCAGTTCGCCGCGACCCTGGACAAGCTGGGTGCGGCCTTCGGCGTGCCGCACCGCCGGGTGGACGGCAACGACGTGGCCGCCGTCGCCGAGGCCGCCGCGGAGGTGGTGGAGGCCGCCCGCGGCGGCGGCCCGCGCATCCTGGAATGCCTGACCACCCGCTGGCACGGCCATTTCGAGGGCGATCCGCAGCGCTACCGCAACGCCGACGAGATCGCCGGCCTGCCGCAGAACGACCCGCTGCGCCGCTCCGCCGAGGCGCTGCTCGCCGCCGGTGTCGAGGAATCGGCGCTCGCCGCCCTCGTCGATGCCGTGGACGCCGAAATCCGCGACGCCCTGGAGGCCGCCCGCGCCGACGCCCTGCCCGACGTGGACGCCGCCTTCCGCGACGTCTACACGCCGACCACCCTCACCGCCGGGGCCTGACCGCCGATGCCGAAGCCTTTGCGCTATGTGAACGCCGTCGCCCAGGCCCTCAACGACGCGATGGCCGCCGACCCCGCCGTGATGCTGATGGGCGAGGACGTGGCCGCCGCCGGGGGACCGTTCAAGGCGACCCGCGGCCTGCTCGACGCCCACGGGCCGGAGCGGGTGCGCGACACGCCGATCTCCGAGGCCTCCCTGGTCGGCGCCGCCGTCGGGGCCGCGCTGACCGGCATGAAGCCGGTGGTCGAAATCATGTTCATGGATTTCGTGACGCTCGCCATGGACGCCGTGGTCAACCAGGCCGCCAAGGCCCGCTTCATGTTCGGCGGGCAGTGCAGCGTGCCGATGGTTCTGCGCACGCCGCACGGCGGCGGGCTGAACGCCGGGCCGCAGCATTCGCAGTGCCTGGAGGCGTGGTTCGCCCACATCCCCGGCCTGCGCGTCGTCTGCCCGGCCACCGTCGCCGACGCCTACAGCCTGCTGCGCGCCGCCATCGAGGCGCCGGACCCCGTCGTCGTCGTCGAGAACAAGGCGCTCTACGCGCTCCAGGGCGACATCGACGTGACCGCCCCGCGCGAGGTCGGCAAGGCGCGCATCGACCGGGCGGGCCGCGACGCCACCATCGTCACCTACGGCGCCACCCTCTACGCCGCCCGCGCCGCCGCCGACCGGCTGGCCGCCGAGGGCATCGAGGCGGAAATCGTCGATCTGCGCTGGATTCAGCCCTGGGACGAGGAGGCCGTCTTCGCCTCCGTCGCCAAGACCCACCGGGTGGTGATCGCGCACGAGGCGGTGCAGGCCTTCGGCGTCGGGGCGGAGATCGCCGCGCGCATCGCGTCGGACGCCTTCGACGACCTCGACGCCCCGGTGCTGCGGGTCGGCGCGCCCTTCATGCCCATCGCCTTCGCCAAGACCCTCGAAGCGGCCTATCTGCCCGACGCCGACCGGATCGTCGCGGCGGTCAAGAGCACGCTCGCCTGAACGCCCCACGGGAGGACCAGCATCATGACGGACGAACGCCCCATCCTCACCAGCCGCGACGGCGCCGTGGGCCTGATCACCATCAACCGCCCGGCGACCCTCAACGCGCTCGACGTGCCGACCCTGCTGGAGCTGGAACGGGCGCTGGGCGAGCTTGAGACCGACGACGGCGTGCACGTCATCGTCGTCACCGGGGCGGGCGAGCGCGCCTTCGTGGCCGGCGGCGACATCGCCGACCTCGACAGCCGCCAGGGCCTCGCCCACTATCTCGACTTCGCGGAGGTCGTGCACCGGGTGTTCCGCCGGTTCGAGACCTGCGACAAGCCGACCATCGCCGCCGTCAACGGCTGGGCGCTCGGCGGCGGGACCGAGTTGGTGCTGTCGCTCGACATCCGCATCGCCGCCGACAGCGCGAAGTTCGGCCTGCCGGAAATCAATCTCGGCCTGTTCCCCGGCGCCGGCGGCACCCAGCGCATCCTGCGCCAGATCCCGGCCTGCCGGGCGCGCGAGCTGGTCTTCACCGGCGACCAGTTCACCGCTGCGGAGGCCGTCGCCTGGGGGCTGGTCAACCGCGCCGTCCCCAAGGCCGATCTGATGGCCGAGGCGATGGCCACCGCCCAGAAGATCGCCGCCAAGTCACCGCTGATCCTGAAACTGACCAAGCGCACGCTGCGCCATGGCGCGGAAATGCCGCTCGGCGCCTCGCTGGCCTACGAGCAGGCGATGATCGGGCTGGTGCTGGACAGCCAAGACGCGCACGAGGGCTGCCGCGCCTTCCTGGAGAAGCGCAAGGCCGCCTTCACGGGGCAATGACCATGGTCCGCGAACTGGTGATGCCCAAGCTGGGGCTGACGATGACCGAGGGGGTGCTCGCCGAATGGCGGGTGTCACCCGGCCAGTCCTTCCGCAGCGGCGACGTGCTGCTCGTCGTCGAAACGGACAAGATCGCCTCGGAGGTCGAGGCCGACAGCGACGGCGTGCTGATCGAGACGACCATCCCGGCCGGGGAGACGGTGGCCGTCGGCACCCCGATCGCCCGCTGGTCCGCCGATGGCGCGGGCGCCGCCCCCGCTCCGGAACCGGCGGAGGCCCCCGCCGCGAAACCCGCCCCGACACCCGTCGCTGCCAACACCCGCCCCCTGCCCGCCCCGGTCCGCGCCAACGGGGAGCGCATCCTGTCGACGCCGCTTGCCCGCCGCCGCGCCGAGGGTTTGGGCGTCGATCTCGGGATGGTGACCGGCAGCGGCCCGCGTGGCCGCATCAAGGTGGCCGATGTCGAGGCGGCGGCTCAAACGCGGCCAGCGCCTCAGCCTGCACCCCAGGTGCCAAAGGTCGAGGCTTCCGCCGGGGAACGGTCGAAGCCCACCACCCTGCAGGCGACCGTCGCCCGCCGCCTGACCGCCGCCAAGCGCGACGTGCCGCACTTCTACCTCGCCGCCGAGGCCGAGGTGACGGAGCTCGCGGCCCTGCGCGACCGGCTGAACGCCGACACCGAATCCGGGCTGCCGCGCATTTCGATGACCCATCTGGTGCTGGCCGCGGTCGGTCGGGCGCTCGCCGCCATGCCGGAGATGGACCGGGTGTGGGATGACGAGCCTCCCGGCGGCGCGATCCTCGCCCTGGGCCGCGGCGACATCGGCATGGCGGTGGACACGCCGCGCGGGCTGGTCGCCCCGGTGCTGCGCGGGGCGGCGACCCTGCCGCTCGACCGGCTGGCGGCGGAGGCCGCGTCGCTGACCCGCCGCGCCCGTGACGGCCGCCTGACGGAGGAGGACTTCCAGGGCGGCGCCGTCACCGTGTCGAACGCCGGCATGCACAACGTCACCTACATGACCTCGATCATCAACCCCGGCCAGTCGAGCATCCTCGGCGTCGGCAGCGTCCGTTCCGTCTTCCGTCCCGACGACGCGGGCGCGCCGGTGCTGAAGCGCGAACTCGGCCTCGTCCTGTCGGCGGACCACCGGCTGTTCGACGGCGTGACCGCCCTGGCTTTCCTCAACCGCATCATTGCCGGGCTGGAGCGGCCGTTGCGCCTGCTTCGCGCACCCTGAACCAAAGCCGCCTGACCCAAGGAACGATTCCCCATGGACTTCCAGCTTTCCGAAGAACAGCGTCTGATGATCGAGACGGCGTCGCGCGTCGGCGCCGAGTTCGGTCCCGATTATTGGCGCGAGCAGGACGCGAAGAAG
This sequence comes from Azospirillum sp. UENF 312511, assembly GCF_058780635.1. NCBI lineage: Bacteria > Pseudomonadati > Pseudomonadota > Alphaproteobacteria > Rhodospirillales > Azospirillaceae > Azospirillum > Azospirillum sp. UENF 312511. The sequence continues at coordinate 510,481 of NZ_JBSNCG010000004.1, read as the reverse complement.
AGTTTCCCGACCGAAGCCTGGGCCGGCATCTGCGAATCCGGCCTCGGCGGTGTCTCCCTGCCGGAGGAGTATGGCGGCTCCGGCCTCGGCATGCTCGACATGGCGCTGGTGGTGGAGGCGCTGGCGGCGGCCGGCGGCGGCGCGACGCTGGCCCAGCTCTTCATGATCAACCCGATCTTCGGCGGCGTGGCGCTGGCGAAGTTCGGCAGCAAGGCGCAGAAGGACGCCATGCTGCCCGCCCTGATCCAGGGCAAGCTGAACTTCTGCATGGCGCTGACCGAGCCCAACGCCGGCTCCAACAGCCTGGAGATCCGCACCTTTGCCCACGCCGACGGGCAGGGCTGGCGGCTGAAGGGCCAGAAGATCTGGATCACCGGCGTGCCCGACGCGCAGAAGATGCTGGTGGTCGCCCGCACCACCCGGCTGGAGGAGGCCGGCCGCCGCACCGCCGGCATCAGCCTGTTCCTGATCGACGTCGACCGCGAAGGGCTCAGCCACCAGCCGATCGAGAAGGTCGGCACCAACACGCTGGCCTCCAGCACCGTCTATTTCGACGACGTGCGGATCGAGCCGGACGAGCTGATCGGCACGCTCGACGGCGGCTGGCACCAGCTTCTCGACGTGCTGAACACCGAGCGCATCGTCACCACCGCCGGACTGGTCGGCGCCGGCAGCCTCGCCATCCGGCTGGCGGTGGACTACGCCAAGGACCGCAAGGTCTTCGGCGACAAGCCGGTGGCCGCCTATCAGGGCGTCCAGTTCCCGCTCGCCCAGGCCCACGCCGAGCTGCAATGCGCACGGCTGATGAATCTGAAGGCGGCGTCCCTGTGCGACACGGGCCTGCCCTACGGCAGCGAGGCCAACATCGCCAAGCTGATCGCGGCGCAGGCGGCGTCCCACGCCATCGAGCGGTCGATGCAGGCGATGGGCGGCATGGGCTACGCCAAGGAATACCATGTCGAGCGGCTGTGGCGCGACGCAAGGCTGTTCCGCTTCGCCCCGGTGTCGGAAGAGATGGTGCTGAACTTCATCGCCATGCACGATCTCGGCATGCCGAAATCCTACTGAAGCGGATTACGATCCGCTTCGGACCGGGACCGCGGTCCCGGCCGCCCATGCGGCTGAAGCCCGACCGGCACGTGAGGTCGTATAGACAGCGAAGCCGGCGGATAAGCCGGCCGCACATCCCGAGGGAGGGGACACCCGTGGTCAATCTGAGCGCCTTCATCCGGTTCCACGCGCTGCGCACGCCGGACCGGCTGGCGCTGGTCTATGGCGACCAGCGCATCAGCTACGCCGACTTCCTCGACCGCATCGGGCGCATGGCCGCCTTCCTCCACCGGCGCGGCGTGCGCGAGGGCGACGTGGTGGCGGTGGTGATGAAGAACAGCGCCGCCTTCCTGGAGATCGCCTTCGCCGCCAGCCATCTCGGCGCGGTGTTCCTGCCGATCAACTACCGGCTGGCCGCCCCCGAGGTCGCCTTCATCACCGGCAACGCCGGGGCGGTGCTGGTCTTCGCCGACACCGAGCTGGCCGCGGCGGTGAAGGACGACCCGCGCGCCGTTCTGGTCGACGCGGCGGCGCAGGCGGACGGGCGGGCGCTGGCGGGGACCGAGGGACCGGTCCCGCCGATGCGGGTGCGCGGGACCCAGGACCTGTTCCGGCTGATGTACACGTCGGGCACCACCGACCACCCCAAGGGGGTCATGCATTCCTACGAGAACTTCTATTGGAAATGCATGGACCATGTGACGGCGCTGGGGCTGACGGCGGAGGACCGGCTGCTGGCGGTCGGGCCGCTGTACCATGTCGGCGCCTTCGACCTGCCGGGCCTCGCGGTGCTGTGGCTGGGCGGAACGATCTGCCTGCTGCGCGACTTCGATCCCGACACGGCGCTCGCCGCCATCGAGCGCGAGCAACTGACCGGCGCCTGGTTCGCCCCGGTGATGGTCGGGCGCATCCTGTCCCATCCGGAGCGCGGGTGCTACGACGTCTCCAGCCTGAAATGGGCGATCGGCGGCGGCGAGCGCACGCCGGAACAGCGCATCCGCGACTTCACCGGCCTGTTCGCCAACGCCCGCTACATCGACGGCTACGGCCTGACGGAGAGCTGTTCGGGCGACACGCTGATGGAGGCCGGGCGCGAGATCGAGAAGATCGGCTCGACGGGCCGGGCGCTCGCCCATGTGGAGATCGACATCCGCGACGATGCCGGCACCTCCCTGCCCGCCGGGGACATCGGCGAGATCTGCCTGCGCGGGCCGAAGGTCACCAAGGGTTACTGGAAGGACCCGGAAAAGACGGCGCGCAGCTTCTACGGCGACTGGTTCCGCACCGGCGACGTCGGCTATCTCGACGCCGACGGCTTCCTGTTCCTGACCGACCGCAAGAAGGACATGATCATCAGCGGCGGCGAGAACATCGCCTCCTCGGAGATCGAACGGGTCGTCTTCCTGCTGCCCCAGGTCGTCGAGGTCGCCGTCATCGCCGTCCCCGACGAGCGCTGGGGCGAGGTGCCGGCGGCGGTCGTGGTGCTGAAGGAAGGCGAGAGCCTCGACGCCGAGACGCTGGAGCAGCACTGCCGCCGGCACCTCGCCGGTTTCAAGATCCCCAAGCGCCTGCTGCTGCGCGAGGCGCTGCCGCGCAACCCGTCCGGCAAGGTGCTGAAGCGCGTGCTGCGCGACGAACTGGCCCCCGCCCATTCGGAGGACACCCCTTGACCGCTCCCGACCTGACCGCTCCCGACACCCTGGCGACGGCCATCGCCCGCTTCGTCGCCGGCCTGACCCTGGACAGCCTGCCGCCCGACGTGGTGGAGAAGGCGCGGGTCTGTCTGCTGAACGGTTACGGAATCGCGCTCGGCGGCCACGGCACCCCCTACGCCCCGGTGGCGCGGGCGGCGGCGCTGGCCCTGCATGGGGAACATTCCGGCGGCGTCACCATGCTAGGGGATGGGCGGCGGACCAGCGTCCCCGGCGCTGCACTCGCCGGTTCCGCGCTGTTCCATGGCCGGGCGCAGGAGGACACCTGCGGCGCCGCCCACATCGGCGCCGTGCTGATCCCGCTGCTGACCGCGCTGGTCGAGGCCGGGGACGGCCCGGTGGAACGGCTGCTGCCGGCCCTGGTCGCCGGTTACGAGGCGGGCGGGCTGCTGGAGAACGCCTTCTCGCCGCTGACCACACCCGCCGGCCTGCGCGCCTCGCCGCTCTACGGCACGCTGGCCGCCGCCGCCGGGGCGGCCTACCTGCTCGGCCTGCCGGAGGAGCGCATCGCGGCAGCGCTCGCCAACGCCGCGTCCTTCACCGGCGGCATCCTGCAATCCTTCGACGACGGCACCGACGAGTGGCGCTATCAGGTCGGCGTCGCCGCGGTGAACGGCCTGACGGCGGCGCGGCTGGCGGCGGCGGGCTCCGTCTCCGCCTCCCGCGCCTTCGAAGGCCGCACCGGCTTCGTCCGCGCCTTCGCCCGCACCGGCTGCGATGCCGCAGAGCTGGCGGCGCGGCTGGGCCGAGACTGGTCGATCCACCGCGTCACCTTCAAGCCCTACCCGGTCTGCGCCTTCAACCAGACCCCGGTCACCGCGGCGCTCGCCCTGCGCGAGGAGGTGGCGGGGCGGGCCATTCGCTCGGTGACCGTGCGCATGAACCCGTTCGAAACCGGCTACGCCGGCATGGATTCGAAGGGACCCTTCGCCAGCATCTCCGGCACACTGATGAGCATCCCCTTCTGCATCGCGCTGACCCTGCTGCGCGGCGTGCCGACCATGGAGACGATGACCCGCTACGACGACGACGCGGTCAACGCCCTGGTCGAACGGGTCGCTCTCGTCCCCGACGAGGGCGTGCGGCGGCTGTGCTGCGCCATCGAGGTGGTGTTGGAGGACGGCACGGCGCTGACCCGCCGCCAGGACATGACGACCGACGACTTCTCCCTGCCCTGGGAGGCGGTGAGCGCGCTGGTCCGCCGCATCGGCGACGAAACCGGGGTGCCCGCCGATGCCTACGACCGGATCGAGCGCTTCGCCCGCGCCCTGCCCGGCGCGGCAATCGACGACGTGCTGGAGGCGTTCGGGCGGCTTCCCGATCACCCGCATCAGGCGTCGGTTTCTCTCGTCAAAGGCGTGGGGAACGGCTAAATCCGGGACGGAGAGGGAGATTGCAGGCGATGGTGGCGATGGGGCGAACGGCGGGAAAGAAGACGCGGGTGCAGCGGTCGGAGGAAGTCCGCGACGCCCTGTTCCAGGCCGCTGCCGAGGTGGTGGGGGAATATGGCTACATCGACGCGTCGATCACCCGCATCACCCAGCGGGCGAACCTGGCGCAGGGCACCTTCTACAACTACTTCGCCTCGCGGCAGGAAATCTTCGACGAGCTGCTTCCGGTGCTGGGCGCCAAGATGCTGGCCCACATCCGCCAGCAGGCCAGCGGCGCCAGGACCTTTCTGGAAAAGGAGGAACAGTCGTTCCGCGCCTTCTTCTCCTTCCTCAAGCGCATGCCCTACTTCCTGCGCATCCTCAACGAGGCGGAGATTTTCGCACCCAAGGCCCACCGCCAGCACTTCCACAACATCACCGGCGGCTACATGCGCTTCCTGCGGAACGCCCGCAAGAACGGCGAGATCGCCAACCTCGGCGACGAGGCGCTGGAGCCGCTGGTTTACATGCTGATCGCCACGCGGGGCTATCTCGCCTTGCGCTACACCGACGAGAACGGTGTCGTCAATCTGCCGGAAGAGGCCGTTCAGATGTACCTCCAGCTTCTCGCCAAGGGCCTTCTCAGCAAAGAGCCGGAGGTCCGGTAGGGGATGCGCCGCAACGGAACCGGCTGTCGGGCAGCCGGGCCAACGTCTCGGTCTCCCACGATTTCCCCGGCGGGAGGGCCTGGGCCAGGAGCATGGCGTCACGCTCTCCCGCCTCGCCCAAATCGATCAGATCGGGCAGCCGGGCGCCGATGGCCGTGCCGCGGCTGGGGCCAAGGAGGTCGGCCGCCCGCTGATTCAGAAAGGCGACCGTCAGGCTGTCCGGAAACACCAACAGGATCGGCAGCGGCGATGCTCAGCCACTCCGGCGCCGGGGCGGGGAGCATCCGCAGCAAAAAGAAGACGCCAACCAGGATGTTGCCCCACGCCCAGCCCCGCGGGCCGGGCACCGAGGTGTTGAGCTTGTAGAGAAGCGTGGCCACCAGAGCGGACAGGAAGATCATCCCTCCGGTCATGGCGAAAAGTGTGTTGCCGTCCAGATGCATGGGCCCGCCCCTCCACCGCCTGCCGTGCTGCCCGCCACGCCCTATCGAAACTGGGCAGCATCGGGATTGCGCCGCATCGGGACGCTCCGTGCGCTCGGGCACGGCGCTCCCGGGCGGTTGTTGCCCCGCGCCTCGCTTTGATTCCTATTGCCCCTTCCGCGAGCGATGCCGTAGAGACGGTATCGTCTTTCCTCTGCACTTTCTTCCACAAGGTGCTGGTCGCGTAAAGGACGGTTATGAATCCCGATGACGTTTCGGTTTTCCTCCTGGAAGACGACGAAGATTTCCGGGACGCACTCGCCGATTGTCTCGACGGGGCCGGCTTTCAGGTCCGTGCTTTTGCGGATGCGCTCAGTTTCTACAAGGGTTCTTTGTCCCTGCGACCGGACGTTGCGGTGATCGACATCAACCTGCCGGACGAAAGCGGGCTGGAGGTGCTGGGCCACGTCACCGCGCTGGGCGTCGGGGCCATCCTGCTGACCGCGCGCGGCACCACCAGCGACCGGGTGGCGGGGTACGAGGCGGGGGCCGACATCTATTTCGTCAAGCCCGTGGACACGCACGAGCTGATCGCGGCGATCCGCGGGCTGGCCGCCAAGGGCCGTCGCCGCCGGGAAGCCGTCGGAAGGAGCGCGGAAACCACGGCGCCCGAGAGCGCCGCCACACCGGTCTGGCTGCTGAAGCAGCGCTCGCACCTGCTGGTCGGTCCGGACCTGCAGGTCGTCCGTCTCGCCGACCAGCAAACCAGGCTCCTGGCCGCGCTCGGGCACAATCCGGAATTCAGCGACCGGCAGATCCTGGACTCCGCGATCCGCCGCCTGCGCCGCACCGTCGAGGTTTCCGCCGGCATTCCTCTCGCCGTGACCACCATCCCGCGGGTGGGGTACGCGTTGCGCGACGGCATCGTCCTCGACCCGAACTGAGCGCTCCCCTCCCTCCTCCAGCGATGGACCAGACCATGCCGGCGAACCACACGGCCGACTCGAAGACCGGCATCCCCGTCCCATCGATGGATGAACGACGCGCGGATGAGCGATGGGCGGCTGGACGATGGGCGCTGTCCCTGGTCCGCCGTCACCGGCGCGCCATCGTCCAGGCGCCCGACCGCGCCGCCGGCTACATGAATCTGGGCGAGGGGCTGCGCACGCTCGGCCAGGACGGCGCGGCGGCGGCGGTCAACGCCCGGGCCCTGACGCTGCGCCCGGATTATCCCCAGGCGCTCTGCGCGCGGTCGGTCCTCTTCGCCGGACAGCGCCGTCCGCGGGCGGCCCTGCGTCTGGCCTTGCGGGCGCTGGCGGTGGACCCGGCCTTTCCTGCCGGCTGGGACTGTCTCGCCCGGCTGGCCGGCACCGAATCGCTCGACGAGGTCCGGCTGCGGGCGATGCTCCGCTCCGTCCGGCTGACCCCGGCCCGCCCGGAGGCGCTGGTCGCCTTCGGCACGTCCCTGACGGACGGGGACCGGGTGCGCGGCGATGCGCGGGCTCGGGAGGAGGGAGTCGGCATTCTGCAGCGCGCCCTGGCGCTCGATCCGGCGTCCCCGGAGGCGATCGGCGCGCTGTCCGGCGCCGCCTTCCGCCTCAGCCGTTTTCCGGAGGTGCTGCGCCTGATCCGGCGGCTGCACCGGATCGATCCGCAGAGCGCCAACGCCTACGCCATGCGCAGCGTGGTCGCCACCATGCTGGGCGACTTCGACGCGGCGATCGCCCATGGCCGTTGCGCCGTGCTTCTGGCGCCGGGGGAGGCCACGCCCTGGATCAATCTGGCGCTCGGCCTGCACGCGCTGCAGCACCCGGAGATCGCCGCCCATTACAACCGGCGTGCCGCGCGGCTGGACCCGGGCGGGGCGGTGGGCCGCTTCAATCTGTCGCTGAACCTGCTGGCGATGGGCGATCTGGCGCGCGGCTGGCGGCTCTACGAGGCGCGCTGGCGCATGGGCGGCGCCAGGACGCCGGATCACGCTCCGCTCTGGGACGGCACCGACCCGGCCGGCCGCCGCATCCTGCTGACCGCGGAGCAGGGACAGGGGGACACGCTGCACTTCATCCGCTACGCCCCGCTGCTGGCGGCGCGCGGCGCGCGGGTGGAGGCGCAGGTGCAGCCGTCGCTGGTCCGTCTGGTCTCCCTGATGCCCGGCGTGTCCGCGGTCCACCGGTCAGACGAACCGCCACCGCCCTGCGATGCCGTGGTCCCGCTGTTGAGCCTGCCGCGTCTGTTCGGGACGACGCTGGACACCATCCCGGCCACCCCCTATCTGCGCGCGGCGCCGGCTGACGAGGCGCGCTGGCGGGAGCGCCTGGCGGGAGAACACCGGACCAAAGGACACCGGGCCGGACAGCGCCGACTGAAGGTCGGGCTGGTCTGGGCCGGGGATTCGCACGCCGCGCACCTCAGCGCCAACGCGGTGGACGGGCGGCGCAGCTTGCCGCTGGCGGCGCTCGCTCCGCTGGCCTCCGTGCCGGGAATCGCCTGGATCAGCCTCCAGAAAGGCGCTCCGGCGGCCCAGGCCGGGACGCCGCCGCCCGGCATGGACCTGATCGACTGGATGGACGAGGTCACGGACTTCGCCGACACCGCCGCCCTCATCACGCAGTTCGATCTCGTCATCTCGGTCGACACGTCGGTGTGCCATCTCGTCGGCGGTCTGGGCAAACCGGTCTGGATGCTGTCGCGCTTCGACGCCTGCTGGCGCTGGCTGATCGGCCGCGACGACACGCCCTGGTACCCGACCATGCGCCTGTTCCGTCAGGAACGCCCCGGCGATTGGGAGGCGGTTATCGCCCGGCTCGCCACCCGCCTCCGCATCGTGGCGGATCACCGGCTTCCCGGCGCGCCCGCCGTTTGAGGGCATGGGCCGGCGGAGCCGCCGAGCCGGTCAGAAACCGGTCAGATCCGCGTCACCTTTTGTCCATGTGATTGGTGCGGCTTCTTCACTATCGTCCAAAATCGCCACTTTTGGTGTGCGCCATGCAGCCGAAAGTCGTGAATTTGGCCTAATTATCTACAAATATCAGAGAATAAGTGAAATGAAGCCGGCTTTTTTAAAGCACCCATACCGCAGTCCGTCCAGATTTACTTTGAAACCCGCACTCTTGTTGCGCCGAAAACCGGCGGCATAAGCGGAACGGACCCGTTCCCAGCGCCAAACCACTCCAGACTTTGAACACGGACCGGGGCCTCCGCCGCTCGGAGAGCCCTCGCACATCTTCCGAAACGTGGGCACGGCAACCGCCCCCAGCTACGTGCTGGCCGGCACCAATCCCTTCGGCCTTACGAACATTGGCGGCGAAGTCCGGCCGGTCTTCGCGGACATCGACGGCGACCTCGACGTCGTGATCGGGAACAGCGGCAGCATGGTCGTCTACCTGCAGGCGTCGCCGCCACCAACGGCAGCTGGAGCGTCAACCTCGCCACGGCGACGCCGACCTCCGGCACGCTGAGCCTCAACGCCAACGGGACCACCGCCGTCTCGGCCACCGCCACCGACGTGGCGGGCAACGTCTCCGCGCCGGGCACCCAAACGCTGACCATCGACACCACCCTGCCCGACGCCCCGACCGTCACCACCGCGCTCACCAACAGCACCACCCCCACCCTCACCGGCACCGCCGAGGCCAACGCCACGGTCACCGTCACGGTGAGCGGCGCCACCTACACCACCACCGCCTCGGGGACCGGCGCCTGGAGCCTCAATCTCGCCACCGCCACCCCGACCGCCGGCTCGCTCAGCCTCGACCCCAACGGCGCCAACCCCGTCGCGGCCACCGCCACCGACGCCGCCGGCAACGACGTGCTGCACGGCGGGGCCGGCAACGACGTGCTGTTCGCCGACGGCGGAGCGGACACGCTGTGGGGCGGCGAGGGCGCGGACGTCTTCGCCTTCGGGCGCAACTCCGGCGGGTCGGTGGTGATGGACTTCGAGGTGGGGGTGGACCGTCTGGCCTTCTACGAGGCCGGCATCGAGCTTGGCGCGGTGATCCGCTCGGCGCGGGTGGAGGGCGGCAACACCACGCTCGACGTCGGCGGGGGCAACCGCATCACCATCCTCGGCCAGACCGGCAACGTCGCCGCCTGGTTCGGCTGAGCGGCGGTCCGACACCGTGGAGGTTTTTCGTAGTCGGGCGACCCAGTGGTGAAAGGCAGCTCATCAAGGTCGTGCCCGCGGCGGCAGTCGGATTTTCCCTCGCGTTGGCACCTCTCGCAGTGACATAATTGAGCAATGCATGCAATGATCACTTACGCTTTCGGCCTTTGCCGCCGTTATCTTCCGATGCAACGCCGATCCCCGCCCATGCCCGGCAGCTTTCCGCGGAGTTTCGCAGCCCGAAGCATGAGGTCCGCCGAGCGCCTTCTCCTTCACGGTCTCCCGCCTCGGCGAGCACCGACGCGGGTTTGGGCGGCGAGGCGTCAGGTTCCTTCCTGTCTTTGGTCTCCAGAGGGCGGCTGTCACGGCTCGCCCCCTCCGCTCTGGAAACGAGCCGCGTCCAGTCCCGATGCCCGCGCCGAACGCGCAGGAATCCGGCCGAGGCCTTGCGAAAGAGCACTCTCCGGCATCCAGTGGGATGCGATTTCAGCGGGATCAGCGCGCCAACACGCTACTGGCCGACGAGGTAGCTGACCGCCTTCATTTCGCTCACGTTGCGGAAAGCCTCAATACGCTCCGCCGCTTTCCGGCTGGAGGCGAGCAGATGCGCCGACAGGCGGGCCATCGCGAGCTGAGGATCACGCTGGAGGACCGCATCCACGATCTCCAGATGTTCACCCATGAAGGCGTCGATACCCGCCAAGCCCCGGATCGCCTGCTGAATATGCTTGCCCGCCACCAGCACGCAGTGGGTGCGCCTCAGGCCCTCCATGATTTCGACGTTGCGCGTCCAGCCGAGGAGATCGATGTGAAGGTCCTTCTCCAGTTCGTCCAGTCGCGCGCCTTCGATTTCCGGAAAGTCCTTGCCTGCGGCGAGGATGCGGGACCGCAGCCCCTCCACGAACTCGGTGGGGGCCTCGTCCACGGCGGTCCGCAGCGCCGCGGGTTCGAGCAGCCCGCGGACCTCATAAAGGTCCCGGAAGCGCCGCTCGTCCAGTGGATTGACGAACCACCTGGACTTCTCGTCCCGGCTGACGATGCCCATTTCGGCGCCGCGGTTCAGGATGTCTCCCGCCACCGTCCGGCTTACGCGGTAGTGGCGGGAAAGGGCCAGTTCGTTGATGTGCGCGGTTCCGTAGACCGCATGCAGAATCACCGTTTTCTCGAAGTCGTAGTAGAACTTCTCCCAGGCGAAGGTTTTCGGGTACTCGCGCCCCTCCGGGCTGAGATTGAGCATTTCGGGCGTGAGCCTGACCCGGAGCGGCTCTCCCTCCGTGCCCGCCAGCAGGCCACGACCGCTGAAACGCCGGACGAGCCCTTCGGCCTCCAGCGCGGCGAGCGCCTGCTTGACCGGGGTCCGGCTGGAATTGAACAGCGTCGCGATCGGCCCCTCCAAAAGGACCGCGCCTTCGGGCAGCGACTTCTCGAGCACGGCCTTTCTCAAAATGTCCGCGATCGCCTCCTTGGCGAGCGTTCTATGCGACATGCCCGACCCCTTCACGCGTCATGTAACCGCCCCTAGCTGCCAAGGCACGAACTCATTGTCACCATAGTCAAACGTCTCGCTCAAGCTCTTCTGTCCGGATGCGACGGCGATGATCAGCTCGAATATGCGCTCCCCGGCTTCGGAAATGCTGTCGCTCCCGTCGATGATGCCACCGCAGTTGAGGTCCATGTCCTCGCTCATTCTCTCGTAGAGCGCGTTGTTGGTCGCCACCTTGATGCACGGCGCAGGCTTGAATCCCGAGACGGATCCGCGACCGGTGGTGAAGACGATCATGTTGCACCCGCCTGCCACCTGGCCGGTCACCGCGACCGGGTCGTAGCCGGGCGTGTCCATGAAGACGAATCCCGGCGTGTCGATGATCTCGGCATATTCATAGACCGCCTGCAGAGGCATCGAACCGCCTTTCGCGACCGCGCCGAGAGATTTCTCGAGGATGGTGGTCAGCCCTCCCTCCTTGTTCCCATGGGAGGGATTGTTGTTCAGTTCGGCACCGTTCCTGGCCGTGTAGTCGCGCCACCAGTCGATGCGGTCCATGAGCTTTCCGGCAACCTCGGGCGTCGCGGCGCGGCGGGTGAGAAGGTGCTCGGCGCCGTAGATCTCGGGTGTTTCACCGAGCACCGCCGTGCCGCCGTGCTTGACGATCAGGTCGGAGGCGTAGCCGAGCGCAGGATTTGCGGTGATGCCCGAATAGCCGTCGGACCCGCCGCACTGCAGCGCCAGCTTCAGACCGGAGAGCGGCACGGTCTGGCGCTTGATGGCGTCGATCTCGTCCAGCATGCCATCGATGATCCGGATGCCTTCCTCGATCGTTTTGCGCGTCCCCCCGACCTGCTGGATCGTCATCGTGCGCAGCCGCGGCACGTCCTGCAGCTCGTACGCGTCGACGAGGTGGCTGATCTGGTTCGTCTCGCATCCGAGGCCGATGAGCAGTACGGCGGCGAAGTTCGGGTTGCGCGCATACCCGTTCAGGACCCGGCGCAGGTAGAGATAGCCTTCCGTATCCGTGGGAATCGCACAGCCCGTCCCGTGGGTCAGCGCCACCACGCCATCGATGTTGGTCCGCCCCCCGAAGCCGACAGCCTTGTAGTGGTTGGCGATGGCGCGCGACACGGTGGCGGAGCAGTTCACGGACGTGATGATGCCGATGTAGTTGCGCGTCCCAACGAGGCCGTTCTCGCGCACGTAGCCTTCAAAGGTCCTGCGGCGTTCGGCCGGCAGAAGCGGTGTCGGGCGCCCGTCGACCGCGAAATCATGGGAGACGTTGCTCTCCAGCATCGACACATTCGAGAGGTGGACGTGCTGTCCGGGCGCGATGGAGCGGGAGGCGACGCCGATCACCTGCCCGTACTTGATCACCGGCTCACCGGGAGCGATGGCTGCCGTCGCGACCTTGTGGCCGCTGGGAACGGGCTCCAGCGTGACGGTCTCGCCGAGATCGGTTCCGCTTTCGAGGCGACGGGTTGCCACGATGACGTTGTCCGCATCGTGCAGACGAATGGCGGCGCGTTGCTGGCTGGTGTCGCTCATCTGAAACCCATATTGCATATTGTGCGCAAAAATCATTTATGATAGCGCTCAGGAAGTCAAGAACGCTCTTTTGCGTCGCCAGCTTTTCGAGGAGGATGCGTCAGTATGAGTGCGAGAACATATTCGGGGCTGTATCCAGTCGCGCCGACGCCGTTTCACGAGGACGGCACGTTGGACCTTGAAGGACAGCGCCGCGTGCTCGACTGCATGATCGACCAGCAGGTCGACGGAATCTGCATCCTCGCCAACTATTCGGAACAGTTCCTGGTGTCGGACGGCGAGCGCAAGCAGCTGACCGAACTCTGCCTCGAACGGGTCGCCGGACGTGTTCCGGTGATGGTCACCTGCAGCCATTTCAGCACCCGGGTGGCTTCGGACCGCGCCCGCCATGCCGCGGAGCACGGCGCCGAGCTCATCATGGTCATGCCGCCCTATCACGGGGCGGGTTCCGTGGTGACGAAGATCGACGAGACCGCGATTTACGAGCATATCGCGCGCGTGGCCGAAGCCGCGGGCATCCCCGTCATGATCCAGGACGCGCCGATCAGCGGCATCACCCTTTCCATCGAGTTCCTAGCGCGGTTGGCCCGGACCCTGCCCCTCGTGCGCCACTTCAAGATCGAGGTGCCCGGCACCGCCTCCAAGCTGCGGAAGCTGATCGAGGCCGGAGGGGACACCATCGAAGGCCCCTTCGACGGGGAAGAAGCGATCACGATGATGGCCGACCTGGACGCCGGCGCGACCGGCGTGATGTCGAGCGCCCTGCTGCCCGACCTCCTGCGTCCGGTCTACGACAGGCATCGCCAAGGGAACCGTCAGGGCGCGATGGACGCTTACGAGAAGGTCCTGCCCCTCGTGAACTACGAGAACCGCCAGTGTGGCCTGCGCGCCGCCAAGACCGTCATGAAGGAAGGAGGCGTCATCGCATCCGACTCGGTCCGCCATCCCCTTGCGCAGATCGAGCCGCAAACGAAGGCGGGCCTGCTGGAACTCGCGCGCGCGGCGAATCCGTTGGCAATCCGGTGGGGCAGATAAGATGGCAGACAACAGCGAAGGCCGGATCATCACCGGCAGGACACGGGTCCTTGGCATCCTGGCCCATCCGACCGAACACGTGAAGGCCCCGCCGGCGATCAACAGGATCGCAGCAGAGCGCGGTCGCGACGCGGTCATGGTCCCGTTCAACGTCGCTCCCACCGACCTTCCGGCGGTGGTGAAGGCGCTGAGGAAGGTAAAGAGCCTCGATGGCTCGATCGTCACCGTGCCTCACAAGCAGTCGATCATGGCGTTCTGCGACGAGGTCACGCCGCAGGCCGCCGCGGTGGGCGCCGTCAACATCCTGCGGTTCGAGCCCGACGGCCGGCTGATCGGCGGCCAGCTCGACGGGATCGGATTCGTCGCGGGACTGCGCGCAGCGGCCGTCGATCCTTGGGGACGGCGGGTCTTCCTGGCCGGCGCAGGCGGCGCGGCAAGCGCCGTCGCCTTCGCGCTCGCGGAGGCGGGCGTCGCGCACATCACCCTGTCCAACCGCAGCAGGCCCAAGATCGAGGACCTGCGGGACCGTCTCCAGGCCTTCAGGCCCGGTCTGTCCGTTTCGCTTGGCTCCGGCGACGCGGGCGGCCATGACCTCGTCGTCAACGGTACGACGCTCGGCATGAAAACCGGAGATCCGCTGCCGATCGATCCCTCGACGCTCCACGCCGACATGGTCGTCGCCGAAGTCATCATGGAACCCGAAATGACCCCGCTGCTCATCGCGGCGCAGGAAGCGGGCTGCCGCGTCCATCTCGGCCGCCACATGCTCGATCACCAGCTTCAGCTCATGGCCGATTTCATGGGGCTTTGAGCGCACGCCCAGCCTATCGGACCGGATCGGTTTCATCCGGCCAATCAACAACCTCGGGAACTGTCATGAAAGAACTTGCGATCAACAACGGCCCCCGGGCGATTGAAGGCACGCTGCCAAGCTTCCGCGACGCGTCCGGCAGGACGTTCGGCGAGGAAGAGACGCGCCATCTGCGGGAGGTGATGGAAACAGGCCGGCTGTCTTTCCTGACCGGACCGAAGACGTCCGAGTTCGAGCGCCGCTGGGCGGAGATGTACGGAGTCGAGACCGCCGTGGCCGTGGCCAACGGAACCGCCGCGCTGCATGTCGCCGTCACCTATCTCAATCCCGATCCCGCCGACGAGATTATTCTGTCGCCGATCACCGACGTCGGTACGGTCATCCCGATCCTGTACCAGCTTGCCATCCCGGTCTTCGCCGACGTCGACCCGAAGACGCAGAACATCGATCCCGCCTCGATCGAGCGGAACATAACCCCGCGCACGAAAGCGATCATCGTCACCCACGTCTACGGCCACCCAGCCGACATGGACGCGATCATGGCGATTGCGCGCAAGCATGGCCTGTCCGTGATCGAGGACTGCGCACAGGCGCACCTCGCCTACTACAAGGATCGTCTCTGCGGAACGATCGGCGACGTCGGGTGCTTCAGCTTTCAGCAGTCGAAGCACATGACGACCGGCGACGGTGGCATGGTGATCACCAACGGTGACGGTCGCTTCGGACGCAATCTGCGCCACTGCTCCGACAAGGGTTGGCCGCGGGAGCGTGGCGGCCGCGACCACCTGTTCCTCGCGACCAACTACCACATGACCGAACTGCAGGCCGCCGTCGGCCTCGGCCAGTTGGGCAAGCTCAAGCGGTTCGTGGACGCGCGCATCACGTCGGCCGACCGCCTGACCGAACGTCTTGCCGGCGTCCCGGTCACGCCCGTGCTTCCGGCGGAGGGGACCGTCGGCGTCTATTTCTTCTACAGCTTCCGCGTCGATCCTGCGGCGCTGACGGTCTCTGTGCCGGAGATGATGAAGGCCCTGACCGCCGAAGGCATCGACGGGTTCATCGGCTATCCCGGGCCGATTCCGCTTTACCGCTATCCGCTCATCCGTGAGCACAGGACATTCGGCAACTCCGGCTGGCCGTTCACCCTCAAGGGCGCACGCAGGGACGATTTCGCATCCGAGCTGTGTCCGGAAGCGGAAGCGGCCTGCCGGGAGACGGTGTGCATGTGGTGGACCGACCGGTTCGAAGACCGCCATGTCGAGCAGATCGCGGCCGCGATCGAAAAAGTCATGACCGCTTACGACCGCGCCTGATCCCTGAGGATATGCCATGTTCAAGAACTGCATCGCCGGTGAGTGGGTTGGATCGGAGGGACGGGAGAACATCAGCCCGTCCGATACGGATGACGTCATCGGCGTGTTTGCGAAGGCAACGCGCGAGGACGTGCTTGACGCGATTTCGGCAGCCAAGGCCGCCTTCCCCGCATGGTCCCGCTCGGGGCCGCTCGTCCGCCACGCCGTCCTGCGCAAGGCGGCGGACGAAATATTGGCACGCAAGGACGAGCTGGGCGCCCTGCTCGCCCGCGAAGAAGGCAAGACGCTGCCGGAAGCCGTCGGCGAGGTCGTGAGGGCGTCGCAGATATTCGACTTCTTCGCGGGCGAGGCGCTCAGGCTCGCAGGCGAAACCGTTCCCTCCGTCCGCCCGGGGATCGCCGTCGAAGTCACCCGCGAGCCTCTCGGCGTGATCGGCATCATAACGCCGTGGAACTTTCCGATCGCGATCCCGGCGTGGAAGATCGCCCCGGCGCTCTGCTATGGGAACACGGTCGTCTTCAAGCCGGCGGACCTGGTCCCGGCCAGTTCCTGGGCAATCGTCGACATCCTGCAACGCGCCGGCCTCCCGGCAGGCGTCCTCAACCTCGTCATGGGGCGCGGGTCGCTGGTCGGCCAGGCGATCATCGACAGTCCTGACATCGCCGCCATCACCTTCACGGGTTCGACCCCAACCGGAAAAAAGATCGCGGCGGCATCCGTCGAACACAACCGCCGCTTCCAGTTGGAAATGGGCGGCAAGAATCCGATGGTCGTGCTCGACGACGCCGACCTCGGGGTGGCCGTCGAAGCCGCGGTGAATTCCGCGTTCTTCTCGACCGGGCAGCGCTGCACCGCATCCTCACGCCTGATCGTCACCGAAGGCATCCACGACCGCTTCGTCGCGGCGATGTCCGAGCGACTGGCTTCTCTCGTCGTGGACAACGCGCTCAAGCCGGGAACCCACATCGGCCCCGTGGTCGACGAGGGGCAGTTCCAGCAGGATCTGGATTACATCGGGATCGGGCAGAGCGAAGGTGCCCGCCTGCACTTCGGCGGCAGGCGCCTGGAGCGGGAGACCAAAGGATATTACCTGGAGCCGGCTCTCTTCACCGAAGCGACCAACGACATGCGCATCTCCCGCGAGGAGATCTTCGGACCGGTGGCAGCGGTGATCCGGGTCAAGGATTACGACGAAGCGCTGTCCGTCGCCAACGACACGCCCTTCGGACTTTCGGCCGGCATCGCCACGCAGAGCCTCAAGCACGCGACACACTTCAAGCGAAACGCCGAGGCCGGCATGGTCATGGTGAATCTTCCCACCGCGGGAGTTGACTTCCACGTGCCGTTCGGCGGCAGGAAGGCCTCGTCCTTCGGTCCAAGGGAACAGGGCCGATACGCGGCAGAGTTTTTCACCACCGTCAAGACAGGCTACACTCTCGCCTAGGAGCCTGTTTGGAGAAGGCGGCCGGCATACATCATGCAGCGGGGTTTTGCGGTTTCTATTCTATATGGTGTGTTTGGCGGGACTTCGCAAACAGCTCCGGGAGCAGCGGAGAAACGGCGGAGGCCCCCAACAGCTTCCGCCACTTTGTAGGCAAAATGCATTATTTTTATGCACGCAAGACCCTTATCTAGCCGTGTAAGCTCGTCGATTTTCTGTAGCTCGATCGATAAAAAAGATTATTGCCGGCAAAACTCAAAATGATATGGTGTGTGTGACCGGCTGCCATCAGCCTGCGGCTTCAACAGCATAGAGGATCGAACACTTGATGGCCGCGACAATCGTTGATTTCAAAGGCGTAAGGAAAAGCTTCGGATCACTCGAAGTCCTCAAGGGCATCGACCTTCATCTGAACGCGGGCGAAGTGATGGCGCTGATCGGACGCAGCGGCTCGGGAAAGAGCACGGCGCTCCGGTGCGTGAATGGTCTCGAGCAGATCAACGCCGGCACGCTCACGGTCTGCGGACACGGCCTCCATGAACCCGAGGTGGATCTCCGTGCGCTGCGCCGTGAGGTCGGCATCGTCTTCCAGGGGTACAACCTCTTCCCCCACCTGACCGTCGCACAGAATGTGATGCTCGCCCCGCGCAAGGTGAAGAAGGTCGGCGCCGCCGAGGCGCGCGACCTCGCAGCGGAGGTGCTGTCGCAAGTCGGGCTTTCGGACAAGCTGGACTCCTATCCCAGCCAGCTCTCCGGCGGACAGCAGCAGCGCGTCGCGATCGCGAGGTCCCTCGCGATGCGGCCCCGCCTGATGCTCTTCGACGAGGTCACGTCGGCACTCGATCCCGAACTCACGGGCGAAGTGCTCAAGACCATCGAAAAGCTCGCCTCCGACGGAATGACCATGCTGCTGGTCACGCACGAGATGTCCTTCGCGAGTTCGGTCGCCTCCGAGATCGTCTTCATGCATTTGGGCAAAGTCTGGGAGCGCGGCCCCCGCGACCTCCTTTCCCGGGCCTCCACCCCCGAGCTGAGGCAGTTCATCGGAACCGGCCTCTAGCGCGGGCCGACCGACCCGCCCCTACCTGGCTCGGTCAACCGCGCCGCCGGCAAGAAACAGGCTCTTCCATGCAATCATTGCAATTCGGGTGGCTCTCGCAGAACATCGGCATGCTTCTCCACGGTGCGCTCGCCACCATCCTCCTGACCGTCGCGGCGTGTGCCGCCGGGAGCCTCATCGGCATCGCGGTCGGCCTGTGCAGGCAGCGCGGAAATCTTGCCCTGCGCACCGTGGGAGCGACGTACGTAGAAGCGATCCGGAACACTCCGCTTCTCGTGCAGGCCTTCATCGTCTATTTCGGCTTCTCGAGCGTAGGCTTCCGCCTCGACCCGCTTTCGGCGGCGCTCCTGGCCCTCGTGGTCAACTGCGGCGCCTATTCCGCCGAGATCTTCCGCGCCGGCTTCCAGTCCATCCAGCCCGCTCAGCACCAGGCGGCGGAAAGCCTGGCCCTCTCGAAGTTCCAGACATTCGTCCATGTGATCCTGCCGCAGGCGCTGAGGAACATCTGGGTGCCGCTCAGTGGCCAGTTCGTGCTGATCATGCTCGCTTCGAGCATCGTCTCCCAGATTTCGGCCGAGGAACTCACCGCATTCGCCAACCAGATCCAGTCCAGCACGTTCCGCAGCTTCGAGGTCTACATCGTTCTCGCCGTCATGTACCTGGCCCTGTCCATCGTGCTCAAGACCCTCCTCTCGCGCATGGCATACGTGCTTTTCCCCGAGCAGCGGGTCCTTCGCAGATCGCAGAGGCGCGCGCGCAGAGGAGTCCGATAATGCGGGAGTTTTCCTACAACGATCTCTTGTTCCTCCTCGACGCCACCCAGTACACGCTCTGGCTGTCGCTTGTCTCGCTCATCCTCGGCGGCGTGATCGGCATCGGCGTTTGCCTCATGCGGCTGAGCACCTCGCGGCCCGTGGCGGCCCTCGCCTCGGCGATCGTCGCCGTGGGTCAGGGAGTCCCTCCCCTGGTGCTCCTTTTCCTGGCCTACTTCGGCCTGTCCTTCGCGGGGGTCGTCGTCAGCCCCTTCATCGCCGCCTGTGTCGCGCTGAGCTACTTCGCGGCGGTCTATCTCGGCGAGATCTGGCGCAGCGCCATCCAGTCCATACCGACGGCGCAGTGGGAAGCGTCTGAATCCCTTTCGCTGTCGTGGGGCCAGCAGATGGTCTACGTGATCGTTCCCCAGGCCATACGTCTCGCGACGCCTTCAAGCGTGGGCTTCATCGTCCAACTCGTGAAGAACACGTCGCTGGCCTCGATTGTCGGATTGGTGGAACTGACCCGCGCCGGACAGCTGGTCAACAACGCGACCTTCCAGGCGTTCGAGGTCTTCCTGGCCGTCGCCGCGATCTACTTCTGCCTCTGCTATCCGCTGTCATTGCTGAGCCGCTACCTCGAGAAGAGGACGGCCTACTGATTCCACGCGCCGGAACGGCTGAACCAAACATCAAAACCAGAGGGAATGAACAATGAAACGCATGCTGCTGTCGCTCATGGTCGCCGCCACGACCCTCGCCGGAAGCGCCTCCCTGGCTGCAGCCCAGACGCTGGAAGCCATCCAGTCCCGCGGAAAGGTCCTTATTGCCGTAGACACCTCGGTTCCCCCCTACGGCATGCTCGACGCGAACATGCAACCGGAAGGCTACGACGTGGATATGGCGAAGCTGATCGCCAAGGACCTTGGCGTCAAGCTCGAGCTTGTGCCCGTAACCGGTCCGAACCGGATCGCCTTTCTGGAAAGCAAGCGGGCGGACATCGTCATCTCGACCTTCGGCGTCACGCCTGAGCGGGCCAAGACGGTGAACTTCACCATTCCTTACGGGGCCAACCAGATCTGGCTCTTCGGCGACAAGGGCCAGGCAGCCGCGTCGGCCGCGGACCTCTCGGGGAAGTCGGTGGCCGTAGTCCGCGGTTCGATCCAGGACAACACGGTGACCCGTGTGCTCCCGCAGGACACCGTGATCCGGCGGTACGAGGACGACGCCACGGCGGCGACGGCCCTGTTGAGCGGGCAGGTTTCCTTCATCGCGACCGGCACGCTGATCGGTGACAAGATCGTCAAGCGCGACGAGAAAAAGTACGAGCGCAAGCTCCTGCTCGGACTGAGCCCCTACTCGATCGGCATCCGCAAGGGCGACATGGAGTTCCTGCACATGATGAACACGTTCATCTACACCTACCGCCTCAGCGGCCAGTTGGACGAGATGAGCAAGAAGTGGATCGGGGCCGGCCTGGAAAACCTGCAGTCCTTCTGAAGAACCTTAGAACGCAGAATGCCAGGGGGTAAGGGCCGCATGGCCCTTGAGGTCTCCCGGCCCGCAGATCGGAAATGACGATGACGCAACGCTCCATCCTCGTTGGCCAGATTTGGCACGAAGGGCACTCGTTCAACCCCATCCGGACGCGCGAAGAGGACTTCATTGTCCTGCGTGGGCCGCAACTCCTCGACGAGGCCCGGGCGACATCCACGGCCTTGAGCGGCATCGTCAAGACCGCCGAAGCACTCGGGTACCGCTGCGTTCCCGCCATAAGCGCGCGGACAAGGCCGGGCGGGGCAATCGAGCAGGAGGCTTTCGAGCGCATCGCCGATCAATTCGTCGACGCCGCGAGGCAGGGAGGCTTCGACGCGATCTGCCTTGACCTTCACGGCGCGACGCTGGCCGAGAAGACCCTCGACTCCGAGGGCTATCTCCTGGGTCGGCTGCGCGACGCCGTCGGCCCTGACATGATGATTTCGGTCGCGCTTGACCTCCATGCCTACCTCACGCCCGAGATGGTCGAGCACGCGACCGTCATGACGAGTTTCCGGACCACGCCGCACGCGGACATCGAAGAGACGGGAGCACGTGCGATGCGCCTGCTCGACGGCTTGCTTGATACGGGCACGGCCCCGCGTGCCGTCTATTCCCTTATCCCCTTTCTTACGAGAGGCAACGACGAGACTTGGTCCGGTCCCCTCCTCGGGATCCACGCGGTCGCGGACGAATGGCGGTCGCGGCCAGATGTCACCGACCTCTCGATCTTCAACGTACACCCGTTCCTCGACGTTCCCGGCTACGGGCAGGCCGTCCTCGTCTATGACATGGGAGGCGGCAGCGCGGTCGCCGCCTGCAAGGACCTGAGCGAGCGGCTTTGGGACGCGCGCGACCAATTCCAGGAACAGCTCATGTCCGTGAACGAGGCGCTGACGATCGCGCAGACCTCCGGACAGCTTCTCGCCTTGGGCGACCAAGGCGACCGTGTCATGGGCGCAGGTCCCGGCGACTCTCCAGAGATCGCGCGGATCGCCCTCCGAGATTTTCCGGACCTGAAGGTCGCCGTTCCGGTCTACGACCCGCAGGCTGTGGCCCGTGCCCGGGAGGCCGGCGAGAACGCGGTCCTGCGGATGCCTGTCGGTGGTGGGTTCACCCATTCGGTCGATCCGCTCGAGGCGGATTGGACCGTCGCCCGGCTGTGCCGGGCCCGCTTCACCAACATCGGGCCGTACATGGCCGGAACGGAGGCCGACTTCGGGAACGCCGCAGTGCTGAAGAGTGGTGCGGTGACGGTGATCGTCACGGACTTGGCGCCCAACGTGCACGATCCCGCCTTCTACGAGGCGGTTGGCATTCCGCTGGCCGGTCAGCAGGTGGTCGTCGCAAGAGCCGCCAACCATTACAAGCTCTCATTCGCGGGCATCGCCCGGACGATAACGGTCGATACCCCGGGACTCACCGCGTTCAGGCCGCATCAATTCCCATTCAGCAAAGCCCGCCCATTCCATCCTCTCGACAGGATCGACTGGAGTTTCACGCCCCGGCTGTACGACGGCAGACGCCCGTCCCGCTATCCCGGGTGATTCACCGGAGCGGGAGCCGGAGTGGCGGGCGTGAAGTCATGTCGCTGAAGTCGTGTATGATTCTGGTGTCGAAGCAGTCTCACCACGGATCGACGGAGTTCACGCCCGTCATGGCCGGGAGCAGCGAGGTTCCGCTTGGCTTGTCACCGGTTGCCAGCAAGCCGCAGGGTCATCGCGTTTGGCCGAGGATGGATCGGGCAAAGTCGTCGGACCATCCTGGGCGTTTATGTTCGCGGTGGACGGTGCCGCCCCGACATGATCGGGATCACCACGTCCATTGACGACGGCATCCGGTTCGGCACCGACCCGGCGCACTCAATGGACGCGTGCCGGCACCTTCGGCAACCGGATCGCCCGCACAACGTGCAAGGCGAAATCACCGCCGCGTCGTGATCCCGGAATCATTGCGCGCCGCATGAATGCCGGCGAGTCTGCCGGACGTGAAGGCCCAGGCCAGATGATGGCCGTGCCCTTCCAGCAGCAGACCGCCCTGCCCGACCGACCCGACGGCGTAGAGGCCCGGAATCGCCTGCCCATCACCGCGCGTCACCTGATGGTGGCGGTTCACCGTCAGGCCGCCGTCGGTCAGGATGATCCAGCTTTTGACCGGTCCCAGCGCATGGAACGGCCCCTTGCCGATGGGAGGCCGCTCGCCGGGAGCGGCATTGTGCGCGCGGACCGCCTTGCCGAGTGCCGCAGCGGGCACCCCCATGGAAGCCGCCAGCTCCTCGATCGACCGGCCGCGATGGTAGAGGTCCGGCCGTGTCCGCTTGTAGTCCTGGAGGTAGGCGTAGGCGACGCCGGGGGCGGTCGAAATGAAGTGCGGCCATTTGCCGAACCGGCGCGCCACCTCGTCGTCGAAGACGATATAGCCCACCTTGTCGGGCTGTTCGGCCAGGGCGTAATTCGGGCGGTCCAGTTCGTCGGTGAAGCGCTCGCCGCGTTTGTTGACCAGGATCGCCCCCTCGCGGAACAGCGAGGGCTCAGGGCTGAGATAGGTGGTCACGAAGGACAGGATGAAGGGGCGCAGGCTCCAGGTCGGCAGCCTTTCCAGGGCCAGACGCATGGCGCCGGTCAGCAGCCGGTGCGGCGGCAGCCGCAGGAGGGCGCTGGGCTTGGCCGGCGGCATGAAGCGCAGGTTCGGGCCGTAGACGACCTCCCCGAACTTCACCTCGGCGCCGAGTTCCTCGCCGAACCGGTGTCCGTCGCCGACATTCGTCGTGTTCACGCCGTCCACCTCGGCGACCGCCGGGTTGAAGCGCCGCTTCCAGTCCGGGCTGGACGAGTAATCGCCGGTCGCCAGAACGACCGCGCGGCGGGCGCGCAATTCGTGCGGCCGCCCGTCGATCCGGGCCGCCACGCCGACCACGCGGCCATCCTCCACCAGCAGCCGCTCCACCGTCGCGTTGACCCGCGCGTCGACGCCGACGCGGCGCGCCTCGCGCGCCACGAAATAGATGTAGGCCCGTGAGTTGGGCAGCACGTTGTGCATGCGCGGCTGCCGGTGCGGCGGTTCCGGCATCGGACCGTAGAAGGTCACCCCCAGCGACATCAGCCATTCCACGCTGGCCGGAACATTCTCCACCAGGATGCGCCGCAGTTCCTCGTTGTCGGCCGCCGCCGCCCGCTCGCCGGCGAGCTTGACGGCGAATTTCCCCATATCCTCGAAATGGGCCTGCGGATCGTCGACGATGCCCGCCTGGCGCTGATGGGGGGTGCCGGTGGCGGTGATCGACCCGATCGACAGGCCGGTGCTGCCGCGCAGCTCCGTGTGCTTCTCCAGCAGAATGACCTGCGCGCCTTCCCGGCGGGCGAAAATGGCGGCGGTCAGGCCGGAGCCGCCGCCGCCCACCACCACGATGTCCGTCTCTTCGCGAACAACATCCGCGTTCATTTCGGTCCCTTTTTCCAGTGGGCAGGCCTCCGGCGCCGCGCCACGAGGAGCACGCCGGTCCGCCGCCTGTCGTTGTCTGATACCGGCGTCGTCAGTTCCGCTGGCGTCAGTCCTGCTTGCGGTCGAGCGTCCGCGCCCGGCGGGCCAGCCACCAGCCGGACTGTTCCGGCCAGCCATCGAAGCGTCCGTCGCACAGCTGCTGCCGGGCGTGCAGCGGCCAGTTGGGATCGGCCAACGCCTCCCGCCCGATGGCGACGAGGTCGGCCTCCCCATCGCGCAGGATCGCTTCCGCCTGCCGGCCGTCGAGGATCAGGCCGACCGCCATGGTCGCGATCCCGGCCTCACGCCGAATCCGCCCGGCGAACGGCACCTGGAAGCCGGGATGGCGCGGCACCGCCGCCGCGGTGGCCGAAACCCCGGTCATGCCGCCGGAGGAGCAGTCGATCACGTCGATCCCGAGGTCCCGCAGGTCACGGCTGAAGGCCACGCTGTCCTCGATCGTCCAGCCGCCCTCGATCCAGTCGGTCGCCGAGATGCGGACGAACATCGGCCGGTCGGACGGCCAGACCGCCCGCACCGCCATCGCCACCTCCAGCGGGAAGCGGCAGCGCCCTGCCGGATCGCCGCCATAGCCGTCGGTCCGCCGGTTGCTGAGCGGCGAGAGGAACTGATGCAGCAGGTAGCCGTGGGCGCAATGCAACTCCACCGCCTCGAACCCCGCCTCCAGCGCCCGCGCCGCCGCGGTCCGCCAAGCCTCGACGAGAGCGCCGAGACCGGCGCGGTCCAGCTCCGCCGGCACCGGCCAGCCATCGGCGACGGGCAGCGGACTCGGAGCGATCACCGGCCAGGGCGGTTCCCCGCGCGCTGCGTCGGCGGCGGCGAGCGGGCCATGCCCCTGCCAGGGCCGCTGTGTGGCCGCCTTGCGCCCGGCATGGCCGAGTTGGATGCCGGGAACCGCGCCGAGCGCCTTCAGCGTTCCGGCGATGCCGCGCAGACCGGGAATCTGCCGGTCGTCCCACAGGCCGAGATCGCCGGGCGTGATCCGCCCCTGCTCGGTCACTGCCGTCGCCTCGACCATCACCATGCCGGCGCCGCCCATGGCAAAGCGGCCGAGATGCACCCGGTGCCAGTCGCCGGCCTCGCCGTCCACCGCCGAATACTGGCACATCGGCGAGATGACGATGGGGTTGCGCAGCGTCGTCCCGCGCAGGGCGACCGGCCTGAACAGCAGCGGCAACGCGGCCGGGGTTTCGCCGGTGGACGGCCTCTCCATCTCCGGCCTCACCGCCCCGCCCCGCTGCCGTCGGGCCTCTTGTCCCCAAGCTCGGCGGCGGCGGCCTCGGCCGCGCGCAGCCCGGTGACCGATGATTTGGTCAGGCCGCCGACATAGCCGATGGCGTCGCCGCCCTCCAGCCCGCCGGTCGTCGCCCCGGCGGCGAACAGGCCGCCGATCGGCGTGCCGTCCTCGCGCCTGACCCGGCTGTGGTCGTCGATGGCGATGCCGCCCATGGTGTAGGTCATGCCGGCAACCAGGCGGATCGCCTGGAACGGCGCCTTGCGGATCGGGAAAGGACGCGCGCGGCTGGTGCTGCGCGGCGGCGTCAGGCCAGCGGTGTCGCCGCCATCCACCGCCGCGTTGTGGGCGGCGACCGTCGCCACCAGCCGGTCGGCCGGGATGTCGAGCTTTTCCGCCAGCCCCTCCAGCGTGTCGGCCTCGATGATGGTTCCGCCGACGCGGGGCAGATGCGGGTTGGCCGGGATGATCGATTCGGTCCCCGGCCCGTCCCAGATCGGGCGGTCGAAGATCACCGTCGCCCCCAGCGGGTCGTCGAGCTTGGCGATCCGGTTGGTGACATAGACGCCGCCCCGGCCTTCGTCGACGAACCGGGCCCCGGTCCTGTCCACCACCAGCCCGGCCATGACGAGTTCGTCGAGCCACGGATAGGGCCACAGCTTGTCGTTGGTCAACGCGTCCTGGCACAGGATGTGGCCGTAGACATAGGGCGTGCCGCGCAGCGCCGCCCCGGCGGCGGCGGCCATCCGCAACCCGTCGCCGCCGCCGGTGCCGGCGCCGCGCTGGCGCACCGCCTCGGGAACCGGCGAGACATGGGCGCGCACGAGGTCCGGGTCGCCCTGGAAGCCGCCGTCGGCGATGACCACGGCCCGGGCCTCGACCGTCAGCGTCTCGCCGTTGCGTTCGGCCCGCAGCCCGACGCAGCGGCCCCCCTCCATCATCAGGTCGCGGGCGCGCACCCCGCGGTGGATGCTGCCGCCGCGCTTCTCCAACGCGCCGCCCAACGTGCGAAGCAGAGTGTCGCCGCCCCGCCCCTCCCAGTTCAATCCCGGCTGCGGCAGGGCCGGTGGGGCCAGCACGGTATCCTGCCAGTCGCGCGGGCCCGCCTTCATGAAGCGTATCCCCTGGCGGCGCAGCCAGTCGACGGCGCGCGGCGCCTCGGTCGCCAGCATCGTCACCAGGGCTTCGTCGACGAAGCCGTCCGTTTCGCTGCGGATGGTGTCCTTCACCTCCTCCACCGGGCGGTTCAGGCTGCGCATGCCGATGTGGAAAGCGCCGCCCGTGTAGCGGGAGTTGCAAAGGTAGCGGTCGTCGCTGCCCTTTTCCAAGACGACGACGCCCAGTCCGAGCTCGGCGGCGCGGTTCGCGGTGACCAGCCCGGCAATGCCGGCGCCGATGACGACCAGATCGGTTTTCATGCGGTCTCTTCCCTCCCGGAATGTGCGTCGCGGGCGTTTTGCCCGTCGGTTGCGTGTGATCCTGCCGCCCGGCGCTTACTTCGGCAGCAGCATGTCGGAGATGATGGCGACCAGCTCCGCGAACGCCTTCATCACCAGGAACAGCAGCGGAGCGCTCAGCGCCAGGACCAGCGCGGCGCCACCGCCCCAGCCGGACAGCAGAGCCACCGCCGCCACGAAGAGCGGGGCCAGCCCAGCGACGACGGCCAGCCAAAAGCCGTATTGGACGACGAAGCGAACCGCCGGATAGTTCTGTTCTGGCGACATGGTCTCTGATCCCAAGTTTGCGGGGGTGGTGCGGAGGCGTTGGGCCTGCGGCTGCGGGCCGGAAGCCGGACCCACCGGTCGGGGCTCCCTGTCCGGCTCCCGAGCCGGTCCCCATTCCGGCCGGGCCGATGGAGCGGCAGGAAACGCCGTACAGCTGATTATTGACAGCACGCAATCGTGATGTACACTGATTATACGCATACTGTCAATATGCGGCGGTTGTTGAGTGGTGTGCGATCAGGCGGCGTGCGTTCCTGATCCGACCCGGTTCGACCGGGCCGGCGGAACCGTCCGGCCTCACGCCCACCGCCATCAAAAAACAAGCAATCCGTGGGAGGGACATCATGAACACGCGCGCTCCGGCACTGGCGCTGGGCTTGGCCCTGGGCCTGACCCTGGGTCCACCGGCCAGCGGAACCGCATCGGCCGCCTTTACCGGCAACGTCGTCCGCATCGGCGTCCTCAACGATCAGTCCGGCCTCTATGCCGACATCATGGGCCAGGGATCGGTGACGGCCGCCCGCATGGCGGTCGAGGATTTCGGCGGCCGCATCGGCGACACGCCGATCGAGGTGATCGCCGCCGACAACCAGAACAAGCCCGACATCGGCGCCGCCATCGCGCGGCAATGGTACGACGTCCAGGGCGTCGACATGGTTGCGGAGATCGCCAATTCTTCGGTCGCGCTGGCGGTGGTCGAGATCGCCCGCGACAAGAACAAGGTCGCCATCGTGTCCGGCTCCAACACCAACCGGCTGACCGGCGATTCCTGCTCGCCCAACCATGTGCACTGGGCGTTCGACAATTACGCGCTGGCCAACGCCACGGCGCGGGCGGTCGTCAAGCAGGGAGGAACCTCCTGGTTCTTCATCACCTCCGACTACGCCTTCGGCCACGACATGGAGAAGCAGGCCGGAGAGATCGTGAAGCAGTCCGGCGGCACGGTGGTCGGTTCGGTGCGGGCACCGCTGAATTCGGCCGACTTCGCCTCCTACCTGCTGCAGGCGCAGGCATCGGGCGCGAAGGTGATCGGACTGGCCAACGCCACCGCCGACTTCACCAGCACGGTGAAGCAGGGCCGGGAGTTCGGCATCCTCGACGGCGGCCAGAGATTCGCCGGCCTGACCGTGTATCTGACCGACATCGATGCGCTCGGGCTGGATGCGGCACAGGGAACCCTGCTCAGCGTTCCGTTCTACTGGGACCTGAACGACAGGACGCGCGCCTTCTCCAAGCGCTTCTTCGAACGCCACGGCAAGATGCCGACCGCCTACCAAGCCTCGGTCTATTCGCAGGTGACGCATTACCTGAAGGCGGTCAAGTCGCTGGGCAGCGACGCCGACGGCCGCGCGGTCGTCGCCCGGATGAAGGAGCTGCCGACCGACGACGACGCCTACGGCCAGGGCTCGGTCCGCATCGACGGGCGCAAGCTGCACCCGATGTATCTGTTCCAGGTCAAGGCTCCGCAGGAATCGAAGGGGCGCTGGGACTATTACAAGCTGGTCTCGACCATTCCGACGGAAGAGGCCTGGAAGGCGCCCGACTTGGCCTGCAGCCTCGTCGCCAAGCAATGACGCCGGAACCGGCCGGCCATCCCCGACAACGGCACAGCATCGACAGGGAGTCTCCAGTGGTCGTCGAAGAACGCACGTATGTCCTGCACACCAGCGTCAGCCTCGCCGAGTATCTGCGCATCTACGAGACGGAAGGGTTGCCGGCGCAGAAGCCGATCCTGGGCGGCTTCCTCGGCTATTTCGTGACCGAGTTCGGCACCCAGAACCAGCTCGTCCATCTCTGGGCCTATGCCGACCTGGAGGACCGGCGGGCAAGGCGGGCGCGGCTGGCTGGAAACGCGCAATGGCAGGGCTGTCTGGCCAAGATCCGGCCGATGATCATGACCATGGAGAACCGGATCCTGTATCCGACCTCCTTCTCCCCCATCCGTGAACTGCCGATCACGACCGGGCAGCCGGACACCGCGTTGGCCTGATCCGGGAACGGCCGACAGGAATCGGAAGGGCTGCGCGACGACGCGCAGCCCCATTCTCATCAGGCATCCAGCAGCCGGACCGGCTGGCCGGTGGCCGCGGCCTCCTTCACCGCCAGGGTCGCGCGCAGGGTCTCGGTGGCGTCGGAGCCGCTGGCCAGCGGTGCCTCCTCGCAACGGATCACCCGGGCGAAATGGTCCAGTTGCAGGGCGTAGGGATTGCCGGGCTTGAGCGGCAGCGCCGTCCGGGTGAAGGGATCGAGCCAGCCGCGCCCGCCCTCGTAGCGCCAGAGTTCGAGGGTCGGCACCGTCAACGAGCCATGGGTGCCCGAGAAGAAATGGGTGGGGACATGCTGGCGGGCGAATTGCGGGCTTTCGCCGGTGGTCATGTCCCAGCTCCAGGGGGTCGCGGCGGCGTCGGACAGGCTGACGGTCGCCAGCGCCCCGCTGCGCAGCCGCAGCAGCACCGCCGCGGTGTCCTCCACCGCGAAGCCGCGGGTCCGGTTGGAGCTTGAGGCCTGCAGGCTCTCGATGTCGCCGCACAGGAAGCGCAGGGTGTCGATCTCGTGGATCAGGTTGATCAGGATCGGGCCGCCGCCCTCCTCCCGCCGCCAGACGGCGTCGAAATAGCCGTCGGGCTTGAGGAAGGTGTAGAGGATCGTCGCCGTCACCAACGCGCCGAGATCGCCGCGCCCGATCACCTCACGCGCCATCCGCAGGATCGGGTTGTGGCGACGGTGATGGCCGACCAGCAGCGGCACGCCGGCACGCTCGGCGGCATCCGTCAGCCGCCGTGCCGCCTCCACCGTGTCGGCGATCGGCTTTTCCACCAGCACCGGGATGCCGCGCTCGATGCAGGCGATGCCGATCGGCGTGTGGGTGGCGTTCGGGGTGGCGACGATGACGCCGTCCGGCAATTCACCGGACTCCAGCAGCGCCCCGATGTCGGCATGGTGCGGCACGCCGTGCCGCTCGGCGAGCGCGCGGGCACCCTCGCCCGGATCGACGATGGCGGCCAGCCGGCATGGATGCGCGTCCTGCCGGGGGTCGGACATGGCGTCGATGTGAGTCTTGCCGATGACGCCGGCACCGGCGACGGCGATGCGAAGGGGGGACATGCGCGTATCCTCGATTGGGAGCCCGATGGCGGGCGGAGCGGCGATGCTCCGGCCCCATTGGTCCAGCGGAGACGCCGGATGCGGGCATCGCGATATTGACAGCATACGTAATATCAGCTTACATACTGATTGCATCCTGTCAATATCGTGGGAGGGACGAACGGTTCCGCACCCAAGGGACGGGGCGCCCGCCGACCACCAAACTGGCCGCCAAACCGGCCACTAGGCCAACCACCGCGGGGCATGGACGGTGTGGCGAAGAAACACGGGGCACAGGTCATGCGGGTTGTGCTGCCAACGGCTTCCGTATGGGAGTATCACCGCAACATGAACAGGATCGACAGGTGCGCGCATGGCCATGGATGAACTTTACGCCAAGCCCGGACATCTTCTCCGGCGGGCACAGCAGATTTCGACAGCCCTCTTCACCGAAGAGTGCACGGTCCACGATCTGACCTCGGTGCAATATGCGGCCCTGGTCGCCATCGACGAGAATCCGGGGGTGGACGCCACCCGGCTGTCGGGGCTGATCGCCTTCGACCGCTCGACGCTGGGCGGCGTCATCGAGCGGCTGGAGGCCAAGGACCTCATCTATCGCCGCCCGAGCGAGGGGGACAAGCGGATCAAGCTTCTGTACCTGTCGCCGGCCGGCCGGGACATGCTGGTCACCGTCACCGCGGCGGTCGAGCGGGTGCAGGAACGCATCCTGGAACCCCTGCGGCCGGCCGACCGCAAGACGTTCATCCAGCTCCTGACGCAGCTGGTCAACCTGCACAACGACACCCTGCCATCGTCGCTGCGGCTGGTCGTCGACCGCGAGACGGCCGAGGACACCGGCGCACCACCCGCCGTCACCGATGGAAACACGAAACGCGGCAAGGCCGCAGCCGGTCGAAAGGTCAAGCGACGATAAGAACCTTCGACCGCGCGGGAGGAAACGGAGAACACAAGGAATGGCACAAGTTACCGCGTGGGACGCCGAGGTCGATCTTCTGGTGGCCGGCGCCGGGCCGGGCGGCATGGCCGCCGCATTGGTCGGCGCCCTGGAAGGGCTGGAGGTGATGGTCTGCGAGAAGTCCGGGCAGATCGGCGGCACCGCCTCCACCTCCGCCGGGACTCTCTGGATACCCGGCAACACGCAGAGCCGGCGGGCCGGCTACGACGACAGCCCGGAGCAGGCGGAGATCTACATGGACCGGCTGGTCGGCGGCACCAAGGGCCGCGACCTGCGCAGCGTCTATCTGGAGACCGGGCCGGCGGCGATCGACTATTACGACACCCGCACCGACGTTCAGTTCCTGCCCTGCGGACGCCACCCGGACTATCAGCAGAACATGGCGGGGGCGGCGGTGACCGGACGGGCGATCGTGCCGAAGCCGTTCGACGGCCGCCTGCTCGGCGAGGATTTCCGGCTGGTCCGGCCGCCCATCGGCGAGTTCATGATCTTCGGCGGCATGATGGTCGGCAAGGACGACATCCCCCGCCTGATCGGCCGCTTCAAATCGGCGGCCAACTTCACCTATTCGGCCAAGCTGTTCCTGCGCTACCTGTCGGACCGGCTGAAATATCCGCGCGGCACGCGCATCACCATGGGCAACGCGCTGGTGGCCCGCCTGTTCTACAGCCTGCGCAAGCGCAAGGTGCCCATCCGGCTCGACACCGCCATCCGCGAGCTTGTGCGGGAGGATGGCCGCCAAGACGGTCGCGTGATCGGCGCCGTGGTGGACAGCGGCGGCCGGACGCTGCGGGTGCGGACGCGCAAGGGGGTGGTGCTGGCGACCGGCGGCTTCGCCCACAACCGCGAGTTCCGCCAGGCTTTCATGCCGCAGCCGGTTCCGGTCCATTCGCTGGCCTGCGAGACCGACACCGGCGACGGGCTGACCCTGGCCCAGGCGGCCGGCGCGAGGATCGACGGCGACCAGCATCGCGGCGGCGCCTTCTGGACGCCGGTGTCGGTGACGCGCCGGGCGGGGAACTGGAGGGGCCTGTTCCCCCATCTGGCGCTCGACCGCGCCAAGCCCGGCCTGATCGCGGTGAACGCCGCCGGCCGGCGTTTCGTGAACGAGGGCGCGTCCTACCACGACTTCGTCGAGGCGATGTTCGACTCGCACAAGCTGGTGCCGACCATGCCGGCCTGGCTGATCTGCGACTCCGCCTTCGTCGCCAAGTACGGTCTCGGTGTGGTGCATCCCGGCACCCGAAATCTGGCGCCGCACGAGAAGAGCGGCTATCTGACCACCGCCCCGACGCTGGAGGAGCTTGCTCGCAAGATCGGCGTCGATCCGGCCGGGCTGGCGGACAGCGTGCGCCGGCACAACGGCTTCGCGCGGACCGGCAGCGACCTCGATTTCGGCAAGGGCGACAGCGAGCTGAACCGCTTCAACGGCGATCCCGAGAACAAGCCGAACCCGTGCCTCAAGCCGATCGAGGCGGCTCCCTTCGTCGCCGTCGCGGTCTGGCCGGCGGAGATCGCCTGCAGCGCCGGGCTGGCGACGGATGCCGACGGTCAGGTGCTCGGCGAGTCCGGCGACCCGATCCAGGGGCTGTACGCCTGCGGCAACGACATGGCCTCGATCATGGCCGGCACCTATCCCGGTCCGGGGACGACGCTCGGTCCGGCTCTGGTCTTCGCCTACCGGGTGGCCATGCACGCGGCGGGCAAGAGCGATGCCGCCGGCAAAGCCATGGCCGGTCGGGAGGAGCGGGCGGCGGCGCGCTGACGCCGCCCACACCTGTCCCGTAGCGCATCACCGCAGAGCAGGTATCAGTCCGGTGCCCGCTCTCCGCCCGGAAGCCGGGCCGAGAGCGGACCCGGCGCGCGCAACACGGCCAGCAGCGCCTCGTTGCGCTGGCGGATCAGCGCGTCGCGCCCGCCCACCGACGCCTCCAGAGCCTCGGCCCCGGCGACCAGCGCCCGCTTGCTGGCGGCATCGAAGACCGGGGTGCCGAGATCGTCCCACCAGGAGCGGATCGGCGCGTCAAACACCTCCAGGAAGCGGGCCAATCCGCCGGCCCCGCCCCCCAGATGGTAGGACAGCCCCTGCCCCAGCACCGCCCAGCGCGGTCCCGGCCCGGCGGCGATGGCGCGGTCGATGTCGTCGAGATCGCAGACCCCCTGCTCCACCAAATAGACCGCCTCGCGCCACAGCGCCGCCACGAGGCGGGTCGCCAGATGGCCGGCGATTTCCCGGCGCAGCACCACCGGCACCTTGCCGACGGCGCGATAGACCGCTTCCGCCGCCACCACCGCCTCGGGCGCCGTCTGCCGGCCCGGCACCAGCTCGACCAGCGGCAGCAAGTGCGGCGGGTTGAAGGGATGGCCGATCAGGATCCGGTCGGGATGGCGGGCCCCCTCCTGCAGATCGCTCGGCATCAGGCCGGAGGTGCTCGACGCGATCAGGGTCTCGGGCCGCACCACCGCCTCGACGGCGGCGTGGATCGCGCGCTTGGCGGCCAGGGATTCCGGCCCGTTCTCCTGGACCAGATCGACGCCGGCCAGCGAACTCCAGTCGCCGCCGGCCGCGGTCAACCGGTCCCAATGGGAGCGCGGATCGCCGACGCCGAGCGCCACCAGATCGCCGGCCACCGCCTCGATAGCGGGTCGCAGACGGGCCATCGCCTGCGGGTCGGAATCGACCACCGTCACACGCCGCCCGGTGGCGAGGAAAAGCGCGGCCCAACCGCTTCCGATGGTGCCCGCCCCGACGATGCCGATCGACGCGGCGTCGTGGCTGAACGCGCGGTGCATGGAGGCCTCCTGCCTTATGTGGGGAATGGCGCGATCCTAAACCCCCCGGCGTCGATCCGTCGCATTGACAATCCGCGGTTCCGATCTTCGGAAAAACTGATTGACAGTATACATACTGACAGTTAGCTTTCTGACAGCATACTTATGAATTGGCCCGCGAGACGCGTCGGCCGGTGCATCGCCGAAGGAATCGGCGGTCGTCCAGCGGACGGTCTTTCAAAAGCGATCTTCCAGAAGAAGCGGTCTTTCAGAAAACAAGCGGACAGCCAAGGCACGGCCGGGGACGACGAATCCCCCGGCGGGCAAGGCCCACAGGCGCGGCGACAGGCCGGATGCCTGATGCCTGCCCTGCCCCTTGCGCGAAGCTCCGCGAGAAAACAGAGGGAAAGGGACGCCATGACGTTTCCATGCGGTTCGACTCCGTTCGCGTTGAAGGGCAAGCGCGTGCTCATCACCGGGGCGGCCGGCGGCATCGGCTCGGCCACGGCAAGGGCCTGCGCACAGCTGGGCGCCGAACTGGTGCTGACCGACATCCGCGACTGCTCGGCCCTGGCGGAGGAGCTGGCGCCGGTCGGTGCCGGAGCCACCGCCCATGTCTGCGACGTCCGCGACCGTGCCGCCATCGACGCGCTGGCCGACGCCGTCGGCGGCGTCGACGGGCTGGTGCTGAACGCCGGGGCCATCGCCTTCGATGATTGGGACTCGCTGGAGTGGGAGGACTCCTTCCACGAGATCATCCACGTCAATCTGCTGGCCCCGATGCAGTTCGCCCGCGCCTTCCTGCCCGGCATGCGGACGCGCGGCGGCGCACGGATCGTGCTGGTCGGATCGGTCGCCGGCTGGACCGGCGGCACCATGTCGACCACGGGCGCGCATTACGTCGTCTCCAAGGGCGGCGTCCACGCCTTCACCCGCTGGCTGGCCCGCCGCGCGGCGCCCGACGTCGGCGTCAACGCGGTCGCCCCCAGCGCCACGGCGACGGCGATGATCGCCGGCCAGCCCTTCCCGGCGGTGGCGGCGCAGTTGGTGCCGCGCGTGGCCTCGGCGGACGAGATCGCTTGGCCGATCGCCTTCCTCTGTTCGCCCGCCGCCTCCTTCCTCAGCGGGGTCGTGCTCGACATCAACGGCGGCGCCTATCTGCGCTGACCGGCATCGGAGGGGTTCCCCAAGATGGCGAACGCATTGCTGATCCAAGTTCTCAACGGCCTCGTCTACGGGGGCCTGCTCTTCATCGTGTCGGTCGGGCTGGTGCTGATCTTCGGGCTGCGGCGGGTGGTGAACTTCGCCCATGGCAGCCTGTTCATGATCGGCGCCTATGTCGGCTTCAGCATCGCCACCGTCGCCGGCTTCTGGGCGGGCGTCCTGGGCGCCGCCGTGGTGTTGGCGGTGGCCGGCGTCCTGCTCGACGTGTCGGTGTTCCGGCCGCTGCGCCGCCAGGACCCGATCGCCACGGTGCTGGTCACCTTCGGGCTGCTGCTGATCCTGGAGGATCTCGCCCACTCCGTCTGGGGCAAGGACACCCACACCCTGCCGCTGCCGGAGATGCTGGCGGGCAGCGTCGACATCCTGGGCCAGCCCTTCCCGGCCTACCGGCTGATGGTGATCGCCGTCGCGGCGGCGGTCGGCGTCGGGCTCGCCCTGTGGCTGCGCTTCAGCCGCGTCGGCCTGTTCGTCCGCGCCTCCAGCATCGATCCGGTGACGACGGCGGTGCAGGGGGTGAACACCGATCGGGTCAGCGCGCTGGTCGTCGCCGTCGGCACCGGGCTGGCCGGGCTGTCGGGCACCATCGCCGCCCCGCTGCTGGCGCTGTCGCCGTCGATGGGCGGGTCGATCCTGATCGAGTCCTTCATCGTCGTGGTGGTCGGCGGGCTCGGCAGCTTCTCCGGCGCGCTGATTGCGGCGCTCGCCATCGGCCAGATCCACAATCTCGGCATCATCTACGTCCCCTGGGCGGCGACGATGGTGCCCTTCCTCCTGATGGTCGCGGTCCTGGTGTGGCGGCCGACCGGATTCGCAGGGAGCCACGTATGAGCCGCGCAACCATGAACCTCACCGGCGCCCGCGTGGTCGCCCCCCGCCTGTCGCATCGGTCCTGGCTGCTGCTCGCCGTGGCGCTGGCCGCCGGCTTCGGCCTTCCGGGCGTGGTCGCCTCGGTGCTCGTGCTGACGCTGCTGACCCAGGCGGTGATCGGCGGGATGCTGGCGGTCGGCGTCGGTTTCCTGATCCGCCAGAACGGCGTCGTCAGCTTCGGCCACGCCGCCTGGTACGGGGTGTCGGCCTACTGCTTCGGCCTGCTGCTGCGCCACGAGGTGCTGCCGGCGGAGCTGGCGCTGGTGCTGGCGCTCGCCGTGCCGACGCTGACGGCCTTCCTGCTCGGGCTGGTGATCGTGCGGGTTCCCGGCGTCGCCTTCTCGATGCTGACTCTGGCGGTGGGGCAGGCCTTCCACGAATTCTCGATGAAGGCGCAAGGTCTGACCAACGGCGACGACGGCTTCGCCGTCCCGTTGCCCGACACCCTGTTCGGCCTGCCGATCTCCGCCGTGCAGCAGCCCGAGACGATGTTCGTCCTGTGCTGGAGCCTGCTGGCGCTGGTGATCTTCGGCCTCTACGTCACCGTGCGCAGCCCCTTCGGCCGGCTGACCGAGGCGATCCGCGAGAACGAGGAGCGCGCCCGCTTCATCGGCTATCGCACGGTGCTGCCGCGCGCCGCGACCTATGCCATTTCCGCCTTCGTGGCGGCGCTGGCCGGGCTTCTCTTCGCGCTCTACAACGGCTTCGTCTCGCCCGAGGTGCTGCACTGGAGCCTGTCCGGCTCGGCGCTGATCATGGCGGTCATCGGCGGCTCGCGGCTCCTGTGGGGGCCGGCGCTGGGCGCGGTGATCTTCTTCTTCCTCAAGGATCTGGCCGGGAACCTGACCGAGCATTGGCCGGCGATGATCGGCGTCACCGTGATCGTCGTCACCGTGCTGATGCCGGCCGGCATCGCCGGCACCCTGGCGGAACTGGCCGGGCGCCTGCGCAGGACGGGAGGCCGGGCATGAGCGGGCCGATGAACGGATCGATGAACGGCGCCTACGCCATCGAGGGAACGGCCCTGACCCGTCCCTATGGCGGATTCCTCGCGGTGAACAAGGTGGACATCGCGGTTCCCCACGGCGAAATCCGCGGCCTGATCGGCCCGAACGGGGCCGGCAAGTCGACGCTGATCGACGTGCTGTCCGGCCGGGCCGCGGTCTGGTCCGGACAGGTGAGGATGGACGGCCGCGACATCGGCGCGATGGGCGTGCAGGAGCGCCGCCGCCACGGCATGGCCCGCTCCTTCCAGAAGACCAACATCTTCCCCGAGCTGTCGGTGCGCGAGCAGCTCGACATCGCCGCCCGGCAGGCCGAGAAGCCCAACGTCCACGAGGTGATGGACGAGCTGGGGCTGACCGGTCTGGGCGATGCGCGGGCGCGCGACATCGCCTATGGCGAACAGCGCCGGCTCGACCTGGCGCTGGCGCTGATCGGACGGCCGCGCGTGCTGCTGCTCGACGAGCCGGCGGCCGGGCTG
Source organism: Azospirillum sp. UENF 312511 (assembly GCF_058780635.1). Classification (NCBI taxonomy): domain Bacteria; kingdom Pseudomonadati; phylum Pseudomonadota; class Alphaproteobacteria; order Rhodospirillales; family Azospirillaceae; genus Azospirillum; species Azospirillum sp. UENF 312511. The sequence continues at coordinate 473,310 of NZ_JBSNCG010000004.1, read as the reverse complement.
TCGATGCGGGAATCGCTGGGGCTCGCCACCCTGCTGCGCGATCTGGCGCAGCGCTGGAAGGTCACCGTCCTGATCGTCGAGCACGACATGGAGGTGGTCTTCTCCATCTGCGACCGCATCACCGTCCTGCAACTGGGCCGCGTCCTGGCCGAAGGCACGCCGGATGAGATCCGGCGCTCGCCCGAGGTCGTCACCGCCTATCTCGGGAGTGCGGCATGAGCGAGCTTCTGGCGTTCAGCAACGTCGTCGCCGGCTATGGCGGCGCCCGCATCCTGCACGACCTGGATTTGCGCATCGACGCCGGCGAACGGGTCGCCGTGCTGGGCCGCAACGGGGTCGGCAAGACGACCATCGTCAACGCCTTCCTCGGCATCGCCCGGCGCATGCAGGGGGAAATCCGGCTGGCCGGCAAGGCGGTGGGAGACATCCGCCACTTCACGGCCGCGCGCGCCGGAATCTCGGTCGTGCCGCAGGGACGCTGCATCATCCCCAACCTGACGGTTCGCGAGAACCTGATCCTGGGCGCCGCCGTCCGTCGCAAGGGCGCCTGGACCGTCGAGCGGGTCTTCGCAATGTTCCCGATCCTCAAGGAGCGGGCCGACACGCCGGGGACGGCGCTGTCGGGCGGGCAGCAGCAGATGCTGGCGATCGGCCGCGCCCTGATGGCCAACCCGCATCTGCTGGTGCTCGACGAACCGAGCGAGGGGCTGGCCCCGGTGATCGTCGACGAGCTGGCCGACAACCTGCGCCACGTCGCCGACGGCGGCACGGGCCTGCTGATCATCGAGCAGAACTACAGCCTCGTCCGCCGGGTGGCCGAACGCTACTACGTGCTGTCCAAGGGCGAGGTGGCGGAACAGGGCGCCATGGCCGGCCTGACCAAGGAAAGCCTGAAGAAGCACATCGCGGTCTGAATGCCCTCTCCCGAAGCGGGAGACGGAAGAAAAACAAAACCATGGAGGAAACAGTGACCAGGACGAACAGCCTCAAGCTTCGCGCCCTCGGCGCCGCCAGCATGCTCGCCCTCGCCCTTTCCGGCACGGCATATGCCCAGGACATGCTGAAGATCGGCGTGCCGACCGCCATGTCCGGCACCTACGCCGACCTCGGCAACCAGGCCAAGCGTGCCGTCGAGTTCGCCATCGCCGAGGCCAACGCCCGGGGCGGCGTGGCCGGCCACAAGGTCGAGGCCAAGATCCTCGACACCGAGGCCAAGCCCGACCTTGCCCGCAAGCAGTCCGAACGGCTGGCGCTGGAAGGCTACAAGGTGCTGACCGGGGTCATCGCGTCCGGCGAGGCACTGGCCATCGCGCCGATGCTCGACCGCTGGGACGCGCTCTATGTCGCCACCGTGACCAAGAGCGACAAGATCACCGGCGATTCCTGTGTCCGCCGCGCCTTCCGGGTCAACCACCAGGACGCGCAGGACGCGGCGGTGGTCAATCCCTGGCTTGCCGGCCGCAAGGAACAGAAATGGGCGATCATCGGCATGGACGGCGCCTGGGGCCGCGGTTCCGGCGCCGGCTTCAAGGAGGCCGCCACCGCCAACGGCAAGTCGGTCGTCGCCGAACTCTACCCGCCGCTCGGCGCCACCGATTACGCCGCCTACATCCAGCAGATCAAGGCGTCGGGCGCCGAAGGGCTGTGGGTGGCGCTGGCCGGGCGCGACGCCGTCAGCTTCGCCACCCAGGCCCGCCAGTTCGGCCTGCTCGACAGCGTCTTCACCGCCGGGGTCAGCTTCGTCACCGACAACACGGTGCAGGCGATGGGCGAAACCGCCAAGGGCATCCACGGCATCATCAACTACAGCGCGACCCTCGACACGCCGGAGAACAAGAGCTTCGTCGCCGCCTGGGCCAAGCACTACAACGGCGACCAGCCCTCCAACTTCGAGGGCGAGACCTATCTCGGCATGCAGGTCATCTTCCAGGCGGTCGAGAAGGCCAAGAGCGTCAAGCCGATCGACATTGCCCGCGCGATGAGTGGCGGCAGCTTCGACACCATCCTCGGCCGGGTCGCCTTCCGGCCCGAGGACAACCAGCTGATCCTGCCCAACTATTTCGGCCATGTCGCCGAGACGGACGGCAAGCTGCGCCCGGTGGTGACGATGTCCTTCCCGGCCGAGCAGGCGACCCCGGCCCCGTCGGGCGCCTGCAAGCTGCAGAAGCTCTGATCCCTCCTTCCCTCCCCTCTCCACCGACAGGAGCCGGCGCATGTCCGCTCAGGCCTTTCTGGAAAACCGCTTCGGGCTCGGCGGCTCCGTCTTCCTCGTCACCGGCGGGGCCGGCGGCATCGGCTTCGCCGCCGCCCGCGCCGCCGCGCAGGCCGGTGCCCGCGTCGCCGTCAACGACCTCGACGCGGACCGCGCGGAGCAGGCCGCCGCGAGCCTGCGCGACGACGGGCTGGAGGCGATGGCCGTGCCCTTCAGCGTCACCGAACCCGCGGCGGTGCGGGCCGGCGTCGCCGCGGTGCTCGACCGCTGGGGCCGCGTCGACAGCCTGTTCAGCAACGCCGGCAACCAGATCCGCAAGCCGTTCCTGGATTACCGGACGGAGGAGTGGGCGTCGCTGTGGCAGACCCATGTCGACGGCGCCTTCAACCTCTGCCAGGCGGTGCTGCCGTCGATGGTGGAGCGGCGCAGCGGGCGCATCGTGCTGATGGCGTCGGTCGCGGCCTTCGGCGCGCGCGGCACCATCAGCCCCTACGCCACCGCCAAGGGCGGGCTGGCCGCCATGACGCGGGCGCTGGCGGTGGAATACGGGCCGCTCGGCATCTCCTGCAACGCCATCGCCCCCGGCTTCGTCGCCACCGGCTTCACCGTGGCGATGCAGGAGAACGCGGCTTTCCAGAGCTACATCGAGAGCGATGTGCCGGCCCGCCGCTGGGGAACGCCCGACGACATCGCCGGGGTGGCGGTCTTCCTCGCCGGCCCGGCCAGCGGCTTCATCAACGGACAGGTCATCCCCGTGGACGGCGGGCTGCTCGCCACGCTGTGAAAGACCAGAGATCACGCAGAGGAACACACACATGCCTGACCGTCCCATCCTGATCGCCGGAGGCGGCATCGGCGGTTTGGCCGCCGCGCTGGGGCTGGCCCGCAAGGGCTTCCGCTCGATCGTGCTCGAACAGGCCCCCGCGCTGGGGGAGATCGGCGCCGGCATCCAGATCGGCCCGAACGCCTTCCACGCCTTCGATTATCTCGGCGTCGGCGACGCCGCCCGGGCCAAGGCCGTCTACATCGACCATCTGGTGCTGATGGACGCCGTCCGCGACGAGCGCATCGCCGCCATCCCGCTCGACGAGCCGTTCCGCCGGCGCTTCAAGAATCCCTACGCCGTCGTCCATCGCGCCGACCTGCACATGGTGCTGCTCGACGCCTGCCGGACCAGCGACCTGATCGAGCTGCGCACCCGTTCGTCAGTGGAGCGCTACGAACAGGACGGCGAGTCGGTCACCGTGACGCTCGGCGACGGCGGGCGGCTGACCGGCTCGGCGCTGGTCGGCGCCGACGGGCTGCGCTCCAAGGTGCGGGCGCAGGTGGTCGGCGACGCCCAGCCGCGCGTGTCGGGACACACCACCTTCCGTTCGGTCATCCCGACCGAGCAGATGCCGGAGGATCTGCGCTGGAACGCGGCGACGCTGTGGGCCGGCCCGAAATGCCACATCGTCCATTACCCGCTGAAGGGCGGCAAGGTCTTCAACCTCGTCGTCACCTGCCACAACGACGCCGCCGAGGCGGTGGCCGGCGTGCCGGTGACCAAGGAGGTGGTGTACGAGGGCTTCAGCCACATCGCCGACCGGCCCAAGCAGATCATCGAGCGCGGCGAGAACTGGAAGCTCTGGGTGCTGTGCGACCGCGATCCGACGCCCGACTGGATGGACGGCCGTGTCGTTCTGCTGGGCGACGCCGCCCACCCGATGCTGCAATATCTGGCGCAGGGCGCCTGCATGGCGCTGGAGGACGCGGTCAACCTGTCGCACCACATGGCGGAGACGGACGGCAAGCTGGACGCCGCCTTCGCCGCCTACAACCGCGACCGCTTCGCCCGCACCGGCCGGGTCCAGCTCAATTCCCGCCTGATGGGCGAGTACGTCTACCACCCGGCGGGCGGCCAAGCGGCGCTGCGCAACGCCGTTCTCGGCAATTCGAGCCGCGAGCAGCATTACGACCGTGTCGCGTGGCTCTATGGTGTGACCGGCCTCGGCGATGCCATCTGACAGAAAGGAACAGAGGACATGTCCATCTCCGGACCGCCCGCCGACACGCCCGAGCGGCAGGCCTATTACGACAAGATCAGCAAACGCAACCTGAACCCGCTGTGGTCGGTGATGGGCGCCATCATCACCCGCGAGCCGCGCAGCGCCTGCGTGCCCCATCTGTGGCACTTCGCCGAGATGAAGGAGCTGCTGCTGGAAGCGGGCTCCCTCATCACCGCCAAGGAGGCGGAGCGCCGCGTGCTGATGCTGGAGAATCCCGGCATGCCCGGCCAGAACCGCATCACCACCTCGCTCTATGCCGGGCTTCAGCTGGTGCTGCCGGGCGAGGTGGCGCCGGCCCACCGCCACAGCCAGTCGGCGGTGCGCTTCGTGCTGGACGGCGCCGGGGCCCACACCTCGGTGGACGGCGAGCGCACCATCATGCAGGTCGGCGATTTCGTCATCACCCCGCCGCGCGCCTGGCACGATCACGGCAACCACAGCGACGAGCCGATGATCTGGCTCGACGGGCTCGACATCCCGACCGTCTCCTTCTACGACGCCTCCTTCGCGGAATCCTCGCCGGAGGACGAGCGGCCGGTGACCCGCTCGGTCGGCCACTCGATGGCGCAATTCGGCGCCAACATGCTGCCGGTGGATTACGAGGCAACGCAACCCTCCTCTCCCATCTTCAATTATCCTTATGACCGCACCCGCGAGGCGCTGGAGACGATGCGCCGCCAGCAGGACTGGGACCCGTGCCACGGGCTGAAGATGCGGTTCGTCAATCCGGTGGACGGCGGCTCGCCGATGCCGACCATGTCGGCCTTCATGCAGCTCCTGCCCAAGGACTTCGCAACCAGCGCCTACCGGAGCACCGACGCCACCATCTTCGCGGTGGTCGAGGGCCGCGGCACCACGACGATCGACGGGCAGCCCTTCGCTTGGGGGCCCAAGGACGTGTTCGTGGTGCCGAGCTGGAAATGGGTGACCCATCACGCCGACGAGGATGCGGTGATCTTCAGCTATTCCGACCGCATCGCCCAACAGAAGCTCGGCCTGTGGCGCGAAGACCGCGGCAACCGGGTGAAGGACTGAGGAGCATGCCGATGGAGGTCTACGGCTATTTCCGGTCGTCCGCGGCCTACCGGCTGCGCATCGCGCTCAACCTGAAGGGACTGACGGCGGAGCAGCACTTCATCCACCTGCGCCGGAAGGAGCAACGCTCGCCCGGCTATCTCGCCGTCAACCCGATGGGGCTGGTGCCGGCGCTGGTCGAGGACGGCCGGGCGCTGACCCAGTCGCTCGCCATCATCGACTATCTGGATGAGACCCATCCCACCCCGGCCCTGCTGCCGCGCGACCCGTTCGGCCGCGCCTGGGTGCGGTCGGTGGCGCTGGCCATCGCCTGCGACATCCACCCGGTCAACAACCTGCGCGTCCTGAACCACCTGCGCGACGATCTCGGCCTGGACGAACAGGCGCGCAACGCCTGGTACGCCCATTGGGTGGCGGAGGGCTTCGGCGGGTTGGAGGCGATGCTGGCGGCCAGCCCGCAGCCCGGCGCCTTCTGCTTCGGCGACGAGCCGACGCTGGCCGACGTCTGCCTCGTCCCGCAGGTCTTCAACGCGGAGCGGATGAACTGCCCGCTCGACGCCTATCCCACCATCCGCCGCATCGCCGCGGCGGCGCGCGCCCTGCCCGCCTTCCAGGCCGCGGAGCCCGGCCGCCAGCCCGACGCCGAGTAACGTGAACCCCATCCAAGGACGAACCGACTTGACCCGCTATGTCTTCGATCCGGCGCCGCTTCCCGCCGCCCCGGTCCGCGGCACCGATGCCCGCTTCCCGATCAACCGCATCTTCTGCGTCGGCCGGAATTACGAGGCCCATGCCCGCGAGATGGGCGTGCCGGTCGACCGCGAGGCGCCCTTCTACTTCACCAAATCCCCCGGCACCTACGTCCCGAGCGGGGCGGCCATCGCCTACCCGCCGGCCACCGGGAACTACCATTACGAGATGGAACTGGTCGTCGCCATCGGAAAGCCGGCCTTCCGCGTCGCGCGGGAACAGGCGCTGGAGGTGGTCTACGGCTACGCCTGCGGCCTCGACATGACCCGGCGCGACCTGCAGCTCGCCGCCCGCGCCAAGCAGAGGCCTTGGGACATCGGCAAGGATTTCGAAGACTCGGCCGTGCTGTCGGAGATCATTCCGGTGACGGAGTGTGGCCACCCGACGAGCGGCACGCTCGAATTGCGGGTCGATGGCGAGACGAAGCAGTCCTCCGACCTGACTCTGTTGATCTGGTCGATTCCAGAGCTGATCGCCCACCTGTCCACCCTCTACCACCTGCAACCGGGCGACCTGATCTACACGGGCACCCCGGAGGGCGTCGGCCCGGTCAAGCCCGGCAACCGGATCGAAGGCTCGATTGCTCAAGTCGGCACCATCGCGCTGACCATCGGCGACCCTGCCTGAGGCTGGATAAGGGGGTTCCGTCAGCTGTCCCGCCTCTTTCCTTTCGGGCGGCGGGACAGCGCCCGTCTCAGGCCGCCAGTCCGTGATCGATGGCGAAGCGGATCAGGGCGCGTGTGCTGTCGGCCCCCAGCTTGTCCTTGATCTGGGTGCAGGCGTTGGCGACGGTCTTCTGGCTGATGCCCAGCGCCTCGGCGATGGCCGCCGCGGTCAGGCCACGCCCCACCAGCGCCAGGATTTCCCGCTCGCGCTGGGTCAGCACCGCCAGCGGGTCGTCGGTCGGGGCCAGCGCCATCAGCGCCAGTTCGCGCGCCAGCGCGTGGTCGAGATGCACCCGGCCCGCCAGCACGCTGCGCACCGCCGTCACCAGCGTCTCCGGCGCGTCGTTCTTGGTGACGTAGCCCTTGGCGCCGGCCTTCAGCGCCCGCGCGGCGATGGCGGGATCTTCGTGCATGCTGAAGATCAGAACCGGCACCGCCGGGTTCTCCGCCCGCATCACGCGCAGAACCTCCATCCCGCCGCCGTCCCTCCCCCCGATCCCACCCGGCAGGTTGAGGTCGAGGATGACCACGTCCGGCCTTTCCGAACGCCACAGCGCCAGCGCCGCCGCCACGTCGGCGGCCTCGACGACGCGGCCGAGCCCGGCTTCGGCGAGCAGACTCTGGCAGCCGGCGCGCACCACCGGATGATCGTCCACCAGGAGGATGGTCGGGGTCACGCCACGCCTTCCAGCCCGGCCGGGACACAGGGAAGGCAGGCGGCCACGCGGGTGCCCTGCCCGCCGTCCGATCCGATGCGCAGCGTGCCGCCCAGCGCCCTCACCCGCTCCGCCATCCCGGCGATGCCCAATCCACCCTGCTCCGCCACACCCGGCCCTTCCCTGAACCCCGGCCCATCGTCGGCCACCACGACTTCCACCCGGTCGGTCCAGCGTCGCACCGTCACCGACACGTTGGTCGGCCGGGCATGGCGGAGGGCGTTGACCAGCGATTCCTGCGCCAGCCGGAAGACCGTCAGGCGCAGCACCTCGTCCAGCCCGTCGATGCCGTCCGGCGTTCCGTCCTCGGCCACGTCCAGCGACCAGCGCACCTCCGGCTCCCGCCGAGCCCACTCGTCGATCAGCCCGGACAGCGCCTCGCCCAGCGGCAACTGGTCGAGCAGGGCCGGGCGCAGGCGGACCAGGATGCGCCGGCTCAACCGGTGCACGTCCGCGGCCATGGACAGCACGGCGCGGGCGCGTCCGGCGACCTCCACCCGCTCGCTGATGGTCGCCTCCGGCTTCGGCTCCTCGCTCAGACGCAGGATGCGCCCGGCGTCCACCTTGATGGCGAACAGCGCCGCCCCCAGCTCGTCGTGGATTTCGCGGGCGATGTCCCGGCGCTCGCGGTCCTGCGCCTCGATCAGCCTCTGGCCGAGCCGGCGGTTCTCCCGACCGGCCGCAGCCAGCTCCTCGGCCAGGGCGGCGATGCCGGTGCCCAGCCGGGCCAACTCCGGCACGCCGCCGCCGGCAAGGCCGCCCCGCGGTCCGGGTTCGTAAACGCCTTCGCGCAGGCGCCGCACCGCCGCCTCAATGCGGGCGAGCGGGGCGAGCGCCCGGCCCACCGCCATCCAGGCGGCGCCCAGCAGCAGCAGACCCGCCACCAGCATCGCCAGGGCGAGGTCCCGCATGTCCTCCCAGACCTCGGCCACCTCGTCCTGCGGTTCGGCGACCACGGTCAACAGCACGCGCCCATCGCTCCCGGTCAGCGCATGGGCCTGCGGCGCCACGCCGACCAGCGCCGCGAACCAGCCGGGAACGCCTCCATGGCCGGCATCCCCCTCGCCCAGGGAGTCGGGCGGCGCCTCGCCCGCGATGAAGCGCAGGTGGCGCAGGCCCAGACGGTCGAGCGCCGCGACGGCATCGGGAATGGCCCCCCGCCCGGCCTCCGCCCGCCCGATGGCGATGCCGAGATCAAGGGCGGAGGCCATTTCCGCGCGGACGGCGTCGCGCGCGTTGGCGATCATCACAGCCGCGCCGGCCACGGCCAGCAACGCCAGGAACAGCCCGATCAGGGCCAGCATGCGCATTCGCAACGACATCGCCGTCCGATCCTTCCGACACGCCCCATAGGACCATCGACGGAATGTTAGCGAAACAACCGGTCTCCCCGCCATGCGTCCTTCGACCAAGAAGCGGCGGGCAGGCGGGCCTTTTGCCGCGGCGCCGGGATTTTTTCCCGCCCCATCCGGGACGCTGTCACGCGCCCATTGCCAGAGTTTCGTCCCCGTATCGTCCAATGGAACCGAAGAACCGCCAAGACGAACATTGGGGGCGCAAGACGCGGTGCCGGAACCGGGGCGGATCGGGCGGACGATCCGCCCCGGAAAAAACGGCCTTTCACGGGGGAAACGCATGACTTTATCCTTGGACACCACGCCGGAAACCAAAGCCAGACGGGTCCGGCGCCGAATCATCACCGCGGTGGTGGCCGGATTCCTCGCCTCCACCGCTCCGGCGGCCTGGGGAGGCGCTCAAGCCGCCAATGTCACCTGGGACGACATCGCCAACGACGCCAAGTCGGCCGGCGACGTGCTGATGTACGGCATGGGGGTGGAGGGCAAGCGCTTCAGCCCGCTGAAGCAGATCGACACCAACAGCGTGTCGCGGCTGGTCCCCGCCTGGTCCTTCTCCTTCGGCGACGAGAAGCAGCGCGGGCAGGAGACCCAGGCGCTGGTCCATGACGGGGTGATCTACGTCACCGCCTCCTACTCACGGATGTTCGCGCTGGACGCGCGCACCGGCAAGCGGCTGTGGACCTACGCCCACCGCCTGCCGGACGACATCCGGCCCTGCTGCGACGTGGTCAACCGCGGGGCGGCGATCTACGGCGACAAGGTGTTCTTCGGCACGCTCGACGCCTCCATCGTCGCGCTGAACAAGGACACCGGCAAGGTCGCCTGGCGCAAGAAGTTCGCCGATCACAAGGTCGGCTACACCATGACCGGCGCCCCCACCGTCGTGAAGGACCAGAAAACCGGGCGCATGCTGCTGATCCACGGCTCGTCGGGCGACGAGTTCGGCGTGGTCGGCCGCCTGTTCGCCCGCGATCCCGACACCGGCGACGAGATCTGGATGCGTCCGCTGGTCGAGGGCCACATGGGCCGGCTCGACGGCAAGGACAGCACCCCGACCGGCAACGCCAAGGCGCCGTCCTGGCCGCGCGACAAGGACGGGCAGCTCGTCGAGGCGTGGAACCACGGCGGCGGCGCGCCCTGGCAGAGCGCCACCTTCGACGTGGAGACCAACACCATCGTCATCGGCACCGGCAACCCGGCGCCGTGGAACGGCTGGGCGCGCTGGCCCGGCGACAGCCTCTACACCTCCGGCCAGGCCTACGTCGATCCGACCACGGGCGAGCTGAAGGGCTTCTACCAGCACACCCCCAACGACACCTGGGACTTCTCCGGCAACAACGAGCTGGTGCTGTTCGACTACAAGGACGCGTCGGGCAAGACGGTGAAGGCGACCGCCCACGCCGACCGCAACGGCTTCTTCTACGTCACCGACCGGACGAAGCTGGCGACGGCGGGCGGCGAGGCCAACAAGCCGAACAGCGTGCTGGCGGCCTTCCCCTTCGTCGACGGCATCACCTGGGCCAAGGGCATCGACCTGAAGACCGGCCGCCCCATCGAGGTGGAGGGCCAGCGCCCGCCGCCCCCCGCCGAGGGCGAGAAGCGCGGCAAGGCGGTCGAGGTCTCTCCGCCCTTCCTCGGCGGCAAGAACTGGAACCCGATGTCCTACAGCGAGGACACCGGCCTGTTCTACATCGCCGCCAACCACTGGAAGGAGGACTATTGGACGGAGCATGTCGGCTACAACCCCGGCTCCGCCTATCTCGGCATGGGCTTCCGCATCCACAAGATGTTCGAGGACCATGTCGGTATCCTGCGCGCCATCGACCCGACGACCGGCAAGGTCGCCTGGGAGCACAAGGAGGAGCTGCCGCTGTGGTCCGGCACGCTGGCGACCGCCGGCGGGCTGGTCTTCACCGGGACCGGCGACGGCTACGTCAAGGCGTTCGACGCCAAGTCGGGAGCGGAGCTTTGGAAGTTCCAGACCGGCTCCGGCATCATCTCCTCCCCGGTCACCTGGGAGCTGGACGGGGTGCAGTATGTCGGCATCACCACCGGTTACGGCGGCGCCGTGCCGCTGTGGGGCGGCGATCTCGCCGACCTGACCACCCGCGTGACCCAGGGCGGCTCCTTCTGGGTGTTCAAGCTGGCCGACGTGAAGGTCTCCAGCGCCAAGTAACCGCCGTCAAGTGACCGCCCGCCGGGGCGAGGAAGCGGGCGTACCGGTCCGTTTCCCCGCCCCGGTCTTCATGCATCGCAGCGATGGGAGTTCTCCCCCATGAACCGCCTCTTCCGGCCCGCCTTCGCCCTGTGCGCCCTGCTGTCCCTGTCCGGACCCCTCACCGCCCCCTTGGCGGCCGAGGTCGAAACCGCCAGCCTCGGCGGCGGCGAGGAGGAGCGCGTCACCGAGGTCGCCGGCTGCGTCCTGACCGCCAAGGCAGTCTGCCCCGGCATCGACCTGCGCCACCGCAACCTGCGCGGCCTGTCGCTGGCCGGCGCCGACCTGCACGGCGCCAACCTGATGCGGGCCGACCTGCGCCACGCCGACCTGCGCGGGGCCGACCTCAGCGGGGCCATCCTCGACGGCGCCGATCTGCGCACCGCCTTCCTTCAGGGCACGCGCCTGTCCGGCGCCCGCCTGCGCGGCGCCAACCTGGAATTCGCCCGCGCCAACGGCGCCGACCTGCGGCAGGCCGACCTGACCGCCGCCAATCTGGAGGCGTTGCGCGCCGACAAGGCCGACCTCACCGGCGCCAACCTGGAGGGCGCCAACCTTCAGGAGGCCAAGCTGTCCCTGACCAACCTGTCGCAGGCCAACCTGGAAGGCGCGAAGATCCGCTTCGCCATCTTCCAGGACGCGCTGATGACCGATTGCCGCTCCTGCCCCACCGACTGGTGACGGCAAGGCCGGCGGGCGGAGCTTCGCCTGTTCGGGCGACGTCCGCCCGAGGGAGGAAGCCGAGGCCCCTTACCGGGCGGACACCGCTCGGCTGAAGGGGCTCAGCGGGGCGGCGCGGCTTAAAGCGCCGTCAGCACGTCGTCCAGCGTGGCGAGGAACAGCTTGGCGTCCTCGGACGAGAAGACCAGCGGCGGGCGGATCTTCAGGATGTGCCCCTCCTGTCCGGTCGCGCTGATCAACACCCGGCGCTGGCGCATCCCGTTCACCACGCGGGTGGTCTCCTCCGACGCCGGGGTCTTCAGCTTGCGGTCGCGCACCATCTCGACGCCGATGAACAGCCCGCTGCCGCGCACGTCGCCGATCACCTCGTGCTTGGCGGCAAGCGCGCGCAGGCCGTCAATCATCTCGGTGCCGACCCTCAGGGCGTTCTCCTGCAGGCGGTCCGCCTTGATCACGCGCAGCACCGCCAGCGCCACCGCGCAGGACACCGGGTTGCCGCCGAAGGTGTTGAAATAGCGCTGGCTCTTGCCGAACGCCTCGATCACCTCCGGCCGGAACACCGCGCCGGCCACCGGGTGGCCGTTGCCCATCGGCTTGCCGACCGTCACGATGTCGGGCACCAGCCCGTGGCGCGCGAAGCCCCACATGTGCGTGCCGAGCCGCCCGAAGCCCGGCTGCACCTCGTCGGCGATGAAGATGCCGCCGGCCTTGCGCATCACCTCCACCGCCGGGGCGAGGAAGCCCGCAGGGTCGGTGAAGACGCCGCTGCTGGAGAAGATGGTGTCGACCAGCAGCGCCGCCGGGGCGATCCCCTTCTCCCGCAGGTCGGCGATGGCCGCCTCCACGGAGCGGGCGAAGGCGGCGCCGACCTCGGCCTCCGGCATGCGGTAGCCGTCGGGCGCCGGCACCACGCGGACATGGTCGCCCAGCTTCACCGCGGCGCCCAGCGAGGGCGACATCTCGGCCAGCGCCGAGGTCACGCCGTGGTAGGCGTTGTGCGCGATGACGACGCCGGTGCCGCCGGTGTGGACGCGGGCGACGCGCAGGGCCAGATCGTTGGCCTCGCTGCCGGTGCAGGTCAGCATCAGGTGCGACAGCTCCGCCGGGAACTCCGCCAGGAAGGCTTCGGCGAAGTCGAGGATGCCGTCGGTCAGGTAGCGAGTGTGGGTGTTCAGCACGGCCGCCTGCCGGGCCATTGCCTCCACCACCTCCGGCCGCGAATGCCCGACCGAGGCGACGTTGTTGTAGGCGTCCAGATAGCGGTTGCCTTCGGCGTCATAGAGGGACGAGCCCTCGCCGCGCACGACATGGATCGGGTCTGCGTAGAACAGCCGGTAGGCCGGGCCGAGCAGCTTCTCGCGGCGGGCGATCAGGGCGCGCTCGCGCTCCGGCAGGGACCCGGCGGAGTCGGGCGCGTAGGCGTTGATCATGGTCATGGCGGTTCACACTTTCTGGCAGGCGAGATGGAGCAGGCGGCGCGCGGTGGTGGCCTCATCGCCGGTCAGCCGGTCCAGGCCGGCGAAGGCGCGTTCGGCGTTGCGCAGGATGTAGGCGGCGTTGGCGGGGTATTCGGCGGCCCGCCAGCCGGTGATGCCAATGGTCAGGGCGAGGCGGCCCGCCACCAGATCAGGCAGCAGGTCCACCTCGTCCGCCGTCAGCGGCAGCACGGCGTTGTAGGCGCGGGTCATCTCGACCACGGAGCCGAAGGGCGTCTCGCCGCTGGTGACGTGGTAGGCGAGCGCCGTCGCCAGATCGTTGACCAGCGGCGCCCGCAGCGCGTCGCCGAAGTCGATGATCCCGGTGACCGCCTCATGCCCGACCGGATCGACCACCGCGTTGTGGGGGTTGAGGTCGTTGTGGATGACTTGGTGGCGCAAGGCGGGCAGCCGGGGCGCGATCTCGTCAGTGAAGCGGGCAACGAAGCGCTCGACCATCCCGCGGCGCCGGTCGTCCGTCACATAGTGCAGCCGGTCGGCGACGCTGGCGGTGCGGGTGATGTCCCACAGCAGATCGCGCTCCGAGCCGGGATGCTCGTAGTCGGCCAGCGCCCGGTCCAGCCGGGCCAGCGTCGTTCCCAGCGCCCGCATCAGCCCCGGCGAGGGCGGCGCGGCGTGGAGCGGCGTTCCTTCGAGATAGGTGAGCAGCCGCAGCACCATGGCGCTGCCATCGATCTGGACGATCGCCTGGGCTTCCCCGTCCAGCGTCGGCACGACCCGCGGCACCGGCAAGGCCGGGTCACGGTCGGCCACATGCTGCATGGCCCCGGTCTGGAAGCTTGTGACGGGTTGCGGCTCCGCCGGGTTGGTGAACTTCAGCACATATCCCTGTCCTTCCGGCGTGGCGATGTGGAAGTTGCGGTCGCGCTCGCTGCTCAGTTCGCGGACGGTGCCGGCCACGCCGAACCACCGTTGCAGGATGGCGCCGGCCTCCTCCGTGGAGATTGCCGGCGCGGCGGTGGTCAGAACGTCACCCTGGGTCGGGGCCGGTGTCATCGCCGGTGTCTCCTTGTGGTGCGAAGCGGTCAATGTTTGATGCATCATAGTGGCGGGTGGATCGGCTGAGGACGCGGATGGGATCGGCGAGAATCAGACGGCGAGCGGCTCGGGATGCACGCCGTCGATCCTCTCCAGGATCGGGCCGCTGGCCAGCAGGATGTCGGCCTGGATGGCGCGGGCGGCGGCTGGACCGTCATGGCCGCGGATGGCGTCCATCAGCGGGTAATGATGGTCGATCATCGTGCGCCCGGCGCCGCCATAGACGTCGGCGATCAACGGTCCCATCTGCAGCCAGAGCCGCCGCAGAATGTCGCCGAGCACCGGCATGTCCGCGAACTCGGACACCTTGAAATGGAAGATCTGGTTGAGTTCGGTGGCCAGCGCGGTGTTGCCGGCGGCCATCGCCTCCTCGTTGCGCTTGAGCAGAGCGTCCAAAGCCGCGATCTGCGCGGGCGTGGCCTGTTCGGCGGCCCGCGCGGCGGCCAGCCCCTCCAGATTGACCCGGATGTCGCGGATCTCCAGGTACGTGGCCCGAGTCAGCATCGGAACCCGGATGTCGCGCGGCGAGCGCAGCACCAGGGCCTGATCCTGCACCAGCCGCAGGATGGCGTCGCGCACCGGGGTGACGCTCGTTCCCAGCCGGTCGGCGAGATCACGGATCTTGAGGCGGTCGTTCGGCTTGAAGGCCCCCTTCATCAGGGCCTCGCACAATTTCTGGTAAATCGTGCCGCCGAGATTGTCGTGTTCGAGAAGGGTGAGATCGAACCCGCTCATCCTTCGCCCTTCCCGCCGTTGCCGGTCATCCGATGTATGATGCATCATAATGCCGTGAAAGCGGCCGAAGGTCAAGCCGGCCTGAGCGATCATGCGGAACTGTTGCAATTGGCTTTCTCATAACCCTCTCCCCTCTGGGGAGAGGGTGGCCCGAAGGGCCGGTGAGGGGGTTGCGCTTTTGCCGAGCGTACCGACACGCACAACCCCCTCACCCTAACCCTAACCCTCTCCCCAGGGGGAGAGGGAACGCCTAACGCACTCCCCCCAAACGCCCCTTCCCAACCGGCATTATTGCAATGGCTGTAATGATGAACTGCCAAACCGGGTCATTCTCGTGATCTGCTGACGGGCGCACTCTCGGTGTGCGGATCGGGATGGTCCCGGCCAGCACCGCAGGAGTCAGCCATGAAGCTCTATCATCACCCGCTGTCGGGCCACGCGCACCGCGCCCGCCTGTTCGTCTCCCTGCTCGGACTGCCGCACGAGCTGGTCGAGGTCGACCTGAAGGCGGGCGCACACAAGACCCCCGAATTCCTGGCGCTGAACCCGTTCGGTCAGGTCCCCGTGCTGGAGGACGACGGCGTGGTCGTCTCAGAACTCGAACGCCATCCTGGTCTATCTGGCGAAGAAGGCCGGCCGCAGCGACTGGCTGCCCGAGGACGCCCGGAACGCGGCGGCCGTCCAGCGCTGGCTGTCGGTCGCGGCCGGCGAGGTCGCCTACGGCCCGGCGGCGGCGCGGCTGGTCACGGTGTTCGGCGCCGGCTTCAACCCCGATGAGGTCATCGGCCGCGCCCACACCCTGCTGAAGCGGCTCGACAACCACCTGTCCGGCCGCGACTGGCTGGTCGGCGTCCAGCCGACGATCGCCGACGTCGCCATCTACAGCTACGTCGCCCGCGCCCCAGAAGGCAATGTCGATCTGTCGGGCTATCCAGCCGTCAACGCCTTCCTCCGCCGGGTCGAGGCGCTGCCGGGCTTCGTCCCCTTCGCCCAGACGCCGGCGGGGCTCACAGCCGCGTGACGCGCTGCCTGGGCGCGCGATCCGGCGCGCGCGCTTCTTTCACCGGGGAGACGGGTACCGAGGAGACGGAATATGGGCGAGACCGCGAAGACGCTGCCGATCTGGCATGAGGGCGAGACGTTCCTGCAGAAGAAGGTTGGCGCCGACGTCGCCGAGCGGATGGCGATGGTGGGGCAGAGGGTCATCCGCGACTTCATGCCCGACCAGCACCGCGACTTCTACGCCCAGCTCCCCTTCCTCGTGATCGGCAGCGCCGACCCGGACGGCGATGCCTGGGCGACCGTGCTGGAAGGCCGGCCCGGCTTCCTGTCCTCACCGTCGCCGACCCTTCTCGACATCGCCGCGCGCCCGAACGCCGGCGATCCCGCAGCGGCCGGCCTGACCGATGGGGCGCCGGTCGGCCTCCTCGGCATCGAGATGAACACGCGGCGGCGCAACCGCATGAACGGCGTCGTCACGGCGACGCCCGAGGGCTTCCGCGTCGCGGTCGACCAGAGCTTCGGCAACTGCCCCCGCTACATCCAGCTGCGCGACGCCACGCTGGCCCGCGACCCCGCCCAGCCCTTCGCCAGCGCCGTCGAGAAGCTGACGGCCCTCGATCCGGCGGCGCGGACGGTGATCGAAGCGGCAGACGCCTTCTTCGTCGCCTCCTACGCCGACCGTGGCGACCATCGTCAGGTCGACGTGTCGCATCGCGGCGGCAAGGCCGGATTCGTCCGCGTGGCTGGGGACGGCACGCTCACCATTCCCGACTTCGACGGGAACCTCTTCTTCGCCACGCTCGGCAACATCCTGCTCAACGGAAAGGCGGGTTTGCTCTTCGTCGATTTCGCCAGCGGCGACCTGCTGCAAATGACCGGCGACGCCGCTTTGGTCCTGGACTCGCCGGAGATCGCCGCCTTCCAGGGGGCCGAGCGGCTGTGGACGTTCAAGGCGCGCAGGATCGTCCGGCGACGCGGCGCCCTGGCCCTGCGCTGGACGCTGCGGGCGGACGGCTGGTCCCCCAGCTCACTGATGACCGGCGACTGGGGCCAAGCCGCCGACCGGCTGCGCGCGGAGGAAACGGCGACGCGCTGGCGGCCGATGACGGTGACGGACATCATGGAGGAAAGCGCCTCCATCCGCTCCTTCCATCTGCGGCCGACCGACGGCGCGGGGCTGTTGCCGCATCTGGCCGGCCAGCATCTGCCCATCCGCGTCACCCCGGCGGGCGCCGACACGCCGGTCGTCCGGACCTACACGCTGTCCGTCGCCCCGTCGGACGGGATCTACCGCATCAGCGTCAAGCGCGAGGGCCTGGTGTCGCGGCATCTGCACGACCACGTCCGGGTCGGCGACGTCATCGAGGCGCGCGGGCCGGCGGGCGGCTTCACCATCGACGCCCGCGCGACGCGGCCGGCGGTGCTGCTGGCTGGCGGCGTCGGCATCACGCCGCTGCTCGCCATGCTGCGCCACGTGGTCTATGAGGGTCTGCGCACGCAGCGCATCCGCCCGACGATCCTGGTCCACGCGGCGCGCTCCAAGGCGGAGCGCCCCTTCGACCGGGAAATCGCCGACCTCGTCACTGCGGCGAACGGCGCCGTCCGGCTCGTCCGCGTCCTCAGCGATCCCGGCGAGGCCGTGCCGGGCGCCGATTACGACGCGGTGGGCCGAATCGACATGACGCTGCTGACGCGCATCCTCGGCTTCAACGATTACGACTTCTACGTCTGCGGGCCGCCCGCTCTCACCCAGGCGCTCTACGACGGCTTGCGCGGCCTCAACATCGCCGACGACCGGATTCACGCCGAAGCGTTCGGACCGTCGTCCCTGAAGCGGACGGGAGCGGAGACAGTGGCCGCCGCACCGGCGCGCCGGCCGCCCTCGACCAAGCCGGTGCCGGTCGCCTTCATGAACACGCTCAAGGAGGCGCGCTGGACACCCGGCTCCGGCACGCTGCTCGATCTCGCCGAAGCGCGCGGCCTCGACCCCGCCTTCGGTTGCCGCGAGGGCACCTGCGGGACCTGCCGCACCAAGCTGCTCAAGGGCACCGTCACCTACGTCAAGGAGCCGAGCGCGTCGGTCGCCGCGGACGAGGTGCTGCTGTGCTGCGCCGTCCCCGCCGAAGCGGAGACCGTTGAGGACGCTCCCCTTCAGCTCGCGCTCTGACCTGCCCCTTCACCCCCCTCCCCCGCAAAACGACAGGAGTTCGCCATGCCCCGTCCCCCTCTGCCTCCCTTCAATGAAGAATCCGCCATCGAAAAGGTCCGTCTGGCGGAAGACGGCTGGAACAGCCGCGATCCCGCCAAGGTCGCGCTGGCCTACACCACCGATACACGCTGGCGGAACCGCGCGGAGTTCGCCAACGGCCGCGCCGAGGTCGAAGCCTTCCTGACCCGCAAGTGGAACCGCGAGCTGGACTACCGGCTGATCAAGGAGCTGTGGGCGTTCGGCGGCAACCGCATCGCCGTGCGCTACGCCTATGAATACCACGACGACAGCGGCCAATGGTTCCGCGCCTACGGCAACGAGAATTGGGAGTTCGCCGAGGATGGGCTGATGCGCGTCCGCCACGCCAGCATCAACGAGCACCCGACCGCCGAGGCCGACCGCAAGTTCCGCTGGCCGCTGGGCCGCCGTCCGGACGACCATCCGGGCCTCAGCCACTTCGGCTTCTGACGCGGCGGCTTCTGACGCGGCGGCTTCTGACCCGACAGCTTCTGGCTCGGCGGCGCAGGCGGAGGTTGCTATCCGGGGCGGGTTCGGCCACAGACTGTGACGGGGACGCGGCGAAACGGAGGCACGCATGGACCGGCTGCAGGCGATGCGGATCTTCGTGAAGGTCGCGGAAACGGAAAGCTTCGCCGAAACCTCCCGCCACCTGCATCTGAGTGCGCCCGCGGTGACGCGCGCCGTGGCGGCCCTTGAGGATCTCATCGGTGCCCGCCTGTTCGTGCGCACCACGCGCTCGGTCAAGGTGACCGAAGCCGGCGCGCGTTACCTGGAAGACTGCCGTCGCATCCTGTCGGACATCACCGAAGCGGAAGCCGCCGCGGGCGGCGTCTACGCCACCCCGACCGGAACGCTCGCGGTCACCGCCTCCGCGCTGTTCGGGCCGATGCATGTGCTGCCGATCGTGACCGAGTATCTGGATCGCTACCCCGGCATGCGCGCGCAGACCTTCTTCGTCGACCGTCCGGTGAACATCGTGGAAGAGGGCATCGACGTCGCCGTGCGCATCGGTCACCTGCCGGATTCCGGGTTCACGGCGATCCGGGTCGGCACGGTCCGGCGCGTGGTCTGCGGCGCCCCGGCCTATTTCGAGCGCCACGGCGTCCCGGCGGCGCCGGCCGACCTCAAGCACCACCGCATCGCCGTGTCGACCGGCGCCTGGGCATCGCCGGAGTGGCGGTTCGCCCGGGACCAACGGGTGACCATCGACCCGGTCCTGCAATGCAACACCAACGAGGCGGTGATCGCGACCGCCAAGGCGGGCTGGGGCCTCACCCGGGTTCTTCATTACCAGATCGGCCCGGCCCTGCTGGCCGGGGAGCTTCGCATCGTGCTCGCCGACCATGAGGAGCCGCCCCTGCCCATCCACGTCCTCCACCCCGAGGGACGCCACGCCCCGGCCAAGGTGAGGGCCTTCGTGGACCTCGCCGTGGCCCGCCTGCGCGAGAACCACCTCCTCAATTAGGCGCATGGCCGAGGGGTCAGGGGATGGTCGGCGCCGGTGTGCTCAGGCTCCACATGGCATCGAACATGGACGCCTGGAAGGCCGCGAAATCGGCGCTGTCGAGGATCAGGCCGTAGCTCTCGCGGGCCGACGAGATGACCGAAACCTTGCTGCCGTGGATGAAGCAGGTCATCGCGAGGTTGTAGGTGGCGGGCGCGTAGCGCAGTTCGCGCCGCTCCTCCTGGCTCGACGGCCAGATCGGCGCGATGTCGCGCTCCTCCGAGCGGATCACCCGCAGCCAGATGCCGCGCCGCGCCCGCTCCTTCAAATAGCGCTCCATCTCCTCCAGCCCCGGCTCGACCATCAGCTCCCGCATGGAGAGGGTAGCGCGCAGCTCCTTCTCGTCGCCGCTCAGCGTCTCCCACAGGACGGTGCGGATGCCTTCGGGGCCGGGGTGGAAGCGGACGTTCGGCTGGCCGTTCTCGTGATGGTACATCGACCGCAGGACCGGCATCACGTCTTCGAGCATCTGCCGCCGGGCCTCGCTGCGCTCCAGCAGGATGCCCGGGTCCTGGGCGACCACGAAGCGGCGCTTCCCGTGATCGACGAAGCGGACGAGCCCCTCCGCCTCCAGCTTGGCGAGAGCGTCGTGCGCCGTGGTGCGGGCCATGCCGGCGCCCGCGGCCACCTCCGTGACGGAGCCGCCGCCAAGGCGGATCGTCGTCAGATAGAGCTTGTAGAGCGTCCCCGATATGCCGATCCGGGACAGCTTCTCCTCCAGATTCACCCACGTGCTCCCTTTTGAATCGCGTCGCAACATGCCCGATTCCGCGCCACCCGTCCATCGTCGGTTTTTGCCGATAAATTGCCGACATCCGACATCACCACTTTGGCACAAGGGCGATAAAATGGGCTTTTATCCCGCCATATGCCCGTTAAAACGGCAAGTTTTGGGCTGCCAAGCGTCATTCATTTGTATTTTTCGAATTGACGGATTTTTCCGACACTGTCATCGTTTTGTCGTCGTCCAAGGACGCTGACGTCCCGCGAGACGGCGCCGAACGGTGGAACGAGGGAAGGTGATGGAAGCGAACACGAAAGCGCATGCGGCGCCGCCGCCTTTCATGCAGAGGGCGCCGCGCCGCGCCGTGAGTCCCCGCATTCTGACGGACCGGTCCTTCCGCGCGGCGATGGGCCTCACGGCCTTCTTCGCCGTCTGGCAGGCGCTGACCTCGCTCGGCATCATCGACGCCTTCCTTCTGCCCTCGCCGGTCGCTGTGGCCGGGGCATTGTGGGACATGGCGCTCGACGGCTCGCTGTGGGTCCATCTCGGCGCCAGCCTGCAGCGGGTGGCGGTCGGCTTCGCGCTCGCCTGCGTCGTCGGCATGGCGCTCGGGCTGATGTGCGGCTGGTGGCGCAGCGTCGCGGACTTCGTGCGGCCGGTCGTCGAGGCGCTCCGCCCCATCCCGCCGCTCGCCTGGATTCCGATCACCATCCTGTGGTTCGGGCTCGGCGACGCCGCCTCCTACTTCCTGGTCTTCCTGGGCGCCGTCTTCCCGGCCTTCGTCGCCACCTACACGGCGGTGCGCGGCCTTGACCGGAACCAGATGAACGCGGCGCTCTGCCTCGGCGCGACGCCCTGGCAGCTCTTCACCGACGTGCTGATCCCGGCCTCGCTGCCGATCATCCTGCCGGGGCTGCGGATCGCGCTGGGCGTTGGCTGGATGTGCGTGGTGACCGCCGAGCTGATCGCCGCGCAGACCGGCCTCGGCTACCTGATCCAGCAGTCGCGCATGCTTTTCCAGATCAACAACGTCGTTGCGGGCATGGTGGCCATCGGTCTCGTCGGCTTCGCCATGTCCGCCGTCCTCGAACGGATCGAGCGTCGGGTGAACGCCTGGGCGCCTTCCGAGCGCAATTGAGCAGGAGGCGAAGGAACATGGCCGCCAACACCGCACTCAAGACCCCCTCCCCGCCCCCCGGCGCGCCGCAGGCCCAGCCGGCCGACATCCAGATCGACATCCGGAATCTGGGCAAGGTCTATGGCGGAACCTCGTCCGACAACATGGTGGTCGCGCTCGACGGGGTCGATCTGCGCATCCGCCGCGGCGAGTTCATCTCGCTGCTCGGCCCCTCGGGCTGCGGAAAGTCGACCCTGCTCGGCATCGTCGCCGGTTTCCAGTCGGCGTCGAGCGGGACGCTTCTGCAGAACGGCCGCCCCATCGTCAAGCCGGACCCATCGCGGACGGTCGTCTTCCAGGACTACGCGCTGTTCGGCTGGATGACCGTGCAGCAGAACGTGGAGTTCGGCCTGAAGGCCAAGGGCATGGCGAAGAAGGAGCGCGCGGAGATCGCCCGCTCGCTGATCGACATGGTCCGGCTGACCGGCTTCGAGGAGAAGTACCCGCACCAGATCTCCGGCGGCATGAAGCAGCGGGCGGCCATCGCCCGCGCGCTCGCCCCGGACCCCGACATCCTGCTGATGGACGAGCCGTTCGGCGCGCTGGACGCGCAGACCCGCGTGCTTCTGCAGGAGGAGATCGCCCGCATTTCGTCCGAGGCCGGCAAGACGGTGATCTTCGTCACCCACGGCATCGACGAGGCGGTGTTCCTGGCCGACCGCGTGGTGGTGATGAGCCCGCGGCCCGGCCGGGTGCGCGAGGAGGTCGCCGTGCCGCTGCCGCGGCCCCGCACGGCCGAGATGCGCTCCGATCCCTGGTTCGTCTCTACGGTCAACGACCTGTGGGAGACCCTGAAACCCGAATGGCAAAAAGGGGAATGAACGTGACCTCGACACTCTCGCGCCGTCGTTTCGGCCAACTCGCCGCCGGCATCGCCGCCGCCGCAACCCTCGCCAAGCCGGCGATCCTCCGCGCGCAGGGCGCGGACGTCGTCAAGATGGGCTGGTTCAACACCACCACCGTCTCGGCCCAGATCGCCCATGTGCTGATGCGCACCGACATCGCGGCTCGCAACGGCCTGCGCATGAACATGATCCAGCTCAACGCCTCGCCGGCGGTGAACGAGGCGATCGTGTCGAACGCGGCCGACGTCGGCACGCTGTCCGACTTCGCCGCCGTCACCACCATGGCGGTCGGGGCGCCGGTCACGACCATCGCTTCGCAGGCGCGGTTCCGCTCGGCGGTGCTGGTGACCAAGAAATCGGGGATCACCGACGTCGCCGGGCTGAAGGGCAAGCAGGTCTACGGCACCTTCGGCATCACCGCCTTCCAGAACGCCCAGGAGGCGATGATCAAGGCCGGCCTCACCCCCGGCCGCGACATGACCTTCGTCAATGTCGGGCCGGCGGAGCTGGCCGACGCGGTGGGCGCGCAGCGGATCGACGCCTTCTTCACCTACGACCCGTTCGTGAGCTTCTTCGAGAACGCGGGCTTCGCCCAGGTCGTTTCGGAGAACCTGACCCCGGTCATCGTGCTGACCGCGAATAACCGCTTCTTCAAGGACCGGCCCGAGGTGGCGGAGCGCTTTCTGCTCGCCAACTCCCAGGCGCTGTACTTCGCCAGCCAGAACCACGACCTCGTCAACGGCTGGTTCCGCTCGCTGGAGCCGGCGAAGAACATCCCGGAGGCCGTGCTGGAAAAGGCGTCGGGCTACGACCCCGCCTGGAACGCCAAGGCGCCCACCGACATCAAGGCGGCGCTCTCCGACGAGCAGATCAAAAAGCTGAACCAGCTTGCCGAATGGGGCGTCGAGGCGAAGCTTCTGCCGCGCCTGCCGGACGTTTCGAAGTTCGTCGACACGACCATCGCCGGCAAGGTCGACGCCGCCTTCGCGACCCAGAGCTTCGATCCGAAGACGGTCAAGATCGTCGGCTGATCGGCCGGCGATCCCGACGCATCGCGCAGGACGGGGCGGCGGCCGTGCCGGGCCGCGCCGAAGGAGACTTCATGACCCTACGACTTGACGACGCCCCCGCCCCTCCAACGCGCCATTTCGACTTCGCCACGCTGCCGGCGCCCGACCGCTACCGCCTTCTGACCGCCGCGGTCCTGCCGCGGCCGATCGCCTGGGCGGTCACCCGCTCGGCCGAGGGCCGGGTGAACGCGGCCCCCTATTCCTTCTTCAACGTCTTCGGCTCCGACCGGCCGGTGGTCTGTCTCGGCGTGCTGGCGCGCCCGGACCGGCCGAAGGACACGGCGGTCAACATCCGGGCGACGCGGGAATTCGTGATCAACCTCGTCCCCTTCGACCTCGCGGAGGCGATGAACCTCACCTGCGTCGAGGCGCCGCCCGAAGTGGACGAGACCCGGCTCGCCGGCCTCGCCACCCTGCCGAGCGTCGCGGTCCGGCCGCCGCGCATCGCCGCATCGCCGGTCGCCTTCGAATGCCGTCTGATCCACGAGTTCGAAAGCGGTCCCGGACAGTGGCTGTTCGTGGGCGAGGTGCTGCACGCCCATGTCGCGACGCGCGTCCTGACCGGCAACCCCGACCGCCCCCGCATCGACCATGAGGCGCTCGACCTCGTCGCCCGCATGCACGGCCCCTCGGCCTATCTGCGCACCCGCGACGTCTTCGATCTGGTCCGGCCGGTCTGGGCCGACACCGCGCCTCAACCCACCGAAACACACTGCAAGGAACGACAAGCATGACCAAGGTTAAAGTGGCCGCGGTGCAGGCGGCGACGGTGCCGTTCGACGCCGCCGCTGCGACCGCCCGCACGGTCGACCTGATCGCCGAGGCGGCGTCCACCGGCGCGTCGCTCGCCGTCTTCCCGGAGGCCTTCATCGGCGGCTACCCGAAGGGGCTCGACTTCGGCTGCTCGATCGGCCGGCGCACGCCGGAGGGGCGCGCCGACTTCGCCCGCTACGTCCGCGGCGCGATCACGGTGCCGGGACCGGAGACCGAGACGCTGTCGGCGGCCTGCGCGCGGCACGGCATCCATGCGGTCGTCGGCGTCATCGAGCGTGACGGCGGGACGCTCTACTGCACGGTGCTCTACCTGTCGCCGGACGGCCAGATGGGCAAGCACCGCAAGGTGATGCCGACCGGGTCGGAGCGGCTGGTCTGGGGGTTCGGCGACGGCTCGACCCTCACCGTCATGGACACGCCGTTCGGCCGTGTCGGCGGCGCCATCTGCTGGGAGCATTACATGCCGCTGATGCGCGCGGCCTACTACGCCAAGGGCGTCCAGCTCTGGGCGGCGCCGACGGCGGACGACCGTGAAAGCTGGATCGCCACCATGCGCCACGTCGCCATGGAGGGGCGCTGCTTCGTGATCGGCGCCTGCCAGGTGATGCGCCGCTCCGACTTCCCGGCGGACTACGCGAGCCGCATCGACGCCGGGCCGGACGAGTGGATGATGCACGGCCGCTCGGTCATCGTCGGGCCGCTCGGCGAGATCCTCGCCGGCCCGCTGGTCGACGCGGAGGGCATCCTGACCGCCGAGGTGGACGTCGAGGATCTGGTCGGCGCCAAGCTCGATTTCGATCCGGTGGGCCATTACGCGCGGCCGGACCTGTTCAGCATGCGCGTCGACGAGACCCCGCGCGCGCCGGTCGCCACGGTGCGCGAGACCGCCCTTCCTGACCGCAACGAGAAAATCGAAGAAGCGGCCTGACGGGCAAGGTGATCGTATTGAAATCCCCTCTCCCCTCTGGGGCTCGAAGCCGCCGGCCGGAGGCCGGTTGAGCGCCGAAGGCGATCAAAGGCGGAGAGAGGACGCGAGACTTGCGAGCGACCGGGTTAGGGTGAGGGGGTTGCGCTTTTGCCGAACGTATCGCCACGCGCAATCCCCGCTTCCAGCGGGCGCCGGGCGATTAATGCCGGTTAATGATCGGCGCCTTGTAACTGATAATGCTTCTCATGATCATTTGCGGGAAATTTGGCCCTGTCCGGACGGGCCGACCACACCGCATCTTGTCAAGGGAAGCTCCCAATGCCCGACACCCGCCTGCCCACTGTCCTTCCGATTGCCGATCCCATCCTGTCCGTCTTCCCCGGCTGGGAAAACGGCGCCGCCCGCCCGACGCGGCTGGAGGTGGACTGGACCGATGCCCTGAGGAAGCTGGACGTCCTGGGGACGGTCCGGGTCGTCACCGGAAACCGTAGCATCACCCACGGGAAGACCGGGCGCTTCGGCAATGTTGACGGCAACGGCCCGGCCCTGATCGTGCTGAACCGCGAGGTCGACCTGCGCGTCTTCCCGCGCCACTGGACCATCACCGTCCACACGCCGGAAGCGGACGGCGAGGCCGAGGCCATCCGCGTCTTCGACCGCCACGGCCGCGCCATCCACGCCATCCACCGCACCGCGGAGACCAACGCCGCCGCCTGGGACGCCTTCCTGATCCTGCACCGCGCCGCCGACCAGGACGCGCCGGTCCTGGAACCCCTGCCCGCCCCCGCCGCCGAGCGGCCCGACGCCGAGATCGACGTGGAGGGGCTGCGCGCCGCCTGGAGCGCGATGACCGACGTGCACGAGTTCTTCGGCATGTTGAGGACCTTCGGGGTCGGACGCCGGCAGGCGCTGCGCCTCGCCGGGCCGGGCTTCGCACGGGAGCTGCCCGCCGCGACCCTCCTGCCGCTGCTGGAGGCGGCGCGCGACCGCCGCCTCGACATCATGATCTTCGTCGGCAACGCCGGCTGCATCCAGATCCACACCGGCTCGGTAGACCACCCGGCCGCCGCCGACGGGCTGCTGCGCATCGACGACGCCGGCTTCACCCTGCGCGCCATCCAGGCGCGGCTGTCCAGCGCCTGGGTCGTCCACAAGCCGACCGACAAGGGCGGCATCACCACCGTCGAGCTGTACGACGACCAGGGCGACAACGCGGCGATCCTCTGCGGCCAGCGCGACGAGGACAAGCCGGAGCGGGCGGAGTGGCGCGCGCTCGCCGCATCCCTGTGACGAACGGAGGCCGGCCGATGAGGAGCCTGCGCTTTCTCCCCGCGGCGATCGCCGCCACCCTTGCGCTCACCGCCGCCACCCTGGCCGGGGCGGCGGAGCGGCGGATCGTCACCGTCGGCCCGCCGGTGACCGAGCTGGTCTTCGCGCTCGGCGACGGCGGCTCGGTCGTCGGGCGCGACACCAGCAGCCATTATCCGCAGCCGGTGAACGGCCTGCCCGATGTCGGCTACATGCGCGCCCTCTCGGCGGAGGGCGTGATGTCGCTGGCCCCGACGCACGTCCTGGCGATCCAGGGCGCCGGCCCCGAGACGACGCTCGACCAGTTGCGGGCGCTCGGCGTCACGGTGGAGGTCGTGCCGGAAACGCCGACGCTGGCCGGTCTGCTCGACAAGGTGGAGCGGGTCGCCCGCCTGCTCGGCCGGGAGGCGGAGGGGCGGCGGCTGGCGGACTCGCTGAACCGCGACCTCGCCGCTCTGGCCGCCATCGCCGCCCAAGCCGGAACGAAGGACGGCGCGCCGGTCGTGCTCGGCGTGGTCGGCGGCGGGCCCGGCGGTCTGATGGCGGCGGGCAGCCGCTCCGTCCCCGCGGCGCTGATCGCCATGGCCGGCGCGCGCAACGCCCTGGAGGTGGAGCGCGACTATGTGCCGATGTCGTCGGAATCCGTCCTGGCCGCAGCGCCCGACATCCTGCTGGTCAGCTGGTCGCTGGTCGACCGGTCGGGCGGGCTCGACCCGTTCCTGGCGACGCCGCAGCTTGCCCTGACCCCGGCGGCCAAGGCCCGGCGGGTGGCGGTGGTGGACGGGGCGCTGCTGATGGGACTCGGCCCCCGCACGGCCGAGGCGGTCGCCGAACTCACCCGCGTCCAGGGCACCTCTCCTCAAGGGCAACCATGAGCCTGACCTTGTCCATGCCGTCCTCCCGGAAAGGAGACCGGGCGGCGCCGTCTTTCCGGCGCCCACCCCTCGTCCCGGTGCTGGCGGCGCTGGCCGTGGCGCTGGCGCTGGCCGTGCTGATTGCCGTCGCGACGGGCGGCGTGTCCGTCCCGCTCGACCGCAGCCTGTCCCACCTCGCCGCCCTGCTCGGCCTGCCCGGAACGCCGCTGTCCGAACGCGACTGGATGGTGCTGACCATGCTGCGCCTGCCGCGCATCGTCCTGGCCGCCGCGGTCGGGGTGACGCTGGGCGTGGCGGGGGTGGCGCTCCAGGCCGTCTTCCGCAACCCGCTGGCCGATCCCGGGCTGGTCGGGGTGTCGAGCGGCGCGGCGCTGGCCGGCTCCGCCGCCATGGTGTTGGGGGTGTCGGGGCTGGGGCTGGCGCGCAGCGGCCTGTCCCTCGCCACCGTGCTGCCGCTGGCCGCCTTCCTCGGCGCGCTGGCCGCCACCGTGCTGATCCTGGCGATCTCCCGCCGCGACGGGCGCAATTCTCCCGCCACCATGCTGCTGGCCGGCATCGCGGTGAACGCCATGGGCGGGGCCGGCATCGGGCTGTTCAGCTACCTCGGCGACGACCTCGCGCTGCGCCAGATGACCTTCTGGATGATGGGCGGCTTCGGCGGGTCGAGCTGGGCGCAGATCGGGCCGGCGATGCTCCTGATGGGACTGGCGACCGCCGGGCTGCTGGCCGGGGCGCGGCGGCTCGACCTGTTCGCCATGGGCGAGCGGGAGGCCTTCCTCCAGGGCCTCGACCCGCACCGCTTCGCCGTGCGCACGGTGCTTCTGGTGGCGCTGGGCGTCGGGGCGGCGGTGGCGGTGTCCGGCCTGATCGGCTTCGTCGGGCTGATCGTGCCGCACGTCATGCGGATTCTGCTGGGACCGGTGCACCGCCGGCTGATGCCGGCGACGGCCCTGGCCGCGGCGGTCCTGCTGGTCCTGGCCGACACGGTGGCCCGCACCATCGCCGCCCCGGCCGACGTGCCGGCCGGCCTGCTGCTGGGCGCCGTCGGCGGTCCCTTCTTCCTGTGGCTTCTGCGCCTCCGCGCCGGCGCGCTGGGAGGGACCTGACCATGCTGGAAGCGATCGACGCCGGCCTGACCATCGGCCGCGCCCGCCTGCTCGACAGCGTGACCGCCGCGGTGCGGCCCGGCCGGGTGCTGGCCATCCTGGGTCCCAACGGGGCCGGCAAATCCACCCTGCTCTCCCTCCTCTCCGGGGAGCGGCGGCCGACCGCCGGTCACGCCCTGCTGGACGGGGTGGAAATGGCGGCCATCCCGGCGCCGCGGCTGGCCGTCCGCCGCGCCCTGGTGGCGCAGCACCAGCAAGTCGCCTTCGCCTTTTCGGTGGAGGAGGTGATGGAGCTGGCGACCGAGCCCTGGCTGATCCGTCCCGGCGACCGGCGGGCGCTGATCGCCGATTGCCTGATCCGGGCCGGGGCCGGCGGCCTGGCCGGCCGGCTGATGCCCCAGCTCTCCGGCGGTGAACGCCAACGCGTCGCCTTCGCTCGCGCGCTCGCCCAGCTGGCCGCGGGCCGGCACGGGCGCGACGTGGCAGGACCGTCCTACCTGCTGCTGGACGAACCGACGGCCAGCCTCGACCCCGCCCACCAGCACCATCTGCTGCGGGCGGCGCGCGACTGGGTGGAGCGGACCGGCGGCGGCTGCGCGGTGATCCTGCACGACCTGACGCTGGCCGCGCGCTACGCCGACGACGGGCTGTTGCTGGCCGGCGGGCGCGTCGCCTGGGCCGGCGCCATGGCCGACCTGCCGGTGCCGGTGCTGGAGCGCGTCTTCGGCACGGCCTTCGTCCGGCTCGACCTGCCCGAGGAGGAGGGCGTGGTCTACGCCGCCACCGGACGCGCCGCGGCGTCTGGAAAAATCAATTGCGAATGATTATTAATAGCAAACTGAGGACGAGACGGGGCGCCCGAAAGAGGCGTCGGAGGGAGGGGACGGTGCGTGTTCTGATCGTTGAGGACGACGCGGCGGTCAGCTACTGGATCGGAGCGAAGCTCGGCGGCTCCGGCCATTCCTGCCGCTTCGCCGGCGATGGCGAGGACGCGCTGCGCCTGCTGCGCGAGGAGGCGTTCGACGTGGTGGTGCTGGACCGCATGCTGCCCAAGCTGGACGGCATGGAGGTGCTGAAGCGCCTGCAGGGCACCCGCCACCCGCCGGTCCTGGTGCTGTCCGCCCTGGACGAGACGACGGAACGGGTGGCCGGGCTGCGCGCCGGGGCCGACGACTATCTGGGCAAGCCCTTCGATTTCGCCGAGCTGCTGGTCCGGCTGGAGCATCTGGCGACCCGCCGCGCCGTCCTGGCCGGGGCCGGCGACGTTCTGGAGGTCGCCGATCTGGTGATGGACGTCACCCGCCGGCAAGTGACCCGGCGCGGCGTGCCCATCGAGCTGACCGACAAGGAGTTCAAGCTCCTGCACATCCTGATGAGCAACCCCGGCCGCACCGTGACCCGCAGCATGCTGCTGGAGAAGGCCTGGGGCTACGGCTTCAACCCCCCGACCAATCTGGTGGAGGTCCATGTCTTCAAGCTGCGGGCGAAGATCGACAAGGATTTCGACCCGCCCCTGCTGAAGACCGTGCGGGCCATCGGCTATGTCCTGGGCTAGACCGGCCTGGGTCCGGAGGTTCCGCCGCCATCTCGACACGCGCAGCTTCCGCCAGGCCATGGCCATCGGCGCGGTCTTCCTGGTGGTGGCCGGCGCCGCCGTGCTGTGGAGCCGCGCCCTGCTGGTGGAGCTGGTCAACGAACATGTCGTCGACCTGCTGGAGCGCGACCAGGAAACGCACCGCCTGCACGGCGGCTTCGGCGATGCCGCCGCCTTGGTCGCGGAGCTGCGCCGCCGCGAACGCTTCGCGCCGGAGGGCACGCGGCGGCGCATGGTGATCGACCGCGACGGGCGCGTGCTCTACGGCGACGAGGCGATGGCCCGGCGGCTGCTCGCCGTCATCGCCTGCGGCGGTCCGGCCCCCTGCGAAACCGGCCGCATCGACCAGCGCGGCGACGGCTGGAAGGTGCGCGGGATGGTGGTACGGCTGGGCGACGGCGGACGCTACGTCAACGCCTACGACCTCCAGCCCATGCTCGACCAGCTCCGCGCCGTACCGCTGGCGGCGGGCTGCGGCGTGCTGGTGTTCCTGCTGACCAGCGTGGCCTTCGGCATCCGCTTCAGCGCCGGCACGCTGCGCCGGGTGTCGGCCATCACCATGGCGCTGACCGCCTACGCGGCGGGCGACCGCGATCGCCGCGTCGCCATCACCGGCCCGGACGACGAGTTCGCGCGGCTCGGCCGCGAGATCAACCGCACGCTCGACCGCGTGACCCGGCTCGTCGAGGAGGTGTCCAGCGTGTCGAGCAGCATCGCGCACGAGATGCGCACGCCGCTGACCCACCTGCACAACCGGCTGGCCACCATCGCCGAGAACTGCCCCGACGACGCCCTGCGCCGCGAGCTGGAGGAAGGGATCGAGGAGACGCGGCGCATCCAGCACCTGTTCCGCGCCATCATGCGGCTGGGCGAGATCGAGACCGGGCGCTGCACCCTGGCGGTGGAGCCGCTGGACGCGAAGGCGCTGCTGGACGAGGTGGCCGAATCCTACCTGCCGCTGGCCGAGGGCACCGGCACCGTCATCACCGTCGCCGTGGAGCGCGACCTCGATCTGCGCGGCGACCGCACGCTGCTGTTCCAGACCATCGCCAATCTGGTGGACAACGCCCTGAAATACGCGCCGGGCGAGGCGCTGCACCTGTCGGCCGGTCGGCGCGACGGCTGGAACGAGATCGTCGTCGCCGACCGCGGCCGTGGGCTGGCTCCCGGCCAGCGCGCGCTCGCGGTGCAGCGCTTCTGCCGGCTCGACCCGTCGGACCGGGTGCCCGGCCATGGGCTTGGCCTCGCCATCGTGGACGCCATCGCCCGGCTGCACGGCGGCGCCCTGCGGCTGGAGGACAACGGTCCGGGCCTGCGCGCGGTGGTCCGGCTGGAACGCCGGGGCCGCCCGGTGACGGCCCCTGCCGTTCCTGGCGCCATCACCGGCATTCTCCATTAAGCGAAATTAAGCGAAGCGCCGTTGAGCAAATTTGCGAATGCGAACTATTCTCAATTTAGTTTGCAACCGACGCTCCGGACTGCTTCCATGCCGCACAGCACCCCCACCGCCCCGCCCCCCGACACGCTCGCCGCCCTGCGCGAACGCCTCGCCGCCGCGCCGAACGGCGTGCTGGAGGCAGTCGCAGCGGAGAGCAATGTCAGCCTGCTCACCGTCACCGAATGCCTGCCGGACGGCTTGCGCGCCTTCGCGTCGGGGGAAACGGCCGAGGCGGCGATGCTGGACATGGCCGACTGGGGCACGGTCACCGTGCTGGTGCACAGCGCCGACCTCGTTCTGGAGTGCAAGGGGCCGCTGCCGCGCGGGCAATTCGGACGCGGCTTCTACAATCTCGCCGGCGGCAGCCCGATCGGCGGCCACATCCGGCTGGACCGCTGCCGCACCGTCGGCTTCGTCCGCCGGCCCTTCATGGGCAGCGCCGACAGCGCCTCCGTCGTCTTCTTCAACGGCGACGGGGAGGCGATGTTCAAGGTCTTCGTCGGCCGCGACGACGCCCGCCAGCTCCTGCCCGATCAGGTGGAGCGGTTCGAGGCGCTGAAAGCGCGCCTGTGCGGGGCACCGCACGGCACCGCCTGAGTCAGCGCCGACACCGGGCGGCTTCAGCCTATAAATTGCGAATAAGACGCAGTCGCATTTCTACAAAAACAACACGCCAGAAAAACCTCGTGCAGAGAGACAGAGATGATCGTGCCACCCGTGTCCCACCGCCCTCCCCTCCCACCGTCCCGTTCCCGTCTGCGCGCGGCGCTGTGGCTGTCGGCCTCCGCCCTGACGCTGCTGGCCCCTGCCGCCCAGGCGCAGCAGAATCAGCAGGCCACCACCCAGACCGCGCAGGCGACCACCCCGCCGCCCCCGACCATCCTCGACGCGGTGACGGTCTATGGCGAGCGCGGCCTGCGCAGCGTGGGCGAGAACACGGGCACGGTGTCGGTCATCCCCGATTACGAGCTTGAGAAGCGCGGCGTCCACCGCCTCCAGGACCTGCCGCGCTACGAGCCCGGCGTGACGGTCAGCAACTCCCCGTCCCGCGCCGGGGCCGGCGGCTTCACCATCCGCGGCATCAGCAACAACCGCATCCTGATGCAGGTCGACGGCACGCGGCTTCCGGAATCGCCGGCCTCCGCCGCGCCGTCCGCCGGCTACAACCGCGACGTGGTCGATCTGGACTCGGTCAAGCAGGTGGAGATCGTGCGCGGGCCGGCCTCGGCGCTCTACGGGTCGGACGCGCTGGGCGGCGTGGTGACCTATGTGACCAAGGACCCGGCCGACTATCTGCGGCCCGGCCGCGACAGCTTCGTGTCGCTGAAGACGACCTACGACAGCGTCGATTCCAGCCTGTCGGAGACCGGCACGGGGGTGCTGCGCTCCGGCGACTTCTCCCTGCTCGGCATCTACACGCGCCGCGACGGGGAGGAGTACAAGTCCAAGGACAAGGCCTACCGCAACCCGCAGGACTATGAGGGCAACAACGGCCTCGCCAAGCTGGTCTGGGACCACGGGCCGGACAAGGTGACGCTGACCGGCGAGTATTTCCACCGCAGCACCGACACGACGCTGCGCAACGACGTCGGCGGCAGCGCCAGCTACATCTTCTCCATGGTGCCGATGCGGATGACCCGCGGCGCCTTCACCGGCTCCACGGCCGACGATACGGCGACCCGCTGGCGCGTCAGCCTGGAGCACGCGCACGACGCGCCCATCGGCTTCATCGACCACATCGACTGGCGCCTCTACGGCACCCAGTTCGACCGCGAGGAGAAGCGCACCCGCAACGCCCGCGTCGCCACCTCCACCAGTCCGCTGTTCGCCGCCGGCACCGCCCTGCGGGAATCCACCAGCAACGAATCCAAGCAGACGATCGTCGGCGCCGCCGTCAACCTGCGCTCCGACACCCAACTCTTCGGGCTGCGCAACAGCATCTCCTACGGTTTCGGCGTTGATTCCATCCGCACCGAGCGGATGCGCGACGTGACGCTGACCAACCTCGCGACCGGGGCCACCGCGAAGAGCTACAACGGCGACACCTACCCCAGCCGCACCTTCCCCAACACCGACACGCTGATGGCCTCGGCCTATGTGCAGGACGAGATCACCATCGACCGGCTGCGGTTGGTGCCGGCGCTTCGGCTCGACTATTACCGGATGGACCCAGACAAGGACGCCGCCTACTTCGCCGCCCGGCCCTCCACACAGCCGGAGAAGCTGGACAAGCTGGCCCTGTCTCCGAAGTTCGGCGCGACCTACGACCTGACCAAGGAATACGCGCTGTTCGGCCAGTACGCGCACGGCTTTCGCGCGCCGCCCTACGACGACGCCAACCTCGGCTTCTCCAACCCGACCTACGGCTACGAGGTGCTGCCCAACGCCGACCTCAAGCCGGAGAGCAGCGACGGCGTCGAGGCCGGCCTGCGCGGCAAGTTCAGCGACGGGTCGAGCTTCCAAGTCTCCAGCTTCTACAACCGCTACAGCGACTTCATCCTGCAAAGGGCAGTCGGCACCGGCGCCGGCGGCATCCTGCGCTATCAGGCGCAGAACGTCTCGAAGGTCGAGATCTTCGGCGCCGAGGGCAAGGGCGAGTGGCGGTTCCGGCCGGGCTGGGCGCTGTTCGGCGCGGCGGCCTTTGCCCGCGGCTTCGACATCGACGCCGGCACCGCCATCGACGAGGTGGCGCCCTTCACCGTCAACGCCGGCCTGTCCTACACCGCGCCGGACGATTTCTGGGGCGCGCAGGTCGCCGCCACCCACGTGATGGCGAAGAAGGCCGATGACGTGAGCAACCCGACCTACCTGAAGGCTCCGGCCTACACCACGGTGGACCTGGCCGCCTACGTCAACCCGACGGAGAACATCAGCCTGGGCACCTCGGTCAACAACCTGTTCAACCAGGGCTACTACAACTACGTCAACGTCGTCGGCGTCAGCGAGACCTCGCCCGACCGCCGCCGCTATCTGGAGGCCGGCCGTTCCTTCCTGGTGCACGCCACGCTGAAATGGTGATGGCCCGATCTTGACCTTGGCGAGCCGCTCCGGGATCGGCCGGCGCGGCTCACGACATCTGGCTGATGGCCTTGCGGAAGCGCGCCAGCGACAGGCTGAACAGGACCGCGCCGATCCCGATCAGCGCCAGAAATTGCGGCCAGACCACGTCGAGGCCGGCGCCGCGGTACAGGATGGCCTGGGCCAGCATGACGAAGTGGGTCGTCGGCGCGGCGAGCATCACATCCTGGACGAGGGCGGGCATGCTCTCCCGCGACGTCATGCCTCCCGACAGCATCTGCAACGGCACCATCACCAGGATCAGCAGCATGCCGAACTGCGGCATGCTGCGGGCCACCGTCCCCAGGAAGATGCCCATCGACGTGGTGGCGAACAGGTGCAGGGCGGCGGCGCCGAGGAACAGGGCGACGGACCCGCCGATGGGAACCGCCAGCAGCCCCTGGACGACGAAGACCAGGGAAAAGGCGCAGGCGACGAGCACGACCAGCGCCATCGACCAGATCTTGCCGACCATGATCTCGACGGGCGTGACCGGCATCACCAGCAGATGCTCGATGGTGCCATGCTCGCGCTCCCGGATCAGGGCGGCGCCGGTCAGGATGATCGACAGCATCGTGACTTGGTTGATGACCTCGATCACCGATCCGAACCAGCCCTTGTTCAGCTCGGGATTGAAGCGGACCCGCAGGGCGAGGTCGACCGGGAGGGTTTGTTCCCCGCGGTAACGCTGCACGAAGGCGCCGACCTCCCCGCTCACGATCTGCTGGATGTAGGCGCTCCCGGAAAAGGCCTGGGTCATCCGGGTGGCATCGACGTTGAGCTGGATCGCCGGCTGGCGCCCGGCGAGGACGTCGCGCTGGAAGTTGGGCGGAATGTCGAGCGCGAAGGTGTCGAGCCCGGCGTCCATGCGGGCGTCCATCTCGGCGGGCGTGATCAGGACCGGCGGCAGGAAATAGGGCGGGTAGAAGGCGCCGACGATGCGGGCCGACAGGGGCGAGCGGTCCTCGTCGACGATGGCGATCGCCGCCTTGTTCAGCGTCTCCGGGATGGCGGTGGCCGCCGTGTAGATCGCCAGCGTGAAGGAGTAGACGATGAGGGCCAGAAGCATCGGGTCGCGGGCGAGGCTGCGCAGTTCCTTGATGCCGAGGTTCAGGACGTTGGACGCCTGCATCGCTCAGGTCTCCTGCTTCTTCAGCAGCAGCACGCTCACCCCGATCAGGACCGGCACGGCGATCAGCAGCGCGGCGAAGGCGGCGTGCAGATCCCCGAAGCCCAGGGCTTTGGAGAAGACGCCCCGCGACATGGTCAGGAAATGGGTGGTCGGGTAGACCTCTCCGATGAGGGCCGCGGCACCCCCCAGGGAGGAGACCGGATCGATCATGCCGGAATACTGGGTCGCCGGTATCAGCGTCGCGACGGTGGTGCCGAAGACGGCGGCGATCTGGCTGCGCATGAAGCTGGACATCAGCAGCCCCATGGCGGTCGCCGCGACGGTGTAGAGCACGGCGCCGGTGGTCAGGGCCAGCAGGTTTCCGGTCAGCGGCACGCCGAAGGCGGTGACCGCCAGCGCCACCATCAGAAGGAAGTTGAGCATGGCCAGCCCGACATAGGGCAGTTGCTTGCCGATCAGGAACTCCAGCTTGGTGACCGGCGTGACGTAGAGGTTGATGATCGAGCCGAGTTCCTTCTCCCGCACGACGCTGAGCGCGGCCAGCATCGCCGGGATCAGCAGCAGCAGGATCGGGATGACCGCCGGCACGATGGCCTTCAGGCTCTCGACGTCCGGGTTGTAGCGGAAGCGGGTCTCGATGGTGGCGAGGCCGGGCGTCTGGCTCCGCGAGGCCAGCCACTGGCTGTGCATGCCCTGCACATAGCCGCTGACCGTCTCGGCGCGCGCCGGCATGGAACCATCGATCCACGCCCCGATCTGGACCGGACGCCCGCGGGCGACGTCGCGCCCGAAGCCCGGCGGGATTTCCAGCGCCAGGGAAAGGTCGCCCGCCCGCATGCGCCGGTCGAGATCCTCGTAGTCGATGATCGGCGCCTGTTCGACGAAGTAGCGGGAGCCTGCGAGATTGAGCGTGTAGTCGCGGCTCACCGTCGTCTGGTC
Organism: Azospirillum sp. UENF 312511; assembly: GCF_058780635.1. NCBI lineage: Bacteria > Pseudomonadati > Pseudomonadota > Alphaproteobacteria > Rhodospirillales > Azospirillaceae > Azospirillum > Azospirillum sp. UENF 312511. The sequence goes on along the minus strand of NZ_JBSNCG010000004.1, from coordinate 436,658 downwards.
CCGGTCCAAGACCGCGAAGGACAGGTCCTCGACGTCCATGTTGATGCCGTAGCCCATGATGACCATCAGCAGGAGGCTGCCGACCAGGGCGAGCGTCGCCCGGATGGGATCGCGCCGCAACTCCAGCGCCTCCAGACGCGAGTAGCTGAGCATGCGCCGCGGGTTGAAGAACCGGCCTTCCGTGCGTTCACCGGAAGGGGCGGCGGGCGGCGGAACCGGCCGGCGATCGTTAGGAGCCGCCGCCGCATCGCTTTCCCGGCGCGCCGCCACGGCCTCCTCCAGATAACCGATGAAGGCTTCCTCCAACGTCGCGGCGCCGCGCTTGGCGACGAGCGCCGCCGGCGTGTCGCTGACCAGCACGCGGCCGGCGTGCATCAGCGAGACGCGGTCGCAGCGCTCGGCCTCGTTCATGAAATGCGTCGAGATGAAGATCGTCACCCCGTCCCGGCGCGCCAGCCCGATCATGATCTCCCAGAACGCGTCGCGCGCGATGGGATCGACGCCCGACGTCGGCTCGTCCAGGATCAGCATGGCGGGCTCGTGGACCATCGCGACGGCGAGGGACAGGCGCTGGCGCTGGCCGAGGGGCAGCCGGTCCGGCAACGCCTCCATCGCGTCGGCGAGGCCGAAGCGCTCCGCCACCGCCGCGACCCGGTGGGGAAGGACGTCCTCGGGCACCTGGAACAGGCGGGCGTGCAGTTCCAGGTTCTGCCGGATCGTCAGCTCCGAATAGAGCGAGAAGGACTGGGACATGTAGCCGACGCGCCGCCGGGTCTCGATGTTGCCGGCGTCCACCGGCTGCCCGAACAGCCGGGCCTCGCCCTCGCTCGGCTGGAGCAGGCCGGTCAGCATCTTCATCGTCGTCGTCTTGCCGCAGCCGTTGGAGCCGAGGAAGCCGAAGATCTCGCCGCGCGGGATGCGGAAGCTGACATGATCGACCGCCACGAAACCGCCGAACCGCATGGTCAGGCCCTTCGCCTCGATGGCGATGTCGCTTGCGTCGCCCGCTCGCGGCACGATCGCGACGGCCTTGTGGCCGCGGCGCTTCTCCTCGGGCATCAGCGCGACGAAGGCCTCCTCCAGCGTCGCGGTTCCGGTGCGGTCGAGCAGGTCCCGTGGGCTGCCGGTGGCCAGCACGCGCCCCTCGTCCATGGCGACGAGCCAGTCGAAGCGCGCCGCCTCCTCCATGTAGGCGGTGGCCACCACCACGCTCATGCCGGGCCGGTCCGCCCTTATGCGGTCGATCAGCTCCCAGAACTGCCGGCGGGAGAGCGGGTCCACGCCCGTGGTCGGCTCGTCGAGGATCAGCAGGTCCGGATCGTGGATGAGCGCGCAGCACAGGCCGAGCTTCTGCTTCATGCCGCCGGACAGCTTGCCGGCGGGCCGGTCGAGAAACGGCGCCAGACCGGTGCTTTGCGTCAGGTCGGCGATGCGCCTCCGGCGTTCGGCCCCGCCCTGGCCGAACAGCCGTCCGAAGAAGTCGAGATTCTCGGCGATCGACAGCGTCGGGTAGAGATTCTTGCCGAGGCCCTGCGGCATGTAGGCGATGCGGGGGCACACGGCGCGGCGGTGGCGTGCCCGGGCCATGCTGCCGCCCAGCACCTCGACCGTCCCCTCCTGCAGGGCGCGCGCGCCCGACATCAGCGACAGCAGGCTCGACTTGCCGACCCCGTCGGGACCGATCAGCCCTGAGACGCGCCCCGCCGGAACGTCCAGGCTGACCCCGTCGATGGCCCGGACCTTTCCGTACAGCAGACGAACGTCCCGCAGACGCGCAACGGGTGATGCGGCGGAGCGGTCGGCGCGGTCGGCGCTCATGGCACGAGGTTTTGCAGGCTGGCCGGCCATTCGGTGTCCGGATCGATCCGCACATAGGCCACCCCCGGCAAGCCGGTCTTCACGTCACGGATGTATTTCTTGAGCAACGGAGGGGGGACCTGGGCCTTGATCCGGAACATCAGCTTCTGGCGTTCGCTGGCCGTCTCCACGGTCTTCGGAGTGAACTGGGCGACGTCGGCCACGAAGGTGGCCTTGGCGGGAATGACGTATTGCGGGAAGGCGTCGAGAGCGATGCGCACCTCCGTCCCGATCCTCACCCGCCCGGCGGCCTCCGTCGGCAGGAAGAAGGTCATGTAGACGTCGCTGAGATCGACCATGTTCAGCACCCGCCCGCCGGCGCCGAGCACCTCGCCCGGCTGCGCCACCCGGAACTGCACCCGGCCGTCGCGCGGCGAGCGGAGCGTGCTGTCCCGGATGTCGGCCTGGATGCGCTCGATGGTGGCCGCGGCGGCGTCGACCGCCGCTTTGGCGTTGACGACCTGGGCCTCGGCGGTGGCGATGGCGGCGTCGGCCGCGGCGACCTGCGCCTTGGCGGCGCTGACGGCGGCGTTCGCGCTTTCGAAGCGGGCGCGGTCGGTGTCGAGCACCTGCCGCGACGTCGTGCCCCGCGCCTCCAACTCCTCGGACCGGGCGAGCTGCTTCTGGGCGACGTCCCGCTCGGCCTCGCGCTGGGCGACCAGGGACAGCGCCGACTGCCGCTCGGCCTGGCGCTGGAGCACCTGATGGCGGGCGGTCTCGACGCCGATGACCGCCTGCTGCTTCTGCGCCTCGGCCTGCTTGGCCTGGGCCTGGAGCACGTCGGTGTCCATGCGGGCGAGCACCTGCCCGGCGGTGACGAAATCGCCCTCATCGACCAGGATGTCCTCGACCCGTCCGGCGGTTTTCGTGGCGATGTCGATCTCGACCGCCTCGATCCGGCCGTTGCCGCTGGCCAGACCGGCGGGCAGCCCCCTGGGTTGCAGGAACAGCCACACCCCGTAGAGGACCACGACGATGGACAGCGCGGCTGCGGCCCTGAGCAGCCACCGGCTTGGCTTCCTCATCATCCACCGATCCATTCCGCTTGCAGGCAACGCCTTCAAGGGGATCCAGCCTATCAGACCACCCGCGCAGCGCCACCGGCTTTTTCAGCCGGAGGTGGAAGGCGCTGCCTTTCGCCGCATCGGGATGTCCACTCAGTCTTCCTTGGCCGGAACGCCACGGATGTGCCCGGCATTTCCCCAATCGTCCGACGACGCTCCTCCGGCCGGGGCTCGGTCGGACGCCTCGGCGTTCGGGTTGGGATGCTGGTTGACGGCCAGCGGCCCGCTGAACAGGCCGCGGATCACCGTGTAGAACACCGGGGTGAAGATCAGCCCGAACAGCGTGACCCCCAGCATTCCCATGAACACCGCGGTGCCCAGCGACTGGCGCATCTCCGCCCCCGCGCCCTGCGCGATCATCAGCGGCACGACGCCCAGGATGAAGGCGAAGGACGTCATCAGGATCGGGCGGAGCCGGGTGCGCGCCGCCGCGACCGCCGCCTCGAAGCGGTCCTTGCCCTCGAACAGCTCGTTCTGGCGGGCGAACTCGACGATGAGGATGGCGTTCTTGGCGGCCAGCCCGACCAGCACGACGAACCCCACCTGCGCCAGTATGTCCACCGCCAGCCCGCGCATCAGCAGGCCGGTCACCGAGGCCAGCAGGCACATCGGCACGATCAGGATGACCGACAGCGGCATCGCCCAGCTCTCGTACTGCGCCGCCAGCACCAGGAAGACGAAGACGACGGACAGCCCGAACACCAGCAGGCCGGTGTTGCCCGCCGCCTTCTCCTGGTAGGCCAGTTCGGTCCATTCGAAGCCGAAGCCGTCCGGCAGGGTGTCGGCCGCCGCCTTCTCCATCGCCGCCAGCGCGTAGCCGGTGGAGAAGCCGGGCAGCGTGTTCCCCTGCAGCTCCGCCGCCGGATACAGGTTGTAGCGGGCGACGCGGTAGGGTCCGGTGATGTTCTGGAACTCCGCCACAGCACCGATCGGGACCATGTCGCCCTGCGCGTTGCGGGTCTTCAGGTTGGCGATGTCGCGCGGGGTCTGGCGGAACCGCCCGTCGGCCTGCGCGGTCACCCGGTAGGTGCGGCCCAGCAGATTGAACTCGTTGACGAAGGAGGAGCCGACATAGATCTGCAGCGCCTCGAACACCTGATCGGCGGTGACGCCCAGCATCTCGGCGCGCTGGCGGTCGATGTCGGCGAAGACCTTCGGCGTCTTGGTGTTGAACAGCGAGAACACGCCGACGAGGCCCGGGATGCGGTTCGCCGCGCCGGACAGCTCGTTCACCGCCTCCTCCAGCGCGGGCAGGCCGCGGCCCCGCTTGTCCTCGACCATCATCTTGAAGCCGCCGGAATTGCCGATGCCGCGCACCGGCGGCGGCGGGATGGTGATGATGAAGGCGTCCTCGATGGCGCCCAGCCGGGTCCTCAGGTCGCCCAGCACGGACTCCGCGGTCTGGCCCTTCGGGATGCGGTCGGCGAAGGGGGCAAGCGTCACGAAGATCGCCCCGGCGTTCGGCGCGTTGGTGAAGGTGGCGCCGTCGAAGCCGGCGAAGGGCACGGCGTGGATCACCCCCGGCGTCTTCAGCAGCGTGTCCACCGCGGTGCGCACCACCTCGTCCGTACGGGCCAGCGACGAGCCGGGCGGCAACTGCACCACCGTGATGAGGTAGCCCTGGTCCTGGTTCGGGATGAAGCCCGTCGGCGCCCGGCTGAATTGCCATCCCGTCAGGGCGAGCAGCACGCCGTAGACCGCCAGCACGATCACCGGCAGCCGCACCAGCCGCCCGGTCAGCCCGGCATAGCCGTTGGACAGCCGATCGAAGCCCCGGTTGAAGCCGCCGAAGAAGGCGTTGACCGGGCGCATCAGCGGCGACGGCTTGGGCGGGTGCGCCTCGTGCGGCTTGAACAGCAGCGCGCACAGCGCCGGGCTGAGGGTCAGCGACACCAGACAGGAAATCACCGTGGCGGTCGCGATGGTCACCGCGAACTGGCGGAAGAACTGGCCGGAGATGCCGCTGACCAGGGCCGCCGGGATGAACACGGCGGTGAGCACCAGGGCGATGGCGATCAGCGCGCCGCCGACCTCGTTCATCGTCTCGTGCGCGGCGTCCTTGGGCTTCATGCCCTGGCGGATGAAGCGCTCCACATTCTCCACCACGACGATGGCGTCGTCCACGACGATGCCGATCGCCAGCACCAGCCCGAACAGCGACAGCGTGTTCAGCGAATAGCCCAGCGCCGCCAAGACCGTGAAGGTGCCGATCAGCGAGACCGGGATCGCGGCGATCGGCACGATGGAGGCGCGCCATGTCTGAAGGAACAGGATGACGACCACCACCACCAGCGCCACGGCCTCGAAGATCGTCTTGTAGACCTCCTCCACCGACTGCGCGATGAACTCCGTCGGGTTGTAGACCACGTCGTAGCGCATCCCGCTGGGGAAGCCCTTGGAGAGGTCCGCCATGGTCGCCAGGATGCGGTCGGCGGTTTCCAGCGCGTTGGAGCCCGGCCTCTGGAAGATGACCAGCGGCACCGCCTGCTGGCGGTCCAGATAGGCGTTCAGATTGTAGTCCTGCGCCCCCAGCTCGACCCGCGCCACGTCGCGCAGGCGGGTGACCGCGGCCCCGTCGGTCTTGACGATGATGTTGCCGAACTCGCGCGGGTCGGTCAGGCGGCCCAGCGTCTCGACGTTGAGCTGGAAGGCGCCGGGGGCCGGCACCGGCGGCTGGTTGATGACACCGCCCGACACCTGGACGTTCTGTGCCTGGATCGCCCGCACCACGTCGCCGGCGGTCAGGCCGCGCGCCGCCACCCGGTCGGGGTCGAGCCAGACGCGCATGGCGTAGTCGCGGGCACCGAACACCTGGATGTCGCCCACCCCGTCCAGGCGCGCCAGCACGTCCTTGATCTGCAGCAGCGCGTAGTTGGACATGTAGAGCTGGTCGCGCGTCCCATCCGGCGAGTTCAGATGGATCACCATCAGCATGTCGGGCGAGTTCTTGCGCACGGTCACGCCGATGCGCCGCACGTCCTCCGGCAGGCGGGGCTCGGCCACGGCAAGGCGGTTCTGCACCAGCACCTGCGCGGTGTCCAGGTCGGTGCCCAGCTTGAAGGTGATGGTGAGCTGGAGCCGTCCGTCGCTGGTCGCCTGCGAGGACATGTAGAGCATGTCCTCGACGCCGTTGACCTCCTGCTCGATGGGGGCGGACACGGTGTCGGCGACCACCTGCGCCGACGCGCCGGGGTAGGTCGCATTGACCACGATGGTCGGCGGCGCGATCTCCGGATACTGCGCGACCGGCAGGGTCAGATAGGCGAAGATCCCGATGAGCGTGACGAAGATGGACAGGACCGCCGCGAAGATCGGCCGGTTGATGAAGAAGTGCGAAATGTTCATGGCGCCGGCTCCGCTCAACCGGCCGGCGGCTTGGGTGGCTCGATCCGTCCGTCCTGCGGCGTCACCTTGGCGCCCGGCCGGGCCCGGACGAGGCCGTTGATGATGACCTTGTCGGTCTCCTCCAGCCCGGAGCGCACGACGCGCAACCCGTCCTCGATGGGGCCGAGGCGCACCGGCTTCGGCACCACCGTCCCGTCGTTGCCGACCGTCAGGACGATCTTGTTGGCCTGATCGCTGACCACCGCCTGATCGGGGATCAGCGTGGCGGTGTAGCGGTCGGACCCCGGCAGGCGCAGCCGCCCGAACTGGCCGGGCGTCAGCAGCAGCGACGGGTTGGGAAAGACGGCGCGGGCACGGATGGTGCCGGCGCCGGGGCTCACCTGATTGTCGATGAAGTTGAGCGTGCCCTTCAAGGGCCAGTTCTGCTCGTCGAACAGGCGGCCTTCGACCTCGATGCCGCCGTCGCGCTGCGACTTCAACGCACCGCGCGCCGCCGCCCGCTGATAGGCGAGGTAGTCGGCTTCGCTCATGTCGAAGATGAAGTAGATCGGGTCGAGCGAGACGATGGTGGTCAGCAGGGTCGTCGTGCTGGTGTCGCCGCCGACGATGAGGTTGCCGACGCTGACCTCGCGCCGGCTGATGCGGCCAGCGATCGGGGCGGTGATTCGGGTGAAGTTCAGGTTCAGCTCCGCCGTCCGCACGGCGGCCTTCGCCACCTCGACCCCGGCGGCGTCGACGCGGACCTGCTGCTGGCGCTCGTCGAACACGCTGGCCGCGACGTTGTCGCTGCGCCGCAGCTCCGACGCGCGGGCGAGCTGGCGGTTCGACAAATCCAGCTTGGCTTCGGCCTGCTGCTGTTCCGCCCGCGCCGAGGCCAGCGCCGCCTCGAAGGGGCGCGGATCGATGACGAACAGCGGGTCGCCCTGCTTGACGAGCTGGCCGTCCTGGAAGGCGATGGAGTCGAGATAGCCGCTGACCCGCGCCCGGATCTCCACGAAGTCCACCGCCTGGAACTGGCCGGTGAACTCGTCCCACTCGACGATCTCCTTGCGCAGCGGCGGGCTGACCGTCACCGGCGGCGGAGCGTTCTGGGCGGTCTCGGCGGCGCGGGCGCCATTGCCGGACGGACCGGCCATCGACAGGACGGCGATCGCCGCGAGGGCGGCGAGCAACAGCGCCAATCCGGCCATCACCCGACGAACGGATGCAGCCCTTCCTGTCCCAATCGCCGTCATGACCACCTCCGTTCCCGTCTCCGGAGCAAGGATGGTTGCATGGATCACCAAAGTACCACAGGACGCGAAGGTTGCAATCGCTACCCCTTGTAAAGGGGGAGAATCTCCAAATCCGTTCGCAAATTTGGCAAGGCGAAGCGAGGACGGATGATGCGGCACGACCGCGGAACGGCGGATTCGGTCCTGGGCACGGCACCACTCCCGACATCGATCTGTTCCTGCACTGTGTCATACGGCCGGCGCATGAACAGTTCCATGATCGGCCGGCCGTATGACCCTTTCGCACATGGCTGCGCCATGTGCTGTCGGGTTTGAACCGAAGGCGTTTGATGGAAGCCATCAAACGCCTTCGGTATCACAGGCAGGAGGCCACCATGGCATCGCGCGCCGAGCGCTCCGACCCCGGTTTGTGGGAAAAGGTCAAGGCAAGCATTCAACACGGCGACAAAGGCGGCGAGCCCGGCCAGTGGTCCGCCCGCAAGGCCCAGATGGCCGTCCAGGAGTACAAGCGGCGCGGCGGCGGCTACGAAGGCCCGAAGTCCGCGGACAACAGCCTGAAGCAGTGGACCGACGAGGACTGGGGTACGCGCTCCGGCAAGCCGAGCGGGGAAACGGGGGAACGCTACCTGCCCCGGCACGCCCGCGACCACCTGTCCAAGGCGGACTACCAGCGCACCAGCGACAAGAAGCGCGCCGACACGACGAAGGGCCGGCAGTTCTCCCGGCAGCCGGACGACGTGGCCCGCAAGACGGCCCCCTTCCGGCACCACGACGGCGGGGAATTGACCCGTGCCGCCCTCTACGAAAAGGCCAAGCAGCAGAACCTGCCCGGCCGGTCCCGCATGACCAAGGAGGAGTTGCGGAAGGCCCTCTCCTGACCTCCCGCCATACCGCGAGACAACCGCCCGGCAGCCCCCAGGCCGCCTGTGGGCTTGTACTTTTTGTCGACGCCCTTGCCGGAAATTGGCGTTTGAGGTGAATCGCGACGCTGCCTAGCCTGCCACCTGTCCACGACGCGACGTGACCGCTCCACACCACATTGCGGGCTTGAATGATGAAGGAACATCCGGTGGCAGGCACAGATTCGATCGCCGATCTCGTGATTCACGGGGGTGAAATCGTCACCTCCGCGGCGCGTTTCCCGGCCAGCATCGCCATCAGCAACGGCAGGATCGCCGCCATCGGCGCGCCGGAGACGATGCCGCCGTCGGCCGAAACGCTGGACGCGACCGGCCTCGCCATCCTGCCCGGCGGGATCGACGTCCATGTGCATTTCCGCGATCCCGGCTACACCCACAAGGAGGACTGGGCCAGCGGCACCAGCGCCGCGGCGTTCGGCGGCGTGACCACCGTCTTCGACATGCCCAACACCATCCCGACCGTGGCCACGCCGGAGATCCTGGCCGCCAAGCACGCCATCGCGGACGAGAAGGCCTTTGTCGATTACGGCCTCTACGCGGTGCTGGGCGAGGAGTCGCTCGACCACGTCGAAGCGCTGGCCGAGGGCGGCGTCATCGGCTTCAAGCTCTACATGGGCAACACCTTTGGGCGCATCCCGTCGCCGGACACCGGCGCCATGCTCGAACTGTTCGAGCGCGTCGCGCCGACCGGCAAGCGCGTCAGCCTGCACGCCGAAACCAACACCATCATGGAGCGGCGGGAGAAGCGCCTGCGCGAGGCCGGCCGCAACGATCCGCTCGCCCACCTCGACTCCCGCCCGGCCGTCGTGGCGGTGGAGGCGGTGGAGCGCGCCGCGACCCTGGCCGAATGGACCGGTGCGCGCATCCACATCCTGCACATCTCCTCCAAGGAGGAACTCCGCCCGCTCGCCGAGGCGAAGGCCCGCGGCGTGGACATCACCGGCGAAACCGGCCCGCACTACCTGATGCTGAGCACCGACGACTACGCGCGCTGCAAGGGCGTCATCCGCGTCAACCCGCCGGTGCGCGAGGCCGATTGCCACGAGCCGCTGTGGAACGCCCTGAAGGACGGCACGATCGACATGATCGCCACCGACCACGCGCCCCACACGCCGGAGGAGAAGACCCGGTCGGTGATCTGGAACTGCGACTGCGGCTTCCCCGGCGTGGAAACGCAGATGCCGCTGATGCTGACCGCCGTCGCGGAAGGCCGCATGGACATCCGCGACTATGTCCGCGCCAGCTCGGAAGCCCCGGCCAAGAGCTTCGGCCTCTACCCGCAGAAGGGCGCCATCCTGCCCGGCGCCGACGCCGACCTCGCGCTGTTCGACCTGTCCGAGGAGTGGGTGATCGACGACTTCAAGCTGCACTCGCTGTCGCGCATCTCCCCCTGGCACGGGCGCAAGGTGAAGGGAAAGCTGAAGCACACGCTGGTCCGCGGGGCCTTCGTGGTGCGCGACGGCGCCCTGGTCGAGACCATGAGGGGCCACGGCCGCTCCGTCCACACCATCCAGCGCATGCCGCCGGCCGAGCCGCGCAACATCCACAAGACCATCGCGGCGGTCACCGCCGCCCAGATCAGCGCGGCGGTCACCGCCGCCAAGCCGTGACGGGGACGCCGGCCATGAGCGACCTCCTCATCACCGCCGGCCCCTTCCGTTTCGAAGCCCGCTTCGAGACGGACGGGGCGCCGAAGACGGTTGCCGCGCTCCGCGCGCGGCTTCCCTTCCGCAGCCGCATCGTCCATGTCCGCTGGAGCGGCGAGGGCGTGTGGGTGCCGCTGGGGGAGACGGATTTCGCCGTCCCCTACGAGAACCACACCAGCCATCCGGCGCCGGGGCAGATCATCCTGTACCCCGGCGGCCTCAGCGAGACGGAAATCCTGCTGGCCTACGGCGGCGTCAGCTTCTCCAGCAAGGTCGGCCAGCTCGCCGGCAACCACGTCATCACCCTGACGTCCGGGCTGGAGAACCTGCCGGAGCTGGGCCGTCTGGTGCTGTGGGAAGGGGCCAAGGATTTCGAGATTGCCCTGCTCTGACCGCGCCGCCCTCTCCTCCTCCGGCAGGGAGAGGGCGAGCCGGCGGGCTCAGGACGCGCCGTGCAGCGCCCAGCGCGGAAGCAGGGCGTGGATGCCCTTGTGCCGGTTGACCAGCTGCGTCACCCGCAAATCGGCGGCGACGCTGCACAGGCGATAGGCCTCCTCGGCGGACAGGCCGGTGCGGCCGGAAATCAGCGCGATCATAGCGCGGAGCGCGATCCGCGCCGCCTCGTCGAGGTCCGGGTCGAACCCCATGGTGATGACGTGGTCCGCCGTCTCCGCCCACGGGCCGGCCAGACCGGCCCCCTTCACCAGCTCGACACGGAAACACCCGGTCAGGCCGGTTTCGACCGCGGTCAGGCAGACCTCGCCGTCGCCCTGCGCGGCGTGGCCGTCACCGACGGACAGCAGCGCGCCCGCGGTCCACACCGGCAGGTGCAGCACCGCGCCCGCCGTCAGCTCCTTGTTGTCGATGTTGCCGCCGAAGGCGCCGGGCACGATGGACGTCAGCCGCCCGTCGGCGGGTGGCGGCGCCGTCCCGATCACGCCGAAGAAGGGGCGGGCCGGAATCTCCAGTCCCCAGGGCATCTGGATCACGCCGCGCGCGCGGTCGATGGGCAGATGGATGCGGCCCCCCCCTGGCGCCAGATCGGGCACCAGATCGGGCAGCGCCCCGGCGCCGGGGCGGATCAGGTTGAAGCCCCAGTCGTCGCGCAGCGACACCTCCAGGATATCCACCCGCAGCGCGTCCCCCGGCTCCGCGCCGCGGACGGCGATCGGCCCGGTCATGATGTGCGGTCCCGGCCCCGGCTCCACGGCGGCGAGGATTCGCCGGTGCTCCGGGCGGACGGTCATGCCGCGCCCGTCCGGCGGCAAATCCTCCGTCCCGCCGCTGACGGTGTGGATCGTCACGACGTCGCCGCTGGCGATCTCGGCGACCGGCGGCAGCGTTCCATCGAAAAAGCCCCAATGCACGCATTCGGGAGTCGGAAAAAGGTCGAGCGGCATGGAGCGGTCCTAAAAAAGCGGGAACTCAATCAACAGCAGGGGGCGGCGTCATAGTAGCGCCGCATGGCGTCCTCCAGCGCCGGCAGGGCGGCCTGGAGCGCGGCGCTGCCGGCCATGCCGTGGCGCAGCCGGGCCAGCAACTCCGCCTGCACCGCCGGGTGGTCGATGCTGGTGACCTGGCCCCGCCGCACGATGGTCCTCCCGGCGACCAGCAGCTCGGCGATGTGGCCGGCCCCGGCGCGGGCGAACAGCAGGTCGCGCAGGCACAGCCCGTCAAGCAGCCGGTCGGAATCGAGCGCGCCGGCGTCCAGCAGAAGCAGGTCGGCCGGCTGGCCGGGGACAATGACGCCGCCCTCCTCCCGTCCGGTGACCGACGCGCGCCCATTGGCGAGCGCGATGCGCAGCATCTGCGCCTCGTCGACCGCCCCGTCGAAGCCCCAGCCGCAGTGCAGCGCGTTGGCGAGCCGCATCTCGCCCAGCGCGTCGTCGTCCTCGTTCAAGGCCAGCCCGTCGAGGCCGAGCGCCACTCGGCAGCCCCGCGCCACCATCTCCGCCAGCGGCGCGATGCCCGACCGCAGGCCGAGGTTGGAGCCGGTGTTCACCGACACGGTCACGCCCGTCTCGGCGAGGATGTCCATCTCCTCCGGCCTGATCCAGGTGCAATGGGCCAGCGTGAGGCGCGGCGACAGCAGGCCGATCCGCTTCAGATACGGGAACAGACCGTCGGGAAACTGGCGGTCCGCCCAGGCGCGCTGGTAGCGCGTCTCCAGGCAGTGCATGTGGACGCGCCGCCCCGTGCGGGCGGAGGCGTCGGCCACCGCCTGCAACAGCTCCGGCGAGCACCACTGCACGCCGGTCGGGCCGTACTGCACATCCACCAGCTCGCCCGCCACGGCGGCCGCCACCTCCTCCACCAGCCGGATCTGCTCGGCGGGGGATGGCGGCGGCGCGGCGGTGCGGCGGGCGAATTCCCGCCGCGCCTCGTCGGGCAGTAGGGCCAGCAACTCCTCGGACGGGCCGTAGACCAGCGGGTTGCGGTCCTTCAGCGCCACCGCGAAGGCGATCCGCAGCCCCACGTCGCGGGCGGCGCGGGCGACCTCCGCCGCTTCCTCAGGCAACGGAGTCAGCCCCTGGGTGCGGGTGTAATGCACCATGACCGCCCCGGCGCCGCCGAGCGCGCTGCGCCCCAGCGACGCAGCGGCGGCCAGATAGGGATCGACTGCCGGCAGCAGGGCCAGATAGTGCAGCCAGACCTCCAGCGGCTTGCCCGCCGCCCCGAAGGAGCTGGAGCGGACCGGCCGCCCGTGGTCGTGCGCGTTGACGGGCGCCGGCAGGGCGAACAGCGGCTCCGCGGCCTCCCCGGTTCCCATCACCGGCTCCACCGCCGCGATCCGTCCGTCGCGGAGCGTCAGCCGCCCCGGTCCCCGCGGCGTGTAGCCGGGCCCGTCGAGCAGGGCGGTGCAGGCGATGGAACGGACCGTCATGGCAACCTCATCCGGCGGAGGGAACGATGCGCCGCTCCGTCTGGGGCGGCAGGAAGGAGCGGTCGAAGATCCGGCCGGGCGCCGGCTGGTTGGGCAGCTTGTAGGCCGCGGCCATCACGTCGATGGAGCGCGCCAGCCGGTCGTCCGACAGGTCGCCCAGCCCGATCTCGCGCGATTCCGGGGTGATCATCATGGCATCGAAGGCGAACCGCAAGCGGCGCTGCTCGCTTCCGGCGTCGATCAGCGGCTCGACCTTGACCAGCGTCTTCACGGCGGCGGCCGGGTCGGCCATCACGTCCTGGACGGCGCGGTTGATGGCGCGCACCAGCCCCTTCACCGCCTGCGGCTTGTCGCGCGCCAGCGCCTGGGACACCATCACGCCGTTGGAATAGAGGTCGAGGCCGTGGTCGGCGTAGCTGATCCAGCGGAAGCCGGTGTCGGGGTTCTGCCCCTGCTGGATCAGGTTGACGTAGCTGGTGACGTTGAAGACCAGCGAGGCGGCGACCTCGCCGCGGATCAGCATCTGCTCCTGGAGGTTTGGCTGCATGTTCAGCACCTCGACGCCGGACGGGTCCAGGCCGTTGCGCTCCAGCAGGGCGGGCAGCAGGCGGGTGGCGGCGCTGCCGGCCGGGCCGCCGACCGTCTTGCCGACGAGGTCCTTCAGCCCGGTGATGCCGCTGTCCGCCTTGGTCAGCACCGCGAAGGGCGGCTTGTTGTAGATGTGGTAGACCATCACCGGCGCCTCGGCGGGCTTCTGGGCCACCTGCTGGATCACCGCGTTGATGTCGCCGAAGCCGGCGTCGTAGGCGCCCGACATGATGCGCGTGACGGTGGCGGAGGAGCCTTCGCCCTGGTCGATGGTGACGTCCAGCCCTTCCTCGCGGAAGTAGCCCTTCTCCTGGGCGACGAAGTACCAGGCGTGGATGCCCTGATACTTCCAGTCCAGCGTGAAGCGGATCGGCGTGCGCTCCTGCGCGACGGCCGGGGCAAAGGGAAGGGCCAGGGAAAGGCCGAGCCCGGCCAGAAGCGCGGCGCGGCGGGTGATGGTGAACATGCCTGTCTCCATACCGAGGATGTTTTTGGCTATGACCGGAAGCGGGCTGAACCGGTCACCCGCCTGCGAACTCCGTCTTGCGGTTGGCCCAGCCGGTGACGCGGCGCTCGATCAGCGAGAAGATCACGTAAAGGGCGACGCCCAGCCCGGCCAGGATGAACAGGCCGGCGAAGACCAGCGGAACGTTGAAGTTGGAGGAGGCGATCAGCATCATGTTGCCGACGCCGCGGTTGGAGGCCACCGTCTCCGAGATCACCGTCCCGACGAAGGACAGGGTGACGGCCACCTTCAGCGACGCGAAGAAATAAGGCATCGCGCGGGGCAGCCCGACGTTCAGCAGAATGTCGCGCTTGGACGCCTTCAGGGTGCGCAGCACGTCCTCCAGCTCCGGCTCGGTCGTGGCGAGGCCGGTCGCCATGTTCACCACCACCGGGAAGACGCAGATGATCGCCGAGGTCAGCACCGCCGGCACCGTGCCCGAGCCGAACCACAGGACAAAGATCGGCACCACCGCCACCTTGGGGATGGAGGAAAAGCCGACCAGCAGCGGGAAGGCGACGTTGTAGGCGAGGCGGGAGGAGCCGATCAGCAGCCCGATCACCACCCCGGCCCCGACACCCAGCGCGAAGCCGACCAGCGTGGTGTAGAGCGTCTGCACCGCGTGCGGCATCAGCGCCGGCCAGCGGTCGATCAGCGTGGCGATGATCTGGCTGGGCCGCGGCAGGATGATCTCGCTGATGCCGAAGACGAGGCAGGAGACCTCCCACAGGACGAAGACGCCGACGATGAGGGCGGCGGAGGCAAGCTTCTCGCGGTTCACGGCTCTCATGACGGCGCTCCTGCGCCGCTCCGCGCGGCGACGATGAGGCTGCGCAGCGTGTGCGTCAGGCTGGTGAATTCCGGCTGGTAGGTGGTGTCGAGCGTGCGCGGCCGCGGGAAGTTCACCCGCTCATCCACCAGGATGCGGCCGGGACGCGCGCTCATCACCATGATGCGGTTGGCCAGGAAGGCGCTTTCGCGCAGGTCGTGCGTCACCAGGAGAACGGTCGGCCGGCGCTCCATCCACAGCGTCTGCAGGGTGGCCCACAGCTCCTCGCGCGTGAACTGGTCGAGCGCGCCGAAGGGCTCGTCGAGCAGGAGCAGCGTCGGGTCGTGGATCAGGGCGCGGCACAGCGAGGCGCGCTGCTGCATCCCGCCGGACAGCTGCCATGGGAACTTGTTGGCGAAATCCTGAAGCCCGACCTTGGCAAGCAGGGCGTCGGCGCGGTCGCGGTACTCGGTCTTGCGCTTCTGCCGCCATTCCTCGCGGAAGGGCCGCGCGATCTTCAGCGGCAGCATCACGTTGTCGCGGATGCTGAGCCAGGGCAGCAGCGTCGGATTCTGGAAGGCCATGCCGATGCGCACGTCCTCCGCCCCGACCTCGCGCCGGGCGACGAAGACATGGCCGCTGGACGCCTTCAGCAGCCCGCCCACCAGCTTCAGGATCGTCGATTTGCCGCAGCCGGAGGGGCCGACCAGGGCGATGAAGTCGCCGTGGTCGATGCGGAAGGTGCTTTCGGCGAGCGCCTGGGTCGCGGCGGCGTCCCGCCCGTAGGAGACCGTGACGCGCTCGAACTCGATGATGGGCCGCGCCCCGCCCGGCGGCTTGAGGCCGGTCGGCGTGGTCAGCTCGGCCGTTTCGGCCGGTGTGGCGTTCTGCAGGAACATCGTTTGCCCTTCCGTCTTCGGACCCGCCGGAGGCGCGGTCACAGCGCCGCCCATCCGCCGTCGACCGGAAGGTCCACGCCGGTGATCTGCCGCGAGGCGTCGCTCGCCAGGAACAGGCAGGCGTTGGCCACGTCCTCGCCCGTGGAGACGCGGCGCAGGGCATAGTCGGCGGCGTGGCGCTCGGCGGCGGCCTCCTCGCTGATGCCCAGGCGGCGGGCCATTTCCGGCACGACCTTGCCGCGGAAGCGCGGCCCTTCGACCATGCCGGGGGCGACGCAGTTGACGTTGACGTTGAAGGGACCGGCCTCCAGCGCAAAGGACTTGGTGATGCCGCGCAAGCCCCACTTGGACGCCGAATAGGCCATCCGGCCCGCCCGCCCGCGCATCCCAAAGGTGCCGCCGACGTTGACGATCTTTCCGTAGCGCTGGGCGGCGAAGGTCGGCATGACGGCGCGCATGGTGTTGAAACAGCCGGTCATGTTGAGGGTGACGATCTCGTTGAATTCCTCCTGGCTGGTCTCCCACCCCGTCTTGCCGATGGGACCGGACCCTCCGGCGACGTTGACGAGCACGTCGATGCGGCCGTAGGCCGCCAGCGTGCGCTCCGCCGCCCCCTGGCACTGCCGCTCGTCGGTGATGTCGCAGGGGATGACGATGGCCTCCCCGCCCGCGGCGCGGACCCGCGCCGCGACCGGTTCGATGGCGGTGGTGTCGCGCCCGACCAGCGCCAGCCGGCAGCCCTCGTCGGCGAAGGCCATCGTCACCGCCTCGCCCATGCCCTTCGCCGGGCCGGTGATCAGGACGACCCGCCCCTTCAGTTCCAGATTCATCGTCATTGCTCGTCGTCTTGCTGTTGGGGCCGTGTTGCCTGTTGGAGCCGTGTTACGGGGCGACGCGGCTCGGCCGGTCGGCGCGGGGCGGCAGATAGGCGTCGGTGAAGACGTCCGACGCCTTCGGCGTCCGCTCCAGCCCGTTCGCCTTGACCACGATCTCGATGGAGCGCTGGAAGCGCTCCGGGTCCACGTCGCCCAGACCGATCCGCGCGATCTCGGGATGGTTCATCTCCTGCCGGATGGTGGCCTCGGTGCGCTCGATCTCGACCGCCTCGTTCAGCAGGGGTTCGCGCTTCATCACCGAGCCCACCGACTTCGCCGGGTCGGCGATCATGTCCTTGGTGGCGCGGTTGATGGCGCGCAGCAGGCCCTTCACCGCCTCGCCGTTCTCCTTCGCGAAGGCGCGCGAGACGACGATGGCGTTGGAGTAGAGATCCATGCCGTAGTCGCCGTACTTGATGAAGCGGAAGTCCTTGTCGGGATTCATCCCGGCGGCCTTGGCGCCGAAGGTGATGGTGTTGACGTAGCCGAGCACGCCGTCCACCTGGCCGCGCATCAGCATCTGCTCGCGCAGGTTCGCCTGCATGTTGGTCAGCGTCACCTTGCCGGCGTCGATCCCGGCCATGGTGGCGAAGGCGGGAAACAGCTTCAGGGCGCCGTCGCTGGCCGGGCTGCCGATGGTCTTGCCCTCCAGGTCCTTGGGCGTGCGGATCGGCCCGTCGGCCTTCACGGCGACGGTGAAGGGCGGCGTGTTGTACATCATGTAGACGGCGATCGGCGCCTCGTCCGGCGACTTGGCGGCGAGCGTGATCAGGGAGTTGATGTCCCCGAAGCCGACGTCGTAGGAGCCGGTCGCCACCTTGGTGATCGACGCGCCGGAGCCCTCGCCCTGGTCGATGGTGACCTTCAGCCCCTCCGCCTTGAAGTAGCCGTTGTCCTCGGCCAGCAGGATCAGCGCCTGGGGACCCTGATACTTCCAGTTCAGCACCAGCTTGACCGGGGTCTCGGCCATCGCGGCGGTGGAGCCGCCGGCCACGCTGAGGAGAACGCCCGCCAACGTCGCGGACCAGATGTTCAACCGCTTGTCCATGAGGCCGTCAACTCCCGTAAGGTGTGACAGGAAGTCCGTCGCCCCCGCCTGTCCGGCATGACGCTTCCTGGTGACGGGAGGAGGCTATGCGGCCACGAACAGCACCTCAAACGCTGATTTTCTGTTAGGGTGATGACGAAAAGTATACACGGGGGGATCGGCCGGCATGCGGCACATGCGGATTTGGCGCTACGTGGACGAGGCGGCCCGGTTCGGGTCGCTGCGCAAGGCGGCGGAGCATCTGAACATCACGCCCTCCGCCCTGCAGCGGCGCATCCAGGACGTGGAGGAGGATCTGGGGGCGACGATCTTCGAGCGGTCGGCCCAGGGCATCCGCCTGACGGCGGCCGGCGAGAGCTTCATCCGCTGGGTGCGCGCCCAGTCCGCCGACCTGGAGCGCGTGCGGTCGCAGATCGAGGACCTGTCGGGCCTGCGGCGCGGCCAAGTGCGGATCGCCTGCAGCCAGGCGCTGGTCAGCTCCTTCCTCGCGGAGGAGATTACGTCCTTCCGCGAGAGCTTTCCGCTGGTCAGCTTCGAGATCCTGGTGGTCGACCAGGGCACGGCGCTGAAGATGCTCGCCGACTTCGAGGCCGACATCGCCATCATCTTCAGCCCGCGCCGGACGGCGGAATTCCAGCCCCTGATGACGCTCGGCCAACGGGTCGTCGCCATCATGGCCGCCGACCATCCCCTGGCGGGGCGGCCGAGCCTGCGCCTGCGGGACTGCGCGCCCTACCCGATCGCCCTGCCGGACGCCAGTTTCGGGACCCGCAACATCCTGGACAAGGTGCTGGCGGTCAGCTCGACGAAACTGTCGGTCGAGCTGGAATCGAATTCCTTCGAGATGCTGCGCAACCTCGCCCGCATGAGCCAGGTGGTGACCTTCCAGATCGAAATCGGGGCGCCCTCGCCGACCCTGGAGCCGGGCCTTTCGGTGATCCCCTTGAGCGACGTCGATCTCGCCCACGGCCCGCTGGTGCTGGGGCAGCAGAAGGGCCGCACCCTGCCGGTCGCCGCCGCCAAATTCGCCGAGCAGATTTCCCGCCGCCTCGATGAGATGCGCCGGACGCCGCAGCTCGCTTGAATTCGCCTTGAGTCCGCCACGCGATCAGCCGCGCGCGGCAAGCTCCTCGTGGGTGATGCGCTGAAGGCCGCCCTCGGTGCCGACGACATAGACCTCGTCGGCGTTGCGGATGGTCGCCAACCGGTGGGCGATGACCAGGGTGGTCCGCCCCTCCGCCAGTTCCATCAGCGACTTCTGGATTTCCCGTTCGGTCTGGGTGTCGAGCGCGGAGGTCGCCTCGTCGAGGATCAGGATCGGCGGGTTCTTCAGGAACATGCGGGCGATGGTCAGGCGCTGCTTCTGCCCGCCGGACAGCTTCACGCCGCGCTCCCCGATGACGGTGTCCAGCCCCTCCGGCAGGGAGGCGATCAGCCCGTCGAGATGCGCCCGCCGCGCCGCCTCCATGATCTCCGCGTCGCCGGCGCCGAGACGGCCGTAGGCGATGTTCTCGCGGATCGTGCCGCCGAACAGGAACACGTCCTGCTGGACGATGCCGATCTGCCGGCGCAGCGAGGCCAGCGTCATGGCCCGGATGTCCAGCCCGTCGATGGTGATGCGCCCCGCCATGACCTCGTAGAAGCGCGGCAGCAGCGAGCAGATCGTCGTCTTGCCGGCGCCCGACGGCCCGACGAAGGCGACGGTGGAGCCGGCCTTGATCGTCAGGTCGATGCCCTTCAGCACCGGGCGCGCCGGGTCGTAGCCGAAGGACACGCCCTCATAGCGGATGTCGCCCTTCAGCGCCGGGGCCGCGACGGCGTCGGGCGCGTCGGCGATGTCCGGCTGGGTGTCGAGCAGCTGGGTGTAGCGGCGGAAGCCGGCGATGCCGCGGGGGTAGGTCTCGATGACCGCGTTGATCTTCTCGATCGGGCGGAAGAAGGTGTTGACCAGCAGCAGGAAGGCGAAGAACCCGCCCTGGGTCAGCTCGCCCACCAGCACGAAATGGGCGCCGGTCAGCATGACGACGATCAGGATCAGCCGCATGCTCATGTAGCTGAGCGTCGTCGAGGCCGCCATGATCTTGTAGGCGGCGAGCTTGGTGGTGCGGTAGCGGTCGTTGTCCTCGGCGAACAGCTTGCGCTCGTGGTCCTCGTTGGTGAAAGCCTGGACCACGCGCATGCCGCCGACATTCTCCTCGATGCGGACGTTGAAGTCGCCGACGCGGGAGTAGAGCGACTGCCAGTTCTTCGTCATCCGCCCGCCGTAGCGGCTGGTGACGAAGGCGATCACCGGAACGATGGCCGCGGTGATCAGCGCCAGCGGCAGATGCACGACGGCCATGAGTATGAACGCGCCGACGAAGGTCATGACCGCGATCAGCAGATCCTCGGGGCCGTGGTGCGCCACCTCGCCGATCTCGTCCAGGTCGCGGGTGACCCGCCCGACGAGATGGCCCGTCTTGTTGTTGTCGTAGAAGCTGAAGGAGAGCTTCTGCAGATGGTCGAAGCTCTTGCGGCGCATCTCCGTCTCGATGTTCACGCCGAGCATGTGGCCCCAGTAGGTCACGATGGCCATCAGGCCGCCGTTCGCCATATAGATCGCCAGCAGCGCCACCGTGGCGGCGACGATCAACGGCCAGTCCTGGGTCGGCAGGAGCTGGTCGACGAAGGCGCGCACGGCCATCGGGAACCCCAGCTCCAGCAGGCCCGACAGGACGGCGCAGACGATGTCGAGGACCAGCAGGCCGGTGAAGGGGCGGTAGTAGGAGAGGAAGCGGCGAAGCATGGCTCTTCTCATTGCGGAACGGCGGAAATGATCGGATGACGTCAATGGCTGCGGGCGTTGGAGCGGCCGAGCAGCCAGACCAGATAGGGGCCGGCGAGCAGCGCAGCGAACAGGCCAAGCGGCAATTGATAGGGGAAGGCGACGGTGCGCGCCAGCCAGTCCGACACCACCATCAGCCCGGCGCCGATAAACACCGCCCCGATCCCCTGCTGAAGCGGGCGGCCCAGCCCGGCCAGCCGGGCGAGATGCGGGGCGATCAGGCCGATGAAGCTCAACGGCCCGACGAACAGCGCGGCCGCCGCGGTCAGCAGTCCGGCCAGCAGCACCAGCAGGACGCGGCAGCGCCGCACCGGCAACCCGACGGCCCGCGCCGTCACGTCGCCCAGCGGCAGGATCTCCAGCCACTTGGCGGTCAACGGCAGGGTTGCCAGCAGAAGCACCGCCACACCGGCGCAGAACCAGGCGTCGCCCGGACCGGCCTCGTTGGTCGAGCCGCTCAGCCAGCGCAGCAGGGCGAAGGCCTGCGGCGTGCCGGTGGCGATGACCGCGGTCAGCACGGCGCTGCACAGAGCGCTCATGGCGATCCCGGCGAGCAGAAGCCGCTCCGGCCCGAAGCCGGCGCGCAGCGACAGGGCCAGCATGGCGGCCAGAGTCAGCACCGCCCCCGCCGCCGACGCGGCGAGCTGCACGCCGAAGCCAGGGGCCGCGACGAGGAACAGCGCGGCGGTCAGCCCGACGCCGGCCCCGGTGCCGACGCCGAGGATTTCCGGGCTGGCCAGCGGGTTGGCGGTCACCCTCTGCAGCAGCATTCCAGCGGCGGCCAGCATCGCCCCCGCTGCCGCCGCGACCGCCACACGCGGGCCGCGCCAGCCCAGCAGCGTGTCGAGCAACGGGCCGGTGGACAGCGTCCAGCCGCCCGGCCCGTAGCCGACCGTGAGCGCGAGGCCCACGGCGACGGCGCCGAGGACGGCGAACAGGGCGATCAGCCGATGGGGGTGCGGGCTGCGGCGCGACGGCGCGGGACGGCTGTTCAGCGACGGCCATTCGAACATGCGCAGGCGCGGCAGCAGCCACAGCAGAAGCGGGCCGCCGAGCAGCGCCGTCGCCGCCCCGGTCGGCACCCGCTCCCCGTCCACCCCGGCCAAAAGCTGCACCAGCCCATCGGTCAGCCAGAGCAGGAGCGCGCCGATCAGAGGGGCGGCGATCAGCCTCTGGCCCTGAGTCCGCGCGCCGCTCAGATGCGCCAGCGCCGGGGCGGCCAGACCGACGAAGCCGATCACCCCGACCTCCGCCGTCACGCTGGCCGCCAGCCAGACCGCGACCCCGATGACGCCGAAGCGCGTGGCGTTGAGGGCGACGCCGAGGCTGCGGGCGCTGGCGTCGTCCAGCCCGAGGATGGCCAGCGGGCGCATCAGCAGGACGGCGGCGCCGGCACCGATCAGCAGCCGGAGGGCGATGGTCAGCGTCGGCCCCCAGCTCTGCTGGGCCAGCGCCCCGCCGCCCCAGATGAAGATGGAGAAGAGATATTCGCCGTTGGCAAGGATCAGCGCGGCGCTGCCCATCGTCGCGGTCAGGGCGACCATCATGCCGGCCAGCACGACGGCCACCGGCTCCAGCCCGCGCCGCCACGTCATGGCGAGGATCAGCCCGACCGCAGCCAGCCCGCCGGCCAGCGCCACCCCCTCCCGCGCGCCGTCCATCAGCGCCGGCGCGTAGAGCATCCCCAGCGTCAGGGCGAGCTGGGCGCCCGCCGACACGCCGAGCGTCGAAGGCTCGGCCAGCGGGTTGCGCAGAACGCGCTGGAGCAGCAGCCCGGACAGGCCGAGCGCCGCCCCGGCGACCAGCGCCACCGCGATCCGCGGCAACACGCTGTGATAGAGGATGACGCCGTCCAGCCACGCGGCGTCCGGCGGCAAGGGCATGGATGGCGCCGCGGCGTGCCCGGCGACCTGCCAAGCGGACAACGCGGCGGCGGCCAGCGCCAGCCCGCTCCACAGCAGGATTCGGTTGACGGCCACGCGCTCAGCCATGGCGGACGGTCTCCGGCCGCAGCAGGGCGGCGGTGACGAGGCGGGCGAAGCGCAGGGCCGCCGGAAGCCCGCCGAAATGGTTGACCGGCTCGATCACGCTCACGCGCTTTTCCCGAACCATCGGCAGGGCCTGCCACAGAGCGCTGTCGTCCAGCCCCCGCACCACGTCGGACGGCAGCGGCGGAACGACGACGGCGATGGCGTCCGGCATGCGCGCCAGCGCCTCGATCCCCAGCGGTGCCGCGGCGCTGTAGCTCGATTGCGAGGCCCAGGCGTTGCGCAGCCCCAACCGCTGGAGAACCGTGCCGAACATGCTGTCGTCGCCGAAGGCGCGGACATGGCGGGCGTCGCCGAAGTTGATCGCCAGCACCGGGCGGCGGACGGTGCCGCTCAGAGAGTCGCCCAGCCGGGCGATCTCCGCGTCGGCCCCCGCGACGAAGGCGCGGGCCTCCGCCTCCCGACCCAGCGCCCGGCCGAGGGTCAGCGCCGCTTCGGCGGCGAGCGTGTAGGGCGGCACGCCCGGCTGGTAGATCGGCAGCGACAGGGTTTCCGCCACCCGCTCCAGGCTGGCCCGCTGCCCCTCATAATAGTTGGAGGTGAGGATGAGGTCCGGCTTGGCCAGCGTCAGCGCCTCGTAATTGGGCGTGCCGCGCAAGCCGAGGTCGATCACCGACTTTGGGACCTCCGGCTCGACGACGGTCTTGCGGAACTGGATCAGCTCGGTCGCGGCGACCGGCAGGATGCCCAGCGCCAGCGCCGTCTCCAGCCCCGCCCAGTCGATGGCGGCGACCCGGCGCCCGGACGCGGCGTGCCCGAGGCGAGGCAGCAGCACCGCTCCGGCGGCGAGGCCCAGCGCGTGGCGGCGGGTGATCGTCGCCTGCCCCGTCACAGCACGCAACCGATCGGCTTGCCGGTCACCGGGTGCGGGACGGTCGTCATGGCGAGGCGGTAGATGGCCCCCAGCGTCTCGCCGGTCATGATGGCGTCCGGCGTGCCCTGGGCGATCAGCGCGCCGTTGCGCATCGCCAGGATCTCGTCACAGACGCTGGCCGCCATGTTGATGTCGTGCAGCACGATGACCGCGCCGATGCCGCGCGCCCGGCTCAGCCGGCGCACCAGCCCCAGAAGTTCCACCTGGCTGGCGATGTCCAGCGCCGAGGTCGGCTCGTCGAGCAACAGGCAGCGCGTGTCCTGGGCCAGCATCATCGCCAGCCAGACGCGCTGCCGCTCGCCGCCCGACAGGCTGTCGACCAGACGGTCGGCGAAGGCGTCCAGGTGGGTTTCGGCGATGGCCTCCGCCACCTTGGCGGCGTCCTCCGCCCCGAAGCGGCCGAGCGCACCGTGCCAGGGAAAGCGGCCGAGGGCCACCAGCTCCCGCACCGTCATGCCCTCGGCCGGCGGGGTGAATTGCGGCATGTAGGCGACGGTGCGCGCGAAATCGCGGTCGCCGATCCGCGCGAGGTCCGCCCCCAGGCAGCGGATGGTACCACCGCCCGGCGGCTGCTGGCGGGCGAGCAGGCGGATCAGCGTGCTCTTGCCCGAACCGTTGGGACCGACCAGCCCATAGATCCGCCCCGGATCCAGCCGGAGCGACAGCCCCGACAGGATCGCCCGTCCGGCAACGGAGAAGCTCACGCCTGCGAGGTCGTAGAGGGGTTGGGTCTGGTCTGGGCTCATCGGTCTTCACCTCTGTATCCCTCGCCCCTCCGGGGAGAGGGAGGGGACCCGCGCCGCAGGCGTGGGGAGGGTGAGGGGGATGTCCGTAGCGGCACGTTCGGCAAAAGCGCAACCCCCTCACCCTAACCCTCTCCCCAGAGGGGAGAGGGGATTCACGTTCACCACGTCATGTTGACGGTCAGCAGAGCCGTCCGACCCTCGGCGTAGCCGCAGGAGAACTGGGTCTGGCAGCTCGCCACATACTCCTTGTCGAACAGGTTGGTGACGGCGAGATTCACACCCCAGGCGGCGGGCTTGTAGCCGATCCGCGCGTCGAAGACGGTGGCGGCGGGGACTTTCAACGTGTTCTCGTTGTCGGCCCAGGACGAGCCGACGTAGCGCACGCCGCCACCCACCGACACGCCGTCCAGCGCGCTGTCCCGGAAGGTGTAGTCGAGGAAGGCCGATCCCTGGACCTGCGGCACGATGTAGGGGGTCTTGCCGATCAGCGCCGGGTTGGCGTCCTTCTTGATGTCGAGGTCGAGCGCGGTGAAGGAGGCGACCGCCTTCAGGTTCGGCGTGATGTTGGCCTTGGCCTCAAGCTCGATGCCGCGCGAGTTGACCTCGCCCAGCTGCGTCTCGGCGTTGAAGGCGCCGGTCACCACGTTGGTGCGCGTCAGGTCGAACAGGGCCGCGGTGAAGATGGCGTCCATCCAGGCCGGGCGGTACTTGACGCCGACCTCGACCTGCTGGCCGGTTTCCGGCTTGAACACACCGGCCACCGCCGACGACCCCAGCACCGGGTTGAAGAAGGTCGAGGCGCTGACATAGGGGGTCACGCCGTTGGCGAACTCGTAGGCCAGACCGGCGCGCCCGCTGAACTTCCCATCCTTGCCGTCGTAGGCGGGCGTGCCGTCGGCGTCGGTCGAGGCGATGTCGTAGCGCCCGTTCAGCGTCACCAGGAAGCCCTGGCCGAAGCGCATCTGGTCCTGGAGATAGACGCCGAGCTGACCCATCGTCAGCTCCTGGTCGATGTAGGAGAAGCGCTGGCCCTGCACGGCGCCGTAGACCGGGTTGGTGGCGCTGATCGGCGTGGCCGAGCCGGACGCCTGCACCTGATCCATCTTGAAATACTTGTAGTCGACGCCGACCAGCGCCGTGTGGGCGACCGGCCCGGTCTGCCACTTGGATTCGAGCTGGTTGTCGATCAGGAAGGTGTTGACCTTGGTCGTGTGCTCGAAATTGATGCGCGACAGCCGATTGTCCGGATCGGTCGGCACCGCCGAGAAGCCGTTGTAGCCGAAGGGATAGACCGTGACCTCGTGAACCCGGCTGTAGCCGTAGCGGGCGTTCTGGCGGAAGGTCAAGTCGTTGTCGAAGCGGTGCTCGAACTCGTAGCCGATGGAGGCCTGACGGCGCCGGTAGGTGTCGATGTCCGGTTCGGTGAAGTTGGCCTTGCGGTCGATGCGCCCGAAGGAGGCCGGCTTCACCGTGCCGACATAGGGCAGGAAGGCGCCGCCGTTGTGCGTCTCGTCGATGTCGGTGTAGTTGCTCAGCACCGTCAGCGTGCTGCGGTCGTTCGGCGACCACTTGAAGCTCGGCGAGATGGTGCCGCGGAAGCCGTCGGCGAAGTCGGTGTAGCTGTCGCCGCCGGCGATGCGCCCGGTCAGCCGGTAGCTCAGCGTCGGGTCGATGGCGCCGCCGACGTCTAGCCCGAGATGGGCGGTGCCGTGCTGGTTGATTCCCGCCTCGACCGAGCGCACCGGCGTGTCGCCGGGCCGCTTGGTGACGTAGTTCACCAGACCGCCGGGGTTGCTGCCTCCGTAGAGGACGGAGGAGGCGCCGCGCAGCACCTCGATCCGCTCCAGCGTGTAGCTGTCCACGAACTGGCCGCCGAAGCCGTAGCTGTAGAGCTGGAGCCCGTCCTGGTAGATGCCGGTCTGCGTCGCCTGGAAGCCGCGGATGAAGATCCAGTCGGTGTCGCTGTCCGAGCCGAAGGGCTGGCTGAAGACGCCGGGAGTGTAGCGCAGCGCCTCGTCCACCTTCTGCGCGCCGCGGTCGTCCATCTCCTCGCGCCCGATGACCGAGACGGATTGCGGAACCGCCTCCAGCGGGATGTCGGTCTTGGACCCCGTGGCCGAGCGGCCGGGCACGTAGCCGCGGACCGGGCTGGTCGCGGTGTCGGCGGCTCGGCTGCCCTCGACGGTCACCGGCGCCAGGACCGCCGGGGCGGTCGCGTCCTGCGCCTGGGCGAGCGCCGGCACCAGCAGGGCGGCGAGCGCCGTGCTGCTCAAGAGGAAGCGGGTCAGTCGCTCGTTGGAAATATCACTCATCGCAATCGGCCTCGGACTGTATGCGGCATCCGCGAAACGCCTTCGTTGTTGCGAATGATTAGCATGTGCACAAAGGAGCGCGATTGAACGGTCTTTGGATGGGTTGAACGATCTTCCGGCATTCGTCGCGTCGGACAGCGCCCGGCTCAGCCGGTCTGGTTGCGCAGCCAGGCGGCGGGCGTGGTGCCGACGATCTGACGGAAGACGCGCGTCAGGTGCGCCTGATCGGAGAAGCCCGCCATCACCGCAGCGGCGGCCAGCGTCGTGTCCGATCCGGTCAGCAGGCTCTTGGCCCGTTCCACACGGACCCGCATCTGCCATTTGTGGGGCGGCAGACCGGTCGAAGCCTTGAAGGCGGTGCAGAAATGGGTGGTGGACAGGCCGGTCAACTCGGCCAGCTCCTGCAGGCGGATGGAGCGGCCACAATGCTCCTCGATGTAGTCGGTGACGCGCCTCAACTGGCGCGGCGGCAGTTGCCCCCGCTTGCGGTCGGCGACGGGCTCCGCCTGCGCGAGGCCGACGAACAGCGCGGCCATCAGGCTCTCGCCGTAGAGGTCGTGCAGGTTCGCCGACGTCCGGCATTCCGCCGCGATCAGGCGGGCCAGGGCGAACAGGCGGTCGTCGGCGAAATTCAGCCGCGGCCGCTCCATGCCCCGGACGTCCAGCCCGTCGACGAAGCGGCCCCCCAGCACGGACATGTCGAAATGGAGGTCGAGATGGGTGAGCCGGCGGACGTTCACCGTTCGCGACCACACCCGCAGGCCGGCCGGCACATAGCTCAGCGGTTCGCGCCGGCTGAGCCGGCCGGCCTCGCCGCGGCCGGGCGAGGCGGTGACGTGCAGCCCGCCCTCGCCCACCTGATCGAGGACCACCACCAGCCGCGGCGCCTCGGACACATACTCGCCCTGGCCGTTCCGGTCGCACGCGACGTTCCAGATGTCTGCGATCATCCCGTTCCAGGCGCGCCACTGAAGGTCTCCGAGAATGGTGATGCCTTCCGTGCTGCTTTGCATTCTGGGATGGAACGGCATGGATCGGCCTCCCAGCCACCGGATTGAACAGTCCCCGGAATCCTTCCCCGAGCCGCCAGACCTATAGGGCAAAAGGCAATTGCGAACAAGTCGCATTCTTATTTGCCGTCTGCACGACGTTCTCCACCCCGACTGCCTGAACCATCCGGCAAGCGGGGTGTTCAGGCTTTCAGCTCAATCAATCGCGACGTCAACAGCACCCGACAAGGTCACTCACAGCCATCTCGCTACCCTCAAGAAGCATGACGGAAGACACGGGCAAGTCAGTTGGCGTTCGTTATGAGCATATCGAGGAACCGCTCCTGGGCGGATTCTGGGGAAGCAGCGCTGCGCGGCATCATGATGTTGAGCGTTGCGAAAATGCCCTGCTCGTCACGCACCGGCACCGCCACGGCCCAAAGCTGGCCGGAGTATTCACGGTCGCTGTAAGAGCCTGTTTGAGAACTAGCGCAGAACACAACATACAGTAGGTGGTCTGAGGTTATTTCCCTATATGCTGCGGATTTTCCGCATTCTCAAACGGGCTCTAAGCGCCGTCCATGCATGCGAATCGCCTGGGCGAACCTGGTCAATTCAGGCAGACAAGCGCGAGGGCGCCTTACCCAGGTTTTCTGTTCCGCGACCACTCACATCCCCAGATGGCATCTGGCGTAAGCGTCGGCGCGGTCGCGGGCAACGGCCTCACACGATCGCCGGCTCCTTCTCCAGTTCCTCGCCACTGGCGAAGCGGGCCGGGGACAGGCGGGCGAACCAGTCCGGAACGGCCCGCCCGTCGACAAGGTGGGCAAGCAGGCACCCCGCCGCGGGAGCGGTCATGAAGCCCTTGGCCCCCGACAGCGCGACGAACAGGCCGGGCAGCGCCGTTTCGCCGAGCACCGCCAGCATATCCGGCGTGATGGAGTAGAGCCCGCCCCAGGAGCGCAGCAGCCGCGCCGTTCCCAGCGCCGGCAGCAGGTCGATGGCGTGGGCGGCGGCGCGCGGGAACAGGTCCGCGGTGGGCTGGGCATCGGCGCCGAGCGCCCGGCGTCGATCCGACGCCACCACCACCACGCTGCCCCGCACCGTCTGGTTCAGGAACATCTCGTGCGCGAAGGACACCACGCAGGGGCCGAGCCGCGGCGGCAGCGGCTCGGTGACGAAGGCTTGGTTGGGATAGGGCTGCACCGGGATGTCGATGCCGAGCGGCCCGAGAAGCTGCGGAATCCGCGTGTCGGTGGCGACGACGACCCGCCCGGCCTCGATCGCCCCCCCACCCACGCGCAGGCGGAAGGCACCGTTCCGCGGCTCGATGGAATCGATCGTCACGCGGAGGCGGACGATCACCCCGGACCGCAGGGCGGCGCGGTGGAAGCCGTCCAGCACCCGAAACGGCGACAGGGAGCCGTCGCGGGCGCAGAAGGAACCGCCGACCACCCCCGCCGGATTGAGGCCGGGCGCCAGCCGCGCCACCTCCTCCGCGGTCAGCAGCGTACTGTCCACGCCGAACCGGGCCTGGAGCGCGATGTTGCGGCGGAGCTGGGCGAGCTGCTCCTCGCCATGGGCCAGGATCAGGTAGCCGTCCTGCTTGAACTCGATGCCCTCGGGATAACCGAACTCCTCGGCAAAATTCTCGTAGAACGGCAGGCTTTCCTGGCAGAGCCGGATGTTGCCCGCCGCCCCCCACTGCGCACGGAACCCGGCGCCGCAACGCCCCGTCTCGTTGCCCGCGAAGTCCGACCGGTCGAGCAGCAGGACCGACAGGTCGGGGCGCAGCCGGCGCAGCCACAGCGCCGCCGACAGGCCATAGGCGCCGCCGCCGATCACCGCGATGTCGGCGGTCCTGGGAAGAGTCGTCATGATCCCACGCTTTCGTCCGAAACCCGGTTGGCCAGCGCGGCGAGCGCGACGGGACGGATGCCGGGGCGCGCGTTGACCGCTTCCCCCTCTCCCCGTGGTCCGGCGAGCGCCGCCAGGGTGCGCAGGCAGGACCGCCCGCCGCAGGAGCCCATGCCGGCCCGCGTGTTGCGCTTCAGCCCGTTCAGGCCGTCATGCCCGTCGGCGATGGCGCGGTCGATCCGGGCGCGGGTGACGCCCTCGCAGCGGCAGACCACCGTGGCCGGCGTCACCAGCGCGTGGATGTCCGGCGGAAGCTCCCAGGAGGGTGCCAGCGCCGCCTGGAAGGTCCAGTGGCGCGCCCGCTCGGCCCGGTCCGTGGCGGCCTGCGCGGCGAAGCGCCCGGCATCCCGGTGCAGCGCCCATCCCGCCGCCGCGGCCCCGACCACGGCGCCGTCGCAGGCCGCAGCCAAACCGCCGGCAAGACCGCCCGCGTCCCCGGCGACGAACAGGCCGGGCACGGAGGTCGCCCCGTCACTGTCGCGCACCGGCACCCAGCCGCCGCGCCGGGGATCGAAGCGGGTTTCCGCCCCGGCCATGCGCGCCAGATCGCTGTTCGCGGTGAAGCCGTGGTTGAAGGCGATGGTGTCGGCGGCGAAGCGCTGCTCGGTTCCCGGGACGGGCCGCCCACGGCCGTCGTGGCGGGCGATCACCAGCCGTTCGGCGGCTCCATCCCCGCTGACCGACAGCGCGACATGGCGGGTCAGCACCGGCACCCCGGCGCGGCGCAGGATGGACAGCCAGCGCCATCCCTCCGACAGCACGCCGCGCCCGGCCCACAGCGCCGCCGGATCGCGCAGCAGCCCCAACCACAGCGGACGCAGCAAAGCCACCACCGGCACCGTCGCCCCGGCCTCGACCATCTGCGCCGCCGCGACCAGCGGCAGCGGCCCGGCCCCGGCAAAGGCGATCCGATCCCCGGCGCGCACCCGCCCGCCCTTCAGCAGGGCCTGGAGCGCCCCCGCCGTCACCACACCCGGCAAGGTCCAGCCGGGGACCGGCACCACACGCTCGTGCAGGCCGGTCGCCACCACCAGCGCGTCGGCGCGGATCAGCTGGCTGCTCGTCTCGTCGGCGATCAGAATCCGGTCCAGGCCGTAGACGGCGGTCACCGACGTTCCCGGTCGATGGTCGATCGACCCGGCATGACGGGCGAAGCGTTCGAACAGGCGCCGCTTGCGCTCCGCCTCCGGCCGGGCCGCGGCGGAGACGGCGCCGCCCGCCAGCGATGGCGACGGCTGACGGTGTATCTGCCCGCCGGGGCGGGACGCCTCGTCCACCAGCGTGACCGCGCAGCCCAGTCGGGCGGCCTGCGCCGCCGCCATCATGCCGGCGGGACCGGCGCCGACCACCACCACCCGCGCACGGCTCATGACGTCGCTCCATCCGGAACGCTGCCGTCGGGCAGCAGCCCCGGACCGACCTGCCAACGGACGGACAGGCCCGGACGGGCTTCGGTCTGGCAGGCGCGGGTGTTGGGGCGCCCGTCGATGATGCAACGGCATTCCCAGCACACCCCGATGCCGCAGAACAGCCCGCGCGGGGAACCGTCCTCCGCGGTGCGCCACGCCCGCTCCCCGGCGGCGAGCAGCGCGGCGGCGACGCTCTCCCCCGCCCAGGCCGGAATCGCGCGCTGCCCGAACCGGTCCTCGAAGAAAATGGTGAAGCTTTCCCCCTCCCGGACGCCGCGGCGCCGCGAGGATGCGGAGGCGGCAGACGATGCGGCCTGATCCATGATGAAGCCCCGGCGTCCGGCTCAGAGCAGGGTGAAGGCGCCGCCCTTCACGGTCAGCACGAAGCCGCCGTAGGTGGGGGTGCGGTTGTCGTTGATGGTCAGCTTGCCGCCACCCAGCACGGTCGGCAGGTCCTTCACCGTCAGCAGCGCGGCGCGGATGGCGGCCCGGTCGTAGGTCGGGCCGGCGGCCTTGATGGCGGCGGCGGCGACCTTGAGCTGGTTGTAGCCGATGGCGGCGAAGACGTCCGGGGCGATCTTGAACTTGCGCTGGTAGGCCTCGACGAAGGTCTTGTTCAGCGGGCTCGTGCTCTCCAGGAAATAGTCGGCGACGAAGATGGTGCCCTCCACCGCCGCACCGCCGACCTTGAGGAACTGCTGCGAGGCCATGCTGGGCGTGCCGAGGATGCGCACCTTGTCGGACAGGCCCGCCTGCTTGGCCTGGATGATGATGTTGGCGCTGGTCTCGGCGGTGGTGGAGATCAGCAGCGTGTCGATGTCCAAAGCGGCCAGCTTGGTCGCCAGCGCCGTGAAGTCGGTGTCGCTGCCGACGATGGTCTCCTCCGCCACGGTCTTGATGCCCTTGGCCTCGAACAGGTCCTTCACGCCGTTCTTCTGGGCGATGTAGGCGTCGTTGTCGCGGTTGAAGACATAGGCGACGGTCTTGGGCGCCAGACGGGCGGCGGCCTGCTCGCCCAGCGCCTGCATGATGGTGGCCGGTGTGGCGTTCGACTTGAAGATCCAGTCGCCGACCCGCGACACGTCGGCGGAGGCGGTGGAAACCACCGGCACGCCCTGCTCCTGCGCCACCGGCAGGGCGGCGAAGGCCTCGACGCTGGAGGTCGGGCCGAGGATCACCGCCGCCTTGTCGTATTGGGCGAAGCGGGAAACCAGCGTGGTCGCCTGGTTCTTGTCGCTGGCCGTGTCCTCGATCAGCAGCTTCAGCGTCACGTTGCCCAGCTCGCCCGAGGCGTTCAACTCCTCCAGCGCGGTCTCGATGCCGTTGCGGCCGGGAACGGCGGCGAAGGAGAAGATGCCGGTCGAGGCGACGGGCACGCCGATCACCACCTCCTGCGCCTGGGCGGGCTGGAGAGCGGCGGCGAGGGCCAGCGACAGGGCGGCGGCGCCGAACAGGGTCTTCATGCGGAATTATCCTTGTCGTTAAAAATCCGGAAGGTCGTCGCCGGGCAGGTAGTGGCGGACCACCGCGGGGTCGCGGGCGAGCGCGCCGCTCGGCCCCTGGTGGACGATGCGCCCCTGCTCCAGCACATAGGCGTGGCCGGTGGCGTCGAGCGCGCGGCGCGCGTTCTGCTCCACCAGCAGAATGGTCAGGCCGGACCGGCGCAGCGTTTCCAGTGCCGCGAAGACCTGCGCGGCCATCAGCGGCGACAGGCCGAGGCTCGGCTCGTCCAGCATCAGCAGGCGCGGGCGCCCCATCAGCGCGCGCCCGATGGCGAGCATCTGCTGCTGCCCGCCGGACAGCGACCCGCCCTCCTGCCGGCGCCGCTCCGCCAGGATCGGGAAAAGGGCGTAGACCTCGTCGATGTCCGCGGTCCCCCGCGTCCCGGCGGCCAGCCGCCCGAGCAGAAGATTCTCCTCCACCGACAGCGGGCCGAGGATCTGGCGCCCCTCCGGCACCTGGAGCAGGCCGCGCCGTGCCACCCTGTGGGCGGGCAGCCCGGCGATGTCGGCACCGTCGAAACGGATGCGCCCGGATGCCGGCTTCACCACGCCGCTGATGCTGTTGAGCAGCGTGCTTTTGCCCGCACCGTTGGGGCCGATCAACGCCACCATGGCGCCGGCAGGAACCGTCAGGGTGACCCCGCGCAGGGCGCGGATGCCGTCATAGGCGGTGACCAGATCGTGTATTTCCAGCATGCCTGGTCACGTCCCCAGATAGGCGGCGATCACCGCCGGGTCGCGGCGCACCGCTGCGGGGGTGCCGCTGGCGATCAGCCGGCCGCTGTCGATGATGTGGATTTCGGCGCAGAGCGACAGGACGAAGCGCATGTTGTGCTCGATCAACAGGACGCCGAGCCCGTCGCCCGCCAGTTCCGCGAAGATGCGGCCCAGCGCGTCGGCCTCCACGTCGTTCATGCCGGCCACCGGCTCGTCCAGCAGGAGGAGGCGCGGTTCCATGGCCAGCGCCCGCATCATCTCAACGCGGCGCTGGTGACCGTAGGACAGGCTGCCCGCCGGACGGTCGGCGAAGCCGAGCATGCCGAAGCGCTCCAGGATCGCCGCGGCACGGCGGCGCAGGTCTCGCCCTTCGGCGACCGCGGAGGGCAGGCCGAGAAGCCCGGCGGCGAGACCCGTGCGCTCGTGTCTATGGAAGCCGGCGACCACATTGTCCAGGACGCTCGCCTCCTTCAGCAGGCGGACGGTCTGGAAGGTGCGGGCGATGCCGACGCGGGCCACCTCCGGCGCCTCGGCCTCGGTGATGTCGCGACCGCCCAGGCGGATGCGCCCGGCGGTCAGGCGCAAGAGGCCGGTGATGAGGTTGACCACCGTGCTCTTGCCCGCCCCGTTGGGACCGATCAGACCGGTGATGCGGCCCGGCGCGACGGTCAGCGAGAGGTTGTCCACCGCCACCACGCCGCCGAAGGCGCGGGTCACCCCGTCGAGAACCAGCCCCTCTTGACTTTGGGAGGTCATGCCTGCGCCTCCGCCGCGCGCCGCCTTGCGGCAAGACGCAGGCGGCGCGCCTGGAGGATGACCGTGTCCACCACGCCATGCGGCAGATAAACGATGAACAGCACCATCAGCAGACCGTTGACGGCGAGGCGGTAGTCGGCCAGCGGGCGCGCCAGCTCCGGCAGTGCGGTCAGCACGGCCGCCCCGGCCAGCGGCCCCAGCACCGCCGCGCGCCCGCCCAGCACCACGAAGGTCAGCACCGACACGAGCAGGGGGAAGCCGAAATCCTCCGGGACGAGGCTGTAGTTGCGGTGGGCCATCACCCCGCCGCCCAGCCCGGCGATGGCGCCGCTGAGCGCGAAGGCCAGCCGGTGATACCGGACGACCCGGATGCCGAGCGAGACGGCCACCGTCTCCTCCTGGCGGATGGTGTCGAAGGCCCTCCCGACCCCGCCGCGCGACAGGGCGAAGACGAGGTAGAGGACCAGCGCGAAGACGCCCAGCAGGTGCCAGCCCTGGACGGTGCGCGGCAGGCCATTCATGCCCATCGCACCGCCGGTCAGCGGCTCCGCATAGAGGGCCAGCGACAGGACGATCTGCACGAAGGCGAGCGTCGCGATGGCCTGGAACACCCCGCGCAGCCGGGCCAGCGGCAGGGCGAGCAGCCCGCCCGCGGCGGCCCCAGCCAGCGCGGCGGCGGCCAGCCCCAGCGGCATCGGCACGCCCCAGCGCACCGTCAGCACGGCGGCGGTGTAGGCGCCGAGGGAGGCGAGCCCCGCCGTCGCCAGCGAGAAGACCCCGGCGCGCAGCGCGATGTACTGGCTGTAGGCCAGGATGGCGTTCACCAGGATCAGCTCCGCCAACGGCTGCTGGGCGAGAAGAAGGTCGATCATTGCCGCACCACCCGGATTTCCCGGCGCAGGGTTCCGAAGAAGCCGCTCGGCCGCAGCAGCAGGATGACGAAGAGAAGCCCGAACAGGATCGCGTCGCTGAGGGCGGAGGACAGGAAGGCGACGCTCAGCGTCTGGATCATCCCGAACAGCAGCCCGCCGACCACCGCCCCCGCCACGCTGCCCAGGCCGCCCAGCACGATCACCACGAAGCCGCGCAGCAGATAGGGCTCGCCCATCAGGAAATGGACGGAGTTGAAGGCGATGCCGATGATCACCCCCGCCGCCCCGGCCAGCGCGCCGCACAGGAAGAAGGTCAGCGCGTGCACGGCACCGGGGTTGACGCCGAGCAGGCTGGCCGTCCGTTCGGAAATGGCGACGGCGCGGATCTGCCGGCCGAAGCTGGTCGCGAACAGGAAGACCAGCAGCGCCGCCACCAGCACGGCGACGCTGCCGACGATGACGATCTGCTGCAGCGACACGCGCAGCCCGAACACCTGATAGAAGACGATGGGGAAGGTGCCGAAGGGAAAGCGCTGCACCTGGGTATTCGAGGCGATCTGCGCCGCGCTCATCAGGATTTGCGCCACCCCGAGGCTGGAGATGATCGCCGCGAATTCCGGGGAGCCGCGGCGGCGGAGCGGCCGGAAGGCCACCGCGTCCACCAGCACGCTGAGCAGCCCCGCGGCCAGCATGGCGACGGCGAAGGCCGCCGGCAGTGGCAGGCCGAGTGCGGTGACCGCGAACAGGCCGGTGAAGGCCCCCCACATGAACACCGCCCCGTGGGCGAGGTTCAGCACGTGCAGCACGCCGAAGATCAGCGTGAAGCCCAGCGCGAACAGCGCGTAGGTGCTGCCCACGACGATGCCGTTGACGATCTGCTGCGCGACCAGAGCCACGCTGCCCCCTTATCAATGTGAATTCTTCTCTGGCGTGACGGGTCTCCGTGTGGAACGGAAACGATACCGCGCACCGGCCATGCAGATTTTTCTACACATTCGAATGCAGGTCGTCTACCTATTATCTATTACTCCGGTATGAAAATAGGAAATGACCCGCTACTCCCTCCTCTCGCTGGCCCGGAACGCGCTGACCGGGCACCGCCACTGGGCGCCGGCCTGGCGCGACGCGGCCCCGAAACCGGCCTACGACGTGGTGATCGTGGGCGGCGGCGGGCATGGGCTGGCGACCGCCCATTACCTCGCCTCCCGCTATGGGGTGAGCAACGTGGCGGTGCTGGAGAAGGGGTGGATCGGCGGCGGCAACACCGCGCGCAACACCACCATCGTCCGCTCCAACTACCTGCTGGACGACAGCGCCTTCCTCTACGAACACTCCCTGAAGCTGTGGGAGGGGCTGACGGCGGAGCTGGACTTCAACGTCATGTTCAGCCAGCGCGGGGTGGTCAGCCTCGCCCACAGCGCTCATGAGCTGACGGCGCTGCGGCAGCGCGACCGTGTCATGCGGCTGAACGGCATCGATTCGGAGATGCTGGACCGGGCGGCTCTGCACCGGCTGGCCCCGGCGCTGGACCTGTCGCCCACCGCGCGCTTCCCGGTGTTTGGCGCCTCCATCCAGCGGCGCGGCGGCATCGCCCGGCACGACGCGGTGGCCTGGGGTTTCGCCCGCGCCGCCGACCGGCGCGGCGTGGACATCGTGCAGAACTGCGCGGTGACCGGCCTGCGCATCGAGAACGGGCGCGTGACCGGGGTGGAGACGACGCGCGGCCCGATCCGCGCCGGCAAGGTGGGAATCGCCGTCGCCGGCCATTCCGGCGTGCTGGTGGCGATGGCCGGGCTGCGCCTGCCGATCCGCAGCTACACGCTTCAAGCCTTCGTGTCGGAGCCGCTGAAGCCGGTGCTCGACACCGTGATCGTGTCCAATCAGGTGTCCTGCTACGTCAGCCAGTCCGACAAGGGCGAGCTGGTCTTCGGAGCGGCGCGCGACAATTACAGCTCCTACAGCCAGCGCGGCAGTCTGCCGATCCTGGAGGACTGCATCGCCAACCTGCTGCAACTGTTCCCCACCTTCAGCCGCGTCGGGGTGCTGCGCGGCTGGGGCGGCACGGTGGACGTGTCGCCGGACCTCAGCCCGATCATCGGCCCGCTGCCGGTGGAGGGGCTTTTCATCAACTGCGGCTGGGGCACCGGCGGCTTCAAGGCCACCCCCGGCTCCGGCGACGTGTTCGCCGCCACCATCGCGCGGGGGGAGCCGCACCCGCTGGCCGTCCCCTTCGGCCTGGACCGCTTCGCCACCGGACGGCTGATCGACGAAGCCGCCGCCGCCGGCGTTTCGCACTGACGCACGGGAGACCTCACCCATGCTGCTGATCCCCTGCCCCCACTGCGGCCCCCGCGAAGAGCGTGAATTCCGCTGCGGCGGCGAATCCCACGTCGCCCGCCCCTCCTTCGCCGAGGCGCCCGACGATCACGCTTTCGCGGACTATCTTTACGTCCGCTCGAACCCACGGGGCGTGGTGGCGGAGCGCTGGCACCATCTGCACGGCTGCCG
Source organism: Azospirillum sp. UENF 312511 (assembly GCF_058780635.1). Classification (NCBI taxonomy): domain Bacteria; kingdom Pseudomonadati; phylum Pseudomonadota; class Alphaproteobacteria; order Rhodospirillales; family Azospirillaceae; genus Azospirillum; species Azospirillum sp. UENF 312511. Next base: position 399,549 of record NZ_JBSNCG010000004.1, on the reverse strand, counting down.
GCGCTGGTTCAACCTGCTGCGCGACACGGTGACCCACGAGATCACCGCGGTCTATCCCATGGGCGCCGCCCGCCCGGAGTCCGCGCCATGAGCGGCCAGCCCCACCGCCTGCCGCGCGGCGGCCTGATCGACCGCGGGCAGCGGGTGCGCTTCGTCCACGACGGGCGCTCCTACGAGGGGTTCGCGGGCGACAGCCTCGCCGCCGCCCTGCTGGCCAACGGGGTGCGGGTGGTCGGGCGCAGCTTCAAACTGCACCGCCCGCGCGGCATCCTGGGCAGCGGGGTGGAGGAGCCCAACGGCTTCGTGGAAACCGGGGCCGGTGGCCTTGTCGAGCCGCTGGCCGCCGCCACGGCGGTGGAGCTGCGGCCCGGCCTGGTGTCGCGCGGTCTCGGCGGCTGGCCGTCGGTGCGTCTCGACATCGGTTGTCTGCTGGATTTCGCGGCACCGCTGCTGCCCGCCGGGTTCTATTACAAGACCTTCAAGGCACCCGCCGCGCTGTGGCCGCTCTACGAGCGGGTCATCCGCCGTCTCGCCGGCGTCGCCCACGCGCCGGAGGAGCCGGACCCCAGCCGCTACGCCAAGCGCTGGCACCACGCAGACGTGGCGGTGGTCGGCGGCGGCCCCGCCGGTCTGGCCGCCGCGCTGGCCGCCGCGGAGGCGGGAGCGCGCGTGCTGCTGGTCGACTCCGACCACCGGCTGGGCGGCAGCCTGCTCGGCGGGCGGGAGGAGATCGCCGGGCGCCCGGCGCTGGAATGGGTGGAGGCGGTGCGGGCGCGGCTCGCCGCCCGGCCCGACGTTCTGGTGTTGACCCGCGCCACCGCGCTGGGGCAGCACGACCACGGGTTCCTCAGCGTGCTGGAGCGCACGGCACCCGACGCCGAGGGTCCGCGCGCCCGGCTGTGGAAGGTCCGCGCCAAGCGGATCGTGCTGGCGACCGGCGCGCTGGAACGGCCGCTGGCCTTCGCGGACAACGACCGCCCGGGGGTGATGCTGGCCGGGGCCGTGCGCACCTACCTGAACCGCTACGCCGTGGCGCCGGGACGGCGGGCGGTGGTCTTCACCAACAACGACAGCGCCCACCGCACCGCTCTGGAGCTGGACGAGGCCGGCGTCGCGGTGGCGGCGGTGGCCGACCTGAGAGCCGAGGTGTCCGGCCCCTGGGCGGAGGCGTTGCGCGAGCGCGGCATTCCCCTGCTGACCGGCCATGCGGTCGCCGCCGTGCGGGGACGCGGCGCGGTGCGCGGCGTGATCCTGGCACGCCTGACCGACGACGGCGGCGCCCTGCTGCCCGGCACGGAGCGGGATGTCGCCTGCGATCTGCTGGCCCAATCCGGCGGCTGGTCGCCCACCGTCCACCTGCACGCCCATGTCGGCGGACGGCTGCGCTACGACGCGGAAACCGCCGCCCTGCGTCCCATCCCGTCCGAGGGACCGTGGCGGGTCGCCGGGGCGGCCAACGGCACCTTCGATCTCGCCACCGCCCTGGCTGAGGGGATGGAAGCCGGGCGGGACGCCGCGGAGCGCGCCGGACACGCGCCGGGCGCCCCGTCGCCCGCCCTGTCGGCCAGCCCGACGCCGCCCCTGGCGCCGCGCGCCCTGTGGCGCGTCCCGGCCAAATCGCGGAGGGCGCGGCGCTTCGTCGATCTGCACAACGACGTGACGGTGGCGGACGTGGAGCTGGCCGTCCGCGAGGGCTACCGCTCCGTCGAGCATCTGAAGCGCTACACCACCGCCGGCATGGGGCCGGACCAGGGTCGCACGGGCAACCTGCTCGCCCTGGGCATCCTGGCCGAGGAGCGCGGCGAAGCCATCGACGCGATCGGCACCACCACCTACCGCCCGCCCTACGTGCCGGTGCCCTTCGGCGCGCTGGCCGGGCGCGACGTGGGCACGCTGTACGAGCCGGTGGCCGTCACCCCCATCGATTCCCGGCACGCCGCCGCCGGAGCGGAGTTCCAGAACGCCGGGTCCTGGCGCCGCCCCGCCCTGTTCCCCCGCCCCGGCGAGGAGCGCGCCGCCGCCATCGCCCGCGAGGCGCTGACCGTCCGCCGGGCCGCCGGGCTGTTCGACAGCTCCACACTGGGCAAGATCGAGCTGCACGGGCCGGACGCGGTGGAACTGCTGGAGCGCGTCTACGCCAACCGCTGGCGTTCGCTGCCGGTGGGAGCGGCGCGCTACGGCCTGATGCTGCGCGACGACGGGACGATCCTCGACGACGGGGTGACGGCGCGGCTGGGGGAGAACCGCTATCTGGTCAGCACCACCAGCGGCGGCGCCCGCACCGTCCACGACTGGCTTGAGGAATGGCTCCAGTGCGACTGGCCGGATCTCGACGTGGCGGTGATCCCCGTCACCGCCCAATGGGCCGGCGTCACCGTCGCCGGGCCGAACGCCCGCGCCGTTCTAGGAGTTGCAGGCACGGACATCGACCTGTCCGCCGCCGCCTTCCCCCACATGACGGTGCGCGAGGGGCGGGTCGCCGGCCTGCCGGCGCGGGTCTTCCGGGTCAGCTTCACCGGGGAGCTGTCCTACGAAGTCAACGTGCCCGCCGGCAATGGCCCCGCCCTGTGGGACGCGCTGCTGGAGGCCGGGCGGGGCTTCGGCATCGCGCCCTTCGGGCTGGAGGCCGTGCACATCCTGCGCGCCGAGAAGGGCTACGTCATCCTGGGACAGGACACGGACGGTTCGCAGACCCCGCACGACCTCGGCCTGTCCGCCCTGGTCGCCGACGGCAAGCCGGACTTCGTGGGCAAGCGCGGGATGCGGCGCCGCCATCTCGCCAGGCCGGGCCGGCTCCAGCTCGTCGGGCTGCTGACGGAGGACCCGGCGGCGGTGCTGCCGGAAGGCGCCTGCATCGTGGAGACCACCGACCTGCGTCCGCCGGTGCCGAAGCTGGGGACCGTCACCTCGTCCTACGCCAGCCCCGCGCTCGGCTGCTCCATCGCGCTGGCGCTGCTGCGCGACGGGCGGGAGCGGATCGGCCGGACGGTGACGGTGGACGGCGACGGGGAATTCGTCCGCGCCACCGTGACCGAGCCGCGATTCTACGATCCGGAAGGACACCGCCTCCATGCCTGACAACCTGACGAAAGCCGAGCGTCCAACGCCGCGCAGCGCCTTCGCGGAGGTGGCGCCGGAGGGCTTCTTCGAGCGCCCCGGTGTCGTCCGCCTGCGCGATCCCGGGCACCGCCCCAAGACCCTGCTGCGCGGGTGCATCACGGCCGCGTGGAGCGCCGCCGCCGCGGGTGTGCTGGGCGTCGCCCCGCCGGAACAGCCGGGCATCCCTGCGCGCTCCCCCGTCGCCGACGTCCTGTGGCTCGGCCCCGACGAATGGCTGGTGCTGGGCAGCGGGTCTGGCATCGGGCCGGGCAGCCTCGCCCCCGCCCTGCTGCGCGCCGGGCTGGCCGCGGCGGAAGTGGGCGACGGCCTGCCGGATCTCGAACTGTCCGGCCCGCGCGCCCGCGACGTGCTGGCCGGCGGCACCGCGCTCGACCTGCATCCGTCCGCCTTCCCGGCGGGCCGGGCGACGCGCACCCGGCTCGGGCGCATCGGCGTCCTTCTGCAACGGGTGGAGGACGACGGGGATGGCCCGGTCTTCCGCCTCCATGTCGAGCGCCCCTGGGCCGGATACCTGTGGTCCTGGCTGGCCGACGCCGCGCTCGACCACCCTTCGAACGACGAGAGCTTCCCCCGATGAGCCTGCACGAGTCCCTGACCGTCATCGACGGCCTGATCGTTTCCCGCTGGAGCCGTTCGGTGTTCGAGAGCATGCGGCAGGGCGGCATCGCCGCCGCCAACTGCACCTGCTCCGTCTGGGAAGGGCTTGAGCCGTCGCTGCACGCCGTCGCCCAATGGAAGGTCCGGCTGCGCGAGCACGCCGACCTGCTGGCCCCGGTGCATAAGGTGGAGGACATCGCCCGCGCCAAGGAGACGGGCCGGGTCGGGGTGATCCTGGGCTGGCAGAACTCCACCGGCTTCGGCGACCACCTGCCCTATGTGGCGCTGTTCCACGAGCTGGGCTTGCGGGTCGTGCAGCTGACCTACCACACCGCGAACTCCGTCGGATCGGGCTGCCTGGAGAGCCGCGACGGCGGGCTGACCGACTTCGGGCGCGATCTGGTGGCGGAGTTGAACCGCGTCGGCATCCTGATCGACCTCAGCCACGTCGGGTCGCGCACCGCGGAGGAGGCGATCCTCGCCTCCCGCCAGCCGGTCGCCTACACCCACTGCGCACCCAAGGCGCTGAAGGACCACCCGCGCAACAAGACCGACGCGGAGCTGCGCTTCATCGCGGAGCGCGGCGGCGTGGTCGGCGTGACCATGTTCCCGCCCTTCATGCCGCGCGGCAACGACAGCACCATCGACGACTATCTGGACGCCATCGAGCACACCGTAAATCTGTGCGGCGAGGACCACGTCGCCATCGGCACCGACTTCACCCAGGACGTGGACGCCGACGGCATCCGCTACTTCACGCTCGACAAGGGCACCGGGCGCCGCCTGCTGGAGGTGGGGGAGGTGCGCAACCCGCCGGGCTTCGAGCGGCTGGACGGCTTCCCCAACCTGACCGCCGCCATGGAGCGCCGCCGCTGGCCGGAGCCGCGCATCGCCAAGCTGCTGGGCGGCAACTGGCTGCGCCTGTTCGGCGAGGTCTGGCGCGACCCGGCGGGCCGCTGAGGCGACGGAGGAGGCATCCGATCATGGACCGCAAGACAGCCGCCGACTTCTTCGGCCGCAAGGTGCCCGATGCCTTCATCGCCGACACGCCGGAGGCCGAGCGCCCCGAGGTCGCCGCGATGCTGGAGGGCTCCAAAGGCTTCTTCGAGGGCTGCGCCCGCTATCAGGTGGTGGCGGAGGTCGTGGAGGCCGAACGCTGCATGGCCGGGGTCCGCGTCGGCCAGCGCTACGTCATGCAGGGCGCGCACCTCGACCCGGCGCAGACGACCGGACCGGTCTGCGTCTTCCTGATGGGGATGCTGGCGCAGCGCGTCGGCATCGCCTTCGACCGCTTCGGTCGGGAGGGTGCGGTGTCCCTGACCCTGCCGGGCGCCCACTGCACCGACCCCGGCCCGGCGGTCGGCGGCTTCGGCGCGGTGAAGGTCCGCATGTGGATCGAACCGGTCCCGGGCACGGCTCCTGCTGGAGAACAAGAATGACCATCGACACCGTCGCCGTGGACGCGCTGGCCGCGGATGTGGCGCGCGCTCTGGATCGGCTGGGCGACGACGGCGGCAACTGGGTGCCGCCCTGCCCCGGCATCGACCACGACGTGGCCGTCGTCGGCGCCGGGCAGAGCGGGCTGGCCGTCGCCTTCGCGCTGCGCCGGGCGGGCATCGCCAACTTCACCGTCATCGACGCCGCGGAGGAAGGCCGCGAGGGCGTGTGGGAAAGCACCGCCCGCATGCAGACCCTGCGGTCGGTCAAGACCCTGCCCGGCCCGGAACTCGGCCTGCCCGGCCTGACCTTCCGATCCTGGTACGAGGCGGCGTTCGGGGCGGATGCCTACGCCGTCCTCGGACGCATCCCGCGCACGGTGTGGGCGGACTATGTCCGCTGGTACCGGCACGCCACCGGCGTCGCCGTGCGCAACCGCACCCGGCTGACCAGCATCGAGCCGCTGGACGCGACGGCGCCGCGCGGCTTCCGCCTGCGTCTGGAGCGGGACGGCGAGTCCCGGACCGAAACCGCGCGCAAGCTGGTGCTGGCGACCGGGATGGACGGCAGCGGCGGCCCCTTCATCCCGCCGGTCATCGCGGACAGCCTGCCGCGGAGCCTCTACGCCCACACCGATGATCCCATCGACTTCGCGGCGCTTGGCGGGAAGGTGATCGGCGTGCTGGGGGCGGCCTCCTCCGCCTTCGACACCGCCGCCACCGCTCTGGAGCAAGGCGCCGCCGCCGTCCATCTGTTCTGCCGCAACGCCGACCTGACGCGGGTCACCACGGTCAAGGGCCTGTCCTACGCCGGTGCGCTCGACCATTTCCACGAGCTGCCGGACGCCGACCGCTGGAGCCTGATGCGGCGCTTCTTCGCGAACGCTCCCGGCCCGATGCCGGACACGGTGCGCCGGGCCACGCGCTTTCCCAACTTCCACCTGCATCTGGCCGCCGGCTGGACCGCGGCGCGTGACACCGGGGGGACCGTTGAAGTGGAAGCCGCCGACGGACGCCACAGCTTCGATTTCGTGATCGCCGGCACCGGCTACCGCGCCGATCTCGCCCGGCGTCTGGAACTGGCCGGCTTCGCCGACGCCATCGCCCTCTGGCGCGACCGCTACAGCCCGCCGCCCGGCGAGGAGGACGCGGCGTTGGCCGCCAACCCCTATCTGGGGCCGGGCTTCGAATTCGTCGGGAAGGTCCCCGGCACCGCGCCCTTCCTGAAGGACATCCACAATTTCACTTACGGCGGCGTCGTCAGCCACGGGCGCGCGGTCGGGGAGATCGCCAGTCTGAAGCACGGCGTTCCCCGCCTCGTATCGGCCATCGGGCGCGACCTGTGGCTCGCCGACCGCGCGGCGCATCTGAAGCGCCTGAGTTCCTTCGACACCCCCGACCTGACCGGCGAGGAATACGTCCACGCGTTGTGGCGCCCGCCGGTCGGTTCACCCCCATTCCGAAACACGGAAACACCGACATGACCGACCTTCGATCCGTCCGCCGCCGCAGCTTCCTGTTCGTGCCCGGCCTCCGCCCCGACCGCTTCGCCAAGGCGCTGGAGACGGGCGCGGACGTGGTGTGCATCGACCTGGAGGACGCCGTCGCTCCCGACCGCAAGGACGAAGCGCGCGCCCTCTCCCTGCCCACCTATCACGAGCAGCGCGCCGCGCGGGCGGAAAAGGCCTTGCGCATCAACAGCATCCGCTCTCCGGAAGGGATCGCCGACATCGACGCCATCCTGAAGCTGGAGACCCTGCCCGACGCGCTGGTTCTGCCCAAGGTGCGCTCCGCCGACGAGGTGCGGATCGTCGCCGACCTGCTGCGCTCCCGCCCTGAGCCGGTGGCCCTCTACGTCATCATCGAGACGGCGGAGGGGCTGGAACGGGTGGCCGAGATCGCCGAGGCCGATCCCTCCATCGTCGCCCTGTTCATCGGCGCCGTCGACCTGTCGGCGGAATTGCGTGTCCGCCCGACCTGGGACGCCCTGCTCTACGCCCGCTCGCGCATCGTGCACGCGGCGGCGCGGGCCGGCGTCGCCGTGCTGGACGTGCCCTTCCTCGATCTGGAGGACGCCGCCGGGCTGGAAACGGAGGCCCGCCGCGCCGCGGCGCTGGGTTTCACCGGCAAGGCGCTGATCCATCCCGGCCATCTGGCGGCCATCCACGCCGCCTTCACGCCGACGGCGGAGGAGGTGGCCCACGCCCGCCGCATCATCGCCGCCTTCCAGGAGAGCACGACCGGCCTCGTCGTCGTGGACGGCAAGCTGATCGAGAAGCCGGTGGTCCGCGAGATGGAGCGCATCCTCCTCAACGCCGGCACTGCCGCCTGACCCCCGTTCGTCCCACCGGAAAGACCGCATCCATCATGAAGCGCCTCATTCTCGCCGCGACCGGCCTGCTGCTCGCCCTGGCCGCCCCGGCCCAGGCCCAGACCATCAAGGTCGGCGCCACCTCCGGCCCGCACGCCCAGATTTTGGAGGTCGTCAAGGCCAACGCCGCTAAGGACGGGCTGGACATCCAGATCGTCGAGTTCACCGAATACATCCAGCCGAACGCCGCGCTGGCCGCCGGCGACCTGGAGGCCAACTCCTACCAGCATCTGCCCTTCCTGAAGGCGCAGATCGACGCCCGCGGCTACGACATCGTTCCGGTCGGCAAGACGACGCTGTTCCCCATCGCCGTCTATTCCAAGCGTCACAAGACGGTGGCCGACCTGCCGGCGGGTGCGTCCATCTCCATCCCCAACGACCCCAGCAACGGCGCCCGCTCGCTCCTGCTGCTGGAGAGCGCCGGGCTGATCAAGCTGAAGCCGGGGGCCGGCATCAAGGCCACCCCGCTCGACATCGTCGAGAACCCGAAGAAGCTGAAGATCGTGGAGCTGGAATCGCCGCAGCTCGTCCATTCGCTGGACGACGTGGACGCGTCGGCCGTCAACACCAACTACGCGCTGGAGGCGAAGCTGAACCCGGTCAAGGATTCGCTGATCCTGGAGAGCCCGCAGTCGCAGTACACCTGCGAGATCGTCGTGCGCAAGAAGGACGCCGACCAGCCCTGGGTGAAGAAGCTGGTCGCCGCCTACCAGTCGCCGGTGGTCAAGGAGTTCATCCAGACCAAGTTCAACGGCGCCGCCGTCCCCGGCTGGTAACCGTGGAAACGGGCTCAGCCGATGCCGAGGCTGAGCCCGCCGTCCACCGGCAGGCACACCCCGGTGATGTAGCGCGCCTCGTCCGAGGCCAGGAAGACCGACGCCGCGGCGATGTCCCAGGCCGTGCCCTGGAAGCCCAGCGGGCACAGTGCGTCGCGCGCCCGGCGCATTTCCTCCGCGTCCTTGTAATGGGCGGCGATCTGGCTGCGCGCCATCGGCGTGTCGATCAGACCGGGAAGAATCGCGTTGGCGCGGACGCCGTCGCGGGCGTGCTGGCGGGCCACCGCGACGGTGAACTGGTTGACCCCGGCCTTCGCCGCCGCATAGCCGATGTAGGGATAGGCCCAGCGGATCGCGGCGATGGAGGAGATGTTGACGATCGCCCCCGACCGCTGCGCCACCATCACCGGCAGCACGTGCTTGCAGGTCAGGAAGACGCCGGTCAGATCGGTGTCGAGCACCCGGCGCCAGCTCTCCTCGCTGGTTTCCACCGGCCCGCCGGGCTCGGTGATGCCGACGTTGTTGTGCAGGATGTCGATGCGGCCATGGGAGGCGAGCGTCCGTTCGACCGCGGCCGCGACCTCCGGCCCTTTCGTCACGTCGGCGGTGACGGCCAGCGCCGCGACGCCTTCCGCGGCGATCAGGGCGGCGGTCTCCTCCGCGGCCTCGGCCACCTTGTCCACGGCGACCACGCGGGCGCCCTCGCGGGCATAGGCGACCGCCGTCGCCTTGCCGTTGCCCCATCCGGGGGCGGAGGACCCTGCGCCGAAAACCAGAGCCACCTTGCCAGCCAGACGTCCGGCCTTCGCTTCGCTCATGATGCGCGTCTCACTCGCAGCCCAGCGTGTGGGGAATCCACAGGGCGCGTTGCGGCAGGGCGGCGACCAGGGCCAGCGCCACGAACATCGCGACGATCAGCCGGCTTACCCAGCGCACCGTCGCCTGTGGAACGCGTTCTCCTCAGCATGAACAGAAACTCCGAAGAGAGGAATGGGGTCAAGAGCGCCAGGAGACCAAAGCGGCATTCCCGACCCGCCGTCGCCTGTCGGTCAAAGCCTCGGCGACAGCCAGCGCATGAGGAACGATTTCCGACGCGCCGACCACCTCGCCCAGGCTGCCGCGGGTCGGCGGCCCGACGACGAACAGGCCGGGAACCAGCTGGCCCGCCGCGTCGAGCGCCCGGCCCCGCCCGTCGACCTCGATCCCCAGACCGAGCCGGTCCGGCCGGATCAGCCCCTGGGCGGCCAAGCCGGCCAGCAGCGCGTTGCGGCCGAAGGAGGCCCCATGCCCGGCGCCGGTGCAATTCACCAGGGCATCGTAGCTCCGCCCGACCGGACCATCCCCGCCACGCGGCCGGTGGACGACCCACAGCCCATCACCGCCCGAGGCGCCTTCCCCGGCGCTCGCCGCGACCAGCCAGCCGGCCAGCACGGCGAGGCGCCCGTCCGCTTGAGCGGCCTCCACCAGACGGGCGACCTGCGGGGCCGCCTGGAAGCGGTGGACGTCCCACCAGACCCGAAGATGGCGCTGGAACCGCCGCCGCTCGTCAAACGGCAGGGCGGACCACAACGCTCCATTCTGAAGACGCAGGCTTTCGAGCACATCGGTCCAGGGCCGTCCCGCCCGCCGGGCGGCGGCGACCGCGGCGCGCACGCGGCGCAGCAGGTCGCCGACACGGGTGGGCGGGTCGGCGGTGAAGTCGGTCCAGGATGTGGCCTGGGCCGGGCGCGGGCGCGGCACCAGCCCGTGGCGCGACAGGGCGGTCAGCGGTCCGCGATGACCGCGGCCGAGCAGCGTCGCCACCACGTCGCCCATGGTCAGGCCGGTGCCGACGATGAGCACCCGGTCGTCCCGCGCGACGCCGTCGAGGGCGCCAGCCGCCCAGGGATCGGCGACGACCCGCGGGTGCCCGCCCAGCGCCGCCAGCACGCCCGGCAGTTCGGGGGGCGGGTTTCCGGTGCACAGGACAAGCGCGTCGGCCTCCGTCGCCGTGCCGCCGGCCATCTCCACCACGAACCCCGTTCCGTGGGACGTCCCACGGCGATGGGCGGCGACCGCCCGGTCGCGGCGGTGGGTCACCCGCACCGGTCCGGGTGCGGCGAACAGCGACCGCAGCCGTTCGTCGAGGTAGCGCCCGAACGCCGACCGCGCGGGGTAGTGAAGCCCCTCCGACCAGCCCGCCGGATCGGCCTCCAGCACGCCGCGCTCCAGGCACCAGCGATGGAAATCCTCCTCCGCGCCCTCCTCCCCCGTCCGGCCGGTCGCCGCCACCATGCGGACGGAGGGCACGTTCACCCGGTGGCGCGGGTCGCCACCAGGGGCGTAGGTCAGGCCGGCGCCGAGCGATGGCCGCGGGTCCACGAGGTCCACCGCGGCGGAAAAGCCGCCCGCGGCGCCGGCGCGCACCAGCCCCGCCGCCACGCCGCTGCCCGACACGCCGGCACCGACGATGACGATCCGCAACGGGTCCGGCCCGCTCACAATCCCTCGCGATGGACGATCCGCCCGCCGGCGACGGTCAGGCGGCAGCGCAGGTCGCGCAACCGGTCCGGGTCGATGGCGGTGGGGTCCTCCGACAGCACGGCGAGGTCGGCGGCGAAGCCGGGGCGCAGCGGCCCCTTCCAGCCCTCGTCGAAGGTCAGGGCGGCGCCCGCCACGGTGAACAGACGCAGGGCCGTCTCGGCGTCCAGCCGCTGGTCTGGACCGATCACCCGGCCGCTGGTCCGTTCGCGCCGGTTGCAGACCGTCCACAGGGTGAAGAAGGGGTCGTAAGGGATGTTGTCGGTGGCGATGGCGGTCGGGATGCCCAGCCTCAGCAGATGGGCGTGCGGAACCACCAGATCGCCGCCATCCGGCTCGGCCAGATAGGCGGTTCCGCCCTTCCACAGGAAATAGGTCGGGATCGTCGTCACCAGCACGTCGAGCCGCTTCAGCGCCTCCAGATCCGCCAGCCGGGCACGGCCGATGTGTTCGATCACCCAGCGCCGCCCGGCCAGCCTGTGGCGCTCGTTCACCGCCTCCAGCACCGGCACCACCTCGTGCAGCTTGTCGCTGACGATGGTGTGCAGGCGCAGATCGTGCTCGGCGGCCAGGAGGCAGGCCTCGCGGAAGTCGGCCGGCGTCAGCGCCTGCTCGACGAAACCCGACCAGCCGGTGTCGGGCAGGTTGGCGCGGGCGCAGCAGGCCACCGCCGGATCGCCGCCATAGGCGATGTGGACGCCCGACAGCCTCAGCCAGGGGTCGCCCAGACCGGCGCCGCGGGCATGGGCCAGCCAGTCGCGCATGGCGCGCCGCGCCTCGGCGATGTCGGCCCAGCTCGGGCTGACCACCAGCCCGACCCGCACCGTCAGCTCCCCCAGCTCCCACAGGCGGCGGTAGACCGAGATGGTCTCGGGCGCCGAGCCGTGCCCCTCATAGACGCTGGTGGTGCCCTGGGCGTTGTAGAGCCGCTGGGACAACCGCACCCCCTCCAGCCGTTCGGCGAAGCCGAAGCGGGGAACCGCCGGCAGCAGGTCGAACTCGACGGTCGGGCGGCTGTTGCGCTCGACGATGACGCCGGTCGGCTCGCCGTCGGCGTCCTTCAGGATCTCGACGCCGGAACAGGTCGGCGCGGTCGCCGCGGTGATGCCGTTCAATGCCAGCGCCCGGCTGTTCAGGACGCTGTGCCCCGGCGGCTTGCCCCAGTTGCCGAACAGGCCGGGGATGTAGACGGGATGGTCCGGCGCGGCGCGGTCCAGCTCGTGCCGGTCCGGCGGCCGCCCTTCGGCCAGGGTGGCGGCGCCGTCGAAGAAGAAGGGTGGCGTGCCGATCGGCATGGTGACGATCCACTGGCCGGGCGGCGTTTCCGCCGCCGCCGCCCGCACCCGCTCCAGGATGTCGCCGACGCTGCGCGCGCCGGCCAGCGAGGGGCGCAGGCGTTTCAGCCCCTCGCGCTCCATATGGGCGTGGGCGTCGTTGAAGCCGGGGATCAGCGTCGCCCCGCCGAGGTCGATCACCTCGGTCGATGCGGTGGCGAGCGCGGCCACCTCCTCCCCGCCTACGGCGAGGATGCGGTCGCCGGCCAGCGCCACCGCGCTGGCGCGCGGCCGGGCCGGATCGAAGGTGATGGCCCGCGCGTTGCGCAGGATCAGGGTCGGTTCGCTCATCGGCAGCCCTCAGGAGGCGGTGGTGTACCAGGGGAACAGGCGGCGAATCAGCGCCACGAACAGGCGGTCGGCGATGAAGCCGAAGGTGCCGAGCAGCACCAGCCCGATCAGCATGATGTCGACCCGGAACATCTGGTGGCCGGTGGACATCATGTAGGCGATGCCCTCCCGCGCCCCCGACAGCTCGGCGGCGACCAGCAGGATCAGCGAGACGGCGATGCCCTGCCGCAAGCCGGCCAGGATCATCGGCAGCGCCGCCGGCAGAACCACCAGCAGCAGCGTCGCCAGCCGCCCTGCCCCCAGACAGGCGGCGGAGCGCAGATAGGCCGCCGGCACGTCGCGCACGCCGATGAAGGTGGTGATCCAGATCGGGAAGAAGCTGCCCCAGGCGACCAGCGCCACCTTCGACCCTTCCCCGATGCCGAACCACAGCACCGACAGCGGCACCAGCGCGATGGAGGGGACGGAGCGGAAGCCGTGCAGGATGGGCTCGCTGACATGGTGCAGCAGGCCGATGCGCGCGGTCAGCAGCCCGGCGGTCACGCCGGTCGCCGTCGCGATGGCGAAGCCGAGCGCCGCCCGGCGCAGGCTGACCAGGATGTTGGCTGGAATCTCGCCGGACAGCAGCATCGGGACGAAGGTGTCGAACACCACCGACGGCGGCGGCAGCAGCACCGGGTTGACCCAGGTGCCGAGCCGCGGCACCGCCTCCCAGACCGCCAGGAACAGCAGGATGCCCGTCACGTTCAGCAGGGCGCGCAGCCACGCCGCCCGCCGCCGGCCGCGACGGTGGGCGCGGCGGAACTCCTCCGCGAAGGCGGCGCCGTCGGACGGCGTCTCTGCTACCGAGCCCCGGGGGATGGCGCGGCGATTGCCGGTCATGCCTTCCGTCGTCGCGGTCACGCGGCCCTCCGTTCGCCATCGGTCCCGCCGGCCTTCTGGCTGCCGCGGGCCAGCGCCGCGGCGATGCGGGCGTATTCCCGGCCGAAGTCCGCCGACCCGCGGTCGCGCGGATAGGGCAGATCGACCGTCAGATCCTCGCGGATGACGCCCGGCCCGGCGCCCATCACCACCACCCGCTGGGCGAGGAAGACCGCCTCGTCGATGTTGTGGGTGACGAACAGGACCGACACCCCGGTTTCCCGCCACAGCCGCAGCAGATCCTCCTGCAGGGTGGTGCGGGTCATGGCGTCGACGGCGGCGAAGGGCTCGTCCATCAGCACCACCTCCGGCTCCACCACCAGGGCGCGGGCGACGGCGACGCGCTGGCGCATGCCGCCCGACAGCTCGTGCGGGTAGCGGTCGGCGGCGTGGCGCAGCCCGACCCGGTCCAGCGCCTCCAGCGCCCGGCGGCGCCGGATGGGGGCGGAGACGCGCTGCATGCGCAGGCCGAACTCGACGTTCTGCCGCGCGGTCATCCAGGCGAACAGGGCGTATTCCTGGAACACCACGCCGCGCTCCGGCCCCGGCCCGGCCAGCGGCCGGCCTCGGAAGCGCACGTCCCCCGAGGTCGGCGTCAGGAACCCGGCGAGCAGGTGGATCAGCGTAGACTTGCCGCAGCCGGACGGGCCGATCAGGCAGACGAACTCGCCGGCCTCCACCGTCAGCGACACGTCGCGCAGCGCCCAGACCGGCGACCCGTCGCGGGACGCGTAGATCTGCGACACGCGGTCGAAATCGATCAGCGGCCCGCTCATGTCCCCCCTCCTCATGTCCCCCGTCCTCATGTGAGGGTGACCCGGTCGGGCGCCACCGCCTTCAGCGGCGAGTCGACGATCAGGCCGCGGAACAGGGCGCGCAGATCGCCCGCCGGACGCTTGGCGAGGCCGGCGGCGATGGCCCATTCCGCCTCCGCCACCAGATCGTCGAGGAAGCGGTCGTCGAAGGCGATCTGGAAGGTGAATTCGGACGTCGCCTCCAGGATGTCCTTGGGCGGGGTGTGGATGCGCCGCGCGATCAGGTCGGCCCAGCCGCCGTCGGCGTGAATCCGCCGCTCCGCCGCTTGCAACGCCTTGATGGCCCCGGCGACCAGCTCCGGCTTCTCCTTCACCACCTTCTCGGTGGTCAGCAGGAGCTGATGGCTCTGGAAGAACTTCTCCAGCCCGTCCTGGGTCATCACCGCGGTCTTGCCGCCCGACTGGCGCTCCGCCACCACCGCTGACTGGCTGCTCCAGGCGAAGCCGTCGATGTCGCCGCGCACCAGGGCGGAGGTCATGTTGTTCGGGGTGAGGTCGACGACCTCGACGTCGCTCTGCGCCAGCCCGGCGAACTCCAGATACTTCGCCAGCATGTACTGCCCGGACGTGCCGACGCGGGTGGCGATCCGGCGGCCCTTCAGGCTGGCCGGCTTGGCCGGATCGATGCCGGCGTCCTTGCGCACGACGATCTTCATGTCGCGCGAATAGCGGCTGTAATTCACCAGGATCAGCGGGCGCAGCCCCTGCAGCACCGCGAACACCACCGGCGTGTCGGTCGAGGCGGAGAAGTCGGCGGAGCCGGCGAGCAGCGCCTGCATCGAATCGCGCCCGCTCTCGAACTCCATGGTGTTGAGGTCGAAGCCGGCCTCGGCCCAGGTGCCGGCGGCCTCAGCGACGAAGGGCACCGCCCAGGTGTAGCCGGTGCTGCCATAGGCCAGCGTCGCCTTGGCCGCCGCGGCGCGCGCGGGGCCGGCCCACAGCGGCGCGGCGGCGAATGCGCCGGCAGTCACGGCGCCGGCGGTCACCGCCGCGCCCGCCAGCAGGCGGCGACGGCTGAGGCGCACAGCGGAAGGATCGAACACGGTCATGATCTGAAAGCTCCTGTCGGGTGCGGCCGGGCGCTCAATGGGGCGCCAGCAGCCGGAAGGTCTGGTCGGCGGAACGGTTGTCGCGATGGCCGGTGCTCCAGCCGATGGCGCGGCGGTAGCTGCCGAAGAGGCCGGCGGCGGCCACCGCCTCTTCGGCGATCCCCGTCACCGTCTCGGCGTCGGGGGCGACGTAGAGGGCGTCGTCGGGGCAATGGGCCTCGCACAGGAAGCAGGTCTGGCAATCGGCCTGCCGGGCGATGGCGGGGGCGGCCCCTTTGGTTTGCCCGCTCGCCGTCTGGAACACGTCCATCGGGCAGATGGAGACGCAGATGTTGCAGCCGGTGCAGCGGGTCGGACTGATCAGTTCGATCATGCCGCCAACTCCCGCTTCGCCCCGGACGGATCTGGATGGAGCGGCGCCGGACGGGCGGAGACATGGACCTCGTCCAGGCCCCCGACCGTCAGCAGATGGCGCTGCGCCGGATCGAGGGCGGCATGGTCGAGGCGGCGGTGCATGCCACGCGATTCCGTGCGCGCCAGCGCCGAGCGGTACATCCAGCGGGCGGTCGCCAGCATCGCCGCGGCCTCCCGCACGCGCAGGGAGTCGTCGGCCGAGGACGGCGCGGCTCCGGCCGCGTCGCTCCACAGCCGGTCCAGCCGGGCGAGCGCGCCGGTCAGCCCCTCCTCCGTGCGGAAATAGTTGATGTCGTAGGGGAAGACCTCGGCCTGGACGGCGCGGGTCAGCGCCCCGGCGTCGATCGAAGCGCCCTTCCCCTCGCGCAGTCCGGTGCCGCCGGCCCGCCGCAGCGTGCGAGCCCCGTTCCCCAGAGCGCGGGCATGATCGGCCGCCCCCTGCCCGGCCCAATGGCCGCTCGACATCGCCCAGGCGGCGTTGTGGCTGCCGCCGCCGGTGAAGCCGCCGCAGATCGGCTCGCGCGACGCGGCGTCCCCCGCGGCGAACAGGCCGGGCACGGCGGTGGCGCAGGTCTCGTCGACCAGCCGCAGGCCGCCGGTGCCGCGCACCGTGCCCTCCAGCCGCAGGGTCACCGGGAAGCGCTGGGTGAAGGGATCGATGCCGACGCGGTCGAAGGGCAGGAAGAAATTCGGCTGGGCCTGGCGCATCGCCGCCCGCAGCTCCGGTTCGGCCCGGTCGAGGCGGGCGTAGACCGGCTCGGTCGCCAGGACCCGCGCGATGACCGAACGGCCCCCCTTGGACGCGGCGCCCGGAATGACCGCGCCGTCCGCCCGCGTGAAGCTGGCCCACTGATAGAGCAAGGTCTTGGTCACCGACCCGAAGGCCGGGGCGATGGCGTAGGCGTTGGAGAATTCCATCCCCGACAGGTCGGCCCCGGCCTCCGCCGCCATCAGCAGACCGTCGCCGGTCAGCACGTTGCAGCCGAGCGCCTTGCTGAGGAAGGCGCAGCCGCCGGTGGCGATGACCACCGCCTTCGCCCGGACGGCCCAGCGGCTTCCCTTCTGCCGCCGCACACCGGCCGCGCCGGCCACGGCGCCGCCGTCATCGACCAGCAGTTCCAGCGCCGGGCAATGGTCAAGGATGGTCACGCCGGCCTGCTTCACCCGGCGGCGCATCAGCCGCATGTATTCCGGCCCCTGCACCGACACGCGGCGGTCCCGCCCGTCGGCGTCGCGCGGGAAGGGATAGCCCCAATCGGCCAGCTGGCCGACCGCCGCGTGGGTGCGGTCGAGCACGCGGTCCATCCAGCCGTGATCGGCCAGATGACCGCCGAGCCCCTCGCGCGCCGCCTTGGCCGCCGCGCGCTTGGCCGGGTCGGGGTCGACGTACCACAGCGTGGTTCCCGACGCGGCGGTGGCGCCGGACGTGCCGCAGAAGCCCTTGTCGGCCAGGATGGTGCGGGCACCGGCGGTCGCGGCGGCGATGGCCGCCCATGTGCCGGCGGGGCCGCCGCCCAGAACGAGGACGTCGGCCTCAAGATGGGCGTCGAATTCAAGAGATGAAACGGATGGGGTGGCGGGAGCGCCGGGCGCGTTGGCCATCGGAAACCTCCGGGGCTGATCGGTCACGCGGACCAGCGGCGGACTGAGCGTCCGCGGCTGGTCCGGAACCGATATTTCACGTCTCTGTTTCGCTTTATGTTACAGTAAATATACTTACACAGTAGTGTTTGAACGCATACAGAAATATGCACGCCTGTAAAAATTTCGGCCGGCACGCCCGATGAAGGGACGGTGCCGGCCGTGATCCGCGCGGTCTGTGGGTTATCGGGCGACGATCCTCACGCCTCCGCCAGCGCCTGCTCCAGATCGGCGATGATGTCGTCCGGATGCTCGATGCCGATGGACAGGCGGACATAGCCGGGCGTCACGCCGCTGGCGCGCTGGTCTTCCGCAGACAGCTGGGAGTGGGTGGTGGTGGCCGGGTGGATGGCGAGCGACCGCGCGTCGCCGATGTTGGCGACGTGGTAGAACAGCTTCAGCGCGTCGATGAAGCGCCGGCCCGCCTCCGCACCGCCGGCCAGCTCGAAGCCGACCAGCCCGCCGTAACCGCCCTTCAGATAGGTGTCCGCCCGGCGCCGGGCCTCGCCCTCCTGAAGGCCGGGGAAGATGACGGACGTCACCTTGGCGTGCGCCTTCAGGTGGTTCGCCACGAGGATGGCGTTGGCGTTGTGCTGGCGGATGCGCAGGGGCAGCGTCTCCAGACCCTGGATCAGCTGGAAGGCCGATTGCGGACTGAGCGCCGCGCCGATGTCGCGCAGCAGGGTGACGCGGGCACGCAGCGCGTAGGCGATGGGGCCGAGCGGCTTGGCGGCTTCCGTCCAGATGGCGCCGTGATAGCTGGGATCGGGCTGGGTCAGCAGCGGGAAGCGGGCGGCGTGGGCCTCCCACGGGAAGGTGCCGCCGTCGATCAGGACGCCGCCGATGGTGGTGCCGTGGCCGCCGATGTATTTGGTCGCCGAATAGAGCGTCACCGCCGCGCCATGCTCGAAGGGCCGCACCGTCAGCGGGGCCGCCGTGTTGTCGACGATCAGCGGCACGCCGAGTTCCCGGCCGATGTCGGCGACCTCGCGGATCGGGAAGACGTTCAGCTTCGGGTTCGGCAGCGTCTCGGCGTAGTAGGCGCGGGTGCGGTCGTCGGTGGCGCGGCGGAAATTCTCCGGATCGGCCGGATCGACGAAGCGCGCCTCGATGCCGATCTGCTTCAGCGTGTTGGCGAACAGGTTCCAGGTGCCGCCATAGAGGTCGGTCGAGGTAACGATGTTGTCGCCGGCCTGCGCCAGATTCAGCACCGAGTAGAAGGATGCCGCTTGGCCGGAGGCGACCGCCACCGCCGCCGCTCCGCCTTCCAGAACGGCGAGCCGCTGCTCCAGCGCATCGACCGTCGGGTTGGTGACGCGGGTGTAGATGTTTCCCAGCTCCTCAAGCGCGAACAGGCGCTGGGCGTGGGCGGTGTCCTGGAACTGGAAGGAGGTCGTCTGGTGGATCGGCACCGCGACCGACCCGGTGACGGGATCGGAACGGAAGGCGCCGCCATGGACGGCCAGGGTTTCGAAACGCGGCGAACGGTCGGTCATCGGGAGGGCTCCCTCTTCGGTGCTTTGGGGGGTGGGCGGCGTTCAGGCGGGGGCGCCGACGAGATCGGCGTAATGGCGCTGCGCCACGTCGGGGTGGGAGCGCAGGCGGCTCTTCAGCGTGTTCTCGCCGACCGACGCGAACAGGGGGTTCAACGGGTCCTGCTCCGGCCCGCGCGCCTCGGCGGCCAGATCGTCCGGCAGCGGCAGCACCGGCACGCGGACGTCCAGCCCGGCCCCCAGGAAGAAGGCGGTCGACAGCCGGTCCACCCCCGCCGGCGGCGTCACCACCCGATGCACCGCGGCGCGGAAATAGCCGTTGGTCGCCAGTTCCAACAGTTCGCCGGCGTTGACGACGAAGGTGCCGGGAAGCGGCGGAACATCGGCCCAGCCCCCGTCCGTCTCGACCTGCAAACCGCTCTGGCGGTGCTGGAGGACCAGCGTCAGCAGGCCGCTGTCCTTGTGCGGCCCGACCCCCTGCCCCTCTCCATCCTCCGCCTCTACGGCGTCATGGCCCGGATAGCGGATCAGCTTGATGAGCTGGGTCGGCCGGTCGGTGAGGATCGGCGCGAAGGCGTCCTCCGGCAGGCGCAGAGCGGTCGCCACCGCCGACAGCAGGCGCCGCGACACCCCCGTCAGCTCATCCTGCAGGCGCAGCACGGCCGGGCGCAGGTCCGGCAAGGCGTCCGGCCACTGGTTGGGACCCTGCAGGCGGACCCAGGGCGGCGCCCCCGGCCCCCAGGGCAGGGCCTCCCGTTCGGACCCGATGTCCAACTGCTCGCGCCAGTCGGCGCGACCGCGGGTCCGCTCCCACCCGGCGCGGGTGTAGCCGCGGAAATGGGGTGAGTTGACCATCTCGATGGACAGCTTGTCGCGCTCCGGCAGCGTGAAGAAGCCGCGCGACAGGTCGAAGATCGCGTCGAGGAAGGCCGCATCGACCCCGTGTCCGGTCACGTAGAAGGCGCCGAAGCGGCGAATGGCCGCGCGCAGTTCCGACAGGAACAGGGCGCGGTCGGCGGCGCCGCCGTCCAGGCGCACAAGGTCGAGAAGCGGCAGCGGCGGCCGGTCGGCCGGAGAGGAGGTCGCGGTCACAGGAGTCTCCTTTGCGGACATGCGTTCGGGAACGCCCGCTTGCGTGCAGCGAACGGAAGGATCGGAAGCTGTGGATTCGGGAACGGTGCGCTCAGCCGGTGCGGCGGGCCTTCAGCCAAGCGCCGCGCATCTGCGCCCAGAGTCCGCCGGCCGGAGCGTGGAAAGCCTGACACTCCGTCCCGGCGCAAATCCCCATGGCTTCGGGAAGCGGAACCCAGACCGTTCCAGGGTCGGACGCTGCGGAAGCGGAGGCCGGACGGGCCGTCGGGGGGTTGGCCATGACGTCTTTCCAGGGCAATGGCGGGGCGGCGTCACCGGGGTGCCGACACCCTTCGGACGCCGCGGTTCCCAGCCATCATTGCCCGGCGGCCGGTCATTGTCTACACATTTAATCGATTTATGGTGCCTGAAACCACATTTCTAACATGAAGTTTTTGCTGTTTCATAATTTCAACAAATTTCTCCAACTACCCAAGCACCCTGGGACCCGGGCGGAGCGAAGATCGCCGACGCTGCTGACCAGCCCTTCCGCCTTCATCGGGCGCCATTGTCTGGGCACCGTTGTCCGGGCGGCGCAAAAAGAACGCTGCATACGATGATACACACTTGACCCGCCAATAACCAACTATAATACTAGATATATTGGTTTTTAAAACTAAGGAATGATGTGAATTCGGGCGGCGCTGCCGACCCGCATTCCCCGGATCGCAGGAATCCTTGATGACGACCTCTCACACCCCCTCCACCCGCCCGCTTCTCCGTTCACGGGGTGCCCGCGCGCTGATGGCCGCCGGCCTGCTGGCGCTGCTGGGCGGAGCGGCGCAGGCCGACGCTCAAACCGCCGCCCCGCAACGCGGCGGCACCCTGACCGCCATTGTTCAACCGGAACCGGTGGCCTTGTCCGCCGCCATCAACTTCGCGCTGCCGAACAGCGTCCTCGCCGGCAACATCTTCGACGGTCTGGTCGATTACGACTTGGACCTGAATCCGAAGCCGTCGCTGGCCGAACGGTGGGAGGTGGCGCCGGATGGCCTGTCGATCACCTTCTTCCTGCGCAAGGGCGTGACGTGGCACGACGGCCATCCCTTCACCGCCGCCGACGTGAAGTGGACGCTGGAAAACGTCTGGAAGACCATCCACCCGCGCAATCAGGCCATCTTCGGACGCGTCACCCAGGTGGACACGCCGGACGACCACACGGTGATCCTGCGCCTCAGCGAACCGTCGCTCGCCATCCTCAGCGCGGTCAACGCCAACGGCGCCCAGGTGCTGCCCCGGCATCTCTACGAAGGCACCGACATCGTCAACAACCCGCACAACCTGAAGCCCGTCGGCACCGGGGCCTTCGTCTTCAAGGAATGGGTCAGGGGCGACCACATCATCCTGGAGCGCAACCCGAATTACTGGGACGTCGGGAAGCCCTACCTGGACCGCATCGTCTTCAAGGTCATCCCGGACGCCACCGCCCGCGCCGCCGCGCTGGAGAAGGGCGACGTCCAGTACGCCGTCTTCAGCCCGGTTCCCCTCCGGGACGCCGAACGGCTCGACAAGCTGCCCAACCTGAAGATCGAGACGCGCGGCTACGAATGGCTGTCGCCCTGGATGTTTCTCGACCTGAATCTGGACAACCCGTATCTCAAGGATGTGCGGGTGCGCCGGGCCATCGCCCACGCCATCGACCGCAAGGCGATTGCCACCATCGTCTGGTTCGGCTTCGCCAAGCCCGCCATCAGCCCGGTGCCCTCGACCCTGGCCGCCTTCCACGACGCCACCGTCCCGCAGTACGACTTCGACCCGAAGAAGGCCGAGGCCCTGCTCGACGAAGCCGGGTTCAAGCGCGGCGCCGACGGCGTGCGCTTTGCGCTGCATGAGGATTTCCTGCCCTACGGCGACGATTACAAGCGCACCGGCGAATACATCAAGCAGGCGCTGAAGCGCGTCGGCATCGAGGTGACCATCCGCAGCCAGGACACCGCCGCCTATCTGAAGCGCATCTACGGCGACCGCGATTTCGACATCAACGGCGTCTGGCTGGCCGCCTTCTCCGACCCGCAAGTGGGCGTGACGCGCGCCTACTCGTCGGAATGGATCGGCAAGGGCACGCCCTGGACCAACGGCAGCGGCTACCGCAACCCGACGCTGGACGCGTTGATCACGCGGGCGAAGGTGCAGGCCAACCAGCAGGACCGCATCGCCACCTTCAAGGAGTTCCAGCAGATCGTGCAGACCGACCTGCCGTCGATTCCGCTGGCCGAGCTGCGCTTCTTCACGGTCCACGCCGCCAGCCTGAAGGACGTGGTGACCACCGCCGACCAGGTCTACGGCTCTCTGAAGAACGCTTGGTTCGACAAGAACCAGACGAACTGACGCGCCCCCCGAACGCGAAGACCGCAATGCTCACCGCCACCCATTGGGGCGTCTACCGGCCGCGCGTCGAGCGCGGCCGGCTCACCGCGCTCGACCCCATGCCATGGGACGCCGATCCGTCGCCGATCGGCCGCTCCATGGTGGAGGGGATCACCGCCTCCAGCCGCATCCGCCGCCCGGCGGTGCGCGCCGGCTGGCTGCGCGCCGGCCCGGATTCACGCCCGGATTCACGGGAGGGCCGCGGACGGGAACCCTTCGTCGAGGTGCCGTGGGACGAGGCGCTCGACCTCGTGGCCGGGGAATTGGAGCGGGTCCGCCGCATCCACGGCAACACGGCGATCTATGGCGGCTCCTACGGCTGGGGCAGCGCCGGCCGGTTCCACCACGCGCAAAGCCAGATCCACCGCTTCATGAACGCGGTGGGGGGCTGCGTCACCCACCGCGACAGCTATTCCCTGGGGGCGGCGCGCGTGCTGCTGCCGCACATCCTGGGCACCATCGACGACCTGCTGCCCGCCCAGACGGCCTGGAGCAGCCTGGAACGGCACGGGGAGTTGTTCGTCGCCTTCGGCGGCCTGCCGGCGAAGAACGCGCAGGTCGGTTCCGGCGGGGCGAGCGACCACATCCTGCGGCCGGCGCTGCGCCGCCTGCGCGCCGCGGGGGTGCGCTTCGTCAACATCAGCCCGGTTCGCCAGGATCTGGAGGACGTGCCGGAGGCCGAATGGCTGGCCATCCGGCCGGGCACCGACGCGGCGCTGATGCTGGCGCTGAGCCACACGCTGGTGACGGAGGGGCTGCACGACCCGGACTTCCTCGACCGCTGCACGGTGGGCTTCGAGCCCTTCCGCCGCTACCTGCTGGGGGAAGCGGACGGACGGCCGAAGGACGCCGGATGGGCCGCGGCGATCACCGGCGTTCCGGCCGGGTCCATCCGGGATCTGGCGCGCCGCATGGCGTGGCACCGCACGACGGTGAACGTCGCCTGGTCGCTGCAGCGGGCCGTCCATGGCGAGCAGCCATTTTGGGCGGCGGTGGCGCTGGCGGCCCTGCTCGGCCAGATCGGCACGCCGGGCGGCGGGCTCGGCATCGGCTACGGCACCATGAACGGCCACGGATCGGACCGGCGCGTCTTTTCCGGGCCGCGGCTGCCGCAGGGGACAAATCCGGTGTCCGCCTTCATCCCGGTGGCGCGCATCGCCGACCTGCTGCTGAATCCCGGCGGCGGCTGCAACTACGACGGGCGCTGGGTGACCTATCCCGACATCCGGCTGGTCTATTGGGCGGGCGGCAACGCCTTCCACCACCACCAGGACCTCAACCGCCTGATCCGTGCGTGGCGCCGCCCCGAGACGATCGTGGTGCAGGACCCCTTCTGGACCGCCCAGGCGAAGTTCGCCGACATCGTGCTTCCCGCCACCACACCGCTGGAGCGGGACGACATCGGCGGCTCGGCGGGCGACCGCTTCCTGATCGCCATGAAGCGCGCGGTTCCGCCGGTCGGCGAGGCGCGCGACGATTACGCGATCTTCTCCGCCCTGGCCGAACGGCTGGGTGTGGGGGACGCCTACACGGACCGGCGCAGCGTGGAGGACTGGCTGCGCCACCTCTACGAGGAGTCCCGCGGGCGCGCCGAGCGGGCCGGGGTGGAACTGCCGCCCTTCGACCGCTTCTGGGAGGACGGGCTGTTCGAAATCCCGCCCGCACCGGAAAAGGTGTTCCTGAAGGCCTTCCGCACGGACCCGGAACGCTCTCCGTTGCCCACCCCGTCGGGACGGATCGAGATCGCCAGCGCCACCATCGCGGGGTTCGGGGTTCCCGACTGCCCCGGCCACCCGGTCTGGCTGGCCCCGCCGGCGGATCTGCGCCCGTCGGCGGTGCATCCCCTGCATCTGCTGTCGAACCAGCCGCGCACCCGGCTGCACAGCCAGTACGACCACGGAACGGTCAGCCGGGCCTCGAAGATCGCCGGGCGGGAACCGATCCTCATCAACCCGCAGGACGCCGCCGCCCGCGGCATCGCCGACGGCGACGTGGTGCGGGTGTTCAACGGAAGGGGCGCCTTCCTGGCGGGCGCGGTCCTCAGCGAGGGCATCCGGGCCGGGGTGCTCCAGATCGCCACCGGCGCCTGGTACGACCCGCTCGAACCCGACCGCGACGGCAGCGCGGACAAGCACGGCAATCCCAATCTGGTGACGCCGGACGTCGGCGCCTCCGGCCTCTCCCAGGGCTGCGCGGCGCAGAGCGCCTTCGTCGAGGTGGAGCGCTGGGACGGCGACGCGCCGCCCGTCACCGCCTTCGATCCCCCGCGCTTCGTCACACGCGGCGGGGAGGACCATTCCGGAGAGCATGCATGAGACTGAAGGACAAAGTCGCCCTGGTGACCGGCGGGGCGCGGGGCATCGGCCTCGCCATCGCCCGCGCCCTGACGGCGGAAGGCGCGGTGCCGGTGGTCGCCGACATCGACGGGGACGGCGCCCGTGCGGCGGTGGCGACGCTCGACCATCGGAACGGGCTGGCGCTGGCGTTGAACGTGGCCGACGCGGAGTCGGTCGCGGCATCCATCCGCGCCGTCACGGAGCGCTACGGCCGCCTCGACATCCTCGTCAACAACGCGGGCATCGGCAGCAGCACGCCCTTTCTGGATTTGCGGCTGGAGGACTGGAACCGCACCATCGCGGTGAACCTGACCGGCGCCTTCCTGGTGGCCCAGGCCGCCGCCCGCGTGATGGCCGGGCACGGCGGGGGACGGATCGTCAACGTCACCTCCCCCTCCGGCCAGCGCGGCGGACGCGGGCGGGCGGCCTATGGGACGTCGAAGGCCGGGCTCGAGCTGCTGACCAAGGTCATGGCGGTGGAACTGGCCGAGCACGGCATCACCGTGAACGCCATCGCTCCCGGCCCGATCGAGACCGAGATGGTCCGTCACGCCCACGACGCCGAGACCCGCGCCGCCTATGGCCGGCTGATTCCCATGGGGCGTTACGGCAATCCGGAGGACATCGGCGCGGCGGCCGTCTTCCTGTGCTCCGACGAGAGCCGCTATGTGCACGGCCATGTCCTGAACGTGGACGGCGGTTTCGGCGGCGCCGGCCTGATGACCGACAAATAGGGGGGCCGGGCGGGCAAGACTTCGCCGACCAGAAGGCGCGCATGGCGCTGCTCATCCGCACCATCGACCTGGGCCGCGTGACAGTGAAGATCGGCCGCGCCAACCTCGCCTACAATTTCCGACGCCTGATCTGGCTTGAGGGGCGAACTGCGCCCGTATAGCGCCAAAACCGCCGCATATTTCCGCCTTTTCAGCCAAAACCGAGAGTTCAGCCCCTGAAATACGCCGCTTCTCCACCCGCGCGGCTCCTCATCGGCATGAACCCGCTCTCAGCGGCGGTTTATCGATCCATCACCAGGACGTATCACTGGGCCGCCAAATCATGACCGGGCAACTTCAACTGTAGGGCTACTGGTTACGAGTCCGAACCCAGCTGTGGAAGAATATCGTCATGACAAGCCTGCTACCCTGGTAAGTTTGCGTAAAACGGCCCCTCGGCCAGCTTCCCACAGCTACAACCATGATGTATTAAAAGAGGCAGAAATGCACACAGCATCATACATATACATTGAGGCTATCTAATGGCAGTTATCGCCTATTTCTTGCCAGTATGCAATACCCCATCCGGCGGCGTGAAAGTCATCTTACAGCATGTTGAGTTATTGCGCGCAAACGGTATAAATGCCGTTGCATTTGCGCCTCCTAATTTTAAATATTTCTTAGAAACAAGTGCGCCTATTATTTTTATGAATGAAGGATCTATTAAAGTTCCACCCAAATCGTTTCTTGTATTTCCCGAGGTTGAGCGAACCGCCGTAGAATCCGTCTCTGCCTCGGATGATATATATAGAATTGTTTTTTGCCAAAATCATTATGAGATGAGTCGAGGAGCTTTGTCAGATGCAAAGCGTTTTCGCCTACATGATGTTTTTGCTTGTTCTGATGTAATCGCAGAAGCCATTTGTAATACCTTTAAGGTAAGAAATGTACCAGTTGTTCCTGCGCCGGTTAGTAAAATTTTTAAGCCCCTGGAGAAAAATCTTCGGACGATTGCTTTCATGCCACGCAAAATGCCCGATCTGGTCGAGCGCCTCAAAAATCTAATTCCTGAATCCTCTCAATGGTCTTGGATTTCTATTGACGGACAATGCGAAGAGGATGTTGCGCATATCTTAGGGTATGCTTCTGTTTTTCTTTCGCTTTCACATCGTGAGGGGTTAGGCCTTCCTCCTCTTGAAGCTATGGCGGCGGGATGCATCATCGCCGGTTTCCATGGAGGTGGTGGGCGCAGTTATGCGACTGCTGAAAATGGATTTTGGCACGACGAAGGGGATATTATAGGAGTTGCAAAGAGTTTGCGTCGATCTGTTAATCTATCAGATGAAAAAATAGCTCCTTTTTTGCAAATGATTGATGAAGGCAGGCGAACAGCGGATAATTTTTCTATGGATAAAGTAGAAAAGGATTTGCTTATGTACTGGAGGTCACGAATCCGCATTGCCGGGCGCCAGGAGGCTGACTATCAAATACATAGTGGATTTTAGCTTATTTTTATTAAATCACAACAATCGCACCTGCCCTTGGTGTGATTCCATGCAGCCGTGCCGTCTCGGATCGGGGCCAGGGAAGATGATGGCCCTGAGCGTCGCCTGCTCGCCTTCGCTTAGCCATTCCGGTCGGCCGGGCAGCGGACGATCATAAAGCCCGGTTACGCCTTCGGCGTTGTAGCGCGCCACCGCATCGCGCAGGGCTTGGGGGCGATGCCGGCCAACCGCGCTACCGTTTTTCGAGGCGCCCAGGCGTTGACCTTGTAGATCATCAAGAACCCGGCACCGGGTACGGTCGGCGTCATCTGTGTTGAAACCAGCGTCCACCGAGCGGCGATGAGTTCACGGTGGCGCGTCGCAATCCCTCCGGCTGGAGGGAGCAACCGCTTCCAGCACACCAGTCCATCAGGGACCCGCCCCACGCGCACGCCTCTCCCGACTACAGGACGTTCACCGACCGCCACCCCCTCACCGCCTCATGGCAAAGATTTTTTCTCCGGTCGATCTATCGATTGCGAATGATTCGCATTCATGGTTAGGAGTGGTTTTCACGGTTCTGGGAACGGGTGTTGCCGAGGTCATGGCTGAACGAGACCGGTCTTCCCTGCTGGGGCTGCTGCTCGACCATTATGAGGAGATGACGGGCCATCTGGCCCGGCGCCTGGGGTCGCTGTGCCTGGCCGAGGACGTCGTGCAGGACACCTACCTGCGCCTGCGCAGCCTGACCGCCCTGCCGGAGATCGACAACCCGCGCTCCTACCTGTACCGCATGGCCGACAACATCGCGCTGGACCGGATGCGCGCGGAAGCCCGCCGGGGGCGCCGCTTCGCCCCGGCGGAGCTGGGCCTCGACCGCCCGCTGGACGAGCCGGACGCCGAGGCGACGCTGGAGCACAAGCAGCGGCTGGAGCGGCTGAGCCAAGCCATGGCCGAACTGCCGCCGCGCTGCCGGGAGGTGTTTCTGCTTCACAAATTCGATGGCTTGAGCCATGCCGACATCGCCGCCCGCCTCGGCATCTCGCGCAGCATGGTGGAGAAGCATGTCATGAAGGCCCTGGCCCATTGCCGCGACCGGCTGGCGCTCTGATGGACCGCGATCGCGACCAGCCGGACTTACCGGACACCCCGCGGGACGCGGCCCTGGCGTGGTTCGTGCGCATGGAGTCAGGCGACGCCGACGCGGCGGACCGCCGGGCCTTTCATGCCTGGCTGGCGCAGGACCCGGCCCACCGCCGCGAATACGACCGGCTGGCCGGGCTGTGGGGCGATCTTGACCGGGTGCCCGATCCGCGCAAGGAACGCCGTGCCGCGCCGACGCGGCGCCGTTTCCTGGCGCTCGGCGCCGTTGGCGGGGCGGCCGCCTGCGCCGCGGCGCTGGGCGGCGTGGTCGTCCTGACCGGCTGGCCAAGCGACCTGACGACCGGGATCGGCGAGCGGCGGACGGTGACGCTGGACGACGGCTCGGTCCTGACCCTGGACGCCGACAGCGCGGTGGCCGTCGCCTTCACTCCCGCGGAACGGCGCGTCCGTCTGACCGGGGGCCGGGCGCATTTCGTGACCGCTCCCGACCCGGGGCGCCCCTTCGTCGTCACCTGCGCCGACGGGCGGATCGCCACCGCCGACGCCAGCTTCGTGGTGCACCGCTGCCTGGACTCCGTGGTGGTGGCGGTGGAGTCCGGAACGGCCAGCCTGACCACCGGGATGGCGCCCCCCCTTCCCATCGCCGCCGGACAAAGCCGGTCCTATGGCCCCGATGGTCCCGGCCCGCTGCTGAGCCAGGGCGTGGCGGTGGAGAACGCATGGCGGCACGGCCGGCTGGTCTTCCAGGGACAGCCGCTCGACGCGGTGATCGCCGATCTCAACCGCTACCACCCCGCCCGCATCGTGCTGTGGGACCGCCCGCTCGCCGGCCTGCGCTTCGACGGCAGCGTGGACATCAGCCGGCCGGACGCCGCCCTGAACGCCATTCTCCGCACGCTTCCCTTGCGCACGCTGCGTCCCGTTCCCGGCTTGGTCATCATCCGTTCCGTCTAGCCGGTTCGTATCAAATTTTTTCCAAATCAAGGTGAGGTGGTTTCCACCGGACAACGTCGTGACTTGCATACGCGAAAATGCAACTCATTCGCAAAATGACGGGGTCTCGGTGATGATCGATGTTGGGGGGCGTCTGCTGCGGGGGCAGACGGCGCGCGGGAACAAGGTGTGGGGGAACAAGGTGCGGACCGGTTGGGCTCCGGCTTTGTTGGGCATGCTGCTGGCATCGACCGCGCTGCACGGCGCCATGGCGGCGCCGATGACGACCGGGGAAGCGCCCGTGCAGGTGGCCCAGCAGGGCCGGACCGTCAGCTTCGCCATCGCGGCCGGGCCGCTGCCGGGGGTGCTCGCCGCCTACGGGCAGGCCACCGGCTTCCAGGTGCTCTACCCCTCCGACATCGCGCAGGGCGTGTCCTCGCCGGGGGTGACGGGCACTCTGGCGCCGCAGGACGCGCTGATCCGCCTGCTGGCCGGTACCGGCCTGATCGCCCGCTTCGTCGATCCCGACACGGTGACGCTGGAGAAGCTGCCGGCCCAGGCCGGGAATGCGGCGGTGCTCGACCCGGTGACCGTCCAGGGCGGGCTGTCCCGCGATCCGGGCCGCAGCGAGGGCACCGGCTCCTACACCACCGGATCGACCGACAGCGCCACCAAGCTGCCCCTGACGCCGCGCGAGACGCCGCAGTCGGTCAGCGTGATGACCCGCCAGCGCATGGACGACCAGGGCCTGAACGAGATCCGCGACGTGCTCAACCAGACGGTGGGCGTGTCGCGGATGCAGCGCGGCGCGATGGGCAGCGACGGAGACGAGGTCTATGCCCGCGGCTTCCCGGTGACGAATTATCAGGTGAACGGCATCCCGCGGTCGACCGTGTACGGGTTCGACGACTCCATCTCCGACATGGCGGTGTTCGACCGGGTCGAGGTGGTGCGCGGCGCGACCGGCCTGCTGAACGGCGTCGGCGAGCCGTCGGCCTCGGTCAATCTGGTCCGCAAGCGCCCGACCCCGACCCTCCAGGGCTACGCCGAGGGGCAGATCGGCTCCTGGGAGCGCTACCGCGGCGAGGCCGACCTGTCGGGTCCGCTGACCGAGAACGGCCGCCTGCGCGGGCGCGTCGTCGGCGCCTATCAGGACAACGACAGCTTCATCGACCGCCTGCACGGGCGCAAGAAGGTGCTCTACGGAGTCCTGGAGGCCGACGTCACCGAGGACACCACCTGGACGGTCGGCGTCGAGTACCAGAAGCACCGCTCCGACGACGCCTCCAACTCCGGCTTCCCGCTGTTCTACAGCGACGGGACGAAGACGAACCTCCCCCGCTCCTACAACAGCGGCGCCCGCTGGGCGTACCACATGCACGACAACCTGACCGTCTTCAGCGAGCTGAAGCACCGCTTCGGTGACGGCTGGACGGCGACGCTGAACGTGGAGCGCAACAACCGCGAATATGACAGCCTGCTCGGCTTCGGCACCCGCGGCGACCTGAACCGGGACGGCACCGGCATGAGCGTCTGGGCGGGCCGCTGGAACTCCGACCTGGAGCAGACCTCCGTCAGCGCCGACGTGAACGGCGGCTTCGACCTGTTCGGGCGGCGGCACGACCTGATGGCCGGCGTCAGCGGCTATTACGCCAAGCGCGAGGGGCTCAGCCACCCGCTCTGGAACATCCCCGGCTACGATCCTTCGATCCCCAACTACTTCACCTGGAACGGCAGCATCGCCCAGCCGACGCTCAACCCGACCGGCCGGTCGCAAACCGACGAGCGGCAGATGGCCGCCTACGCCGCGACCCGCCTGCGTCCGATCGACGCGCTGTCGGTCATCCTCGGCAGCCGCATCAGCCGGTGGGAGCAGATCGAGAAGAGCAGCCCGAACGCGGGGGCGGGAAGCTACAGCAAGCGGGCGGAGAACGGCGTGCTCACGCCCTACGCCGGTGTCGTGCTCGACCTGACCGACATCTGGTCGGTTTACGCCAGCTACACCAGCATCTTCAAGCCGCAGAACTACAAGGACGCCAGCGGCCAGTCCCTCGACCCGCTGGACGGCGACGCCTACGAGGCCGGCCTGAAGGCCGAGTTCTTCGGCGGCGCCCTGAACGCCAGCGCCGCCGTGTTCCTGATCCAGCAGAACAACCTGGGCGAGGTCGATCCCGGCCGCTTCGCCCCGGACGGCACGCAGGCCTACCGGGCGGTGAAGGGTGCGGAAAGCAAGGGCTTCGATCTGGAGGTCGCGGGCGAGGTGATGACCGGCTGGCAGGTCGGCGGCGGCTACAGCCACACCTCGATCAAGAACGCCGACGGCCAGCGGATGATGACCTATGTGCCGCGCGACACCTTCAAGCTGTTCACCACCTACCGCCTGCCGGGCGCCTGGGACCGCCTGACGGTGGGTGGCAATTTCCGGTGGGAAGGCGACGTCTACACCGGGACCGGCGCCGAGCGCTACGACCGCGACGGCTACGCGGTGGTCGATTTGATGGCCCGCTATCAGATCACCGACAAGGTGTCGGCCACGTTGAACGTCAACAACCTGTTCGACAAGAAGTATCTGAGCAACATCGACGTCTCCGGCTACTACGGCGAGCCGCGCAACGTCCTGCTGTCCCTGCGGGCGACGTGGTGATGACGGCGCGGCGGTCGGCGGTGGCTTCCGGTTCTCGGCGCGGTGTGCGCCGCGGCCTCGCCGCCGCCGCGCTGGTGCTCGGCGGGCTGGCCTCCGCCGCCCTGCTGCGCCCGGCCGATCCCGCCGCCTCGGCGGAGGTGGCGGTGGTCGGCCGCGGCACGGTCGAGGACACGGTGACGGCGCTCGGCAAGATCCAGCCGCGCGCCTACGTCGATGTCGGCGCCCAGGTGTCCGGCCAGTTGACCCGGCTGCACGTGACGGTCGGGCAGAAGGTCCGCGAGGGCGATCTGCTGGCCGAGATCGACCCCGCCCTGCAACAGGCCAAGGTCGAGGCCGGGCGCGCCGAACGCGCCCGCCTGACCGCCCTGCTGGCCGAGCAGCGGGCGCGCGCCGACTTCGCCGAGGCCCAACTGGCCCGTCAGGCGGCGCTGCGGCGCAGCGGGTCGGGGCGCGGCGAGGCCTTCGACCAGGCCCGCATGGAGGCGCGCATCGCCGCCGCCCAGGTCGAGGCCACCCAGGCGCAGATCCGCCAGACGGACTCGACCCTCCAGGCCGACGAGGCGCAGCTCGGCTACACCCGCATCTACGCGCCGATGAGCGGCACGCTGATCGCGGTGGACGCCCGCCAGGGCCAGACCATCAACTCCGCCTACGAGGCGCCGGTCCTGATGCGGATCGCCGACCTGTCGGCCATGACCGTGTGGACACAGGTGTCGGAAGCCGACGTGACGCGGCTGAGGGACGGCATGCCGCTCTACTTCACCACGCTCGGCCATCCGGGGCGGCGCTGGACCGCACGCCTGCAGGAGATTCTGCCCGCACCGCCGAAGCCGCCCACAACGGGAAACGGCGGCGGATCGTCCGCGTCCGGGGGCGGCGGAGCGGCCAACAGCGTCGTGCTCTACACCGCGCTGTTCGAGATCGCCAACGACCGGGGGGAGCTGCGCCCGGACATGACCGCCCAGGTCTTCTTCGTGGCCGCCGCGGCCAGGGACGCCGTCACCGTGCCGGTCGCCGCCCTGACCTCGGCCGTCCCGACTCCGGCCGCCCCGACTCCGGCTGATGAGGCGGCGGAGCGGCACCGCGTGACGCTGATCGGCAGCGGTGGCGCCATCGAGACGCGCGAGGTCCGCGTCGGGGTGCGCGACCGCTTCAACGCCCAGATCCTGGAGGGGCTGGCCGAAGGCGAGCGGATCGTGGTGGGCTGGAAAACCGACGACGGCCGCCCGCCCAAGATCGGGTTCCGGCTGTGAGCGGCCCGCTCCTCGTCCTGGAGGACATCCGCAAGACCTACATCAGCGGCGGCGGCCTGGCGGTCGAGGTGCTGCGCGGCGTTTCCCTGACCGTCGAGGCGGGGGAGTTCGTCGCCATCGTCGGCAGCTCCGGCTCCGGCAAATCGACGCTGATGAACATCCTCGGCGGGCTCGACCGCCCGACCTCCGGACGCTACCGCGTCGACGGGCGCGACGTGACGGCGCTGGAGGGCGACGAGCGGGCGGCGTTGCGGCGGGACGGGTTCGGCTTCGTCTTCCAGCACTACCATCTGATCCCCGGCACGACGGCGCAGGAGAATGTCGAGATGCCGGGCCGCTACGCGGGCCTGCCCGCCGCGCTGCGCGAAGGCCGCGCCGTGGAGTTGCTGGGCCGCCTGGGGCTGGAGGAGCGGCGCCATCACCACCCCAACCAGCTTTCGGGCGGCCAGCAACAGCGCGTGTCCATCGCGCGGGCGCTGATGAACGACGCCCCGGTGATCCTGGCCGACGAGCCGACCGGTGCTTTGGACAGCGCCAGCGGGGCGGAGGTGGTGGCGCTGCTGCGCGAGCTGTCCGCCGCCGGGCGCACGGTGATCCTCATCACCCACGACCGCAAGGTGGCGGAGGCCGCCGGCCGGGTGATCGAAATGCGCGACGGCCGCATCGTCGCCGACAGCGGCCGCCCGGCCCCGTCACCGGCAGCCCCCTCCCCTGCCCCGGCGGAACGCCCGGTCGCCGGCGCCTCCCTGTGGACCGACGCCGGGGAAGGCCTGTCGGCAGCGTTGCGGTCGCTGGGTGCCAACGGCTTCCGCACGGCGCTGACCCTGCTCGGCATCGTCATCGGCGTGGCGTCCGTGATCGCTCTGCTCGCCATCGGCGAGGGCGCCAAGCAGGCGGTGATGGCGCGGGTCGGCGCGCTGGGGGTGAACTTGGTCTATGTCGTGGCGGGCAGCGGCGATCCCCGCCTGCCGGCCACGCCGCTGACCGAGGTGGACGGCGAGGCCATCCTGGAACTGCCCAACGTCGAGAGCGTGATGCCCTTCCTCGACACGCCGGTGATGGTCCGCCACGGCAACATCGACCACCGCACCGAAGGGCTGGCGACTTCGGCGTCGCTGCCGCTGACCCACCGCTGGCCGGTCGCCCGGGGGGCCTTCTTCACCCGCGCCGACGAACGGGCCGGGGCGGCGGTGGCGGTTCTCGGCCACCGCGTCGCCGAACGGCTGTTTCCGCGGGGGGAGTCGCCGCTGGGCAAGCATGTGCTGGTGAACAACATTCCCTTCCTGGTCACCGGCGTGATGGCGCAGAAGGGCGACCTGACCGGTAACCAGAGCACCGACGACTGGGTGTTCGTGCCGCTGTCCACGGGCGTGCAACGGCTGATCGGCAAGCCGGACCTGGAGATGATCCTCGTCTCGGTGCACGACGTGGGGCGGATCGGGCAGACCCGCGACGCCATCCGCGCCCTGCTCTCCGAGCGTCACGGCCAGGAGGATTTCCAGATCCACGACGGGACCGCGCGCATCCAGGCGGCGGCGGAGACCCAGGACACCATGACGCTTCTGCTCGGCTGCGCCGCGGTCATCACGCTGCTGGTCGGCGGCATCGGGGTCATGAACATCATGCTGGTCAGCGTGACCGAGCGGACCCGCGAGATCGGCATCCGCATGGCCGTCGGCGCCCGCGCCGCCGACATCGAGCGGCAGTTCCTGATGGAAGCGGCGCTGGTGGCGGGGCTGGGCGGGCTGGCCGGGGTGGCGCTGGGGCTGGCCGGCGGCGCGGTGATCGGGCTGCTGGCCATGCCGGTGGTCTTCACCGCGACCGCGATCGCCGGGGCGGTGGCTTCCGCCGTGCTGACCGGCATGGTCTTCGGCCTGATCCCCGCCCGCCGCGCCGCGCGGCTCGATCCCGTGGCGGCGCTGGCGAGCGAGTGATCGGGGCGTTGCCCCCATCCCAACCTTCCCCCGCTGGGCGGGGGAAGGAGCGTGTTCCCCTCCCCCGCCCAGCGGGGGAGGGCAAGGGTGGGGGTTTGGGATTGTTTCACCGCAGCCCCGCCTCCACCTGCTCCGCCATATGCCCCAGCGCCGTGTCCATCGCCGCCGGCGGACCGCTCTCCAGACTGTCCAGCACGATCAGCCGGGCGCCGCCGTCCGCCACAGCCTGGACGATTTCCGGCGCCGGCTGGCGGTGGTGCAGCACCACGGGAATTGCCTCGGCCTTCAGGGTGGCGGTCAGCTCGGCCAGACGCTCCGGCGTCCAGTCGCGGTCGTCGCGGGTCCAGACCCGGCGCAGGTCGAGCCCGAGGTCGGCGGCCAGCGTGGCGAAGCGGTCGGACAGCGCCGCCGCCGACGGGTCCGGCAACGCGGCGAACGCCTGCGCCGACCGGGACGACACCGTCAGCAGCCCGCGCTTGAGGGCGGCGAGATTCGCGTCAATGGCGTCGGCAGACCCGGGGTACAGGCGCCGCAGGTCGGCGGCGAGGATGTCGGCCATCCGCCCGGCGTTGGCGATGCCCAGCCAGGGGAAGGCCGCACCGCCGCTGACCGCGATCCCCGGCAGGGCGCCGTCCACCGGCCGGGCGGCGTCGATCTCGACGAGGCGGATGTTGGCGCGCCGCGCCAGCGGATAGAGCGGGTCCTCGCCCCAGGCGGAGCGCAGGGTCAGCACCGCGTCGGCCTTGCGGGCGACCTCCGCCAGCTTCGCTTCCCCGCGCCCGCTCAGGAAGGCGTGCTGGCGCCCCATGGGGATGGCCGGCGGAACCACCGCCTCCACCACCACCGGCGTGCCCTTCGTCAGCGCCTGGGCCAGCCCGGCGGTGACCGGGTGTCCGGCCAGCACCGTCTCGGCGGAGGCGCCCGCCACCGTGGACAGCAGCAGGAGCGCCGCGAGCGTGACGCGCTTCATCCCTCTTCCCCTTTCATGAACAGGCGCGCCAGCAGCGCACCCAGGAACAGCAGCCCCGCCGCCAGGATGATGGCGCCGCCCGACGGCACCGGCAGGGCGAGTTGCACGGGCAGCAGGATTCCGGCCACCGCCGCCACGCTGGCGAAGGCGACCGACAGCAGGAAGAAGCCGCGCAGCGACGAGGCGACGACCCGCGCCGCGGCGGCCGGAATGACCAGCAGCGCCCCCACCAGGATGGCGCCGATGATCTTGACCGACGCGACGGTGACCACGGTCACCAGCACGATGAACAGATAGTCCAGCCCCTTCACCGGCACGCCGCGCACCCGCGCCAGCGCCGGGTTGAAGCTCGCCAGCAGCAGCCGGTTGAACAGCGGCAGCATCAGCGCGGTCACCCCGAGGGCCACCATCAGCAGCACGGTCAGGTCGCGGTCGTCCACCGTCAGGACCGAGCCGAACAGCACATTCTCCAGGATGTGGATGTTGACCCGGCTCGCCAGGATCAGCAGCAGGCTGGCGCCCAGCGCCAGCGACACCGACAGGAAGACGCCGATCAGCGTGTCGGCGGTCAGGTTGCTGCGGTTGCGCGTGTAGTTGACCAGCAGCGCGAACAGCAGGCAGTAGCCGAACAGGCTGGCGTAAGGGCCGGTGTAGGGCTCCCCCACCAGGATGCCGATGGCGACGCCGGTCAGCGCCGCATGGCCGACCGCCTCGGAGAAGAAGGCCAGCCGCTTGGTCACCACCAGCGTGCCGAGCCCGCCGAGCACCGGGCCGATGACCAGCCCGGACAGCAGCGCGTTGACGAGAAAGCCGTGGGTCAGCCCGGCGGGCAGCAGCCCGGCCCCGGCCCAGCCCTGCACCAGGGCGCGCAAGGCCTCGAAGCTCATGACGCGATCCTCTCGGCTCCGGTGCGGCGGGGAACAGCCGAGAACAGATCGAACACCCGATCCGGCGACAGCATCTCCAGCGGGGCGCCGTCGAACAGCACGCGCCGGTTCAGGCCGGTTACCCGCGTCGCCAGCCGGCGCACCTGGGCCAGATCGTGCTCGACCCACAGGACGGTGGTCCCGGCGGCGGCCAGCTCGGCCAGCAGCGTTTCGAAGATGGCGATCCCGGCCTCGTCGAGCGCGGTCATCGGCTCGTCCAGGACGATCAGGTCGGGCGCCGGGATCAGCGCCTGGGCGAGCAGGACGCGCTGCCGCTCGCCGCCGGACAGGGCCCCGAAGCGGCGGCGGGCCTTGCCGGCCATGCCGACGCGGTCCAGCGCCGCGCCGTAATCGATGCGGCGGTCCGGCCCGAGGAAGGCGGGGCGGCGCTGGCACAGCACGGCCAGGAAATCCTCCACCGTCAGCGGCAGGCCGCGGTCGAACTCCACCGATTGCGGCACGTAGGCGATGGTGCCCGGCCCGTCGCCCGGCCAGTCGAGCCGGATGGCCCCGCGGTGGGGCGCCTGACCGAGCAGGGCGCGGATCAGCGACGACTTGCCGCCGCCGTTGGGACCGACCAGCGCGTGGACAGTGCCCGCCGCGACGCGCAGGGACACGCCGTCGAGGATCACCGTGCGCCCCAGCGTCAGGCCCACCGCGTCGAACAGGATGGCGGGTCCCGTCACGGCGCCGCCTCGGCCATCGCCAGCACCAGCGTGTCGAGGTTCCGGGCCATCTCGCGCTCGAACAGGTCCGGCGCGTAGTCGCCGTGCGAGATGTGGGAGAAGGCGTAGAGGCGGATGCCGGTCTCGCGCCGGATCGTCTCGACATAGGCGCTGGGGAAGTTCAGCTCCGAGAAGATCACCTGCACGTCGAGCTTGCGCATCGTCGCGATGGTCTCGGCGAGCTGGGCCGGGCTGGGCTCGATGCCGTGGGCGGGCTCGACGACGGCGGAGACCTCCAGCCCGAACTCGCGCAGCAGGTAATCGTAGGCGCCGTGGATGGTGGCGACGCGCAGGCTGGCGGTGCCGGCCGTCGCCAGCTTCGCCAGCGCGTCGGCCCGCAGCTGGCGCAGGCGACGGGAATAGGCGCGGGCGTTGGCAGCGTAGGCGGCGGCGTTGTCCGGGTCAAGCCGCCCCAGCTCGCGCGCGATGGTCGAAACCTGGAGGACCGAATTGGTGATCGACAGGAAGCTGTGCGGGTTGACCACCTTCCCCGCCGCCCGCGCCGCCGTTCCCGCGGCAGGCAGCAGCGGCACGTCGGCATTGGATTCGACCACCGGCAGCGACGGCTTCGCCGAGGCGGCGATCATCCGCCCGGCGAAATCGTCGTGCCCGATGCCGTTCAGCACGATGGCGTCCAGCCCGCCGATGCGCTGGATGTCCTCCGGGCGCGGTTCGTAGGCGTGCGGGTTGAAGCCGGCCGGGATGATCGGCACCACCTCGGCCGCGTCGCCGACGATGTTGGCGACGTAGGAATAGTAGGGGTGCAGGGTGACGCCGAAGCGCCGCCGCCCGGCGGGAGCCGCGACGGCGCGGACGGGCATGGCCACGGCGGGCAGGACCGCAACGGCCATGGCGCCGGCCAGGATCAGGCGGCGGTTGGGAAGAATGCTCATCGGGTCACCCCGGCGGTGAAGGTGGAGACGATCCGCTTCCAGCCGGCGGCGGTCAGCGCCGCGTCCTCCGGTGGGGCGGGCGGGGCTTCGGCGGCGCGCTTCAGCCAGATGTCGGCGCCATGGCCGTCCAGCCGCAGGACCAGGGAGCCGGCCAGCTCCGGCGCGGCGGAAACGCCGGCATAGGCGATGCCATCGCCGGTCCCGGCGAGGGTCCAGGCGTGCCCGCCGCGCGCCGCCGCGCTGGGGTCGGCGGCGAAGGGCGGCAGGGCCTCGGCGGCCAGTTCCTCCGGCGTCGGCGCCCGGCCCTCCGCCTCCCGCAGGGCGGCGATCTCCTCCCCCGCCGCCTTCAGGTCGGCGTAGAGGCCCTGCTCGGCGGCGGTCAGGCCGGTGCGGGAGTCGATGAGGTGGGCGGCCAGCGGGGCTTCCGCGTCCGGAACGGCGCGCAGCCCGACCGCCAGGGCGGCGGACGCGAGAATGGCGCTGGCGGCCAGCAGGACCCACAGGGTCTCGCGCTCGGCCCCGGCGCGGCGGACGATCTGGTGATGCATGGTTCCGGCTTCGCTGAGGGCGCTACTTGATCGCCGTGTGCTCGATCTCGACCGTGTGGCCGGGGCCGGCGTCGAACAGGACGTAGAAGTCCTGCGCGGGGCGCGGGAAGGACAGCGTGGAATCCGGCCCCAGCTTGCCCTTGACCAGCACCTGCTCGTCGTAGGCGATGACGTCCAGCACGACGCCGGGCGCCTTCGACCCGTCGGAGAAGCCGCCGGTGCACTGCACGGTCTCACCCTCCACCATTCGGCATTCGCAGATCGGGTAATGGGCCTCCGCCGCACCGGCGGCGCACAGGGCGAACAGCCCCGCCAGGGCGAACAGGCGGTGGGTCTTCATCGCTTTCCTCCGAAAATCTCGCCCAGCGGCAGGGACGCCTGATGCACCCCGCCGCTCCAATCCTCCATGGTCACCCACAGCTCCTCCGTGCCGGCCAGCTCGTCCGGAACCGTCACGTCGGCCTCCCGCTCGTAGGGGTTGCCGAAGGCGAGCGCGCCCGCGGTGCGCAGGCTGCGCGGCTTGCCGACGCGCAGGAAGACGCCGCGCACCCGGTCGATGTCGGCGGGACGGATGTGGATGCGGTATTCCTTCATCCGCTCCCCCGTCGGCATGCGGGCGGGCGCCTCGTCGTAGGTCGCCAGCGTGACCGGAAAGGGGCCGACGGCGACATCCCGCCGGATCTCGGGCGGGACGAAGATCGGCTTCGGGCTGAAATAGTCGGGGAGGAAGGGCAGCGGCACCAGCATCATCAGGGCGCTGAGATGGAACTTGCCGCGTTGCCAGAGCTTACGCATTGGACGGGCCCTCCGCCAAGCGCAGCCCCCGCACCGCCTCGACCGTGGCGCGGGCGGTCCGCTTCATCCAGATCAGCATGCCGCTGAAGACCAGCGTGGTCATCAGCAGACCGAAGGCGAACCACACCAGCTTGACCGGCAGGCCGCCGAAATCGCCGGTGTGCAGGGCGCGCATGATGGTGCGGGTCAGCTCGATGCCGGACGCCGCCTCCATCCCGCCCTCGATAAGGATCACCTCGGCGGTGAAGGGATTCACCCGGACATAGTCGGGCAGCAGCGGCACCTGCCCGCTGGACCCCGCCACCGTCGCCGGGTCGTAGGCGGTGCCGGGCAGCCACAGATAGCGCAGCCGCATGTCCGGCAGGGCCGCCTTGGCGCTGGCCATGATGGCGTCGACGTCCGGCTGCGGCGCGGTCGCGCTCACCGGGATCTGGTCGCGGGCCAGCAGCACCGGCGCCTTCCCGCCGCCCAGCCCCATCCCGAGATGGAACAGCATCATGTAGATCAGGAACCACAGGCTGGTGACCGAGATGACCGCGATGAACCAGATCGACCATGTGCCGGCGACGCGGTGCAGGTCGCCCCACATCACGCGCGGCGCCTGCCGCCAGCGTATGCGCGGCTGGTAGAAGGATTTCCAGAAGCGCTTGTAGACCACCAGCCCGGTGACCAGCGACCCGAGGAGCGGGATGGCCAGCAAGGTCACGAGGTACCAGCCCACCGGGAAGGTCATGAGCCAGCCGTGCAGCGCGCGGAAGAAGCTCTGGAACGAGTTGCCGGTGGACAGCCCCTGCACCGCCCCGCTGACCGGATTCACCCAGGCGGTGGTGGAGGTTCCGTCGGGCATCGCCATGCGGGCACTGACCGCCATGTGGGAGCCGCCCCAGCTCAGCGAACTCACCCGCCCGCCCGGCGCCGCGGCCTCGGCGGCGGCGATCAGCGCGCTGGCCGGCAGCGGCTCCCCGGCACCCGACGCCCGCATGGCGGGATTGACCAGCCACATGATCTCGGTGCTGACCACGGCAATGGTGCCGGTCAGGCAGACGAAGAACAGGAACGCCCACAGGGGCATCGCCAGCCAGGAGTGCCACAGAAACCACAGCCGCGTGCGCGACTTGCCAACGCTCATCTCGTCCTCTCCGAAGGAGCCACCGGTCCTTCTCCTCAGACGAACGGGCACGCCTCCCGCCTCACCCCAAAATGCGAAGAATTCTCATTATCGTTTGCGGCGTGGAACGCGGCGGCCGGACCCGGGCCAAACGGCCTTTGGAAAACCCGGTACGGTTCAGCCTCGCCCCTGACGACGTCATGGCAGTGAGGTTGGGCAACCCAGGGATTGAATATTTTGATTCCGAGCATCCAGATCATGGCGTCTCACGGCACCGACCGGCAGGAATCCCAAAGGAGTCCACGACCAGAGCGGAATGAACCGATGACCGACACGCCACAAGCAAGCAATGCCTTCCAAACGTTCATAAAAGAAGCGCCGGCCCACCAGCAGGCGTGGCTCGATGCGGTGAAAACGCTGGGAGTGGCCTCCGCCCTGGACGCCAAAACCGCCGAACTCGTCTACATCGGAATTCTGGCCGCCGCCCGTCTCGAAAGCGGTCTGCCCTTCCATGTCGCTGACGCCAAACGATTGGGCGCCACGCGCGACGAGGTCATCAGCGCCGTGCTGGCGGGGCTTCCCGCGGTCGGCAACGCCGTGATCCAGGCTCTGCCGGTCGCGCTGGCGGCTTACGATCGCAGCTAAGGCGGATTGACAAGCCGTTGCGATTCGAGATTCGGATTGGTTTTGGGCGGCCCGTGCGCGAACGCGTGAAGCGCTCTGCACCGGGCGGCCCTGCTGCAAACGGTTCCTTGCCGTTCGCTCATTTCTGAACGACCACGCTGCCCTGCCAGACGCCGGGGATGACCAGATCCTCACCCGACCCGCCCTTGGCTATGCGCACGCCGGGACCATTCTGAAGCCCACTCCGGAAGGTGCCGACAAACTGGTCGCCGGAACGGAAGGTCATGGTGCCCATGCCTTCGGGTTGCATGTCGGCGATGGTGCCGAGGTAACGGTCGCCATTGCCGAACAGCACTTCCCCCGCCCCGTTCGGGCGGCCGTTGCGGACGTCGCCGGTGAAGACATCGCCGTTGGGGAAGTGGTAGACGCCCGGCCCATTCGGACTGCCGTTCGCGAAAGTGCCCTCGAACCGTTCACCACTGGGGAAGCTGTAGACGCCCGTCCCGGTCATGGCGTCGTTCTTCCATTCGCCCTCATAGGCACCGCCGTTGCCATACCGATAGACTCCGTAGCCGTTCTTGGTCGGCCCGTCGCCCTGCCCTCGGTACGAATCGCCGTTGGGGAACTGGGAATTGATGCTGCGCCCATCCTGCGCCGCGGCCTGCGCCCGCTTCTGCGCATTCCGTGCCTGCTCTGCCGCGCTGCGGCCGGCGTTGCGCTTGGCCGTGGCCTGTTGGGTCGTCTCACGCGCGCTGGCCACGGCGGATCGGATGGGCGGCGGCAGGTTGGCGAACGGGTCGCCCGGCTTCGATTCCGCCGGCGAACCCGAACCCGGTGAACCGGGACTTGATGAGCCCGAATTCGGTGTCCCCACGGACACGTCCGGGGGTGTGCCGGTCGAACCGGACAACGGCGCCCTTTTCGCCGCGTCCTGCTTGGGAACTTCGGAAAGGCTGGCGAGTGGAATGTAGCCGTCGTTCCAAAACACGTCGCGAACCTTCACCCAATCGCCTTCGGGCACCGGAACGGCAACGGTCACGGGCGCGCCGCGTTCGAGGGTGCGCAGGCTGCGCGCCCCCTTCTCCGGACGGTCCCGCATGGCGATCGCATCCCTGGTGACATAAACGTCGCCCTCGTTCAGACGCCTTTGCGGTGGTGGCGCCTTCGCCTCCTCGGTCTTCGCCGGCGGTTCGGGCGGCGCATCCTTCGTCAGGAGGGTGGATTGGACATAGCCGGTCTTCCCCCCTCCTCGACGCGCATCCACTCCGCCTTGCCCACCTTGACCTTGGCCGTGACGGACACAGGGGCCGCCTTGTCGAGGGTCCGGACACGGGACGACTTGGCGTCCGGGTCCTTGAAGACCGTTGTCTTGCGCGTGGTGTAGAAGTCCCCCTTGAACGGTTCGATGATCACAGCCGACGGTGCGGGGACCGGCGGCTGAGTGGGTGCCGGGGCGGCGGGCGGCGGGGGTGCCGCCTTGCTCACCACCGGATCGCCGGAGGGTGGCGGCGGTGGAGGCGGCGGAAGCGCCGCGACCAGCATCAGATCACCGTCCAACCGGTCCTCGAACCAGATGCGTTGGGCGCCTCCGGAAACGCTGGCGAGCGTCTGGTCCACCGCCTGAAACGCGCGTTTCACCGGGACGCCCGGTTTGACGATCTCCTCGGCAAGCGCTGCGGCGAAGGCGCTGGCGCCGTTCGCCCTGGTCGGCACCGGGGACGATCCCGGCCGCTGACCGAAGGCGATGATCATGCGATCGCGCGGCGTGGTCGTGGCCAGGAGCGGGCTGGCCGAACGGCCGTTCGCTCCCATGGCCGTCGCAAGGCGGTCCACCATCGGGTTGGGCACGATCGGATCGAACGCCACGATGGAACGGTAGCTGGCGTTCTGGATCTGCTCCAGCACCGAATCCAGCTCAACGGTTTCGAGCATGGCGTCCACCTCCATGTTGAGGCGGGCGTCGCTGGGAACGATGAAGCTCTTGTCGTTGAGGCTGAGCACCATGCCCGCATAGTAGAAGGCACCGAGGTCCGCCCGGGCCAAATCCTCCTGGAAACGGGACAGCGCACGGGTGAGGTTGCGGTGGTTGAGGTCGAACTGGGTGGCCACCTCGAAGCCGGCCTTGCGCAGGGCCTCGGTCACGGTCCGCGCGCTGGCGACGGCGCCCGGTACGGAGCCGCCGTTGTCATAGCGGCCATTGCCGATCACCAGCGCCACGCGCCGCTCCGCGGCCATGGCCTGCTCCACGAAACCCGACAATAAGAGAACCACCACGAGGACAAACGCGGACAAACCAAAGCGCGCCCGACTTAACATGAAGGTCTCTCCCCCCTAGGGAACCGTTCGGTGTCGTCTCGTTTCACGATGTGAGCGTCGGATCGCCATCTTGCGGATCACCATCTTGCGGATCGCCGGCCGGTGGCGGGGTCCGCAACGGACCGGCCACCGCTTCGCACAGAACCAGCACCAGCGTGACGTTGTCCCGCGCCCCGCGCGCCAGCGCGGCGTCGAGCAGCCGTCCGGCCGCT
This sequence comes from Azospirillum sp. UENF 312511, assembly GCF_058780635.1. NCBI lineage: Bacteria > Pseudomonadati > Pseudomonadota > Alphaproteobacteria > Rhodospirillales > Azospirillaceae > Azospirillum > Azospirillum sp. UENF 312511. The sequence continues at coordinate 355,755 of NZ_JBSNCG010000004.1, read as the reverse complement.
TCCGCAACACCGTCCGCGCTGTGGCCCATGGTGTCGAGCGCGCCGGATATGTCGAGATCGGCGAGCGTCTTGGTGAGGCCATCGCTGCACAGGAGGAAGAGGTCGCCGTGGTTCACGTCGCCCTCCACCGTGTCCAGGACCAGCGCGTCCGTGGCGCCGACGGCGCGGGTGATGACGTTCGACTTGGCATGCCCTTCCGCCTCGGACGGATCGAGCACGCCGCTGTCGATCAACTGCTGGACATAGCTGTGGTCGCGGGTCACTTGGACAAAGGCGCCGCCACGGGCCCGGTACAGCCGGCTGTCACCCGCCCAGGCGCAGGAGAAGCGGCGTCCGGTGATGGTCAGCACGACCGCCGTGCTGCCCACAACGGCACTGCCGAGACGCCCGGCATGGTCCAGCAGCGCGGCGTTGCACCCGTCGAGGGCCGCGCGGATCTCCCGCCCCGTCGGCGCGCCCATGGTCGGGTCGATGCAGCGGTTCAACGCGGCCATCACCATCCGGCTGGCGTAATCGCCCGCCTCGTGCCCGCCCATGCCATCGGCGACCGCCCACAGCCCGACGTCCGAGCGGTCCAGGCAAGCGTCCTCGTTGACGGACCGGACGGTTCCCGCGTGGCTGACCGCCGCCGTGTGGAACCAGAACGTCCGGGTCGGCGCATGATCGTCGATCGTGTCCCCGTCGCTCATCACCGTTCTCCCGCGGATAAAGGGTCCTGGACCGTCAGCAGCGCCGGAAGGGCCGGTTGTATTCGCGCCAGTCCGGATCGCTGTCCGAACGGGCGCGCAGTTGAACCATGGTGCGGTTGTCGCCGGAAAATTCGCCGAACTCCCAAAATGTCCGTCGCCCGTCAGTCCCCGTCAGTTCGACGACCAGCGTGCCGTCGGCCGTTTCATAGCGGCTGACCCGCATCGGAACGACGGAGCCGCTGGGCAACGACAGCGTCCATTCCGCCGGTGCCAGGGTCAGCTTCATGACCCCGCTGCACCATCCGCCCATGAGCGCACGGACATTCTCCACGCCCGTCGGTTCGACCGGGCGTGGCGGCGGCGGCGCCACCAACGGTTTTGGAACGGGCGGATCGGGCGGTGGCGGACGGGGAACCTCCACCGCCTTGGGACGCTCCAGTTCGGGGCGCTTGGCCGGCGGCGGAGCCGGAGTCGGCCTGGGAGTGGGCGTGGGCGTGGACGTGGACATGGGTGTCGATACCGAAGGCGGTGCCGCCTTTGGCGTCGGCGGCGCCACGTCGACGGCGCTTTCCACCGGCCGTGGCGCTGGCTTCTCCGGCGCCGGCGCCGGAGCAAGCCAGCCCGTCCACCACAGGCCGCCCACCACCAGGGCGGCGACCGCGGTCCCGGCCAACCCGACCCTTGCGGCCAAGCCGAACCTCGGCGCGGCGCCTCCACGTCCCAGCTTCATGTCACGCAGGAAAACCTCGACCGAACGCGTTCGTTTGGCGGGGTCGAACTCCAGCGCGTTTTGCAGCGCCCGCATTTGCGCCGTCCCCAGGCCCCGGATGCGCACGAGTTTCATCCGCGTGTCCCGCGCATGGGTGGCCGGCATCCGGCTGAAGGGATGGTGCCCGGCGAGCAGCTCGTAGGTGATGCAGGCGAGCGAGTAGATGTCCCCGCGCGGATCGGGCGTTTGCGTCTCGATCATTTCCGGACTGGCGTAGGCGGGAGTCATCGCGCCCAGACTGCCCACGTCGAAGGCCGTGGCGTCCTCGTCCCCCGGCGTCGGCTGTTTGATCGCGCGGGCAAGACCGAAGTCGATGACTTTCACGCGGCCGGAGTCGGTGATGAAGATGTTGCCCGGCTTCAGATCCCAATGGACGAAGCCGTTGCCATGGGCAAAGGCCAGCGCCTCGCCCACCGCGTTGATGATCCGCCCGGCCTCGGCCGGCGGCATGGAGGTGAAACCTTCGGCCCGGATGATGCGGTCCAGCGACTTGCCCGTCAGGTACTCCATCGTGATGAAGAAGCGGTCGCCGTCCCGGTCGAAGTCGTAGACCTTGATGATGTTGGGATGCGACAGCTCCTGCGCTTTGCGCGCCTCGCGCTGCAAGGCGATGATGCTGCTGGGGTGTTCGCGCAGGCTTTCCTTCAGCACCTTGATGGCGACGTAGGGATTCCGGTCGGACGCCTCCTGCTTGCGCAGGTCGAGCGCCAGGAAGACCTTGCCCATGCCTCCGGCCCCCAGGACCTGTTCCAGGACGAACCGCTCCTTGAGCACGTCGCCGACCTGGACCGGTTCCGCCGCGCGTGGCAGGGGCCGGAACCCGGACGACATCGACGACAAGGACGGCGAGCGCAAGGACGGCAGCCCTTCCGACATCGATCCGTCGGGGTTCGGACCCTCGGAAGGCAGCCCTTCGGAGTTCGGTCCGATGGAGATCGGCTGCACCACCGTGCCCTCATCCTCGGGCGGCTTGGCCCCCCGCGGTTCCGATAATGGAATGCGCTGGAGAAACGGTTCCTTTCTCATGGCCTCGTCTCCCTGCCCTGACGCCTTCGGGCTCTACGGTCACGGTCTGCATCTAATCCTCTCCGGGCTCGGCAAGCCGCTTGTCGATGCCGGCGGCCGTCAGCAGCCCGCGCCGCGCGTCCTCGTCCGGCAGCAACTCAGCCAGGAGTTGGACGAAAGGCAGCCGGGCACGCCGCACCAGTTCGGTCAGGGTGTAGGAGACGGGAGAGTGCGGCTCCGCCTCGCGGAAGTACCGGGCGACCGCCTCCAGCGTGCGCAACGCGTCCTCGCGCGACGCGAACCCCTCGATCGCCATCGCTCGGGGAGATCCTTGCCAGGACGATGCGGCGGGGGTCGCCGCCCCGGCAAACGCCGCCATCGCGGACGCCGCCGGCCCGACCGACGAGCCGGCATCGCCCTGGCCCGCATCGCCCTGGAGGAAAAGCGTTCCGGCGGGCTCCAGCGCGCTTCCCGCCAAGCCGGTCAAGGTCCGGCGCATCTGCTCCAGGGTGTCACGGATGGCCCGTGTCGGCGGTCCGTCCACGCCGAGCCGCGCGTCGAGCGCCGCCTCCAGCCCCTGAAACGCCTGGAGGCAACGGTCGATGTCCGAGGCCAGCCTCACGAAGGCGGCGGGTGGCGTCGCACGCGCGCTGGTTTCGATCACGTCCATGGGCACCGTTCCGGCGGCGATGCGGCGCTCGCGCCGGTCATCATCCCCCAGCAGATCGAGCCCGGCCGCCTGCTCCACCTGCCACAGCGCGTAGGAACTGCCATCCGCCCCGAAGGTCAGCGGCAGCCGGCTGAGCGGCTGAAGCAGCGTTCCGTTTCCGTCCCGTCCGTTCAGCCCGGTCAGCGGCGCGATGGTGGTCTCGACGCCGTCCTCGTCCGGTTGCGGGTGCAGATCGGGCCAGTAGCGCTCCACCAACCCGCGCAGGACGGCAAAGCCGTCGGCCAGGCCCGCCATGCCGCGCGTGCGCAGCAACGCCTCGGCCAGCCATGCCGCCACCTCCAGGTCCTTGCTCTGCGTGGCCAGGACGGACGGTGCGAGATCGGCGATGAGCCGCCATTCGGATGGTATAGCGGAGGCGTCGCTCTCGGCTTCCTGCCGCCGTTCCGCCGCGCGCGCGGCCTGCCGCGCGTCCTTCAATTGCCGATAGGGGGCCCTGTCCGCATAGTCCAGGCGCAGGTCCGGCCCCGTGGGCGCCTCGGCGGAAATCGGAGCCAGAATGTCTGCAAGGTCAAGCGCGGCCGTATCGAAAGAAGTATCCATGACGGACATCCATTTGACGCACGAACATTTCAGTCCAGCAGCGCCGATTACTCGCCATCAAAATGTAGGTAACGAAAAGAACAAGCGGATTAGTCAGCAATAAACCACCACGGCGGACTGCACTCGCATTGCGTTCGGTGGAGTGCTTCGGCAGTCTTTCCGGTCTGCCCGACCCGTCGGAAGTCCAGCCGGGAGCGTTGCCATGGACCCGAGCGCCGCCATCGCCATCGCATCCACCAACCGCCTGCTGACACTGGACACCGTGCTCGGGAGGGGAGCGACGCTCCTCACCGGCTTTTCCGGCGAGGAGGGCATATCCTCGCTGTTCCGCTTCACCCTGGACGTCGTCAGCCCGCGCACGACGATCAAGCCGGAGGAGTTGATCGGCACGCCGGTGTCCTGGTCGGTGTCGGCACCCGCCGGAACCCCGCGCCGCTTCCACGCCCTCGTGCAGGGATTCGATGTCGGCGCCCCCATCGAGGATGGCCAGCGCTCCTATCGGCTGGAGGTCGTGCCCTGGTTATGGCTGCTCACCCAGACCACCGACTGCCGCATTTTTCAGAAGCAGAGCGTGCGCGACATCATCCGCACCGTTCTGGAGGATCACCGCGCCGCCTCCCCCGCCGTGCAGTTCGATCTGTCGGGCATCAAGGGGGCGGACACGACGCGCGATTACTGCGTGCAGTATGACGAGAGCGACTTTGCCTTCCTCTCGCGGCTGGCCGAGGAGGAGGGCATCTTCTACGTCTTCCGGCACGAGGCCGACCGTCACGTCCTCGTCATGGCCGACAGCGCGTCCGCCTACAAGGATCTTCCCGAGAGCCGGATCGACATGGCGCGGGAAGGGCAAGGCTGGGGCGGCATCACGCAGTGGGTCGGCGGCTACCGCTTCCGCCCCGACCGGATGGTGCAGCGCGACTTCAACTTCGAAACCCCGCGCACCGACCTGACCGCGTCCAGCAACACCATGCTGCCGTCGATGCGCGGCGCGCCGCAAGAGCGGTTCGAGTATCCCGGCGGCTACGCCGACCTTGGCGCCGGCACGGCCCGCGCCAAGATGCGGATGGAGGAAATCGAGGCGCCCTTTCTCCAGGTCTCCGGAGCCGGCAGCGCCCGCCACATGGTGCCCGGCGGGCGCTTCACCCTGCACAACCACGCCGTGGCCGCGGAGAACGGCCGCGCCTACGTCGTCACCGGCGTCCGGCACGCCGCCACCGACCCGAAGCTGCGGTCGACCGGCGGCGGGCAGGCGACCTATCAGAACGGTTTCGACGCCATTCCGGCGGACGTCGCCTTCCGTCCGCCGCGGGTCACGCCGCGCCCGGTCATGCGCGGTCCCCAGACGGCCATCGTCGTCGGCAACTCCGGCGAGGAGATCGACTGCGACAAGCACGGCCGCGTGCGCGTGCAGTTCCACTGGGACCGGTTGGGCAAGCGCAACGAGAACAGTTCCTGCTGGATCCGTGTGGCACAGCTGTCGGCAGGGCGCGGCTGGGGACACCAGTTCATCCCGCGCATCGGGACCGAGGTGGTGGTGGATTTCCTGGACGGCGATCCCGACCGGCCGCTGATCGTCGGCAGCGTCTACAACGGCGACAACCCCGTGCCCTACGCCCTGCCCGACAACAAGACGCAGAGCGGCGTCAAGACGCGCAGCAGCAAGGGCGGTGGTCCGGCCGACTTCAACGAACTGCGCTTCGAAGACCGCAAGGGGAGCGAGCAGGTCTATTTCCACGCCCAGAAGGACTTCCAGCGGGTCGTGGAGAAGGACGACACGCTGGAGGTCGGCAACAACCAGACCGAGACGATCAAGGAGGGCAACCGGACGGTCACCATCGAGATGGGGAACGACGCCCTCACCATCCAGCAGGGCAACCAGACCACCAAGGTCGCCCTGGGCAAGAGCGAGTGCGAGGCCATGCAGTCCATCGAGCTGAAGGTCGGCCAAAGCTCGATCCGGCTGGACCAGACCGGAGTCACCATCCGCGGCGTGATGGTGCGCATCGAAGGCCAGGCCATGACCGAGGTGAAAGCTCCCATGAACCAGGTGAAGGGCGACGCCATGGTCGCCATCAAGGGCGGCTTGGTCACCATCAACTGACCGCCAACCGGAGGCACGCCCGAAATCGTCGCATCCTGCGGGGGAAGTGACCCGAACAGATGTCGCCCGGCTACTCCCATCGCCTATACACAGGAATGGCCTTTGAAACACCCCCGGTTGCTTTGAAAGATTTGCTCGCCGAACAAGCATAGGCGAACACCAGGGCAAGTTCAGGAGGCCGGATCGATGGTGTCGGTGAACCTGTCGTCGCTCCTTGCAAAGCTGAACGAACCATGCCGGACGGCCCTGGAAGCGGCGCCGGGTTTCGCGCTGTCGCGGGGAAACCAGGCGGTGGAGATCGAGCATTGGCTGCTCCGCCTGCTGGACCAGCCCGACACCGACCTGCACGCCATCGCCCACCACCACGCCATCGACATCGGCCGCGTCCAGGACAGCCTGACCCGCAGCCTGGACAGCATGCGCGCCGGCAACACGCGCACGCCGGTGCTGTCCCCCTATCTGGTCAGCCTCGCGCGGGAAGGATGGCTGCTGGCCTCCCTGGACGGCGCCATGGAGGGCGGGGCGCCGCGCGTCCGCTCCGGTCATCTGCTGCTGGCGCTGCTGAGCGACGAAACGCTGGCCCAGGCGACGCGCTCGGCGCTCGGCCCCCTCGCCAAATTATCGGCGGAGGCGCTGGCCGCCGACTGGCACGGCATCGCCGGGAATTCCCGCGAGGCCCGCCAAGCCCCGGCTCCCGGCGCCTCCCCCAAGGTGGAGGACACCCCCGCCGCGGCCGGCGGCGCGCTGGCGCGCTTCACCATCGACCTGACGGAGCGCGCCCGCGCCGGCAAGATCGACCCGGTGCTGGGCCGTGACGCGGAAATCCGCGCCATTGTCGACGTGCTGACCCGCCGCCGCCAGAACAACCCGATCCTCACCGGCGAGGCCGGCGTCGGCAAGACCGCCGTGGTGGAGGGATTCGCCGCGCGCGTCGCCGCCGGCGACGTGCCGCCGGCCCTGCGCGAGGTCGCGGTAAAGACGCTCGACCTCGGCCTGCTGCAGGCCGGCGCCAGCGTGCGCGGGGAGTTCGAGAACCGCCTGCGCTCCGTCATCGACGAGGTGAAGGCGTCGCCCCAGCCGATCATCCTGTTCATCGACGAGGCGCACACCCTGATCGGGGCCGGCGGACAGGCCGGGCAGAACGACGCCGCCAACCTGCTGAAGCCCGCGCTGGCGCGCGGCGAGCTGCGCACCATCGCCGCCACCACCTGGGCCGAATACAAGAAATACTTCGAACGTGACCCGGCCCTGTCCCGCCGTTTCCAGGTCGTGAAGGTGGAGGAGCCGGACGAGGCCGCCGCCCTGTCGATGATGCACGGCCTCGTGGCGACGCTGGAGACGCACCACGGCGTGCGCATCCTGGACGAGGCGGTGGTGGAGGCCGTGCGCCTGTCGCACCGCTACATCGCCGGGCGGCAGCTGCCGGACAAGGCGGTCAGCCTGCTCGACACCGCCTGCGCCCGCGTCGGCATGAGCCAGTCGGCCACCCCGGCGGCGGTGGAGGACCAGCGACGGACCATCGACGCGCTCGCCAACCGCATCGCGGTGCTCGACCGCGAAGCCGCGCTGGGCACCGACCACGCGGCCGCCATCGCCGAACTGACCGAACGGCGCGAGGCCGCCATCGCCGCGCTCGCCGCCGTCGAGGCGCGCTGGGCGCGGGAGCTGGAGCTTGCCGCGGAGATCAAGTGCCTGCGCGACGCGATCGAGGCCGCCGAACCCAACTCCCCCCAGGCGGCGGAGGGCAAGGCGGCGCTGGCCCGGACGCTCGACGAACTGGCCGAGGCGCAGGGCGAGCAGCCGTTGGTCCATGTTTTCGTCGACGGGACGGCGGTGGCCGACGTGGTCGCCACCTGGACCGGCATCCCGGTCGGCCGGATGGTGACCAGCGAGATCGACGCGGTGCTGTCCTTGCGCGAACGCCTGTCGGAGCGCGTCATCGGCCAGGACCACGCGCTGGAGGCCATCGCCCAGGCCGTGCGCACCGCCCGCGCCCGGCTGACCGACCCGCGCAAGCCCATCGGCGTGTTCCTGATGGTCGGCACCAGCGGCGTCGGCAAGACCGAGACCGCGCTCGCGCTGGCCGAGGCGCTGTACGGCGGGGAGCAGAACCTGACCGTCATCAACATGTCGGAGTTCAAGGAGGAGCATAAGGTCTCCATGCTCCTGGGCTCGCCCCCCGGCTATGTCGGCTTCGGCGAGGGCGGCGTGCTGACCGAGGCGGTGCGCCGCCGCCCCTACTCCGTCATCCTGCTGGACGAGATGGAGAAGGCGCACCCCGGCGTGCAGGACATCTTCTTCCAGGTGTTCGACAAGGGCATGCTGCGCGACGGCGAGGGGCGCGACATCGACTTCAAGAACACCCTCATCATCATGACCTCCAACGCCGGCACGGACACGCTGACGCGGCTCTCGGCCTCTCCCACCGGCCTGCCGGCGCCGGACACGCTGCCCGAGGCCCTGCAGCCGGAGCTGCTGCGCCACTTCAAGCCGGCCTTCCTCGGCCGCGTGACGCTGGTGCCCTACCTGCCGCTGGCGCCCGACATCCTGACCCGCATCGTCGAGCTGAACCTGAACCGCATCGCCCGGCGCCTGCGCGAGGCTTACCGCGCCGACTTCCGCTACGGCCCCAAGGTGGTGGAGGCAATTGCCGCGCGGTGTGGCGAGGTTCACAGCGGCGCCCGCAACATCGAGCATATCCTGACCCGCGGCCTGCTGCCCGACCTGTCCGCTCTCCTTCTGGAGCGCTTGGCGCGCGACGAGTCCGTCGCGGCTGCCCAGGTCGGGCTGGACCCGCAGGGACGCTTTTCCTTCGAGATCCACTGAAAACCGCTTCAATCCTCCGGGAGGAATCCGATGGCCATCTACGTGAAGATCGACGGCATCGAAGGCGACGCGACGCATGAGTCCCACAAGAACTGGGTGGACGTCGGCTCCATGCAGTTCGGCGTCGGCCGCGCCATCAGCACACCGAGCGGCCGGGCGGCCAACCGCGAAGCCTCGGAACCCTCCATCAGCGAAGTCACCCTGACCCGCGAACTCGACAAGTCCTCGCCCAAGTTCTTCAAGGAGGCGGTGGCCGGTAAGGTCGGCAAGAAGGTGCAGATCGACCTCGTCACCACCGGCGATCCCGGCGACACCTTCATGACCTACACGCTGGAGAACGCGCTGGTCAGCGCGTACAGCGTTTCGGCCAACGGCACCGGTCGCCCTTCCGAAACGATCAGCCTGAATTTCTCCAAGATCGAGCTGAAATACACGCCCTACGACGCCGGCCACAAACCGCAGGCGCCCATCGTCAGCTCCTACGACATCGCCACGACGAAGTCCGGGTAGGAACCGCCAACGCAGGAACCGATAGGGTGAGGAGGCTCCGATGCCCGAGACACTGGCGAGCCTGATCGACAACACTCTGGCCGGCGACACCATCGACCGCAGCGGAATGGCCGCCTATGCGTCCATACTCGACCGCTACGAAAAGACGCAGAAGAAGGACAAGGTCGCGGCCGAGCACAAGCTGATCGACACCATGATCCGGCTCGCCATGAAAATGCATTGCCGGTCGCTGGGCAAGGAGGTGGATTTCCTGGTGTTCAGCGATGGCGCGAATGAATGCCTGTTCGACGCCGACAACCAACTCACCGTGATGATGTTTGGGAAAACGCGGGAGATTGCGGCGAACACCCGCGACAACGCCTACCACAACGGATACCCACGGGCCGGCGATGGCCTGGACAAAGGCCACGCGCTTTCCCACGCGCAAGGCGGCCTCGAAGGCGGGCCGAACTATTTCCGGCAGCTTCGATCCGTCAACCAGGGCCGTTCCGACGCCGGGAAGCTCTGGCGGGCCATCGAAACCTACCTCGCCGCGAACGCCGGAATCCTGGCCTTCGTGCGCCTGATCTACGACCAAGGCGTTCGCAACGAAAAGGCCAGCGACCAGCCGACCCAGGTCGAATACACCGTGATGGCCGGCCGCAACCAGTTCCGTTCCGTAATCTTCCCCAATCGGTGATGGCCCGTGGAAGAATTCAGGGCACCGACGTCAGGTTAACGTCTGACGTGACATGAGGCGGGAAAGCCCTCTCCCCCCTGAGAGAGGGGTGGGTGAGGGGGCGTTCCGCCCGGCAGGGCAGGTCCGCCTTCGGCGCTCATCCCCTTCGCGGACGGCTCCGAGCACCGGGGAGGAGAAGCAACAGGCGCCTCATCGGCTCGGGCGGTTGACCGGCCCCGGTTGCCCTGAGCCGGAAAGTCGTCGTTCTTGCTTCGTTTCCGCGGCTTCGCTACTCTGCTCCCGCCATCGGCCGAACCATGCCCAGGGTCGGCCCCATCATTACCGCGAAGCTCCCGACCGAAGCCACCCTGATGGAGTGATGCATGACGGTGCACGCCTTGCACCGGATGCATGAAGCCAATTACCACGCACACGAATCGTTGTGCATCGGCTGCACAACGGCAGCACACGTACAAACACCGTCAACACGCTGTCACCAAACAGAAAATCCAGGATTTTCCTCATTGTGCACGACAACGGGTCTGCACAATCCGCCCAGCAAGGCCCAATCAGAGATACGCATGCACCGCACAGCCACCGCAGCGGACGGCGTGCCTGTTATGGCCGTATGCCCTGCATCGCTTCCTTGAGTTCCTCGACCTTTTCCTTCCAGATTTTTGCAAAATCGTCATAGAAGAAATGCAGGATAAATGCGACCACCACCACGGCAATCGCCAAATCAACATAACCGAGCGAGCTTTTCATCGGCTGCGCCGCCTGCATCTTTTGCTCATGATCGCTGACCCTCTTCCCGATGCTGTATAGCATTCCAACAAAGCCACCGGATGCAACGACCCTCCGGACGAAATGCTTCGGGCCTTCACGCCGCAGATCCGCCGTCGGCACCTTCCCCATATACGCCATCACCTCGTCCCGGACGATCTCCAGAACCTCCGGCGTCACACGCTTTCCGGTGATCTCGGCAACGATTTTGGCGACGGTGTCATTCGCCCTGGCGTCAAGAGACATTCCACCCTCCCAGCAAGACATCAGCGCGCGAACACCGCGTCTCCGGCGTCCGCCTCGAACTCCCCGCCCTTCAGCCACATGTTCCACCCGAGCCTTGGCTGAAAGGCGCCGGCCTCCGCCAACCGGCACTCCGGCACCTCATCGCGCTTCAGGATAAGCTGCACGTCGAAGTTCAGCGCCTCGCCCACCTGGAAGCGGGTCAGGGCGGCTACGCGCTCCAGCCGCGCGCCGCCGGGCAGCAGCGAGTCAAAATCCGTATACGACACCGGCCCGATCACCACGCGGAACCGGCTCTGCACGTCCCAGGCGCGTTCGCCGGCCATGGCATCCACACCCAGCGTGCAGAAGGCCTCGCCCAGGCGGGACTGCTCCGTCTCCGGCAACGTCAGCCACGCGCCCTGGAATTGTTCGATGCGCACGGGCAGGCCGAGGTCGCCGGACAGCATCGCCTCCAGGGCGGCGGCGGAGGCGCGACGCTGCGACAGGTGGCCGGCGTAATGCACCAGCGTCGGCGCCAGCGGGGGCGCCATGCCCTGCACGCCAACCAGGGCTTGCAGAACGGCGGTGATCGGGTCCGGCTCCTCCGCCGTGGCGGCGCGCTCTACGGACAGCCCGAGGTGGTATTTGCCGGCCGCCCGCGCGAACAGCGACAGGATGCGGTGGTGGAAGATGTCGAGGAAGTCGGCCAGCGCCGGGTTGTGCGAGCGGCGGCATTCGTGGACAAAGGCCGTGTAGTGCTGCGGCAGCACGCCGAGCGGTCCCGTCAGGCCCAGCACCGACACGGCCATGTCCACGCCGTCCTCATGCCGGTCCACGCGCGGTACTTCCGCGGCGGGATAGACCAGCGTGTCGAGGCTGCGGAAGCGCACCGCGTCCTCCGCGCGCAGGTGGTCGCCGTCCATCACCCGCCGGTCGCGCCCGACGGCGCGCGCCGCCGCTTCCAGCAGGCGCACCGCCTGGACGAAGTCGAAGCGCCAGGGCTCCGCCTCCAGCTCGTCGGTTACAGGAGAATCCGCTCGCCCGCGCGCGCCGGCCATTGCTTCAGCACTCCCCCATGGTCCTTCGCGCGCAGGGTCAGGCGCGTGAAGCTGTTGATCGCCGCGTGCAGCGCCAGGAACCGTTCCAGCACCGCCGCGAACAGCAGCATGGACGTCCCCGAATAGCGCGCCGGGTCCAGGTCCAACGCCACGTCCACGCCCCGGCACAGCGCCAGCAGGCCCCCCTGCGGCGCCCGCGCCGCGGCGGGCCGGGCGCCGAGCCCCACGATGCCGTCGATGATGGCGGCAGTCTCCGGCGTGCGGCGCAGGTCGTACAGCGCCAGGATCTCGCGCAGATGCTCCGCCGCCCCCTCACCCGTCAGCGACAGGTGGTTGAGGCTGAGGTGGGAGATCAGCCGCCAGCGGTTCTGCCCCAGCTCCGACGGCCGCAGGGTGCGCGACGGCGGCGTCAGGCAGTCGATGCTGTCCACCGCGGCCATGCCCTGGACGGGTGTCAGGCGCGGATTTCCGCCGCCGAAGGGCAGCTTGCCCGGCAGATCCCGGTTCAGGCAGGTCAGGTCCAGCGACAGCACATGCCCGGCCGGTGCCGCGGGGTCGAACCCCAGGTCCACCAGCGACACGTACAGCTCGCTGCCGGGATTCACCGGCCCGGCCGCGCGGCGCGTCGCATGCCAGAACCGCCCCTCGGGCGCGCCCGCGTGGCGGGTTCCGTAGAAGGGCAGGAACTCCGTGCGCCGGCCGTCCGGGGCGGCGGCGGTGACGCGGTCGATGCCGTAGACCTCTGTCCCGCGCGGCCGGCGCGCGTCGGGCACGACGCGGTATTCGGTCTGCCGGTGGGTCAGCGGGATCGGCTCCGCCTTCTGGGAGAACAGGTTGATCACCGGCGTGCAGCCGAGCGCGAAGTTCTCCACACTGACCGCCCGTTCCAACTCCGGCCGCGCCTTGTCCAGATAGAGGAAGACCGACAGCGTGGTCCCCTTCGTCCGCCGCGCCCGCTCGGCCAGGCCGGTCAGGTCGAAGAACTGGAAGCTCTCCGGATAGGCGAAGTACTTGGTCAGCAGGCGGTAGCCGGGGGCCGTGCGCGGGTCGGCCGGCAGCATGGCCTCGTCGGGGTCGAAGCCCACCGGCCGGACCGCTTCCGGACCCAGGATGACCGGCGCCGGATCGGACGCGTCCTCCGCCACCGCGATGGAGAGCACATGGCCGGCCATCAGGTCGTAGAGCGGAAACACCCGCTCCGGCGCGCCGCGCAGGAACAGGCGCAGGCGGTCGGGCGCCAGCGACGAAAACGGCGTCTCCGGCATCAGCGTGCGGAAGGTCAGCCGCAGCACCGACACCGCGCCGCGCGCCCACGGATTCTCCGGAGCCGCGATCGGCCGTCCGGCGAGCACGGCGGACTCCAGCGCCACCGGCCACAACGTCACCGGGCAGCAGGTTCGGAAGGTGCAGACCTCGCCCTCCACCGCTTCGCTGTTCAGCGCGCTGCCGACCGGCAGAACCGCGGGCTCGATCAGGTCCGGCACGCTGGTGAAGCGCACCACGGCGGCCGAGGGGAGCGGTGCCAGATAGTGCGGGTACAGCACCCCCAACAGCGCCTCGGTCAGTTGCGGAAAGTCGTCGTCCAGCTTCAGCCGGACCCGTGCGGCGAGGTAGGCGAAGGCCTCCATCAGCCGGGCGACGTGCGGGTCCTCCACCGCGTCGCCGGTCAGGCGCAGCCGGCCGGCCTGGACGGGATGCGCCTTGGCGAACTCCGCCGCGGAGCGCCGCAGATGGACGAGTTCCTGATTGTAGTAGGCGATGAGATCGTCGCTCATGCGCCTTTCCCAGTCTGGTTCCGCCCGATCTTGTGGCGCCGCGTGGCGGGATCGAACACGGAGTCGAGCACCAGCGGCTCCGGCGTCGGCTCCGCATACACCAGCGCGTTGATGCGGAATCGCAAGGTCGGGTCCAGCGGGTCGGTCTTCGACAGCAGCTCCACCCGCACCGAGACGTAGCGCGGCTCCATCAGCCGGATGGTCTGCTCCATGGCGCGGCAGAAGGCTTCCTGCGCCTCCGCGACCGCCAGATCGGTGCCGCCCATGTCCGGCAGGCCGTAGGCCAGCAGCGACGCCTCCAGCTCCTCGAACTCCGTCGGCCAGCCGAGGCAGCGGCGGCGCGCGTTCAGCAGGGCTTCCAGATCGCGGCTGAGGCTGGCGCGCAGCTCGCGGATGCTCTGCCCACGCGCCTTGGGGTCGGGCTGGCCGGGCTTGGGCGCCGGTTCCAGAAGCCGGTCGAGCACGGAGGGCAGCAATCCACGGTCGACGATGCTCATGACGCCTCCATCGGGATTCATCCCTTTTATGATCTGGCCCTTTTAAGATCCGGCGCGCGCGGCGACGCGGGTGGTCAGGCGGAAGCTCGCCACCGCCTGTTCGAACTGGAAATGCGGCTGCAAGTGGATGATGCATTCGAAATGGCCGGGGCGGCCGGGCGGTTCGACGACCTGCACGCGCCCGTCGCGCAGCGGGTAGCGCGCCTTCATCTCGACCGAGGCGTCGTCGTTCCCCATGACATAGCCACGCAGCCAATCCTCGATCCACGCCTGGCACTGTTCCGGGGTGGAAACGCTGCCGACACGGTCCCGCGCCAGCACCTTGATGAAATGGGCGAAGCGGCTGACGCAGAGCATCGCCGACAGCAGCGCCGAAAGCCGGGCGTTCGCCCCCGCCGCATCGTTCAGGTGGCCAGCCGGCTGCTGCACAGACTGGCAGCTGTTGAACACGCAATAAGGCGTCTCGCGCGCCCGCGCCAGCGGCAGCAGCCCCTGTTCGCTGAGCGCCCGTTCCTGCCGTTCCGTCAAACCGATCTCCAGCGGCGCCCGCACCGCCACGCCCCGGCGGTCGGTCGCGAAGTCGGCGCGCGGCAGATGGGTGACCAGCCCGCCGGCCAACTCGTCCAGCCGCGCCCCGCGGATGTCGGCGAGCCAGCCATGGTTGGCGAAGGCGCGCAGCACGACCGCGCCGAAGGCGAAGGCCGCGTTGCCCCACAACAGTTCCCGCCCGTCCGGGGCCTCCGCGTTTTCCCGGAAACGGAAGCCGTCGCAGCGCGTGCCATCGTCGGCGTAGGGCGCCCGCACCAGCACGCGCGGCAGGGCGAGGCCGAGGAAGCGCGCGTCCTCCTGCGCCTGGAACCGGGCAAAGCGCGCGTGTTCCGCCCCCTGGAAGACCGACGAGAGATCCGTGTTGGGCGTCAGGTCCGAGAAGCGCTCAACCCCGAGCGTGGCCGGCGCGCAGCCCAGGATCATGGGCGCGAAGGCCGCCGCCGTGATGGCCGACAGACCGCCCAGCGCCGCCACGTCGTCGCTGGCGTGGCCGGGACCGAACCGATTCTGCACCTCGTAATCGCCGATCAGCAGGCCGTAGGGCTCGCCGCCCGGCATGCCGAACTCGTCGGAATAGATGCGGGCGAACAGCACGCTCTGGTCAAAATCGGCCGCGCGCTCCAGATCGCGGCAGACCTCCGCCCAGGAGACGGGAAGGACGCGGATCTTGGCACCCTCCACCCCGGCCGCGGCCTGCACCAGCAGATGCAGGCTGCGCCACCCGGCCTCCAGTCTTTGAAAGCGCGGGTGGTGCAGAATGGCGTTGACTTGGTCCGTCAACGCCTCGTCGATGGCCGCGATCAGCCGGTCCACCTCGGCGCGGAGGCGATCCCGGTCGCGGGGCGGTGCGATGGGAGTCGGTGCGACCTCCAGGCCGCCGCACGCATCGTCCATCCCTTACGACCGCTTGGGCACGCGGGCGACCAGACGCATGGAGGCGTTCAGCTCTTCCATCTGCAGCCACGGCCGCAACCACGCCACCGCGTTGTAGGAGCCGGGCTTTCCGGGAATCTCCTTCACCTCCACCCGCGCGTCGCGCAACGGGTATTTGGCCCGCATCTCGGCGCTCGAATCCGGGTTGGCGTTGACGTAGTTCATGATCCAGCGGTTCAGCCAGTCCTCGCAGTCGGTGGCCTCCATGAAGGACCCGATCTTGTCCCGCGCCATGACCTTCAGGTAATGGGCGAAGCGGGAGGTCGCCATGACGTAGGGCAGCCGGGCGGAGATGGCGGCGTTGGCGGTCGCCTCCGGACGGTCGTACTGCTTGGGCTTCTGGGCTGTCTGCCCGCCGAAGAAGACGGCGTATTCGGTGTTCTTGTAGTGGCACAGCGGCAGGAAGCCCAGCTTGGACAGCTCCGCCTCGCGCCGGTCGGTGATGGCGATCTCGGTCGGGCACTTCATGTCCCGGTCGCCTTCGTCGGTCACGAACTGGTGCACGGGCAGCCCGTCCACCCGCCCGCCGTTCTCCGCCCCGCGGATGGTGGTGCAGAAGCCCGTCTTGGCGAAGGCGTCGGTCAGCTTGGTCCCCATCACATAGGCGGTGTTCATCCAGCAGTAATTGCCGTGCTCCATCGGCTGCGGCTGCCCCGCGGCGTCGCCGGGCGCCTCCTCGTACTTGAACTCCTCCACGGGCCGGGTCTCCGCCCCGTAGGGCAGGCGCGCCAGCACGCGCGGCATGGTCAGGACGACGAAGCGCGAGTCCTCCGACTCCCGGAAGGCCCTCCACTTCGCGTATTCGACCGAGTCGAAGATCTTGGCGAGGTCGCGCGGCTTGGCGAGGTCGCGGTAATCCTCGAACCCGAACAGCTTCGGGCCCGCGGCCGTCACGAAGGGAGCGAAGGACGCCGCCGCCACGTTGGACATGGAGGACAGGAGCTGGATGTCCTCCGGATGGTTGGTGAACTCATAGTCGCCGATCAGCGCGCCGTAGGGCTGCCCGCCGGACATGCCGAACTCGTTCTCGTAGAGCTTCTTGAAGGTGGTGCTCTGGTCGAACTCGACGGCGCGGTCCAGGTCCTTGAACAGCTCGCGCTTGGTGATGTGCATCACGCGGATCTTGAGCGACGTGCCCGTCTCGCTGTTCTTCACCAGATGGTTCAGGCCACGCCAGCTTCCCTCCAGCTTCAGGAAGTCCGGATGGTGCATGATGGCGGCAAGCTGCCGCGAGATCGTCGCGTCGATGGCGTCGATGGCCTTGTTCAGCGTGACCGTCAGGTTGCGGTCGTAGACAACGGTGCCCTTCAGCGCTTCCTCCGTCAGGGTGGACAGAAGCGCCTGGGTCCGGTCGGGTTCGGTCTGCCGCGTCGCCTGGATCGCTTGGTCGAGCAGACTGGGCATCGCCGGGGCGGTGGTGGGAACGGGAGCGCCGCCGGGCTCCGCGCCGGCTTGGGTCAGGTTGCTCATCCCCGCTCTCCTTCTCCGCCTGTCTGTTGGTCACCGCCGGGAATGCCCAGTTCCCCGGACAGACGGCGCAACTCGGCGTTGTCCTGCAGGATGTGGTCGAGCAGTTCCTCCAGGTTCTCCGAACGGTCGGCCTTGGACAGCAGGTCGCGCAGCCGGTTGCGCGTCTCCAGCAGCGCCCTCAGCGCCTGCACCTGTTCGACGATGCGGGCCGGCTCGAAATCCTCCATCGAGCGGAAGTTCAGCTCGACCGCCATCTCGCTTCCGTCATCCCGCAAGGTGTTGGGCACACGCATCTTCACGCCGGGCGTCATCGCCGCCATGACCTTGTCGAAGCTGTCGCGGTCGATCTCGGAAAAGCGCCGTTCGCTGAGCGGCTTGGGCGGTTGCGCCGGATTTCCGGAGAAATCGCCCAGGACGCCGACGACGAAGGGCAGTTCGCGTTCGACCTCCGCCCCTTCCGTCTCGACCTGATAGCTGATGTGGACGCGCGGCTTGCGGACGCGCGATAGCTTGTCGTGAACGCTGTCCATGAGTCCTCCCAGGAGAGTTCATTCGAATGGACGGCCGGATCGGGTTCGATCCGCAGCACCGCCGCGTCCGCGCCATTATTGAGAAATTTCGCCTATTTGTTTACCGATCGGCCATACGTCTACAAACCTTAAAAAGGACCGCCAATTGTGTCTTCGATAATCGACTCGTCAAAGTGCGTCTAAGGGGTAATCAGCACTAACGAGTTATTGGCACATTCGCGGCTTAACACCGTCTGACAATAGAAACGCCGGTTTCGTTCGGGAATACTGCTACTCGACGATCATCACGGCAGAAGATCGAGCAGGAGCAGGCATGGGGATGACCGCCGCACCCCTGAGGAAGATTCGTCAGCGGCAGGCCCGTGACGTGGCGGATCTCTGCACGCTCGATGACGCGGCCCGGCTTCTGCTTGCCCCGGACCAATCGCCGACCGATTATCTTGCGGCGCTGATCGGCGCCGGCCGGCGCGCCGACGCGGTGCGGGTTCTGGCCCACGCCCTGCCGCCGCGGGAGGCGGTCTGGTGGGCCTGCGTCTGCATAAGGGCCACCCTGCCCCCCGACGCGCCGGAGCCGGTCCTGTCCGCCCTGGAGGCCGCCCGCGCGTGGGTGTTCCAGCCCAGCGACGCCAACCGCCGCGCTGCCTACGCCAGCGCCCAGGCGACCGACTTCCAGCACGCGGCCAGTTGGGCCGCCGTCGGCGCCTTCTGGTCCGGCGGCAGCATGGCGCCCCCCGGCGCGCCCGATGTCCCGGCCCCGGACGGGCTGGCGGGCAAGGCCGTCGCCGCGGCGGTGATCCTGGCGGCGGTGACCCGGCAGCCCGAACAGGGGAACCAACGGCTGGCGGCCTTTCTGGACAGCGGCCTGGACATCGCCGCGGGGGGCAACGGCCGCCTGACCGAAACCTTGAGCGGGTCCGGAGCGGGCGGCGCCGGGGAAGGAGACGCCCGATGACGTTGTCCCGCGTCACGCTCCAGGTCGTCAGCCATCAGTCGGCCGACATGGATTGTCCGTCGGCGCAGCCGGATGGCCTGCCGTTCACCATCGGCCGCAAACCCGGCAACTCGTGGGTGCTTCCCGATCCGGACCGCCATGTTTCGAAATGCCACTGCATCATCGAACGCGACGGACCCGACTGGATCCTGACCGACACCAGCACCAACGGGGTGTACATCAACAACGGCTCGAAACCTCTGGGCAACCGCAACAGCGCGGTGCTTCAGGACGGCGACCTGCTGCGCGTCGGCACTTACGACGTCGTGGTCAGCATCGCGATGATCCCCGCAGGAGCCCCGGCGGCAATCCCGGCACAAGCACCGGCCTTGCCCCCGGCACCGGATCCCTTCGAGGACCCGCGGCCCTTCGGCCGGACGGCCCCGTCGGCGAAGCCGGGCGGCTGGCCCCAACCCGACCATGCCCCGCCGGAGACCAGTTGCTTCCGCATGCCGGACCCCACCGCCGATGCGGCGCTATCGGCATCGTCCTTCATTCCGCCCGACTGGGACGAAGACGAAGACGCCGCCGCTCCACACCCACCCGCAACGTCCGTTGCGGAGCCGCCCCGGCCGGCCCCGCCGGTCCCGGGCACCGTTCCGCCGGCCGCGGCGGGCGGAACGCCGGATGCGAAGGACGATCCGCTGTGGGAGGCTTTTCTGGACGGGCTGGGCATAGACCTCGGTCCCCTGAGCCCAGCGGAACGCGCCGCCACGATCCGCACCGTCGCCACGGTCTACCGGACGGGGGTGCTGGGCCTCACCCAGCTTCTGCGCAGCCGGGCCACGGTGAAGGCCACCTTCAACGTCGATCACACGATGATCCAGGCGGTGGACAACAACCCCCTGAAGTTCGTCCCCGACCCGGACGAGGCCCTGGCCCGCATGGTGCGCCCCACCGGCCGCGGGTACATGCCGCCGGACGACGCCATGCGGCAGGCGCTGGACGACCTGCGCTCGCACGAGATGGCCATGATGGCCGCCGTGCAGAAGGCGGTCACGGCGCTCGTCAAGGAGTTCGATCCCGAAGCCGTGGCGCAGGCGGCGGAGTCCGGCGGCGGAATCACCCACCTGCTGCCCGGAGCGCGCAAGGCCCAGTGCTGGGACCATTACGAACGTCACTACAAGCGCGTCCTTGCCGGGCTTGAGGAGGATCTTCTCGGTTCCTTCGGGCGGGCGTTCGGACGCGCCTACGTGACGCACACCAAAACGTCCGAACGACGCTGAGGCCGACGGACGCGCGGGGACGAAAGACGGAAAGGTCGCCGCCCATGGTCTGGGACAACAAGATCGTCTGGTCGGAGGGCATGTTCCTGCGCGCCCAGCACTTCCAGCAGTTCGACCGCTACGTCGAAGCGCTGGTGGACGCGCGGACGAATGCGTTATGCGCGTATGGCTGGGGCGTCACGGAGTTGGAGATCGACCGCGATCTCCTGGGCACCGGAAAGCTGGCGCTGCGCCGCGCCCGGGGGGTTCTGCCCGACGGGACGCCCTTCCAGCTGCCCGAACAGGCGCCCTTGCCGACGCCGATCGAGCCGGCGGAGTCCGTTCGCAACGCCGTCGTGTACATCGCCCTGCCCCTGCGCTCCCCCGGGCGCGCCGACGTCGCCCTGCCGCCGCACGAAGAGGCGATCACCCGCTACGCGGCCACGCCGTTCGAGGCGAAGGACGCCGTCGCCGCGTCCAACGCGATCGCCCAGCTCCAGGTCGGCCAGTTGCGCCTGCGCCTGATGTTGGCGAACGAGGAGCGCTCCGGCTACGCCTGCATCGGCGTCGCGCGCATCGTGGAGGTGCCGGCCGGTCGCGGCATCGTGCTCGACCGGCACTACATCCCGCCAAGCCTGGTCTGCGCCGCGGCCCCGCAACTGACCGGCTTCCTGGCCGAGATGCACGGGCTGATCGGCCAGCGCGCGGAGGTGCTGGCCAACCGGCTGGGGCAGGCCGGCGCGGGGGGCGCGGCGGAGGTCGCCGACTTCCTGATGCTGCAGCTGTGCAACCGCTACGGCCCGTTGCTTGCCCACCACGATGCGCAAGCGCGCCTGCACCCGGAGGGCCTGTACAGCCTCTTCGTGCAGATGGCCGGGGAGCTGGCCACCTTCAACGACCGGGGCCGCCGTCCGCCGAAGTTCGAGCCATACCGCCACGACGACCTTCAGATGAGCTTCCAGCCGGTGGTCGCCGAATTGCGCCGGCTGCTGAGCGCCGTCCTGGAACAGACCGCCATCCCCATTCCGCTGCAGGACCGCCGCTACGGCATCCGCGTGGCCGCCATTCCCGACCGCAGCCTGATCGACGCGGCGAGCTTCGTCCTGGCCGTGCGGGCCGACATGCCGACCGAGCAGTTGCGCCGCAACTTTCCCCTTCAGGTGAAGATCGGCCCGGTGGAGCTGATCCGCGATCTGGTGATGAGCGCACTGCCCGGCATCGGCACGGACCCCTTGCCCGTGGCGCCACGGCAAATCCCCTTCAACGCCGGATCGGTCTACTTCGCGCTCGACCGCGGCGGGGCGATGTGGAGGCAGCTCGGCACGTCCGGAGGGCTGGCCATCCACCTCTCCGGCGAGTTCCCGCAGATCGTCATGGAGCTGTGGGCCATCAGAGGATAATGCGCGATGAACGAAGACGATCCCTTCGGCATCGAGGACGCCGACAAGACGATCTTCAATCCCGTCAACCTCAACACCGGCCTCAACACCGGCGGGGCATCGCCGCGCCGTGCCGGGTCCCCCACGGCCGCCCCTCCACCGCCGTCGGACCCCACCCTGTCCCCGCCGACCGGCCCGCAACCGGGCGCGGCCCCGCCCGGCGCGTCCGGCGGCCCATCCGGCGGCTCCCAGGGCGGCTTCCGGGGGCGGCTGCACGCCGCTGCCGAACAGGGGCGCGCTCCGGTCGCTTCGCCGGGCGGCGAGGCCATCGCGCTGCCCCACACCGGCGTCAACCCGCTGGCCGCCGCCGCGGCTCCGCTCCTGGGCCTCGTCTCCCGCCTGCGCACGGCCAGCATGTCCGTGCCGATCGAGCAGGTGCGCGCCCAGACCGTCGCCGCGCTCCGGGACTTCGAAGGCCGTGCGACGGCTCAGGGAACCCCGCGGGAGACGGTGCGGACGGCGCATTACGCGCTCTGCGCGACCATCGACGACATCGTGCTGAACACCCCCTGGGGCAACCGCAGCCCCTGGGCCGCCGCCAGCATGGTCAGCAGCTTCCACAACGAGGTGACCGGCGGCGAACGCTTCTACCGGCTGCTGGAACCCCTGATGCGCCAACCGGCGGCCAACCGCGACCTTCTGGAATTGCTGTACCTGTGCCTGTCCCTCGGGTTCGAGGGGCAATACCGCCTGTCGCCGCGCGGCCAGTCGGAGCTGGCGCGCACCCGCGACACCGTCTACCGGTCCATCGCGGAACTGCGCGGGACCGGCGAGCGCGATCTGTCCAGCCGTTGGCGCGGGGTCGCAATGCCCCACCGCACGACCTCCACGGGCGTGCCCCTGTGGGTGATCGGGGTGGGTGCCGCCGCCCTGCTGCTGGCCGCGCATGTCGGCTTTTCCTTCGCGCTCAACGACCGCACCGACCGGACCTTGGCCGAGCTGGTGCGGCTGCCGCCGCGCTCGCCCCCGCAACTCAGCCGCCCGACGGCGGCCTCTCAGGCCAGCGTCCCCGCGCCACCGGCCGAGCGCCCCGCCGATCCTGCTCCGCGGCCATCGCAGAGGATCGCCGCTCCCGCGCCGCCTCCCCCCTTCGCCCAGATCCGCGGCTTCCTGGAACCCGAAGTCCGGCAAGGGCTGGTAAGCCTGCACGACGCGCCGGACGGGCTGGTGATCCGCATGCGCGCGGGCAGCATGTTCCGCTCCGGCAGCGCCTCGGTCGAAAAGCAGACCTATGCGTTGCTGGACCGCATTGGACAGGCGCTGGAGGGGGAACCGGGCTTGGTCCAGGTGGTCGGCCACACCGACAACGTTCCGATCCGCACGGTCCGTTTTCCGTCCAACTGGCACCTGTCCAAGGCGCGGGCCGAAGCGGTGCGCGACCATCTGGCAAGGCTGATGTCAGCCCCCGCCCGCCTGTCCGCGGACGGCAAGGCCGATCTGGAGCCCGTCGCGTCCAACAACGACGCCGAAGGCCGCGAAGAGAACCGCCGCACGGACATCCTCATTCGGGCTGAAAGCCCGCCTGCCGTGGCAAACCGATGAACCGCGGACCGCTGAACCACGCCCCCACCCATTCCCCAGCGGCGGGGTGCGGCATTGCAAAGGGTCACGGATGATGGGCCGCCTTGCCTCCGCGTTGCGCTCCCGATGGTTCTTCTCCCTGCTCGGGGTGGCCCTGCTGGGCGCGCTCCTGTGGTTTGCCGGACCGCTGATCGGCGTTGGCGACGCGCGCCCGTTCGAGGACGACGCGGTGCGGCTGGCGGTCATCCTGGTCGCGCTGCTCGCCTGGGCGGCGGCGCTCGCCCTCTCCGTCCTGCGCAAGCGGCGGCGCGCGGCGGCGATGGTCCAGGGCATCGCCGCGCTCTCCCCGGACGAGCCGGCCGTCGCCACCGCGGACGAGATCGCCACGCTTCAGGAGCGGCTGAACGACGCTCTCGACCGGCTGCGCCGCAACGGCAAGGGCGCCGGCGCGATCTACGACCTTCCCTGGTACGTGCTGATCGGTCCGCCGGGGTCGGGGAAAACGACAGCCCTGCTGAACGCCGGCCTGCGCTTTCCGCTCGCCGCCGACAACGGGTCGGCGTCGGTTCGCGGAGTCGGGGGCACCCGCAACTGCGACTGGTGGTTCGCGGACGAGGCCGTCCTGCTGGACACCGCCGGCCGCTACACCACCCAGGACAGCCACGCGGCGGTCGACGCGGGCGCATGGCTCGGATTTCTCGACCTGCTGAAACGCACCCGCCCCCGCCAGCCCGTCAACGGCGCCCTGGTCGCCATCAGCCTGGCGGAACTCGGCGCCGCGAGCCCCGCGGTCCGCAACGCCCACGCCGCCGCCGTCCGCCAGCGCCTGAACCAGCTGTATGAGCGGCTTGGCGTGCGGCTCCCCGTCTATGTGCTGTTCACCAAGCTCGACCTCGTCGTCGGATTCACCGAGTTCTTCGCCGATCTCGGCAAGGACGAGCGGGAGCAGGTGTGGGGCGTCACCCTGCCCTTGGAGGAGGCGGGCCCGCTGGATCGCCTGCCCGCCGACCTCGACGCCCTGACGGAGCGCCTGCAGACACGCGTGCTGGAGCGCCTGAACGCCGAATCGCTCGCCGAGCGCCGCAACCTGGTGTTCGGTTTCCCGGCGCAGTTCGCGTCGCTGAAGGAACCGGTCGCGGACTTCCTGACCGCCGTCTTCCAGCCGTCCCGGTACGAGCCCAGGCTGATGCTGCGCGGCGTCTATTTCACCAGCGCGACGCAGACCGGCGCGCCCATCGACCGCCTCATGGCGGCCATGGCCGGCACGTTCGGACTGACCGCCCCGGCCCCGGCCGGCGCCGGTCCGAGCGGGCGGAGTTTCTTCCTGACGCGCTTGCTGCGCGAGGTCGTGTTCGGCGAAGCCGGCCTCGTCGGGCGCGATCCGCGGGTGGAGAAGCGGAACCGCCGGGTCCGTCGCGGCGCTTGGGCGGCGGCGGCCCTGGTGACGCTGGCCGGCATCGGCGCATCGGCTCTCAGCTACCAGCGGAACACGTCCCTGGCCGAGCGTGTGGAAGCGGAACTCGACAAGACCAGGGCGCTTCTCGGCAACTCGGACGGCAATCCGCCGATGCTGGGCGAGCAGGACCTCATCCTCGACATACTCGACCGGTTGCGCGGACTCACCGTCGGGACGGAGGGGATGGCGGGGCCGACCCCCGTGTCCATGCGCTTCGGCCTGCACCAGGGCGACAAGCTGTCCCCCGCCGCGGACGAGGCGTATCACCGTGCGCTCGACCATCTCTTCTACCCGCACCTGCTTCTGTTGATGGAGTACCGTTTGCGCGGCGCCATGGACCGCCCGGACCTGCTCTATGAGGGATTGAAGGCGTATCTGATGCTCGGCGGGGTCGGGCGGAAGGACGGGCCGACGCTGGATGCGGCGCTGGTCAAGGAGTGGATGGCGCTCGACTGGGCCGCCACCTACCGGGGCACCGACAGCGAATCCGTGCGGTCACGGCTGGCGGCCCACCTCGACACTCTTCTGGCGAAGCCGCCAATGGCCCTTCCTCTGGACGAGCCGCTGGTGGCCCAGGTCCGCGCCACGCTGCTGCGCGAGTCTCCATCCGCGCGGGCCTACCGCATCGTCCGCCGTGCCGCCGAGGAGAAGGCGCCTCCGGAATGGCGCGTCATCGACCATGCGGGCCCGGCCGGCGCACAGGTCTTCATCCGCCAGTCCAACCAGCCGTTGACCGCGGGAATGCCCGGCCTGTTCACCCACAAGGGCTTCCACGAGGCGTTCCTGCCCAATCTCGGGGGCGTTGCGGAGCGCATCGCCGGGGACGCCTGGGTGCTGGGACCGCAGACGCTGGGGCCACAGACCGCGGCCGCCGGCCGTGACGGCGTCGCGCGGATTTAGGGCGAGGTGCTGACCCTCTATTACAACGAGTTCGCCCGGAACTGGGACGGGTTGCTGGCCGACCTGTCGCTGGCGCGGTTCCGCAGCGTGGACGAGGCCGCGACCGTTCTGAACGCCGCGGCCGGTCCGATGTCCCCCGTCCGCACGCTGGTCCAGGCCGTGGCGCGCGAGACGGATCTGGCCACGGCGCCCCCGGCGGCCAACCCCGTCGATGCCGCCCAGCAGGCCGCCGGCCAGACGCAGGCCGGGCAACGGCTCGCCGGGCTGGCGGAACAGTTCGGGTTGAAAACGGGCGGCAAGCCCGGCCAACCGGTCAGCGACCGCTTCCAGACCTTGCGCGATCTCGCCTTCGGACGCAGCGGCGGACCGGCGGGCCTGGACCAGGTGCTGGCCTCCCTCGACGGCCTCTACCAGCAGGTGAGCCGCGTGGCCGGCCTGCCGGGCCAGGGAGAGGGCGACAAGGCCGCCGCCGTGCGCCTCGGCCAGCAACTCGCCGCCACCGCCGCGACCCTGCCGGAGCCGCTGCGAAGCTGGATCGGCGGCATGGGGCAGCAGACGTCGGTCGCGGCGCTGGGCAGTTTGCGCACGCAGATCAACACGGTCTGGCAAGCCTCCGTGGTGCCTTTCTGCGAGCGCGCGGTCAAGGGACGCTATCCGCTGCAACCAAGCAGCCGGAACGAGGCGGCGGTGGACGATTTCGCCCGTCTGTTCGCGCCGAGCGGCCTGATCGACAGCTTCTTCAACGCGAACCTGAAGCCGTACGTGGACACCACGCGCCAGCCCTGGCGTTGGCAGCGCATCGGCGGCATGGACCTGGACCTGTCCGAACCGGTGCTGGAGCAGTTCCGCCGCGCCGCCACCATCCGCGAAGCCTTCTTCGCCACGGGCAGCCCCCGCCCGGACGTCAAGTTCACGCTCACGCCACGCACCATCGATCCGCGGATCGAGACGGTGGAGATCGATCTGGAAGGGCAGCTCGTCACGTTCCAGGCCGGCGTCAACCGGGGCGTTACGGTGCAATGGCCGATGCCGATCAGCACCAACGTTTCCGCCGTGACCTTCGTTGCCGGCGGCACCACCGACACCCCGAACAAGGTTCAGGCCCGCAGCGCCAGCGGCCCCTGGTCGGTCTTCCGCCTGTTCCGCGAAGCGCGGTTCGAGCCGCGCGGACCCGACCGCGCCATCGTCACCTTCGCCGGCGGCGGCATGTCGGCTTCGTTCGAGCTGCGCGCGAGCAGCATCGTCAATCCCTTCTCACTGCCCGACATGGAGCAGTTCCAATGCCCTCCGAACCTTTGAGCGGCTTTTTCGGAAAACTGCCGGCGCGTGGAGATTTCGTGGCGCGGTCCCTGCCGCCGGGCTTTCGGGAGGTGTGGGACGGTTGGCTGTCACGGGTCGTCGCGGACAGCCGGTGTTGGCTGGACGGGGGTCCGGAGGAGCGCTGGGGGCGTGTCTTCGCGGCCGCTCCCGTCTGGCGTTTCGCCCTGGGTCCGGACGTGGCCGGCCCCCAAGCCCTGTGCGGTCTCCTCGTTCCGAGCATCGACAACGCCGGGCGCGCGTTCCCTCTGACCCTGGTGGCCGTATCGAGCGATGGCGCAGGCAGCGGCTGGTTCGACCATGCCGAGGCCATGCTGCTCGATGTCCTGGACCGGGGCGGAGAGCCGGAGGAGCTGGCCGCCGCCCTGACGAACCTTCCATCGGCGCCACACATGGCCGAAGCGGGCCGGTCCTGGTGGTGGATTGCGGATCATCCGCCCACGGTCCACACCGGGCTCCCGGACTCACAGGCCTTTGTCGCCATGCTCACCGGAGGGGCCGTTCTGTTTCCCATCCGCTCCGCCGCCGCGACCGATCCCGGAACCGTCCGAACGCGGAACGAGGATGCCATGCTCGACCGCCCGGATCTGGGTCTCTGGGCCGTCGCCGATGGGCTGGGGGGGCTGGACGCCGGAGATCGGGCGAGCCGGCTGGTGATCGGCCGGCTGGGCGCCCTCGCCCCCGCCACATCGGCGCAAACCCTCCTCCACGACGTCGGCCGCATCCTGCGTTCGGCCAATGCGGAGTTGCACGAGGCGCCCACGGCGATGGCCTGCACCCTGGTGGCCCTGCTGGTGTTCGGGCGGCATTTCGCCGCCGTCTGGGCCGGCGACAGCCGGCTTTATCGGCTGAGGGCCGGAGTGCTGGAGCAGCTCACGACCGACCACAGCGTCGTCCAAGCCATGGTCGAAGCCGGCGACCTCGCCTCGTGCGATGCCGCGCACCACCCTCGCGGGAACGAAGTCACCCGCGCCGTCGGCGCGGCGGACACCCTGTTCCTGGACGTCATCCAGGGCGAATTGGCCCCTGGCGACCTGTTCCTTCTGTGCAGCGACGGATTGACCAAGGTTCTGCCCGACGCGGACATCGGCCGGATCGCCGCAAGCCAGCCCGTAGACCGTCTTCCTGCGCACTTGGTCGGCATCGTGCGGGAGATTGGTGCCCCCGACAACATCACCGTCGTCGCGGTGGAGGTTGCCTCACCATGACCAAGCCCGCCGCGCGCTGCACCGACATGCACCTGTGCCCCATGGCAACCCCGGCGGTGGTGCCGGTTCCGCATGTGGGCGGACCGATCGTCGGCCCCGGCGCGGTCAACGTCCTGATCGGCGGCCTGCCCGCCGCGCGTGTGGGCGATCTCGCGGTCTGCGTCGGCCCACCGGACACCATCGCCGGGGGCAGCGCCACGGTCCTGGTCGGCGGCAGCCCGCAAGCACGGATGACCGACCCGACGCTGCACGGCGGTACGATCATGGTCGGGCTTCCAACCGTGCTGATCGGAGGCTGAGCAACCGATTGCAGCAGGACCGAGGGCAACGTCAACCGCCACGGGACCAGCGGTCCATGGGCGCAGCCGCAACGGGGTGTGCATCGCTGCTTGGTGCCGACACACGAGACACCTACAGGATCGGACTCGGCACCGACAGGAAGCCATCCATTGCCAGCGCGATGCCCCCCATGGGAACGGCGTCCGGGCCGAGTGGGGAGACCACAAGCCGCAGGTCGCGGCGCAACGGTTCCAGCGCGTGCTCGTCGAGGGCGGCGTTCAGCGCCGGAAGAATGAACTCCGCGACGATCGACAGGTTGCCACCCAGCACCACCAGGCCCGGATTCGCCAGATTGACCAGATGCGACAGCGCGCAACCGAGGTGTGAACCCGCCTCTTCCAGCAACGTCCGCACGACCGGATCGCCGTTGCGCGCCGCGGTGGCGGCGGCCCAGAGGTCGGGCAGTGCTCGCCCACGCTCGCCGGCCTGGGCGAGGATCGAGGTTTCGGAGACGTAGGTTTCCAGGCACCCCCGCTTGCCGCACCCGCAGGGGCGCCCGCCCGGCACGACGGTCAGATGCCCGATCTCCCCGGCGAAGCCCTGCGCGCCGCGGTACAGCCGTCCGCCGAGGAACAGCCCGCCGCCGACGCCCGAATGGCCGGTCAGATAGACGAAGTCCTCCACCCCCCGGCAGGCGCCGAACAGCCGCTCGGCCATGGCGGCGGCCTTGGTGTCGTTGTCGACATGGACCGGCGCGCCCAGCGCCTCCTCCAGCAGCGGGCGGATCGGCGTGTCGCGCCAGCCCAGGTTGGGCGCGAGCACGAGCCGGCCCTCGCGGTCCATCAGCGCCGGAATGCCGACGCCGATGCCGCGCAAGGGCGGCGCTGCCGCTCCGCCCTCCGGCCGGCTCGCCGCGACGACCGCGTCGATCCCCTCGTGCAGGTGGCGCAGCGCCGCGGCGAGGTCGGTGCTGCCGGCGATCTGCGACTGCTCCACCACCGTGCCGGCCAGCGTGGTGGAGACGATGCGGATCGTTCCCGGCTCCA
This sequence comes from Azospirillum sp. UENF 312511, assembly GCF_058780635.1. Lineage (NCBI taxonomy): Bacteria > Pseudomonadati > Pseudomonadota > Alphaproteobacteria > Rhodospirillales > Azospirillaceae > Azospirillum > Azospirillum sp. UENF 312511. The sequence goes on along the minus strand of NZ_JBSNCG010000004.1, from coordinate 326,745 downwards.
GCCGGGCGCCCACCAGCAGCCCGGCCGACGGGGCGATGCCGAGCGCGGTTTCCGGCCGCCCGATGCGGCGGGCGCGCGGCGCCTCGCTCCGCTCGACCAGCCCGTCCTCGATCATCTGCGCCACGATGGCCGAGGTCGTCGCCTTGTCCAGGCCGGTCAGCCGGCTGAGGTCGCGCTGCGCGCAGCTCGGGTTCTCCCGCAGCGCGTGGAAGACGCGGACCATGTTGAGGCGGCGGATCGCGGCCGAGTTGACCCTTGGCAGCATGCGGATTCCTGTCTCGCGCGTCCGGCGGCAATCGTTGGGCGCCGGGCGGGGCATACACCGAAAAGGTGGGGAATGTCGCCCCGACATGGCTTGACGCGGGCTGATTCGAATCATACGCTTCCATTTGTTAGACCGTCTATCTAATTCGCGGCCACATGAGAAGCCGCAATCCAGGGAGGGGGCGACCCCATGGCCGAGCCGCTTTTGGCAGCGTTCGGCGTCACGAAGAGCTTTGGGCCCGTCGAGGTCCTCCATGGGGTGGATTTCACCGTCCAGCGCGGTGAGGTGCACGCCCTGGTCGGCGAGAACGGGGCCGGCAAATCGACGCTGATGAAGATTCTGTCCGGCTTTCACCAGCCGACCTCGGGCGCCGTGCGCGTGGATGGGCGCCCGATGAACTTTTCCGGCATCGGCACCGCCGAGGCGGTGGGCGTCGTGCTGATCCACCAGGAATTCAACCTCGCCGAACACCTGACGGTCGAGGAAAACATCTTTCTCGGGCGCGAGCTGCGGCGCGGCCCGTTCCTCGACAAGCGCGCCATGCGCGAGCGGTCACGCGCCGTCCTGGCCGAGCTGGAATGCCCGGTGGACCCCCGCGCGCGGGTGCGCGACCTCGCCGTGTCGGAGCGGCAGATGGTCGAGATCGCCAAGGCGATGTCGCGCGAGGTCCGCGTCCTCATCATGGACGAGCCCACGGCGGTGCTGACCGGCACCGAGTCCGCCGTGCTGTTCGGCCTGATCCGCCGGCTGCGCGCCCAGGGGGTGGGGATCGTCTACACCTCCCACAAGCTGGACGAGGTGCGCGCCATCACCGACCGGGTGACCGTTCTGCGCGACGGCCACCACATCGCCACCCGCCCGACCGCCGAATTGACGGAGGACGGCATCGCCCAGCTGATGGTCGGGCGGGCGATCAGCGACCTGTTTCCGGCCAAGACGCCGCCGGCGCCGGACGCGCCCGTGGTGCTGGAGGCGCGGGGGATCGACGTTCCCGGCTGGGTGCGGGGCGCCGGCTTCGACCTGCGCCGCGGCGAGATTTTGGGCTTCGCCGGGCTGATCGGCGCCGGACGGACGGAGCTGGCGGAAGGACTGCTCGGCCTGCGCCGCCGCACCGCCGGCACGCTGTCCCGCAACGGGGAGCCGCTGCGCGTCCGCCGCCTGGAGGACGCGGTGGCAGCCGGCATCGCCTACCTGACCGAGGACCGCAAGGGCAAGGGCCTGCTGCTGGCCAAAGGTTTGCAGCCGAACCTGACGCTGCTGGCGCTGGACCGCTACGGCCGGGTCTTCGTCGACGAGCGGCGGGAGGCCGCGGCGCTGGAGCGCGCGGTGACGGAGTTCGACATCCGCGTCCGGACGCTGGACGTGCCGGTCGGCAGCCTGAGCGGCGGCAACCAGCAGAAGCTGCTGCTCGCCAAGACCATGCAGGTCGATCCGGAGATCCTGATCGTCGACGAGCCGACGCGCGGCATCGACATCGGGACCAAGCAGCAGATCTACCGGTTCCTGCACGAGTTCGCCCATCGGGGCGGGTCGGTGATTTTGATCTCCTCGGAAATGCCCGAGATCATCGGGCTGTCGCACCGGGTGGTGGTCATGCGCTCCGGCGTGGTGACCGGCATCCTGGAGGGGGCCGACGTCGAGGAGGGCGAGATCGTCCGCTACGCCACCGGCCTGAAAGGCCGCCCGGTCGATGACCTGAAAGGCTTCACACCAAAAGGAGACGCGCATGACGCCGTCGGTCATGCCTGAGGCCGCGCGGAAGCCCTCCTCCGGCTTCGATCTGAAACTCTACGGGCCGTTCCTGGCGCTGGCGGCGCTGATCGTGCTGGGCACCATCGTCAACCCGGTGTTCCTCAGCCCCGGCAACATCGGCAACGTGCTGACCCGCACCGCCTTCATCGGCATCATCGCGGTGGGGGCCACCTTCGTCATCACCGCCGGCGGGATCGACCTGTCGGTCGGCTCGCTGGCCGCCTTCGCGTCAGGCGTGATGATCGTGGTGATGAACGCGCTGGTCGGCTCCATGGGCGCCGGACTGCCAGTCATCCTGGTCGGCGTCCTGGTGGCGCTGGGGCTTGGGTTGGCGGCGGGGCTGGTCAACGGGCTGCTGGTGACCAAGGGGAGAATGGAGGCGTTCATCGTCACGCTGGGGACCATGGGCATCTTCCGATCCCTGGTCACCTACATCGCCGACGGCGGCACGCTGTCGTTGAATTCGGAGATCCGCACGATCTACCGGCCCGTCTATTACGGCGGCGTCTTCGGCATCTCCTACCCGATCCTGGCCTTCGCGGTGGTGGCGCTGATCGGCGCGCTGATCATGTACCGCACGCGCTTCGGCCGCTACTGCGCCGCCATCGGCTCCAGCGAGGACGTGGCGCGCTATTCGGCGATCAACGTGGACCGGGTCAAGCTGCTGGCCTTCGTGCTCCAGGGCATCTGCGTCGCCATCGCGGTGGTGATCTACGTGCCGCGGCTGGGCTCGGCCTCGGCCACCACGGGCCTGCTGTGGGAGCTGGAGGCCATCGCCGCCGTCATCATCGGCGGCACCATGCTGAAGGGCGGTTACGGCCGCATCTGGGGAACGGTGGTGGGCGCCGTCATGCTCACGCTGATCGACAACATCCTCAACCTGACCGGCGCCATCAGCGTCTACCTGAACGGCACCATCCAGGGGGTGATCATCATCGTCGCAGTGCTCCTGCAACGGGGGACCGTGGCGCGTCGCTGAAAAAACACGAAGAGGGAGGAATCGACCATGACGTTCCGTTTCGGTCTGGCCGCGGCGCTGGCCGCGGGCCTGATGGTGGCGCCGGTCGCCAGCTGGGCGCAGCAGAAGATCAAGATGGGCGTGTCCATCCCCGCCGCGACGCACGGCTGGGCCGGCGGCCTCAACTGGCACGCCCAGCAGGCCGAGAAGCGGCTTGAGAAGCAGTACCCGAACCTCGACGTGGTGATCGTCACCGCCCGCGACGTCGGCCGTCAGGCCAACGACCTGGAGGATCTGGTCTCGGTGCAGCGGATCGACGCGCTGGTCATCCTGCCCTTCGAATCCGCGCCGATGACCGACCCCGTGCGCGCCGTCAAGCAGGCCGGCAAGTTCGTCACGGTGGTGGACCGCGGCCTGACCGACCCGTCGATCCAGGATCTCTACGTCGCCGGCAACAACCCGCAGATGGGCGAGGTCTCCGCCCGGTTCATGAAGGAGAAGATGGGCGGCAAGGGCGACATCGTGGTGCTGCGCGGCATCCCGACCGTGATCGACAACCAGCGCGTCGATGCCTTCATGAAGGAGATCGAGGGCACCCAGATCAAGGTGCTGGGGATGCAGTACGCCAACTGGAACCGCGATGACGGCTTCAAGGTGATGCAGGACTTCCTGTCCCGCTTCCCGAAGATCGACGCGGTGTGGGCGCAGGACGACGACATCGCGCTCGGCGTCATCGAGGCCGTCAAGCAGGCCGGCCGCGAGAAGGAGATGTTCATCCTGGGCGGCGCCGGCATGAAGGACATGATCAAGCGCGTCATGGACAAGGACGTGCTGGTCCCCGCCGACGTCCTCTACCCGCCCGCGATGATCGCCGAAGCCATGGAGATCACCGCCAAGCATCTGGTGGAGAAGGCGCCGATCCAGAAGGAATACATCATCGAGGCGACGCTGGTGACCCCGGAGAACGCCGCGAAATACTACTACCCGGACTCGCCGTTCTAAGAACCTCTGCCCCCTCCCTGGCCCTCCCCCGCCTTTGGCGGTGGAGGGGGCACCAACACACTCATGGAGAAACCCGCCATGAAGACGATCAAGGGGCCGGCGATCTTCCTCGCGCAGTTCGCGGGGGACGCGGCGCCGTTCAACAGCCTACCGGCCATCGGCGCCTGGGCCGCCGGGCTGGGCTTCAAGGGCGTGCAGATTCCGTCCTGGGACGGCCGCCTGTTCGACCTCGCCCGGGCCGCCGAGAGCAAGGGCTATTGCGACGAGGTGAAGGGCGTGCTGGCCGAGGCCGGCGTGCAGATCACCGAGCTGTCCACCCATCTCCAGGGGCAGCTCGTCGCCGTGCACCCGGCCTATGACGAGGCGTTCGACGGCTTCGCCGCACCGGAGGTGCGCGGCAACCCGAAGGCCCGGCAGGAATGGGCGGTCAACCAGCTGCTGATGGCGGCCAAGGCCTCGGCCAACCTGGGGCTGACGGCACACGTCACTTTCTCCGGCGCGCTGGCCTGGCCCTACGTCTACCCCTGGCCGCAGCGCCCGGCGGGGCTGATCGAAACCGCCTTCGACGAGCTGGCGCGGCGCTGGCGGCCGATCCTCGACGCCTTCGACGCGGCGGGGGTGGACCTCTGCTACGAGATCCATCCCGGCGAGGACCTGTTCGACGGAGCCACCTTCGAAATGTTCCTGGAGCGCGTCGGCAACCATCCGCGCTGCAACATCCTCTACGACCCCAGCCACTTCGTGCTGCAGCAGCTCGACTATCTCGGCTACATCGACGTCTATCACGAGCGGATCAAGATGTTCCACGTCAAGGACGCGGAGTTCAACCCGTCCCCACGCCAGGGCGTCTATTCCGGCTACCAGCCCTGGATCGGCCGGGCCGGGCGCTTCCGCTCGCTCGGCGATGGACAGGTCGATTTCGGCGGCATCTTCTCCAAGCTGACCCAGTACGGCTTCGATGGCTGGGCGGTGCTGGAGTGGGAATGCGCCATGAAGCACCCAGAGCAGGGGGCCGCCGAAGGCGCGCAATTCATCGACGCGCACATCATCCGGGTGACCGAAAAAGCCTTCGACGACTTCGCCGGGGCCGGCACTGACGAGGCGGGCAACCGGCGCATGCTCGGCATCGGCTGAGCGGGAGGAGATCATGACCATCGAAGGGAAGACGGCCTCCGGGCCGAACCGCCGGCTGCGCCTGGGCATGGTCGGCGGCGGGCGGGGCGCCTTCATCGGGGCGGTGCACCGCATCGCCGCCCGCCTCGACGACCGTTACGAGCTGCGGGCCGGGGCGCTGTCCTCCGATCCGGAGCGGGCACGGGCCAGCGGCGCCGACCTGTTCCTGCCGCCGGAGCGCTGCTACGCCAGCTTCGCGGAGATGGCGCGGGCCGAGGCGGTGCGCGACGACGGCATCGACGTGGTCAGCATCGTCACGCCCAACCACCTGCACCACGACGCCGCCAAGGCGTTCCTGGAGGCGGGCATCCACGTCATCTGCGACAAGCCGCTGACCACCACGGTGGAGGACGCGGAAGATCTGGCGGCGGCGGTGGAGCGCAGCGGCCTCGTCTTCGCGCTGACCCACAACTACACCGGCTACCCGATGGTGCGGCAGGCCCGCGCCATGGTGGCGGCCGGTGACCTGGGCGCCCTCCGCGTCGTTCAGGTCGAATACCCGCAGGACTGGCTGAGCACCCGGCTGGAAGAGAGCGGGCAGAAGCAGGCGGAATGGCGGACCGACCCGGCGCGCAGCGGCATCGCCGGCTGCGTCGGCGACATCGGCACCCACGCCTTCCAGCTGGCGGAGTTCGTCACCGGCCTGCGCTGCACGCGGCTCGCCGCCGACCTGACGGCCTTCGTGGAGGGCCGCCGGCTCGACGACAACGCGCACATGATGCTGCGCTTCGGCAACGGCGCGCGGGGCATGCTATGGGCCAGCCAAGTGGCGCCCGGCCATGAGAATGGGCTGCGCCTGCGCGTCTACGGCGACAAGGGCGGGCTGGAGTGGTTCCAGGAGCAACCGAACCACCTGCGCTTCAGCCCGCTCGGCGAGCCGCCGCGCACCATCACCCGCGGCGGCCCCGGATCGGACGGGGCGGCGGCGCACGCCACGCGCATCCCGTCAGGCCATCCCGAAGGCTATCTGGAAGGCTTCGCCCAGATCTACCGCGACACCGCCGACCTGATCGTCGCCCGCATGGGCGGTGCCGCCGCCGGTGAGCAGGCGGCCCTCGTCCCCACCGTCCGGGACGGCGTGCGCGGCGTGCGCTTCATCCACGCCGCCGTGGAATCGAGCCGCCGGGACGCCGCCTGGGTCGAGATTTGAAAGGATTTGCCATGACCGAAGCCTATTTCACCGGCGTCGAGCGCATCCGCTACGAGGGGCCGGACAGCGACACCCCGCTCGCCTACCGCTGGTACGACCCCGACCGCATGGTCCTGGGCCGGCGCATGGCCGATCACCTGCGCGTCGCCGTCTGCTACTGGCACAGCTTCTGCTGGCCCGGCTCCGATCCCTTCGGCGGCGGCACGCTGGACCGGCCCTGGATGGGCAGCGGCGATCCGGTGGCGCTGGCCGAGGCGAAGATGGACGTGGCGTTCGAGCTGTTCGAAAAGCTCGGCGCGCCCTTCTTCACCTTCCACGACCGCGACGTGGCGCCCGAGATGGGCTCGCTGCGGGAAACCCAGGCCACCTTCGCCCGCCTGACCGAGCGGTTGCAGGGCTGCATCGAGCGCAGCGGCGTCAAGCTGCTGTGGGGCACCGCCAACCTGTTCTCCCACCCCCGCTACATGGCTGGCGCGGCCACCAACCCCGACCCGGAAGTCTTTGCCTGCGCCGCGGCCCAGGTGCGCGACGCGCTGGAGGCGACGCACCGGCTGGGCGGCGTCAATTACGTGCTGTGGGGCGGGCGCGAGGGCTACGACACGCTGCTCAACACCGACATGGCGCGCGAGCTGGACCAGCTCGGCCGCTTCCTGACGATGGTGGTCGAGCACAAGCACAAGATCGGCTTCACCGGCACCATCCTGATCGAGCCCAAGCCCATGGAGCCGACCAAGCACCAGTACGACCACGATGTGGCGACGGTCTACGGCTTCCTGAAGCGCTACGGGCTGGAGACGGAGGTCGCCGTCAACATCGAGGTGAACCACGCCACCCTGGCCGGCCACAGCTTCGAGCACGAGGTGGCGACGGCGCTGGCGCTGGGCGTCTTCGGCTCCATCGACATGAACCGGGGCGACCCGCAGAACGGCTGGGACACCGACCAGTTCCCCAACGACCATGTGGAGCTGGCACTGCCCATGGCGCGCATCCTGGAGACTGGTGGATTCACCACCGGCGGCTTCAATTTCGACGCCAAGATCCGGCGCCAGAGCATCGAGCCGGACGACCTTCTGCACGCCCATGTCGGCGGCATCGACACGCTGGCCCGCGCGCTGCTGGCCGGGGCGCGCCTCGTCGAGGACGGCCGGCTGCACCACCTGCGCGCGGAGCGCTACGCCGGCTGGAACGGTGATCTCGGCCAAAAGCTCCTCGGTGGGCTGGATCTGGCCGGCGCGGCGGACGCCGGCCTCGGTCTCGATCCCCGGCCACGGTCAGGCCGGCAGGAGATGCTGGAGAATCTGGTGAACCGCCTCGTCTGAGGCTGCCGGCTGATTGGGGGGAGGGCCCATGTATCTCGGCATCGACCTGGGGACGTCCGGCGTCAAGGCGGTGCTGGTCGACGCGGCGCAACGCCTCGTCGGCCAGTCCACCGCGCCGTTGGAGGTCAGCCGCCCGCACCCGCTGTGGTCGGAGCAGGACCCGGAGGACTGGTGGGCCGCCACCGGGCGCGCCGTCGCCGGCCTGCGCGCCGCTTATCCCGCCGCGATGGCGGCGGTGCGGGGGATCGGGCTGTCGGGGCAGATGCACGGGGCGACCCTGCTCGACCGGCAGGACCGCGTGCTGCGCCCGGCCATCCTGTGGAACGACGGGCGCAGCGGCGCCGAATGCGCGGAGCTGGAGCGCCGCGCCCCCAACCTGCGCGCCATCGCCGGCAACCGCGCCATGCCCGGCTTCACCGCGCCCAAGCTGCTGTGGGTCGCGGCGCACGAGCCGAAGCGGTTCAAGGAGGTCGCCAAGGTGCTGCTGCCCAAGGACTGGCTGCGCCTGCGCATGACCGGCGACCACGCATCGGACCTGTCGGATTCCGCCGGCACGCTGTGGCTGGACGTCGGCCGGCGCGCGTGGTCGGACGAGCTGCTGGCCGCCACGGGGCTCGGCGAGGCGCACATGCCGAAACTGTACGAAGGGTGCCAGCCCACCGGCACATTGCGGGCGGAGGTCGCCGCCGACTGGGGTGTTCCGCCGGGAACCGTGGTGGCGGCCGGGGCCGGCGACAACGCCGCCGGTGCCGTGGGGGTCGGGGTGGTGGCGCCGGGCAGCGCCTTCCTGTCGCTGGGCACCTCGGGCGTGCTGTTCGTCAGCGGCGACCGCTTCGCCCCCAATCCCGAGCGCGGGGTGCACGCCTTCTGCCACGCCCTGCCCGGCCGCTGGCACCAGATGTCGGTGATGCTGAGCGCGGCAAGCTGCCTGTCCTTCGCCGCCCGCCTGACCGGCGCCGCGGACGAGGCGGCGCTGCTGCGCGAGGCCGAAGCGTATGGCGGCGACTCCAGCGCCCCGGTCTTCCTGCCTTACCTGTCGGGGGAGCGCACGCCGCACAACGACCCGCACGCCAAGGGTGTTTTCTTCGGCCTGACCCACGACACCGACCGCGGGGCGCTCGCCCGCGCGGTGCTGGAGGGCGTGGCCTTCGCCTTCGCCGACGGGCTGGACGCCCTGGAAGAGGCCGGCGGGCGCGTCGAGCGGTTCCTGGTGATCGGCGGCGGCGCGCGCAGCGCCCTGTGGGGCCGCATTCTGGCCAGCGCGCTCGGCCGGCCGCTCGACTACCCGGCGGGGGGCGAGGTCGGACCGGCCTTCGGGGCGGCCCGTCTGGCGCGCCTCGCCGTGACGGGCGAGGACCCGGAAACCGTGTGCCGACCCCTGGAGATCCGCCACACCGTGGAGCCGGACCCGGCCCTGGCCGCTGCCTTGGCACCGCGCCGCCGCCTGTTCCGCCGCCTCTACGGCGACCTCAGCGCGGCCTTCCGCGAGGCCGACGGGGCCTGACGCTTCTCAGCTCTTGGCGATCTCGCCGAGCACGTCCTTGGCGAGGCTGCGGATGTGCCCCTCCATGGCGGCGCGCGCCTGCGCCGGGTCGCCGGTCTCCAGGGCAGAGATGACGTCGAGATGCTCGTCGCAGTCGGGACGGATGCGCGACGGCAGGCCGGACAGCTCGAACAGGCGGGTGGTCACCCGCAGGTCGCGGATGATCTGCGCCAGCACGGCGTTGCCGGACGCCTCGGCGATCAGGGTGTGCAGCTCCTCGTCGGCCGCCCAATGGTCCTCGAAGCGGATCTTGGGCTCGTCGCGCAGCCGCAGCATCTCGGCCTTCACCGCCTGCAGGCGGACCGGGTCGATCCGCGACGCGGCGGCGGCGATCGCCTCCCCCTCCAGGATCTCGCGCAGGCGCATGCTCTGGAAATATTCGCGGTTGGAGACCTCGCGCACCCGGTAGGGGCGGTTGAACTCCTTGCGGATCAGCCCCTCGCTGGCCAGCCGGACCAGCGCCTCGCGGATCGGCGTGCGCGAGATGCTGAGCGCGGTGGCCAGCCGGTCCTCGACGATCACCTCGCCGCTGGGGATGCGGCGGTCGAGGATCATCTCCAGGATGGTCCGGTAGGCCATGCTCGCCAGATTCACGCCGGCGGTTGCCGGGCTCGCGGTTTTCGGGCCGTCCATGTCCGTGCTCATACCAAGTCCTGCCACCTGACGCTGATTTCTTCCTAACAAAGCAGACGAATCGTTGTCCTGCAAAGCTTCTCGACGATCCGTCCGGATGGCGGGATGCGGCGCGACGCTCTCCTCAGTGTTGCAGGATCTTGGCGAGGAACTGGGTGGCGCGCTCCGAGCGCTGGGTTTCGAAGAATTCGGCCTTGGTGCAGTCCTCGATGATGCTGCCATGGTCCATGAAGATCACCCGGTGGGCGACCTTGCGGGCGAAGCCCATCTCATGGGTGACGCAGATCATCGTCATGCCCTCGTTGGCCAGTTCGACCATGACGTCGAGCACCTCGTTGATCATCTCCGGGTCGAGCGCCGAGGTCGGCTCGTCGAACAGGATGGCGATCGGGTCCATCGCCAGCGCGCGGGCGATGGCGACGCGCTGCTGTTGACCGCCGGAGAGCTGGCCGGGGAACTTGTGCGCCTGATTGCCCAGCCCGACCCGCGTCAGCAGCGCCTCGCCCTTGGCCTCGGCCTCCGCCGTCGCGCGGCCCAGCACCTTGCGCTGCGACAGGGTCAGGTTCTGCATGATGGTCAGGTGGGGGAACAGCTCGAAATTCTGGAACACCATGCCGACGCGGGCGCGCAGCGCCGTCATGTTGGTGCTCCGCCCGCCGACGTCGATGCCGTCCACCTGGATGCGGCCGGACTGGAAGGGCTCCAGCCCGTTGACGCACTTGATCAGCGTCGACTTTCCCGAGCCGGAGGGGCCGCAGACCACCACGACCTCCCCCTTCCGCACGGTGGTCGTGCAGTTCTTCAGGACCTGGAAGGTGCCGTAGTGCTTGCTGACGTTCTCGATGGCGATCATGCGGCTTCTCTTGCGGATGGGCGGCGCCGCTGCGGCGCCGGGCGTTGGATGGGAAGGGGCGCTCAGCGGAACCGGTCGAGCAGGAAGGGCGTCGGGTCGATGTCAGTGCGGCCGTCCAGCAGCAGGTCGGCGGTCATGCGGGCGACGACCGGGGCCAGCGTGTAGCCGTTCGACGTCACCGTGTTGAAGAAGCCGGGCAGGCCGGGCACCGGGCCGATGATCGGCGCGCCGTCGATGTTGATGTTCATCGCCGCCCAGGCGCGCACCACATGCAGCCCGGCGATCTGCGGCAGCACATGGCGGGCGACCCACAGGTTGCCCTCGATGCTGGAGCGCGACACCGTGTTGAAGCGGCGCGCCGGGTCGAAGACGGCGGTCCAGGCGCCGCCGATGATCAGCCCGCCGGTGACCGCCTGCTTCAGGCTGAGATGGCGGTCGGCGTGGGCGACGAGCTGGCTGACCAGCTTGGGCGCCGGCTCGGTGACGATCATCTGCAAGGGCGCGCTGTGCACCGGCACGTCGATGCCGACCAGCCGCCCGGTCTCGCGCGCCCAGGGGCCGCTGGCGTTGATGATCTGCTTGGCGCGGATGCGGCAGCGCGGGGTCTCTACCCGCCAGCCGCCACCCTCCACCGCGGGCGCCGCGGCGATGCCGGTGACGTTGACCCCGCGCAGGAAGCGGGCGCCCTGGCGGCGCGCCTGCTCCAGCACGGCGTAGGTGGCGCGCAGCGGGTTGATCTTGCCCTCCTGCGGGGCGTATTCGGCGCCGACCAGCTCCTCCGACAAGGCGGGGGCGAGGCGGCGCAGCTCGGCCGCGTCGATGATGGCGTTCTCGACGCCGTACCGCCGCTCCAGCGCCGCCTTGGCGCGCAGGAAGTCCATGCCGGCCGGGCTGTCGGCGACCATCAGGCCGCCGGTGACAGCCAGCTCGAAGTCGGCGCCGCAGGCGCGCTCCAGGTCGCGCCACAGCGCGATGGAGCGCGGGCCGAGCGCCAGCGTCGCCGCCGCCGGGCCGCCGCCCGCCTCGGCCTTGGCGCCGAAGTCGAAGGACAGCAGCTGAACGTGCAGGCTGCCGGCGTTGGCCCCCGACGCCTGCAGGTTGGTGTCGCCGCGCTCGACCACCAGCACGTCGCGGCCGGCCTGGGTCAGGTAATAGGCGAGGCAGGCGCCGACCACGCCGCCGCCGACGATCAGGATCTCGGCCTCCTGGTCGGGCAGCGGGCCGTCTTCCAGCGGGCGGGCGAGGTTGGGGGTGATGGCGCGCTGGTGGCCACCCCATTCCGGCTTCTCGAAGGCGAAGGCGCCGGCCGGCGTCGGCTTGGCCGGCAGGCGCGGCGCCAGATACTGGTCGGCGGCGCGCGGCCGGCCGGTGGCCTGCTCCAGCAGCAGGGCGGCGGTCGCGGCGCAGTAGCGGCCCTGGCAGCGGCCCATGCCGAGCCGGGTGTTGCGCTTCAACGCGGCGAGGCTGTCATGGCCGGCGGCGATCTCGGCGCGGACCTGCCCGAAGGTGACCTCCTCGCAGCGGCACAGCACCGCCTCGTCCGGCACGGCGTCGAGGCGCAGCGGCGGCGCCTGGTAGATCGACCACAGCGCCGCCTGGAAGCCCTCGGCCCGCCGCAGGTCGGTCCGCGCCCGCCGGCCCTGCTCCGGGTCGGTGTCGGCGAAACCCAGCTGGGTGGCGGCGGCGATCCCGGCAAGGGTTCCGCGCGCCTGCGCCACCTTCGACCCGCCGAGATCGACGCCGTCGCCGACCGCGAAGACGCCGGGCAGGCTGGTGGCACCGTCCTCCGCCGTCTCGGTGGCGAGGTAGCCGAGATGGCGGTCGACCAGCCGGTGGGCGCAGCCGAGCGCACGGGCGATCTCGGTGGAGGGGATGAAGCCGTAGCCCAGGCACAGCGCGTCGGCGGGAACGGAGACCGCCTCGCCCAGCCGCGGCGCGCCGTCGGCGCCGAGCGGGGCGTAGCGCACTCCCTCCAGACGCTCCGCGCCCTCTGCGGCGACAACCCCATGCGACCACAGCACCGGCACCCCGGCGCGCCGCAGCCGCAGCAGATAGCGGGCACCGTCGCCGATCAGGCCGGGGGCCGACCGCACGGTCGTCCACAGGGCGCGCCACTGGGCGGGCGACGGGCGCGACGCGCTTTCCAGCACGGCGGCCACCGTGACGCCGCCCTCCACCAGCTCGCAGGCCAGTTGCAGGTTCAGCGGACCGTTGCCGGCGATCACCACCCGCCGGCCGGGCGCCACCCGGTAGGCGCGCGCCAGGGTCTGCCCGGCCCCGGTCGTCATCACGCCGGGCAGCGTCCAGCCGGCGAAAGGCGCCGGCCGCTCGTAGGCGCCGCTGGCGATCACCAGCCGGCGCGGCCGGAAGACGGTCTCGCGCCCGGCGACGACGGCAACGACCTCGTCGGGGGCGTGGGCGCCCCACACCGTCGCCTCCTGGACGATCGTCGCCCCGGCCAGCCGCGCCGCGTCGACCAGGGCGCGGCCGGCGCGGAACTGGCGGTCGGTCGGCCGGTCGGCGCGGTGCGACGGGGCCAGCGGCTTGAAATACTGGCCGCCGCTCTGTGGCCGCTCGTCGAGCACGACCACGTCGGCGCCGCGCCGCGCCGCCGCTTCCGCCGCCGCCAGACCGGCCGGGCCGGCGCCGAGCACCAGAAGGTCGGGCGTCCGCTCCTCCGGCGCCGCGCCATCCGGCGGCGGCACCAGCGGGGCCAGCGGATCGGCGGCGGTGCCGGCCGGCGGCTGCGAACGGACGACCTGTCCCTCGGCCACCTTGGTCAGGCAGGCGCGCTGGCTGGCCTTGCCGTCCACCGTCACCAGGCACTCGAAGCAGGCGCCCATCCCGCAATAGAGGCCGCGCCGCCCGCCGTCGCGGGTGTGGCGGTAGGCGGCGACGCCATGCGCCGCCAGGGCGGCCGCCACGGTCTCCCCCGCCAGCGCGGGAATCCGCTCGCCGTCATAGGTGATCTCGATGAGGACGCCGTCGCGGCGGACGCTTGGATGTTCGAGGCGCATGGGCGGGCGGCTGTGTCCGGATTGCGGTGGAAAGCGGCATTTCGAGGGTGCGTCAAAATGCGCTGGATTCCTGTATACAGATAGTATACGAGTAGTATTTAGGCAAGGTCAAAAATTAGGCAGGAGCTTGGGGGAACCCATGACGGCATTGCGCGGCACCTACACGGTTCTCATCACCCCCTTCACCGCCGACGGTGGTGCGGTGGACGTTCCGGCCCTCAAGAAGCTGGTGAACTGGCAGATCGAGCAGGGCATCCACGGGCTGATCCCGCTCGGCAGCACCGGCGAGTTCCTGTCGATGACCCCGGAGGAGCGGGCCCAGGTCATCGAGATCTGCGTGCAGGAGTCGGCGGGCCGCGTGCCGGTGCTGATCGGCACCGGCGCCGAATGGACCCGCGACGCCGTCGCCCACGCCAAGGAAGCGGAGCGGATGGGCGCCGACGGGATCATGGTGATCCCGCCCTATTACAGCTCCCCCACCCCCGACGAGCTGTTCGAGCATTACCGCCGCATCGGCGAGGCGATCTCGCTGCCGGTGATGATCTACAACAACCCGGCGACCGCCAACGTCGACCTCACCCCGCCGATCGTCGCGCGGCTGAGCGAGATCGACAACGTGCTCTACATCAAGGAATCGACGCTGGAGGTGACGCGGGTCCGCGACATCATCGAGCTGTGCGGCGACCGCATGACGGTGTTCGCCGGCATCCTCGGCTACGAATCCTTCTGGCTCGGCGCCCAGGGCTGGGTCGCCGTCTGCTCCAACCTGATCCCGCGCGATTCGGCCCGGCTGTTCGAGCTGGTGGCCGACCACAACGACAAGGACCAGGCGCTGGCGCTCTACAAGAAGATGCTGCCGATCGTCCGCTGGGTCGGCGGCCACCGCTACGTCGCCGCGTCGAAGACCGGGCTGGGCATGATGGGCCTGGCCGTGGGCGACCCGCGCGCGCCGCGCCTGCCGCTGCCGGCGGGCGATGCCGAGGCCCTGCGCGCCGATCTGGCGGCTTACGGGCTGATCAACTCCCTCGCCTGATCACTTCGCCTGAACACGAGAGAAGGTGACCACGATGACCATTCGTACGCTGCTGATCGCCGCCGGCCTGACCCTGTTCACGCTGCCGGCCGCTGCCCAAACCGCCTGCAAGCCGGCGGTGGCCGATTCCGAGCTGGTCAAGCCCGGCACGCTGGTGATGTCGACCAACCCGACCCTGCCGCCGATGCAGTTCGTCGACTCCAACGGCCAGCTGAAGGGAATGCGCATCACGCTGGGCAACGAGATCGCCAAGCGGCTCTGCCTGACCCCGGAATATGTCCGCATCGAGTTCTCGGCGATGATCCCCGGCCTCCAGGCCGGCCGCTGGGACCTCATCAACACCGGCATCTTCTGGACCGAGGAGCGGGCCAAGATGATGCCGATGATCAACTATGAATCCCAGGCGATCAGCATCTCGGTGTCCAAGGGCAACCCGCTGAAGATCACCAAGCCGGAGGACCTGTCGGGCCGCCCGGTCGGCGTCGAGCTGGGCGGCTTCGAGGAGCGCAAGCTGCGCGAACTCGACAAGATGATTGTCGCCAAGGGTCTGAAGCCGATCGAGATCAAGACCTTCGACAACTTCGCCACGGCCTATCAGGCGCTGCGCGCCGGCCAGACCGAGGCGTCGGTGGCCATCGACCCGACGGCGACCGAATACAGCAAGCGCGGCGACTTCGACCGCGCCCTGCACGGCCTGTTCCCGACCCCCGTCGCCCTGGCGATGAAGAGCAAGCCGCTGAGCGAGGCGGTGGTGGCCGTCCTCAACGACATGCAGAAGGACGGCTCCTACAAGGCCCTGATGGAGGAGTACGGCCTGCTGCCCAACGACGGCGCTTTCAAGGTCAACGGCCCCGGCATGTGAGTGGGTGCGGGCGGCGGCGGGGCTCGTCCCGGCCGCCGCCCGCGCAGCGGATAAGAACGAGAGGTTGATGGAATGACCAGCGGCTGGAACTGGGACGGCTTCTTCGACTACCTGTTCAACGGGTATCTGCTCAGCGGAGCGATCACGACCCTGTGGCTGACGCTGGCGGGCATCGCTGGCGGCTTGGTGGTCGGCTGCCTGCTGGCGCTGCTGCGGCTGTCGCCCTACCGCTGGGTATCGGCGGCGGCGCAGGCCTACATCTGGGTGTTCCGCGGCACGCCGCTGCTGGTCCAGCTCATCATCATCTACACCGGCCTGCCGCAGATCGGCATCAAGCTGTCGGTGACGGAATCCGCGCTGATCGGCCTGATCCTCAACGAGGCCGCCTATCTGGCCGAGATCATCCGCGGCGGCATCCTCGGCGTCGCCGCCGGGCAGAGCAACGCCGGCCGCGCGCTCGGCCTGAACTCGGCCCAGGTGATGGTCTACATCGTGCTGCCGCAGGCCATCCGCATCATCATCCCGGCGCTGGGCAACAGCGTGAACGGGCTGCTGAAGACGACCTCGGTCACCTCCGTCATCTCGATGGAGGAGCTGCTGCGCAGCACCCAACTGCTCATCCAGGAGCGCTTCATGGTGCTGGAGCTGTTCACGGTGGCCGCCCTCTACTACCTGCTGATGACCTCGCTGTGGGACATCGTCCAGCGCCGCATCGAGCGCCATTTCGGCCGCGCCTACCGCAACATCGCGATCGTCGACGGCCAGTGAGGCTCCGGTCATGACCCCTTCTCCGGCCGACCCGCTGTTCCCCCGGCCCGCCAACCTCGGCGACCAGACCTACGGGCATCTGCGCGAGCTGATCCTCAGCCGCCAGATCCCCGGCGGCGCCGAGGTGCCGGAGGGGCGGCTGGCCGAGCGGCTGAGCGTGTCGCGCACGCCGATGCGCGAGGCGCTGGTCCGGCTGGTCGGCGAGGGGCTGCTGGAACGCACCAGCGAGCGCAGCTACCGCGTCCGCGTCGTCTCGGCCCGCGAGTTCTTCGAATGCATGCAGATGCGCGAGCTGCTGGAGTGCCACGCCATCGAGACGGCGGTGCCGCTGGTCGGCGACGCCGACCTCGCCGAGCTGCGGCGCGGGCTCGAATCGCTGGACGGCAGCGAGGATGACATGCAGCACTGGCTCTACGACAACCATTTCCACAGCTTCTTCGCCCGCGTCAGCGGCAACGCGACGCTGGCCGAGACCATCACGCGGATGCGCGTCGTCGCCCGCCTGTTCCGCATCTCCAGCGCCTTCCACCGCAAGGGCGAGATCGACACGGAGCACCGGGCGGTGCTGGAGGCGGTCGAGCGGCGGGACGCCGCCGAGGCCAAGGCCGCCATGCTGGCGCATCTGCGCAACCTCCAGGACGACGCCCGCCGCGCCATCGCCGCCGAGGCCAATCCGGGCGGCTATTTTTTGTAGTACCGACACGCCAATGAATTGGCGTGTCGTATTGCGTTCAAACGCCACGCAGGCTTTTCCGCGCCCATGTGGGCGCGCCGCCGCAGTCGCGACGGTATAAACCAGCAACCGCAAAACCCGTCCTTCGGGACCGAGGGAGAGTTCCATGCCGCAGTTCGACACCGTGATCCGCCATGGCACGCTGGCCACCGCGTCCGACGTGTTCGCCGCCGACCTCGGCGTGATCGGCGGCCGCATCGCCGCCATCGGCACCGGGCTCGGTCCGGGCGCCCGCGAGATCGACGCGACCGGCAAGCTGGTGCTGCCCGGCGGCGTCGACGGCCATTGCCACCTCGACCAGCCGACCAGCGACGGCTCGCAGTCGGCCGACGATTTCGAGACCGGCACGCGCTCGGCGGCCTGCGGCGGCACCACGACGGTCATCCCCTTCGCCTGCCAGTTCAAGGGTCAGTCGCTGCGCGACGCGGTGACCGACTACCACCGGCGGGCCGACGGCAAGGCGGTGATCGACTACGCCTTCCACCTCATCGTCAGCGATCCGACCGACCAGCTTCTCGGCCAGGACCTGCCGGCGCTGATCCATGACGGCTACACGTCGTTCAAGATCTACATGACCTACGACGACATGAAGCTGAACGACCGGCAGGTGCTGGAGCTGCTGAGCGTCGCCCGGCGCGACGGCGCCATGGCGATGATCCACGCCGAGAACGCCGACTTCATCGGCTGGCTGACCGACAAGCTGCTCGCCGCCGGCCACACCGCGCCGCGCTACCACGCCGATTCCCGGCCGATGCTGGTGGAGCGCGAGGCGACCCACCGCGCCATCGCCATGGCCGAACTGGCCGACGTGCCGATCCTGATCGTCCACGTCTCGGGCCGCGAGGCGATCGAGCAGATCCATTGGGCGCAGGGCCGCGGCATGCGCATCTACGCCGAGACCTGCCCGCAATACATGGTGCTGACCGAGCACGACCTGCACGGCCATGGCATGGAGGGGGCCAAGTGCATCTGCAGCCCGCCGCCGCGCGACAAGGCCAACCAGGCGGCGGTCTGGGACGCGCTGGCCGGCGGCACCTTCCACATCGTGTCGTCCGATCACGCGCCGTTCCGCTACCAGGACCCCAAGGGCAAGATGCTGCACGGCGCCAACACGCCCTTCAACTGGATCCCCAACGGCGTGCCAGGCATCGAGACGCGGCTGCCGATCCTGTTCTCGGAAGGCGTCAAGAAGGGCCGCATCAGCCTCCAGCGCTTCGTCGAGCTGTCCTCGACCAACCCGGCCAAGATGTACGGCCTGCACCCGCGCAAGGGCAGCCTCGCCATCGGTGCCGACGCCGACATCGTGATCTACGACCCGGACCGCAAGGTCACCATCACCAACGCCATGCTGCACCACAACGTCGACTACACCCCCTACGAGGGGCTGGAGGTGACCGGCTGGCCGGAGACCGTGCTGTCGCGCGGCGAAGTCGTGGTGGAGGGCGGCACCTGCGTGGCGCAGCCCGGCCGCGGCGCCTTCCTGCGCTGCGACACGCCGGATCTGGCCCGGCCGAAGGTGGCCGCGGTCTGAGAAAGCACATTCCCCCCACCCTGCCCCTCCCCCACCGGGCCGGAGAGGGTTTAGGGTGGGGCCTATGAGAAACCAAGAAATGAGGACCGCCACACCATGGACGCCCTGACCATCACCGCCGGCCCCTTCACCTTCGGCGCCCGCTTCGAGTCGGCGGCAGCGCCGAAGACCTGCGCCAAGTTCCGCAGCCTGCTGCCCTACGAGGGCCAGATCGTCCATGTCCGCTGGAGCGGCGAAGGCGTGTGGATTCCGCTGGGCGACACCGATTTCGGCCTCGGTTACGAGAACCACACCAGCCACCCGGCGCCGGGCCAGATCATCCTCTATCCGGGCGGCATCAGCGAGACCGAGATCCTGCTGGCCTACGGCGGCGTCCAGTTCTCCAGCAAGATGGGCCAGCTCGCCGGCAACCACTTCATCACCATCACCGAAGGGCTGGAAAATCTGGCCGAACTCGGCAAGCGCACCCTGTGGCAGGGCGCGCAGCCGATCCGCTTCGAACTGGCCCGCTGACGCGCGCCGGGACCCGCCGTGCCCCGGCGCACGGCGGGTCCCCAGCGGAACATATCATTGCGAATGATACGCATTCTAAGTATATTGCCGCCGCCATGAGCCGGTCATGGCGCGGCCACGCCGCTTTTCCGTGGAGCAACGGGGCGACGCCATGCCCGATCAGCATCGCAGGCCCGATCCGCACCGCGTGAAAGCACCGGTTCCCGGTCCGGTGGTGCATGGCTGACACCGCCAAGCCGTCGCTCGACGCTCTGTTCATGGGACACCGGAGCACGCTGGTCCGCCTGCTCTCCCGCATGGTTGGCAGCGCCGCCACCGCCGAGGATCTGGCGCACGAGGCCTATCTCAAGGTGAGGGCGGCGGAACGCGACCGGCCGGTGGATCATCCCCTGCCCTTCCTGTTCCAGACGGCGCGCAATCTGGCCTTCGACCATCTGCGGCGGGAGCGCAGGCTCGCCGGGGTGGTCGTGCAGGACACCACCGTCGAAGGCGTGGAGGAGGTTGCCGCCCCCCTGCCCTCCCCGGAAACCCAGGCCGGCGACCGCCAGCGGCTGGCCCGGATGAACGCCGCGCTGGCGACCCTGTCCGAGCGGCAGCGCCGCATTCTTCTGCTGAACCGGATGGAAGGGCTGTCCCACGCGGAGATCGCCGAGCGGCTCGACGTCTCGGTCAGCACCGTGCAGAAGGACCTGAAGGCCGCCCTGCTGGCCTGTCTGGAGGTGTTCGCCCGGCTTGACCGGGAAGGATTGCGGGTTTCCGCCGGCCCGAACGTCTTACAAAGAGACAAACCGTGACGGCACCACCCGCGACCCCCATGCCCGGCCCCATGCCTGACGACACCGACCCCTCCTTACCGCTGGAGCAGGCGCTCGACTGGTTCATCCGTCTGCAGGCGGAGGACGCGGGCGACGAGTGCCGGCGGGCCTGCGCCGACTGGTGCGCCGCCGATCCCCGCAACGCCCGCGCCTGGGCGCTGGCGCAGGACATGTGGGCCTCGCCCCTCCTCACCGAAGCGCTGGTGGCCACAACGGTTCCTAACGCGGCGCCGCGCGAAGCCGCGCCGACGGTCTCCCTTCGACCGTCGCGCCGTTCCCGGCCGCTGGCGGGCCGGGCGATGGCGTGGGCGGCGGGACTCCTGGTGGCGGTCGGTCTCGGCCTGGCCGCCGACCTGCCGCTGCGCCTGCAGGCCGACCACCGCACCGCGACCGGCGTGCAGGAGCGTCTGCAATTGGCCGACGGATCGCGGGTGCTGATGGACACCGGGACGGCGCTCGCCACCGACGTCGAGGGGGGCGAGCGGCGGACCCGGTTGCTGCGCGGGGCCGCCTTCTTCGAGGTGACGCCCGACCCCGCCCGCCCCTTCCGGGTCGCGGCCGGTCCCGCCGTGGTGACCGTGGTCGGCACCGCCTTCGCCGTCCGTTACCTAGACGACCGGGTGACGGTAACGGTGCGCCACGGCACCGTGGACGTCGCGCGTCCCGGGGGCCCCGCCGTTCGGCTGCGTGCGGGCGAGGAGGTGGTGGTCACGGCGTCGGGCGTCGGCGTGGAGCACCCCGCCGACCTCTCCGCGGCGCTCGGCTGGGTCGATGGCCGGCTGGTCTTCGAGGACCGCCCCCTGGGCGAGGTTCTGGATGAGCTGGACCGCTATTATCCGGGGCTGATCCTGGTTCCCGACTCCCTCGCCGACCGCCGGATCACCGGAAATTACCGGCTGGACGATCCGGCGCGGACGGCGACGGCCCTGGCCGGGCTCGTGCGGGCCGAGACTCTGCGGGTGTCCGACGCCCTGCTGATCCTGCGCCCGCGCCCCTGAGTCCACCGGCTTTTCCGACCCACGAAACCTCTCCAAAAAAAAATTCCGCTTTTCACGATCCCCGAACGTCAGGTCGGCACGGCCATTAGGAATGCGTCGCAATTGCAACAAGCGGCGCGCTCCGGCCGGTCGATACGTCGCGATCATGGGGAATGCGTTACGATGGGTGCGGGGATGATGGATCGGGGTGCGCGGGGGCGTCGGGGGACGGCCCTGCTGCGGGCGGCGTTGCTGTCGTCGGCGGTGGCCGGTTTGGGTGTGGCGGCGGGAAGCACCGCCCTGGCGGCGTCGGCGAAGACCGGCGGGCAGGTGGCCCAAGCGTCTGGGCAAGTGACGGGGCAGCGCTTCGACATCGCTCCGCAGGGGCTGGTCACGGCCCTCAACGCCTTCAGCGCGGCCAGCGGCTGGGAGGTCGGCTTCCCGGCCGAGGTCGCGCGCGGCCTGTCCTCGCCCGGCGTGTCAGGAACCATGAGCGCCGACGAGGCGCTGCGCCGCCTGCTGTCCGGCACCGGCGTGTCGTACCAGATGACCGGCCCCGGCCGCGCCGTGCTGTCGCGGCAGCAAGCCGGCGAGACGGTGCTGGACCCGGTGACCGTCGAGGGCACGCGCGAGCGGGCGACCGGCCCGGTCATGGGCTACGCCGCCCGCCAGAGCGCCACCGCCACCAAGACCGACACGCCGATCCTGGAAACGCCGCAGTCGATCTCCGTCGTCACCCGCGACCAGATGGACGCCCAGGCGGCGCGCAGTCTGGCCGACGTCCTGAACTACACCTCCGGCGTCACCACCGCCCGCAACGGCGGCTCCTCCTCCTTCGGCGGCGACGGCATCTCGGTGCGCGGCTTCGGCGGCAACGGCACCACCGGCGTGTCCTTCAACGAGTATCTCGACGGGCTGCGGCTGAAGGGCAGCGGCTTCCTGACCTCCGGCATCGACCCGTACCTGTTCGAGCGGGTCGAGGTGCTGAAGGGCCCGGCCTCGGTGCTGTTCGGCCAGACCAGCCCCGGCGGTCTGGTCAACATGGTGACCAAGCAGCCCTCCCCCGACGCCCGGCATGAAATCCTGCTGCAGGCGGGCAACCAGGGCCGCAAGCAGGCCGCGCTGGACATCGGCGGCGACGCGACCGGCGACGGCCGGCTCTCCTACCGGTTCGCCGGCGTCGCGCTGGACAGCGACACCCAGACCGACATCGCGGAGCGCCGCCGGCTGGCCGCCGCCCCGACGGTGACCATCCGGCCGACCGACGAAACCAGCCTGACCTTGATCGGCCTCTACCAGCGCGACAATTACGACGATTCGCCGCTGAACTACCTGCCGGCCCAGGGCACCGTGCTGCCCAACCCCAACGGCACGCTGCCGACCAAGCTCTTCACGGGCGATCCCAACTTCAACACCTGGGACCGCAAGACCATGAGCGTCGGCTATCGCTTCGAACACCGGTTCGACGAGCGCTGGACGGTGCGGCAGAACGCCCGCTACCTGCACAACGACCTCGACCTCAAGCAGGTCTACGCGTCCGGCCTGCTGCCCGACCAGCGCACCACGCGGCGCACCACCTTCTCGGCCCGCGAGCGCGCCTACGACCTGACCGTTGACAACCAGGTCCAGGTAACCGTCCACACCGGTCCGCTGCGCCACACCGTGCTGGCCGGCGTCGACCATCAGCGGCTGAGGAGCGACACGCTGCGCGGGCAGGCGGCGGCGCCGAACCTCGACCTGTTCAACCCGGTCTACGGGCTGCCGATCGCCACCCCGCCGATCTACCAGAGCACCGCCACCCGCATCACTCAGACCGGCGTCTACGCCCAGGACCAGATCCGGTGGGGCGGGCTCGCCGTCCTGCTGGGCGGGCGCAAGGACTGGGCCGAGACGCAGCAGCGCAACCGGCTGAACCAGGGGCGGACGTCGCAGCAGGACGACGCCTTCACCGGCCGCGTCGGCGCGCTCTACCTGTTCGACAACGGCTTGGCGCCCTACGCCAGCTATTCGGAATCCTTCGAGCCGACGTCCGGCAGCGACTTCTTCGGCAACCCGTTCGAGCCGACCACCGGCCAGCAGTACGAGGCCGGGCTGAAGTACGAGCCGCCGGGCTCCGGCAGCCTGTTCACCCTGTCGGCCTTCACCATCACCCAGCAGAACGTCACCACCGCCGACCCGCTGCACACCAACTACAACATCCAGACCGGCGAGGTCCGTTCCCGCGGCTTCGAGGCGGAGGCGCGCGTCAGCCTCGCCGCCGGGCTGAACGCGGTGGCCAGCTACACCTTCCTCGACGCCGAGGTGACGAAGAGCAACGGCGCCGACCGCGGCAAGCGGCCGGTCGCCGTGCCGACCCATTCGGCCTCGGCCTGGGGCGACTACACGGTGCAGGACGGCCCGCTGGCCGGCCTGGGCGGCGGGCTCGGCCTGCGCTACGTCGGCTTCACCTACGGCGATCCGGCCAACAGCTTCAAGGTGCCGGCGCACACGTTGGTCGACGCCGCCCTGCGCTACGACCTGTCCTATCTGAACCCGCAGCTTCAGGGCATTCAGGCGGCGATCAACGCCAGCAACCTCTTCGACAAGGAGTATGTCGCGGCCTGCTCGCGGGCGACCAACTGCTATTACGGCCTGCGCCGCACCGTGATCGGCTCGCTGAAGTATTCCTGGTGACGCGGAAGACCGAGATCGCGCTGCGGGTCGTGACCGCTGTCGGCGGCGGCTACGCCCTGGCGGCGGGAACGGCGGCGGCGCTGTCCCTGGCGCTGCCGGCCGTGCAGGACCGGGCGGAGGCGGTGTTGACCGCCACCATGGCGGCGCTGCTGCCCTGCGTCCTGACCGTGGTGCTGGTGTTCGCCGCGGCCAGCGCCCGGCGCGCCCTGGCCTGGACCGCCGGCCTGACGGCGGCAATTTGGGCGGCGGTCTCACTGTTGAAAAGCATGACGGGAACCGGGGTATGAACGGCAGTTTCCGCCTGTCGATGACGTGGCTGCACAATTGGGGCGGGCTGGTGGTCGGCTGGCTGCTGTTCTGCGTCTTCCTGACCGGAACCACCGCCTACGCCCGCTTCGAGATCACCCGCTGGATGCAGCCCGAGCGGGTCGAAGCGACCAACAGCCCCGACGCGGCTGCGGCGGCGATCGCCACCCTGTCGCGCGAGGCGCCGCAGGCCCGCCGCTGGCTGATCACGCTGCCGGACGAGCGGCGAACCGCGACCCAGGTCTACGTCTACAACCCGCCCGGGATACAGCCCGCCTTCCGCAAGCTGTGGCTGGAGCCGGACGACGGCCGCCCGGTGCAGGCGCGGGCGACCTTTGGCGGCGACTTCCTCTACTACTTCCACTTCGACCTGCGCGTTCCCGGCCTGGTGGGGCGTTACCTGATCGGCGCCGCCGGGGTGGCCCTGCTGGTGGCGCTGATCACCGGATTCGTCATCCACCGGCGGGTCTTCTGGGACTTCTTCGCCTTCCGCCCCGGACGGTCGCGCACGCGGCTGTGGATGGATGTCCACAACGCCTTGGGCATCATCGTGCTGCCCTACCACGCGCTGATCACCGTGACCGGGCTGGTGCCGCTGATGCTGCTCTACATGCCCTGGGGCCTGCAGGCGGCCTTCGGCGACCGGCCGGCGGCCTTCAACACGGCGGTCTACGCCGAACCGCCGCCGCCGGCCGCCGCGGGACGGGCCGCCCCCCTCACCGCCATCGAACCGCTGCTGGCGGAGGCGGCATGGCGGTGGGACGGTGGGCGGCCGGGATGGATCGTCATCGACAACCCGGGCGACGACGCCGCCACCATCCTTCTCAAGCGCACCGACTCCGACCGGGTGGTGATCACGCCGGAAGCCATCCTGTTCGACGGCACGACCGGCGCGGTGCGCGAGGTCTGGGAGGGGATGGGCGGAGCCGCCGCGACGCGGGCCGGCGCCTACGGCCTGCACATGATGCGCTTCGCCGACACGCCGCTGCGGCTGGCGATGATCCTGTGCGGGCTGGCCGGCACCGCGATGATCGGCACCGGGCAGGTCTATTGGATCATCAAGCGGCGCAAGCGCGAGGCGACCCCATCCTTCGGACTGCGTCTGGCCGACGGCGCCAATCTGGCGGTGATGGTCGGGCTGCCCATCGCCATCGCCGCCTATTTCTGGGCCAACCGGCTGCTGCCCGCCGGACTGGCCGGCCGGGAGACCTTCGAGGCCCTCGCCTTCTTCGCCGCGTGGTTTCTCACGGCCCTGCACCCGGCGCTGCGCGGCGTCCAGCGCGCCTGGGGCGAGCAACTGGCGGTGGCGGCTCTGCTGTGGGCCGCCCTGCCGCTGATGAACGCCCTGACCAGCAACGCCCATCTCGGGGTGACGCTGGCGCGCGGGCTGTGGGGGGTGGCCGGCATCGACCTGACCGCCCTGGCGACGGGCGCCCTGTTCGCCCTGCTGGCCCGGCGCCGGTTCCGCGGGGCGCACCGGCGCAGCGACCGGCCGCTGCCATCGGCATCGGCGCCCGCATCGTAACGACGGACAAGGGCGCGGCCCGACCGTCACGTTCTGCCGCCTCAATCATACAGACCGGCACCGAAGATGGCGATCTGCTGCGCCATGTGCCCCAGGCTGACGCCGGTCTCGTCAGCGCCATCCAGGGCCGATCCGGCGTCGAACGGGTGGTCCGGGGCGATCACTCCGGCGGCGATCAGATGCAAGCGAACGGCCTCGACAATGACGGCCGGGAGGGTGGCTGAGGCGGCTTCAAGGTTCACAGTCATAATTTTCAGCCTCTCTATGAACAAGTATCTCGCACAAGGAATAGAAACCTATCATAGAACGGCCGGTGTTGCACCCTTTAATGGTGCGAAAATTTTGCGCCCCGTCGCGCCTGGGTGGAGCGTGTTTCCGGCGCTCCCGGAAACGCGGGAGGGGCGCCCGGATCGGTTCAGCCACCCCTCGCGCCGGGGCTACTTGTAGACGGCGTTCCTGACCTCGGTCGGAAACGCCCCGGCCATGCCTTCGAACGCGGTGTTCGTCAGGGCAACGACCGAGAGGCCGTTCTGGCGATCGATGAACCAGGAGTGTCCGTAGGCGCCCCCCCATTGCAGCGTCCCGGCGGCCTGCGGCGTGCCCGTCCGCGCCGGATCGTCCAGAACCGCCCAGCCATAGCCGAAGCCCCACCCCGGCCCCTGCGTCTTCGCCGTCGTGCCGACCTGATCGCTGGTCATCAGCGCGACCGTCTCGGGTTTGAGGATCGGCGAACCGCCGGTGCGGATCGCTTCGAGAAAGCGAAGAACATCCGGCGCCGTCCCTGCCATGCCCGCACCACCCGACGGGTAGGACTTGGGGTCGAGAATCCGGGACGGCGCGAAGGTCGCGGCAAGCCCCATCAACGGAACGGCCTGCCCGTCCGCCATCGCCACCGGCTCCGGGTTGCCGTCCGCATAAGCTCTGGCAAGCCGGGAGACGTCGCGCACCGAGAAGCCGGTGTCGTCGATGCCGAGCGGCGCCGTCACGTCGTCGCGGACGATGTCGGAAAGGCTCCGCCCTTCGACCTTTTCCAGAACGCCGCCGAGCACATCGATGCCGAGGGAATATCGCCAGCCTGTGCCGGGCGCAAAATTCAACGGAGCGGCCGACAGGCGGGTCAGGTTCTCGGCCAGCGAAAGCCCCGGCTGGTCGAGCCCGTCCGAGACGTTCAGCTTGTGATACGGCCCGTCCGCCGGTTCGAGGAAGCCGTAGCCCAGCCCCGATGTGTGGGTCAGCAGCTGGCGTATGGTGATCGCCGGGATCGAGCCGTCCGGCAAGGCGGGGCGGAAATCCGGCAGCCAGCGTGTGACGGGCGCGTCGAGGTCCAGCCGTCCGTCCTCGACAAGCCGCATGGCGGCCGCGGTCACAAACGGCTTGGTGACGGAGGCCAGGCGGAAGATCGCGTCCTCACGCATTTTGACGCCGGCTTCCCGGTCGGCATGACCGGCGGCGCGGTGATAGACGATCCTGCCGTCCTTCGCGACCAGGACGACCGCACCGACAATCCGCTTCTCGGACAGCGCTCTGTCGATCACCGGATCGAGACGGGCCTCCATCGCGGGGTCGTTGGCCGGTTGGGCCAAGGCCGGACTGGTGAAGGCCGGACTGGCGACGGCTGAACTGGCGATGGCGAGTGCAGCGGCGACAAGGGGGATGCGCATGCCGGTGAAACCCCGTATATATGGAGCGATCACTCCTGAATAACGCAGTCCGGGGACTATTTCCAGAGTGACCGTTATGAAAAATAACGCGCCGACGCCGCGACCGCGCGGCCGCCCGCGCGCCTTCGACCGGGACGAGGCGCTGGCCAAAGCCGCGGACACCTTCTGGCGGCTGGGCTATGAAGGCGCCTCCATCGCCGATCTGACGGCGGCGATGGGCATCACGCCGCAAAGTCTTTACGCCGCCTTTGCCTCGAAGGCCGATCTCTATCGCGAAGCGCTGGAGTGGTATCAGGCCACCGTCGGCGCTTCGACGGCGGCGGCCCTGGAAGAGGGCGATGCCGTGGTCGCGCTGACGCGGGTCCTTCGGGACTCGGCCCGGGACTTCACCAGACGCGACCGCCCGCATGGCTGCATGGTTTCAACGGCCGTGCTGACCTGCGCGACGGAAAACGCCCCCGTGGCGCGTCATGTTGCCGGCCTGCGCACCGCGACGATCAACCTCATCCGGGCGCGCATCGAGCGCGGCATCTCCGAAGGGCAGTTGAAGGGGGAGACCAATGCGGCCTCCCTCGCGCGCTTCGTCGGTGCGATGATCCAGGGCATGTCCGTGCAGGCGCAGGACGGCGCCCCCACCGAGGCCCTGTCAGCGCTTTCCGACCATGCCGTTGCCGAGATCGAGCGGCATCGCGCGTAGCGTTTCTCGACATCCACACGGCATTTCGGCGCCACCACGGCTGCTTCCGCCAATTTGTGCGCCAACGTCCCCCGGAGACCGCTTTTTGATGTTGAAAGCGTATCTCCTGAGCGCATACTTAGTTACGAAGCGCTCACTGAGGCGCACCCAACCATGAGAGCAAGAATTATGGCCGACTTGAGGCACCTCACCCATCCGGGCGACATCGTTCGCGAACGCCGTGAGGAACTGGGGCTATCGCAAGTTCAACTCGCCGGCCTCATTGGTTACAAGAATTCCAACTTCATCACCATGATCGAAAAGAAGCGCTCCCGCGTGCCGCTCTACACCGCGCCGAAACTCGCGCAGGTGCTGCAGATCGACCAGATGTGGTTCATCGAGCGCGTGATGTCCTTCTTCGACGAGGAAGGCATGAACGAGAAGGAGACCTTCCGCGAAGCCGCCAAGGTCATCTTCGATCCGGAAAACATGCGGCGCTACGCGGACAGGAAGGACCAGGGCGCCATCGACCCCCGCCTCTCCTGACCCTGTGCCGGATCGGGGCCGGGAAGACGCCACCCCGACCCGCTCTTACTTGACCCCGGTCTTACTTGACGATGTCCAGCAGAGGCATCTGCCCGTCGCTCCCCTTCGGCAGCGCGGCCCGGCGGCGGCGGCGGCTCTGGCTGGCGGTTTCCGGGGTGACGGGAACGAAGCGCTTGGGACGACCGGCTTCATCGAGGTCGTCGTTGTTGACCACCAGGGTGAGTTCGCGCTCGTTGACCGAGCGCTCGGCCACCGCGCGACGGATCTGGTCGAGGAAGGACTGCGAGGGGTAGAGGTTGTACTCGACGTCGACGTACTTCCGCCCTTCCTTGATCTCCTCGATCTCGATGCGGTCGAGCGCCCCGATCTGCGTATCGGCGAGCGCCTTGACGACATCGTGAATCCGCAGCCGCATGTCGCGGAATCGCGACCACTCCGCCATCCCGGAATCACGGATGATGTCGCGGGCGGTGATCGGCACGACCGACTGCGAGGGGTCCTGCCGCAACGTCTCGGCGATGCGCTTGAACAGCCAGCGCGAGAACGGGTTGCGGATCTTCATCAGGGCTTCGTAGGAGATCGAATGCCAGTCGACCCGGCGGATCGCCTCGCGCAGCATCATGTTGAACTGCACGAAGGTTTCCGCATCGCCGCTCTCGTCATCGAGAATCGACGCGTCGTCGGCGTCGTCCGTCTCGTTGGGACGCTGCCGCAGCCCGAGACCGGCGAAAATGCCGGAGTCCATCATCACCTTGCGGCGGCCGCGGCGCTCGATCTGAATCGTGCAGCGCCGCATGACCATCAGCGCCTCCTTGATCTCGGGAATGCTGAGGGTGTGCCGGACGGAGCGCAGCTCCTGCCAGATCTCGTAGAGGGAGAAGCGCAGGATCGCCTCCCCGTTGTCCACCGACAGGCGCGCCGGGTCCGAGGCCAGCTTGCGGATCACGTCCTCGATGATCTGTTCGCGCTCGCCCGGATAGGCGTCGATCTCCTCCACCACGTGGGCTCCGCTGGAATCGCGGACGAAACGGCCGTCCCTGCCCTTCACCCGGCGCTGGATGCGCGCCGGCACGACCGTGAGGTGGTAGATCTGGTCGGCGAAGGAGAACTGGCGGTGGATCATCGGCAGGCGGTCATCCTGGGCCGCGGGGTCCCTGGGCTCCAGGTTGTGCGCCGCCTGTCCGTTGGCTTTCGATTCGGGGCTGTCAAACACGTATTTCGGGGCCAGATCGTACAGGGAGACCATGTTGACGCTGTGCCGCCGGCCCGTGGTGGTGTCGATGTGCTCGAACAGCGTGCCCTGGAGAGTCTGCCCCTGCGTCTCCGTACGGCGCTGCTTGACGACGATCTGCCCCGACATCTGGTGCCTCTCCGCAATCCTGAACACCAAGCCTATGCCGCTTCCGCCGTTCAACGCAACGACGTCGCGCACGGTTCCATAGGTGGCAGGCGCGCATCCGGTAGGTGGCAGGCGCGCTTCCAGGAGGCGACAGGCGCGCAAGCAGTAGGTCACAGGCGCGTTTGTCGGACGACGGCCCGGCTTGGCTGCGAATCGGACATCCGTCCCTCGGCAAGGCCGGGTGACGGCCAACCGGTCACGGCTCCGGGGCACAACCGTAGCCGACCGGAGTCCTGCTCCGGCTGCAACCGGGGCATCGGGTTCGAGCGCGCCTGACACCTACTGCCACTCCGCAATCGCGAAACGCGCCTGCCACCTAGAGAATCCGGCGATTCGAAACGCGCCTGACGCCTTCATGGCCGCCGGCGATTCGAACGCGCCTGTGTCCTACAGCAACACGCCGCCAAAGGCGCCTGTGACCTACAGGAACGGGCGCGCTCCGCGCCGGTGCGGCAACTCGATAGGTTGCAGGCGCGTTTCAGCCCGTCCCGATTCGCGCCGTCAACCGCGCCTGCGACCTTCATGTCCGCGCCTGCCGCCTGCATGAGACGCGCCTGCGACCTCCGCAAGCGCGCCTGACACCTACCACAAACGCGCCCGCCACCTGCCGATAGGAGACGGGCGCGCTTTGGAGACTCCGGTGCCGTCGGGGAATCCTGCCCGCAAGACCGCCGGCCCATGCCGGTTTCACGCTTTTGCCGGAGTCCCGGATGACCAGCACGACCGACACCGCCAGCCGTTGGGGAAAGATCCCCGCCTGGTGGCTCGACCACCCCGATCTCGACGCCGACGGATTCGCGGTCCTGGCGGCGCTCGCCACCTTCGCCGACGAGAACGGCGTCTGCTGGCCGTCGCAGTCGACGCTTGCCGCAAAGCTGAAACGCTCGCGCCCGACCATCAACCGCATCCTGCAGCGTCTCGACGACATGGGGCTGGTCGGCATCGAGCACCGCCGCGGCCGCGACGGCTCCCGGCTGTCCTGCCTGTACCGGCTGCGCATCGCCCAGAACGAGGCCGCGACGCAGCCCCAGCCCCGCCCTGTCCGGGACCATGACAGGGATGACTCGCCGGCGAACGCCCCCTGTCCAACACCGAGTCAGGAACAGCTCCATCCCGAACAGATTCCGGACTCGCACGCTTCGGGCGGGCGCCAGCCGGTGCGCGATGTTCCTGAGGATTGGATGCCCACCGCCGGAGATTTCACCTGGGCCCGAAGCCGGTTCGGCACCGTCGACCTCGGCCGGCACGTCGAGGGGTTCGTCCTGCGCTGTCAGGCGCACGGCTATCGCTACCGCGACATATCGGCCGCCTGGAGGGCTTGGCTGTCCCAGGACGTGGCGGCCGGCAAGGCCCCCGCGGACAAAACCGCCCCACCGGCTGCGGGCGCCATCCCCGGCACCATTCCCGGCACCATCCCCGGTGTCGGCCACGGCCGCCAAAGCGTGGCCGAACAGCGCGTCAACGCCTGGATGGCCGTCGCCGATCGCCTGAAGGACGCCCGCCTGAAGGACACCCGGAACACCCCGTCCCACACCCGCCCCCGTTTCTGAGGAGGTCCCGATGTCCGTTGCTGTGATGCCCCTGCCGGGGCGGTCCCCGCTGCCCTTCGATCCGACGATGGCGCCGGCGGAGCGGTCCCGGCTCCTCGTCGCCGCCTTTCCGGAGGCGTTGCGGGAGGTCCTGACCACCGGTCACCTGGAACACCGCCCGCGCTTCGGCGACAACGGTTTCGAAGGGCTTCAGGAAACCTGGTTTCCACCGGCGACCCTTTCGGCCCGGCAAGCCGCCATGGCGCGGCGGATGCTGAGCGAACTGGAAGACTCCATCCTGGCTCCGGCCGAGCCCGATCGTCTGCTCGGCCGCGTGCTGGCTTTGCTGTCGCATTTCCCGGCCAAGGGCTTGACGCCCGACGTCGAGCAGCTGGTGGCCATGGACTGGGTCGAGGATCTCGGCGAATTCCCGGTCTGGGCCATCGACGCGGCGGCGCGCGCCTGGCGCCGGACGAAGAAGTGGCGGCCGAGCATCGCCGAGATGCGGGCCCTGTGCGAGGAGGCCTGCGCGCGGGAGCGTGTCCTGGCGCAGCGGCTGCGAGCGATCGCCGGAGCTTGCCAGGGCGAGGTGATCCCCGTCCGCGGGATGGAGTGACCGGGCGTGGCCCGCGCGTTCAGTTCCGGCAACTGGGTGGGCGTCCATTGACAAAGTTCCGGCAACTTGCGCAGAATCCCCGAAACCGAACGAAGGGGATGACGATGCCGCCGCTTGGTGGGGACGACATGCGCCAATTGCGCGAGCGCCGTGGGGAAAACCAGACGCAATTTGCCGATTGGCTCAACGATCAGCTCGGCCGCAGCTACACGAAGGCGAAGATCAGCCGCTGGGAAGGCGGGGCGGAGCGCATCCCCCAACAGGTGCAGGATTTCCTGGTGGACCAGACCACGGAAGACCGGCCACGCTCGGCGACCTTCCTGGCGATCGCCAACCAGAAGGGGGGCGTGGGGAAGACCGCCACGGCGGTGAATCTCGCCTATGCCCTGACGGAGGGGGGCGCGCGGGTGCTGCTGATCGATTGCGACTCCCAGAGCAACGCGACGGTCCATGTCGGCGTCGGCAACGCCGCCATCGTCGATCTGGAGCAGCGGCGCAAGACGCTTTATTTCGTGCTCCGCTCCGACGAGCCGATCTCGTCGGTGATCGTTCCGACCGGGGAACGCGGGCTCGATCTCGTCCCGGCGGGCCTTTCGCTGGCCGACGCCGACGTCGAGCTGGCCGCCGACTCCACCGGCGGGCTCGTGCTGCGCGAGAAGCTCGACGAGGTCCGCGCCTCCTACGACTTCGTGGTGATGGACTGCGCGCCCAATTTGGGGCTGGTCACGGCCAACGCCCTGTCGGCGGCCGAACTGGTCCTGGTGCCGGTTCAGACCGAGGCGCTGTCCCTGCTGGGCGTGAAGCGGCTTGTGGACACGATCACCCGCATTCGCCGCCGCGTGAATCCCCGACTGAAGATCGCCGGCATCATCCCCACCATGTACAACGAGCGCCTGACCCAGGACCGCGCGACGCTTCAGGAGCTGCGTGAATCCTACGCCGAGCAGGTTCCGGTGTTCCCCCCGATCCCGCGTGCCACGGTCTACGGCAAGGCTGCGGCCGCCGGCATGATCACGCTGGCCGGCGATCCGGGCGCCCCGGGGGCGGAGACCTTCCGCGAGGTGGCCCGCCAGATCCGCGCCTACGCCACGCAGCGGGAGACGAGCCATGTCGCGTAAGTTCGAGCGCAAGACGAAGGAGCTGCTGGGCGGCACCTCTACCCTGTCGATCGGCACCGACAAGCTGTTCGGCACGTCGGCCGGCTTCCCGCATGTGGTGGAGCTGGACATCGACCGGGTGCACCGCAATCCCGACCAGCCGCGCCGCCACTTCGACGAGGCGGAGCTGCGCAGCTTGGCCGCGTCCATCGACCGTTACGGCTTGCAGAACCCGATCCTCGTCCGGCCGCTGCCGCAGGGCGACTATCTGCTCATCGGCGGCGAGCGCCGGGTGCGTGCCCATGAGATCCTCGGCCGCAAGACGGTCTTCGCCATTCTCACCTCCGGCGACCCGGACGAGATCGGGCTGATCGACAACGTCCAGCGCGTCGATCTCAACGCGGTGGAGTATGCGGCCGCCCTCGCCCGTCTGGTGGAGAAGCACGGCTACACCCACGACGAGCTGGCCGCGGTGGTCGGCAAGGACCGCACCGACATCACCAAGCTGCTGGCCATCCTGACCTTGCCGGCGGACATGCTGGAGGAGTACGCGGCGTCCTGCACGCGGGTGTCCCGGTCGGTGCTGATCGAGATCGCCGCCGCTCCCGATGACCTGCGTCCGGCGCTGTGGGAACAGGCGAAGGAGGGAGCCTCCGTCAAGGCTGTCCGGCAGGCCAAGCGCGACCACGCGCAAGGGCAATCCCCTTCCGTCCGCGAAGCCGGACCGCACGATCCGGAACGCACACTCCAGGCGAGCGTCAAGCGCATCATCCGCGACGTGGCCGTCGTGCGCGAACAGCGCCACCTGCTCGACACCGCGCACCGCGAGCGCCTGCTCCAGCTCCGCGCGGAAATCGACGCCATTCTCCAGGGCGCCGACTGAGTATGCTCGGCCCCTGATGTGGGACGTCCCACATCGGCGGAGCGCCTCTCGTGTTTTCAAAGACCGGGCATCACGAACCGGGCATGTGGGACGTCCCACATGCCCGGTTCTTCCCCGGCACCGATCGTCACAAAAGACCGTCGACCCCTCGCGTTCGAAACGCGGCCGTCCGCTTGACCGCCGTCAAGGATAGTCGCACCAAATCAGTCAACTTTCTCCGGCATGGCGCACGGCCAACGCCGCTCGAGGCCCCTCCGTTCCACGAAGGTCTGACTCGGGGGCCTGACCCAGGAGAAACGAACGCATGACGGAACGCTTCACCAAAGCGGCCGCCCGAAACATTTTTTACGGCGGATCGCTCTTCTTCTTCGCCGCCTTCGTCTCGCTGACGGCGGCAAGCCACATCTATGTCGTCAACACCGGCACCGACAGCAAGGGCCTGACCGAGAGCGTCGCCCGCGGCAAGCATGTGTGGGAAAAAAACTCCTGCATCAACTGCCACACGCTGCTGGGCGAGGGCGCCTATTTCGCGCCGGAACTGGGCAATGTCTGGATCCGCTACGGCGGTGACAAGGACGCGGAGGGCGCTCGCGCCGCTCTGGCCGGCTGGATGGCCGCGCAGCCCAGCGGCGTCGAGGGCCGGCGCCAGATGCCGCAGTTCAATCTGACGGAGCAGGAGGTCAACGACCTCGCCGCCTTCCTGGAGTGGACCAGCCGCATCAACACCCAGAACTGGCCGCCCAAGATTTCCGGCTGACGAAGGACGAAAGGCCATGAAATACGAATCCCAAAAGGTCGCGCTGCCCTACTTCTACGGCGCGTTGGCCCTGTTCGGCGTGCAGCTCCTGGTCGGCCTGCTGGCCGGCACGGTCTATGTGCTGCCCAACCTCCTGTCGGAACTGCTGCCCTTCAACATCCTGCGGATGATCCACACCAACGCGCTGATCGTCTGGCTGCTGATGGGCTTCTTCGGTGCTGCCTACTATCTGATTCCCGAGGAGGCGGAGCGCGAGCTGCACAGCCCGAAGCTGGCCTACATCCAGTTCGGCCTGTTCATGTTCGGCGCGCTGGCCGCCGTCGTCGGCTACGTCTTCCGCATCCACGAGGGGCGCGAGTTTCTGGAACAGCCGACCTGGATCAAGGTCGCCATCGTCGTCGTCGCGCTGATGTTCCTCTACAACATCTCCATGACGGTGCTGAAGGGCCGGCGCACGGTCATCACCAACATCCTGGTGATGGGGCTGTGGGGCATCGCGCTGTTCTTCCTGTTCTCCTTCTACAACCCGACCAACCTCGCGCTGGACAAGATGTACTGGTGGTACGTCGTCCATCTCTGGGTCGAGGGCGTGTGGGAGCTGGTGATGGCCTCGATCCTCGCCTTCCTGATGATCAAGATGACCGGCGTCGACCGCGAGATCGTCGAGAAATGGCTCTACGCCATCGTCGGGCTGGCCCTGTTCTCCGGCCTGCTGGGCACCGGGCACCATTACTACTGGATCGGCACGCCGGGCTACTGGCAGTGGATCGGCTCGCTGTTCTCGACCCTGGAGGTCGCCCCCTTCTTCTTCATGGTCGTCTTCGCCGTGAAGATGGTGCTGAAGGGCGGGCGCGATCACCCGAACAAGGCTGCCCTGCTGTGGTCGGTCGGCTGCGCGGTGACCGCCTTCTTCGGCGCCGGCGTCTGGGGCTTCCTGCACACGCTGTCCTGGGTCAACTACTACACCCACGGCACGCAGGTGACGGCGGCGCACGGGCATCTCGCCTTCTTCGGCGCCTATGTGATGATCAACCTCGCCATCTTCAGCTACGCCATGCCGCATCTGCGCGGCGTCGCCCCCTACCACCAGACCCTCAACAAGGCCAGCTTCTGGCTGATGACCGGCGGCATGACGGTGATGACCTTCGCCCTGACCTTCGCCGGGGTCGTGCAGGTCCACCTGCAGCGCGTGATGGGCATGGACTATATGACCGTCCAGGCGGAGATCGCCCCCTTCTACTGGGTGCGTCTGGCCGCCGGTGCGGCGGTGTTCATCGGCGCCGTCCTCTATCTCTACGCTCTGCTCGGGCCGGTGCCCGCCTCCCGGAAGACCACCGGGATCGGCGCCGCTGTCCAGCCCGCCGAGTGATCAGGACCTTCCCCTCCTCCGCGCGCCGGGGGAGGGGGCCTCTCTTTCCCGCCTTCCGCTTTCGCCTTTCGCTTTCGAGGAGACACCCATGACCCGCAGCGCCCTGAAGGCCGTCGCGGACGACCTCGACATTCCCTACTACAAGGCCGTCGGCGACGAGTGCGAGCTGTTCGAGCACGCCTTCCGCCACCGCCTGCCGCTGCTGCTGAAGGGGCCGACGGGCTGTGGCAAGACGCGCTTCGTCTCGCACATGGCGGCCCGGCTGGGTCGTCCCCTCTACACCGTGTCCTGCCACGACGACCTGACCGCCGCCGACCTGACGGGCCGCTATCTGCTCAAGGGCGGCGACACGGTGTGGGCGGACGGCCCGCTGACCCGCGCCGTGCGCGAGGGCGCCGTCTGCTACCTCGACGAGGTGGTGGAGGCGCGCAAGGACGTGACCGTCGTGCTGCACCCGCTGACCGACGACCGCCGCCTGCTGCCGCTCGACCGCACCGGCGAACTGCTGGAGGCGCCGGACGACTTCATGCTGGTGGTGTCCTACAACCCCGGTTACCAGAACGTCCTGAAGACCCTGAAGCCCAGCACGCGCCAGCGGTTCCTTGCCATCGAATTCGACTTCCCGGCGCCGGAGGACGAGGCCGTCATCGTCGCCCGCGAGAGCGGCCTGCCGGAGGGGCGCGTCGCCCCGCTGGTCCGTCTGGCCGGCGCGCTGCGCGCCCTGAAGGGTCAGGACCTTGAGGAAGGCGTCTCCACCCGCCTGCTCGTCTACTGCGCCACGCTGATCCGCTCCGGCGTCAAGCCCGAGCGGGCGATCCGCACCGCGCTGATCGAACCGCTGACCGATGACGCCGACGTCCGGCAGGCGCTGCTGCGCGTCGCCGACATCGCCCTCGGGTAAGCGAAACAAGGGGAACGGACCATGCTGTCGCTGCTTGAGCCCGAGGAGTTCATCGGCCGCCACTGGCACCGCTTGGTCGGCGGCCGGTCGAGCCTGCCGCACCATCCGGATGCCGCGGTGACGCTGGAGGCGATCCGGCCCCGGCTGGCGGTGTTCTTCCGCGGGCTGGGCGGCGACCGGGGCGTGCGGCTGGCCGCCGCCGCGCGGGCGTCCTCCGGCCACCGGCTGTCGCTGCTGGAGCGGATCGGCCTCGGCACCGAACGGCTGGAGCGGCCGGCGCTGGACGGCGACGTTCTTCAACTGCCCACCCTGCTCGACGTGTTTCCCGACGCGGCGCTGAACGAGCGGCTCTACGAATGGCTGGCCGCCTATTTCGCCCACGCCGAGGCCGACGGCGAGGTTATCGCCGATCCGTTGCGAGATGATGTGCG
The DNA here is from genome assembly GCF_058780635.1 of Azospirillum sp. UENF 312511. Classification (NCBI taxonomy): domain Bacteria; kingdom Pseudomonadati; phylum Pseudomonadota; class Alphaproteobacteria; order Rhodospirillales; family Azospirillaceae; genus Azospirillum; species Azospirillum sp. UENF 312511. The sequence continues at coordinate 289,479 of NZ_JBSNCG010000004.1, read as the reverse complement.
GGCGCTGCGGCAGGCCCGGGCGACCACCGCGCGGGTTCTCATGCGCTGGCCGGGTTTGGCCCGCCTGCATGGTGAGCTGTGCGCGGCGCTGCTCGCCGTCCGGCCCAAGCGCTCCCTGCCGAAGGACGAGGCGATGGTGGAAGCGGCGGTGCTGGCCCTGCTGGGCGACGGCGACGGCGACGGCGGCGCGGTCCTGGACGGGACGGTTCCGCTGGCGCGTTTCGCCGCCCCGGCCGGCTACAAGCCGTTCCTGCCGGTGCCCCTGTGGGGTGAGGTTTCGGGTCCCGTGCCATCCGGCGCGCCACCCGCTCCCGATGCCGCAGCGGAGGACGAAGCCGCGGCGCCCTCCTCCGAGAGCGACGGCCAGCGTCGCAAGGCGACGCGGTGCGACAGCGATCAGGTGCAGCGTGAGGACCCGCTGATGCTGAACCGCTTCGAGAAGATCTTCGGTCTGGCGGAGATGTTGAACATCCCCCGCCCGGTCGATGACGACGACGAGGACGCCGCCCGTCAGGCCGCCGACGACATGGAGGAGATCGCGCTCGCCCAGCATCAGCGCAAGCCCTCGACCCGGCTGAAGCTCGATCTCGATCTGGCGCCCGCCGCCGTGGAGGCGGCGCCGCTGACGGCGGTGCTGACCTATCCGGAATGGGATCATCGCCGCCGCGCTTATCACCCCGCCCATTGCCGAGTCGTCGCCGAACCGGCGCCGGAGGACGGCGAGGACTGGGCGCCCGACGAGGCCGCCCTGCGCCGCATCCGGCAGGTCCGCCGCCAGTTCGAGGCGCTGCGCCCCAAGCGCATGGTCTTCACCGGCCAGCCGGACGGCGACGACCTCGACCTCACCGCCCTGGTGCGCCGCTGCGCCGACCAGCGCGCGGGCGGGGCGGGCAGCGACCGCGTCTATCAGGCGGCGCGCAACGCCGCGCGCGATCTGGCGGTGGCGGTGCTGGTCGACACCTCGCTGTCCACCGACGGCTGGGTGGACGGGCACCGCGTGCTGGACGTCGAGAAGGAAGCTCTGCTGGCCCTGTCCAACGGGCTGAACGCCTGCGGCGACCCGCACGCCATCTTCGCCTTCACCTCGAAGAAGCGCGACTGGGTGCGGGTGCAGACGGTCAAGGAGTTCGACGAGCCCTTGAACGCCCGGGTGCAGCGGCGTGTCCAGGCGCTGAAGCCCGGCCATTACACCCGCATGGGGGCGGCTCTGCGCCACACCGCCGCGCGTCTGGCGGAACGGCCCAACCGCCACCGCCTGCTCATCTTGCTGTCGGACGGCAAGCCCAACGACGTGGACCATTACGAGGGACGTTACGGCATCGAGGACACCCGCGTGGCGATCCAGGAGGCCCGCCGCCAGGGCATCGCCTTGTTCGGCATCACCGTGGACGCCGAGGCGCGCGACTATTTCCCCTACCTGTTCGGCCGTGGCGGCTACGCGATCTTCCCGCAGGTCACGCATTTGACGAAGGCGTTGCCGGCGCTGTACCGGCAAGTGGTGGGATAGGCGGAACTGCGGGCCTCGACGATCCGCGGTGGGCGTCACGACCCGGCATCACGGCCCGGCATCACGGGCAGTCCGCCGACGCATGACGGGGAGGAGGGCAACCAGCGCCGCCCCGAGAAGCGCCCATTGTTCCGGTGCCTCCATGCTGTGCAAGGTCGCCCAGCTGGCGAGGCACCACGCCATCGGCACGGCGAGCAGCGACCATGCCCATCGCCCGTCCGCCATCATGACCAGGCCAATGGTGGCGATCGCGGTCGGGTCCGGGGTGATGCCGAAGACCTCGGCGCCGCGCAGGGGCCGTCCCGCGAGGAGTGCCGCGAGGGGGTGCAGGGCAAGCGCATAGAGGAACAGCGCAAGCCCCGCGAGCGCCCGTCCGGTCCATGAGAGCGACCAGCGAAGCCGGCCACCGACCAAGGCCAGCAGGATGGCCTGAAGCGCGAAAAACGGCGCCACATAGGGTGCGGCCCAGTTGATGGTGGCGTAGCGCTCCCAGAGGAAGCTCCAGGCCAACCACGCCCACAGCACGGCCAGGGTCCCAGCGATCACCCGGTGCGACCATGGGCGGGGCCGGACGAGCCACAGCAGAATGACCACGCCGAGCAGCAGCATCAGGACATGCGCCGGCCAGAGCGCCTCGTTGTGCCGTTCGATCAGCCGCCAGTAGGTGCGGGGGCTGAAGAGCAGAAAGTCCTCGGTCGAATAGGTCCACCACTCCGGCATCAGAGGCCCCTGACATGGTCGGCCATGCGCCGTCGCATCGCGGCGTCGGGCATCGGCCCGGCCATCGCGGCCATGTTCTCGCGCACATGCGCGACCTGGCTGGTCGCCGGGATGGCCACGGTCACGGCGGGATGGGAGATGATGAATTTCAGGACGAACTGCGCCCAGCTGGACGCGCCGATGTCGGCGGCCCAGGAGGGCAGGGGGCGGCCCGACAGCCGGCGGAGCAGCACGCCCTGCTGAAACGGGCGGTTGACGATCACACCGATTCCGCGGTCCGCCGCCAGGGGCAGGATGCGCTCCTCCGCCTCGCGGTCGACGATGTTGTAGGTGAGCTGCACGAAGTCGAGAGGCTGCCGGCGCATGATCTCCTCGAACAGGTCGTGGCGCCGCCCTTCCGACGTCGTGATGCCGACGTAGCGGAGTTGACCCGCCGCCTTCATGGCGAACAGCGTCTTGAGATGCTCCTCCCAGGACAGCAGGTTGTGCACCTGAAGCAGGTCGAAGCGCGGCACGTCCCACAGGCGGCGCGACTCCTCGATCTGCGACGGCCCGCGCGTGCCCGAGGAAATCCAGACCTTGTCCGCGGCGAACAGGGTGGAGGGGTGCTCCAGCGTCCGGAGTCCATCACCGACCACCGCCTGGGAGGACCCATACATGGGCGAGGAGTCGATCATCCGGCCCCCCATCTCGAAGAAGGCCCGCATGACCGCCGCGCATTCCGTGCGCAGTTCGGCATCATCACCGACGTTGAAGGTGATCCAAGTGCCCAGGCCCACGGGAGGAATGGCCTCTCCCGAGGATGGAATGCGTCGAACCGGCGCTTCTCCGCTCTGTGCCTGGACGCGCAGCGGCATCATCAGCGCGGCTCCGGCCAGAACGCCGCGCAGAACGGCGCGTCGTGTCGCTCTCATGCTCCCTCCCTGTCGTCTCCGTGCCGCCGCGCTCTCGACGAGGCACCTGCACGGTGCCGGTGCGCAAAGCCTTGCCTTCGGTGAAATCCATCCTCCCTTCCCCGATAGCAACCTGACAACACAGAGAGTGATCCCACTTAAGATTTTTCTTATATTTGAACGATTGCCATGATTATCTGTGTTATTTGGCGCGTCTTCGCAACGAATGGGACAGCGGTCAGATGGCGGCGGCGGGGAACGCCTCCTCGCCGCTGATGCGGTGGCGGAACGCCCGGCTGAGGTCGGCGAGCAGGCGGTGCTTCCAGACCTCGAACAACGGGTCGGTGCGATCGCGCGGGCGTGACAGCGGCGGTGTCGCGATGGTCAGCACCCGGCCCGGACGGGGCAGCATCACCACGACGCGATCGGCCAGGACAAGCGCCTCCTCGATGTCGTGGGTGACCAGGATCAGCGTCGGGCGGTCGTAGGCCCACAGGCTCAGCAGATGGTCCTGCAGGTCGTAGCGGGTCAGCGCGTCCAGCGCCGAGAAGGGCTCGTCGAGCAGCAGGACAGAGGGCCGCCCGACCAGCGCGCGGGCCAGGGCCGCGCGCTGGGCCATGCCACCGGACAGTTCGCGCGGCCACGCCCCGGCGAAGTCGGCGAGGCCGACGCGCGCCAGCGCCTGCACCGTGCGGGCCTCGCGTTCCGCCTTCGGCAGGTGGCGGATGCCGAAGGCGACGTTGTCGCGGATGCGCAGCCAGGGCATCAGCCGCGGCTCCTGGAAGACGAAACCGATCTCGTCGCGCGGGCCGCGGGCCGGCCGGCCGTTCAGCACGACCTCCCCGGCGGTCGGCGCCTCCAGCCCGGCGATCAGCCGCAGCAGCGTGCTCTTGCCGCAGCCGGAGCCGCCGACGACGCCGAGGATTTCCCCCGGCGCCACCTCCAGCCCGATTTCCTCCAGCGCCAGATGGCCGTTGGGGTAGCGCTTGCTCAATCCGTCGATGCGCAGCATCGGCTCAACCCTCCGGCTTGAAGGAATCCTGCCAGCGCAGGAGCGGGCGGGACAGGGCGGCCAGCAGCCCGTCGGTCAGCTTGCCCAGCACCGCGAAGGCGACGATGGAGGCGAGGATGGTCGCCGGCTGGCCGGTCATCTGCCCGTCGGTCAGCAGGAAGCCCAGCCCCTCGCTGGCCCCCATGAACTCCGCCGCCACCACGAACATCCAGCCGAGCCCCAAACCGGCGCGCAGCGCCAGCGCATAGGCGGGCAGGGTCGCCGGCAGCAGGATGCGCCACACCAGCGCCGGCCCCGACAGGCGGAAGATGCGCCCGACCTCCACCAGCTTGCGGTCCACGTCCAGGATGGCGCCGGACAGGGCCAGATAGATGGGAAAGAAGACGCCGACCGCGATCAGGATGACCTTCGAGGTCTCGAAGATGCCGAACCACAGAATGAACAGCGGCACCCAGGCGATCGACGGGATGGAGCGCAGCGCCTGCAGGGTGGGGTCGAGCAGGCGGCGCGCCCAGCTCAGATAGCCGGTGAGCGCCCCCAGCACCGTCCCCGCCAGCACCCCGAACAGGAAGCCCAGCCCCACCCGGCCCAGCGTCGCCAGCACATGGGTGATCAGGTCGCCGGACCGCCACAGGCCCCACAGGGTGGACAGGATGCGGCTGGGCGGCGGCAGCAGGCGCCCATTGGCCCAGCCCTGCGCCACCGCGACCTCCCAGCCGAGCGCCAGGGCCAGCGGGACGATCAGGCCGGCCAGCCAGTCCAGCCAGCGGCGGCGCGGCGCTGCACCGGATGCCTCCGGAAGGGAAACGGCGCCGGATTCTTGCCGGTCCAGCGCCGGTTCGATGACGGCCACGGAACCACCCCCTTACTGGGTCAGCGCCTTGGAGAAGGACGGGTCGATCAGCGCCGCCACCGCACCTTTCACGTCCACCTCGGCGCCCAGAACGCCGCTCTCCTGAAGGGCGAGGCCGGCCTGGAGGATGGTGTCGGCCTGCTCCGCGCCGATGGCGCTGTGGCTGAGGTCGGTGCGTTCCAACTGGCGGGCGGCCACCGGCTCCGACAGTTTCGCCGCGGTGGCGATGGTCGTCTTCAGCTCCGCCGGGTTGGCGAGCGCGTGGGCGCGGGCCTTCTCATAGGCGCGCAGCACGCGGGCGACCAGCTCCGGCTGCTGTGTGGCGAACTCCTCCCGCACGTTCAGCACGCCCCATGTGTTGGCGGCGGCGTTGCGGTAGAACAGCGTGGCGCCGTTGTCGATCTCCGCCTGGGCCATCAGCGGGTCGAGCCCCGCCCAGGCGTCCACATCGCCCTTCTCCAGCGCCAGCCGGCCGTCCTGGTGCTGCAGCAGGACCAGCTTGATGTCCTTGTCGGTCAGCTTGTGCCGGGCGAGCGTGCGGACCAGGAAGATGTGCGGGTCGGTGCCGCGGGTGACGGCGACGCGCTTGCCCTTCAGGTCCTCGACCTTCGTGATGGCGCTGTTCGGGCCGGTGACCAGGGCGGTCCATTCCGGCTTGGAATAGACGTAGACCGATTTGATGGGATTGCCGTTGATCCGCGCGATCAGCGCCGCCGCCCCGGCGGTCGAGCCGAAATCCAGGCTGCCGGCGTTCAGGAACTCCAGCGCCTTGTTGGAACCGAGGCTGAGCACCCAGCGCACGGCGATCCCGTCCTTCTTCAGCTCCTCCTCCAGCCAGCCCTTTTCCTTCAGCACGAGGCTGACCGGGTTGTAGTAGGCGTAGTCGAGGCGGATCTCCGTCACTTTGTCGGCGGCGCGGGCAGCGCCCGGCAGAAGGCTGGACAGGGCGGCGGCGAACAGGGCGCCGAGCACGGCGCGGCGCGGGAACAGGCTCGTCACGGTCAGATTTCTCCCTAGGGATTTGATATTGTTATGAGAGGTTTGCTCAGGGTCCGACGGGCCGGTCGCCCAGAACGGTGGCGCGGTGCATCAGGCGGCTGTGCGGCAGATAGTCGTTCACCGCGTAATGCTGGGTGGAGCGGTTGTCCCACAGCACGAGGTCGTCGGCCTTCCACCGCCAGCGCACGGTGAATTCCGGGCGGCTGATGTGGTCGAACAGCAGGTCGAGGATGGCCGCGCTCTCGCGGTCGCTCAGCCCGACGATGCGCGCGGTGAAGTTCTCGTTCACGAACAGCGCCTTGGCGCCGCTCACCGGATGGACGCGGACCACCGGGTGGGTCACCGGCGGGTGGCGGTCGCGGGCCGCGCGCCAGCGGGCGTGCGTCTCCAGATCGCCGCTGTGCCGCCATTCGGGAAAGGATTTGGTGAAGTCGTGCAGCGCGCTCAGCGGGTCGAGCAGGCGGCGCAGCGGTTCCGACAGGCCGTTGTAGGCGGCGATGTTGCTGGCCCACACGGTGTCGCCGCCGTTGGGCGGGATTCGCTTGCCCGACAGCGCCACGATGGCCGGCGGCGTCTCGATGCAGGTCACATCGGTGTGCCAGACGTCGTTGTCCGTCACGTTGTGCGGCCCGGTGTCGAGCACCATGATCTCCGGCTGCTCGGGCACGTTGGGGTAGACGGGGTGGACGTGCAGGCTGCCGAAGCGGGCGGCGAAGGCGCGTTGCGCCGCGGGCGTCAGCGGTTGGTTCTCGAAGAACAGCACCTGATGGGTGACCAGCGCGCGCTCCAGCGCGGCGGCCTCCGCGTCGCTCAGCGGATGGGTGAGGTCCAGCCCCTCCACCCGCGCGCCGATGGCCGGGCTGACGGGGGTGATGGACAGGCTGGGCAGCGAAATGTCGGGCATGGCGGTTCCCTCAGATGCGGACAGGAAAGGTCAGGCGCCGGGACGGTCGGGCGCCACCGGCTCCACCGCGGGCAGGCGGGCCAGCGCCTTCAGCGTGTCCTCGGCGACCCCGAAATTGCGGACGTAGGAGGTGGCGGCGTTGCGGTGGGGTTGGAAATCCCAGGGCGTGTGGCGCCCGGTCAGCAGCACCTTGTGGACGAACAGCCGCCGGTTCTGGCTCTCGATCACCGCCCGGCGCAGGGCCGGCGCGTTCCAGCGCCGAGCGACCGATGCGGACAGATCGGCCTCGATGGCGGCGAGATCGCGCGCGCCGGCGCGGTTGACCAGCTCCTTCGGGTCGGCCTCCAGATCGTAGAGCTGCGGCGGGTCGCCGTCGCAGGCGATGTATTTGTAGCGGCCGCGCCGCACCATGAAGGCGGGGTTCAGCGTCCCTTCCCCCAGATACTCCGCGAAGATGGTGCGGCCGGCGCCGCGCGCCGAACCGGCGAGCAGAGGCAGCAGGCTTTCGCCGTCGAACGGGTCGACCGGCAGCGGCGCCCGGCCGTCGAGCAGGTCGAGGATGGTGGGGAACAGATCGACGTGCGACACCGGGGCCGACACCCGCCGCGCCGCCCAGCGTCCCGGAGCGTGCACCAGCAGCGGCACGCGGGACGACCATTCGAAGAAGGTCATCTTGTACCACATGCCCCGCTCGCCCAGCATCTCGCCATGGTCGCCGGTGAAGACGATGATAGTGTCTTCGGCCAGCCCGGCCCGCTCCAGCGCGGTCAGCAGGCGCCCGACCAGCTCGTCCACATAGCTGATGGAGCCGTAATAGGCGTGGCGGGCGGTGCGCACCCGCTCCTCTGTCAGGTCGTAGCGGTGCAGCCCGTCCATGTAGTGGAGCCGCCGACTGTGCGGATCGAGCCGCTCCGGCGGGATGGCCGGCACCGACGGCAGGTCGATCGCCGCGTGGTCGTAGAGGTCCCAATGCTCGGGCAGGCAGTTGAAGGGGTCGTGCGGGTGGGTGAAGGACACCGCCAGCAGGAAGGGGGCCTCGTCCGCCGTGTTGGCTGCGGTGCGGCCGTAATCGTAGATCTTCTGCACCGCCTGATGCGCAGTCTCCTCGTCGAAGTCGATCTGCAGGCTGCGGTGGCAGGGGCCGGCCTCGACCACGCTCGCCATGTGATGCGACCAGTCGTAGGCCAGCGCCCCGTTCCCCCAATCGGGCGTCCAGCCGAAATCGGCGGGATAGACGTCGGTGGTCAGCCGCTCCTCGAAGCCGTGGAGCTGATCGGCGCCGACGAAATGCATCTTGCCCGACAGGCAGGTGCGGTAACCGGCGGCGCGGGCGTAATGCACGAAGGTCGGCACGGAGGAGGCGAACTCCGCCGCGTTGTCGAAGGCGCCGATGGCCGAGGGCAGCCGCCCCGACAGCAGCGCGAAGCGCGACGGCGCGCAGAGCGGGTAGTTGCAGTAGGCGTTGTCGAACACCACGCCTTCCGCGGCCAGCCGCGACAGGTTCGGCGTCTTGACGACCGGATGACCGTGGAAGGGCAGGGCGGGGGCCGCCATCTGGTCGGCCATGATGAACAGGATGTTGGGGGGCCGCGACACGGTTAAGGCACTCCGGTTCGGGAAAGCGTCAGGTCTTGCCCTTCCACGGCACCAGCCAGGATTCCAGCAGGCGCATCCCGTAGGAAAAGGCGAAGGCCCAGGCGGCGATGATGCCGATGCCGACGAACACCACGTCGGTGGCCAGGAAATGCGAGGCGGACATGATCATGAAGCCGATGCCGCGCGTCGCCGCGATCAGCTCCGCGGCGACCAGCGTGCTCCAGCCGACGCCGATGGCGATGCGCAGGCCGGTCAGGATCTCCGGCAGGGCGCTGGGCAGCACGATGGCGCGGAAGAGCTGCCAGCGCGTGGCCCCCAGCGACAGCGCGGCGTTGACCCGCTCGATGGGCAGCGACCGCACGCCGGCCTGCGCCGACAGGCAGATCGGGGCGAACATCGCCAGCGTCAGCAGGGCGATCTTCGACACCTCCCCGATGCCCAGCCAGATGATCATCAGCGGCAGATAGGCCAGCGGCGGCAGCGGCCAGTAGAACTCGATGGGGGTGTCGAGGACGCCCTTGGCCCAGCGGTTCAGCCCCATCGTCAGCCCCAGCGGGATGCCCAGCGACGCCGCGATCAGCGCCGCGGCGAGGATGCGCAGCAGGCTGGCCGACACATGCTCCCCAAGCGTGGCGCCGGCGTAACCGTCCTCCAGGATGGCGAGGAACTGGGCGACCACCTCCCCCGGTGCCGGCAGGAACAGCGGCGTCACCAGCCGGTAATGCGACACCAGAAACCATGCGGCGATCAACAGGAGGCCGGTGACCGCGCTGATCGGACCGGTCCGCGCGCCGTCCAGCCCGAAAGGCCGCAGGGCGACGGTCCGGGGCCGGGCGGCGGGGACCGCGAGGGGTTCGGTGGTCGTGCGGGCGGCGTCGGTCATTGCAGCGTCTCCCCGCGGTGGACCGTCGCGTGATGCGGACGATGGACGAGATCGCGGATGCGGTTGTGCAGGTCCCCGAAGTCCGGGTCGGACAGGATGGCGCGTACGTCCCGTTCGGCGGCAAAGCGCCGGACGAAGTCGAGGTCGAAGCGCGCCACGATCCGGCCGGGGCGCGGCGACATCACCACCACCGTCGTGCCGAGGAACAGCGCCTCCTCGATGGAGTGGGTGATGAAGAAGATGCGCTTGCCGGTGCGCGCCCAGACGTCGACCAGCAGTTCCTGCATCTGCTCCCGCGTCAGGCTGTCGAGCGCGCCGAACGGCTCGTCCATCAGCAGGATCTTCGGGTCGGTGGCCAGCGCGCGGGCGATGCCGACGCGCTGGCGCATGCCGCCGGACAGCTCGTGCGGGGCGGCCTTGGCGAAGCCCTCCAGCCCGACGAGGCGCAGCAGCTCGGCGGCGCGGTCCCGCCGCTCCCGCAGGGGGAGGCCGGCGAAATCCAGACCCAGCGCCACATTGTCCAGCACGCTCTTCCAGGGCAGCAGCGTGTCCTTCTGGAACACCACGCCGCGGTCGGCGCCGGGGCGCTCCACCGGCTGCCCGTCCAGCGTGATGCTGCCGTCCGACAGGGGAAGGAAGCCGGCGATGGCGTTCAGCAGCGTGGATTTGCCGCAGCCCGACGCCCCCAGCGCGACGACGATGCTGTTGGCGTCGATCTCCAGCGACGCGCGGTCCAGCGCGTGGATCACCCCGCCGTCACGGCCAGGAAAGAACACGCTGGCGTTCTGCACCCGGAGCATGGCGGGCCTCCCGTCCGGCCGCGCGTCAGGGCAGGGCCTTGACGTGGTCCGCCGTGACGAAGCCGCCGTAGCTGGGCAGCACGGTGGAGACCTTCTTCTGCTCCTTCAGGAACTCGGCGGTTTCCTTCAGGATTTTGGCGGTGCCGCTGTTCTCGCCGCCGTCCAGCCAGTCCTTGGTGGCCTGCTGCTTGGCCGGGATCAGCGACAGGTTGTTCAGCGCCGCCGCCTGATCGGACGGCGTGCCGCCGAGAAGCCCGGCCAGCGTCTTGGCGTTCGGCGATTCCGGTCCCCAGGCGGCCTTGTCGTCGCGGAAGGAGACGCTGTAGCGCTCCACCACCCCGGCGAAGCTCTTCAGGAACGCCGGGTTCTCCTTGGCGAAGGCGGCGGTGGCGACCCAGGCGGTGAAGGTCGGGGCGCCGCGGTCGGCTACCTGCCGGGAGGTCAGCAGGACCTTGCCGGTCTTCTTCAGCTCGGTCAGCGCCGGGTCCCAGACGAAGGCGCCGTCCAGGTCGCCGCGGTTCCAGGCCGCGACGATGTCGGGCTGCGGGATGGCGAAGACCTGGGCGTCGCGCTCGCTCAGCTTCTCCTGCTTCAGCACGGCGAGGAGCTGGTAATGGTCGGTCGAGACCGGGGCGGCGGCCAGCTTCTTGCCCTTCAGATCGGCGGGCGTCTCGATTCCGGAGCCGTTGCGGACCACCAGCGCCTCGTCGGTGCCGGAGGCGCTGGCGAGGTAGAAGGCCTTCACGTCCAGCCCGCGGCTGACCGCGGCGGCGAAGGGGCTGGAGCCGACATAGCCGACCTGGACGTCGCCCGCCGCGATGGCGGCGAAGATGTCGGCGCCCGAATTGAACTTGCGGAAATCGATCTCGGCGCCGGTCGCCTTGGCGAAGTCCCCGTTGGCAATCGCCACCGACGACGGCAGCGCGTCGGTCTGGTAGGCGACGACGATCTTGCCGGCGGCTTCGGCGGACATCGGCGCCAGGGTGGCCAGCGCGAACAGGGCGATGGAGGGCAGGAACTGTTTCATGGTCGCGTGTTTCCCCCGTCTTCACCCGGCGGCAGGATCGTGCGCCGGTGAGAAACTCTACATATTAAGAAGGGAAATAAGCAACAGGGAAGCGGGAGCGCTGTGTATTATTTTTCCACATACAGCATCATAATAATGTGAAAATGAGAATGCGCCCAGCCCCGGCTGTCCCCGACGACCACGGCGACGCCCTGCGCTCCCACACCGAAGGGGCGCAAGCCATCGCAATCGCGGTCGCCGTCGAGGCTCTCAACCGCATGCTCGATTTCGGACGCCCGAAGTCCGTCCGCGTCGTGTGAACGGTGACTGGGAAAGGCATCGTCCCGACCTGTCGAACCTCCCTGCAACAGGCCGGCGGCAAGTCGTCAAAGGCGGGCCGACACTGGGGAGCGTCTCGGCGGTGCTCCAGCCGGCACGGTTCAGCCGCGTCCTTCGCCATGCGCCTTGGAGATGATCACTCAATGAATACTATTGTCGTCATTTTATATTGAAGGATATCTGGTGTGATTATTAATTACATTTGCATGTTGCTGAAGTTTCTATTGAGTATTCTGATGATCGAAGTTACAATCCTTTGCAAATTCCTGGGAAGGTAGGATCATGCCCAAGATCAAACTTGACGAAGCGGTGAAGCGTATTTCCGTCCTGTCGATCGCTTCCGATGGGAAGCTGTCCACCCGGGACATCTGCTCTCTGGACGACGACGACAAAGACGACGAGGACGACGACGGAAAAAGCTTCGTGGAGAAGTCGGAACGGTTCGTCCGCCGTCTCGTCGAGGCTCAGCACACGATGCTGGAGGCCTATCTCAACGTCCACAACCGGTCCAACCGTGACCAGAACAATGGGTGGCTGCTGGACGTGGGATCCAACGTGGTTCACGCCTTCGGCAAGGGCCGCAAGCGGTTCAGCGAGTCGCGCACGGACGGTTCGTACCGGCAGCGCCGATCCTACGACTGACCGGCCGTCCGATTCGACGCTCCGGACTGCGCCGGCGGAAACCGCCGGAACCCGCAGCGGGGGCACGCATCGCGTCGCGCTTCCGATGGAGAGGCGCCGAGGGGGGATTTTTGTCGAGCGGTACGGCTCCCGCGCGGATGCCGGTGCCAGTGGCCCTTGAACGGAGTGGAACATGGCTGTCAGGAAGACGGTGTCGGTCGCGTTGGACGACAAGGCGGACGACGAGAGCATCCCGAGCAACGAGATCGTCTTCATCGATCTCCCCGATCAGAAGTCCAGGGACATCAAAGCGCTGCGCAAGGGGCAAGGGCCTCTGGTCGAGGTCGTCCTGGAAACGCTCGAGGAGTTGCAGGCCGCCGGCATCAAGTCGCAGCCCGTCGTCGTGATCACCAGCGCCAAGTCGGACGGCTCCTTCTGGTGATCACGTCCGGTGACGGTTGGGCACTGGATTCCTTCCCGCGGGCAGCCTGACTGACGGCGGGCTGTCCGCACATCACCAAAATCCGAAGCGACGCCCTGCGGAGCGCCGGCCGGGGGCGTGTGCCCACGCTCGCGCCTTCGGCCGAGCGACGGTCTTTGCATGTCCGGTCGGTGCCTGTGGCGTCCGACCCCGGCCTGCCGCGATGCACATGGTCACATCGCGGCGCGAGCCAAATCGCAGTTGGAGAAGGGCTGGTGAGCGGCAATCCGTGGATTCTCAATTCGAAGCCGGTCGCGTCCCCGGAAGTCCGCCTGTTCTGTTTTTCCTACGCGGGACGCGGTGCGTCCGCCTTCGTAAGCTGGCGGGACCACCTTCCGCCCACGGTCGACCTGTGCGCGATCCAGCTTCCCGGACATGAAACGAGGCTGCGGGAACCGCTGGAAACGCGCCTGCAGCCGCTGGTGGACGCCATCGTCGATGGGATGTCCACGCTGCTGGACGTTCCCTATGCCCTGTTCGGCCACAGCATGGGCAGCCTTCTCGCCTTCGAGGTGGCGCACGCCCTCCGGGCCGCGGGGAAACCCCGGGCCGCGCGCCTTTTCGTTTCGGGCCGTGAGGCGCCGCACGTCGCCCGCGTGCCGCCCCTGCTGAGCGCGCTGTCCGATTCGGTCTTTCTCGACAAGCTGCAGCTCCTGTTCGGCGGCATTCCCGAGCCGGTGCGGAACGACCCCGAACTGATGCGCTTCTATCTGCCGGTGATCCGTGCCGATCTGACCGTGCTCGAACAATACCGGCACGAGCCGCGGCCTCCCCTCGATTGCCCGATCAGCGCGTTTCGCGGCACGGCCGACGAGCAGGTGGGCGACGCGGGCTTCCAGGCCTGGGGCGAGCTGACACGGGCGGAATTCCGCGCCCGCAGCCTGGCCGGCGGCCATTTCTTCATCAACGACGCGCCGGCGAGGGCGGACATGATCCAGACGATGCTCGGCGATCTCGGCAACACGCGTCCGGCCGCGGCGCCCCCCGCGATTGGGCGCAATCCGGCAGCCCAGGCGGTCGCCCAAGCCCAGGCGGTCGCCCATGTGTTTCCCGGCCAGGGCTCGCAGCAGAAGGGCATGGGGGCGGCGCTGTTCGACCGTTATCCCGCGCTGGTGGCCAAGGCCGACGAAATCCTCGGCTATTCGCTGAGAACCTTGTGCCTGGAGGACCCCGACCGCCGGCTCGCCCAGACCGAATACACCCAGCCCGCGCTGTTCGTCGTCAACGCCCTGACGCATCTGGCGGCGGTGGCCGACGGCGGCGTCCGGCCCGATCTGGTCGCCGGGCACAGCCTGGGCGAATACAACGCGCTGCTGGCCGCCGGGGTCTTCGATTTCGAAACCGGCCTGCGGCTGGTCGCCAAGCGCGGCCAGTTGATGAAGCAGGCGCGGCGCGGCGCGATGGCGGCGGTCATCGACCTGCCGCCCGACGACATCGCGCGGCTGCTGGAGCGGAACGGCCTCTCCTCCATCGACGTCGCCAACCTCAACACCCCGACGCAGACGGTGATCGCCGGCCCGGTCGAGGACATCCCGCGCGCCGAACCGGTGTTCCGGCAGGCCGGCGCCAAGTACATCCAGCTCAACGTCAGCGCGGCGTTCCATTCGCGCTACATGACGGAGGCGGAACGGGAGTTCGCCGCCTTCATGGGCAGCTTCGCCTTCGCGCCGCCGGCCATCCCGGTGATCGCCAACCACACGGCGAGGCCCTACGACCCGGATGACATCCGCGGCTGCCTGGCGCGCCAGATTTCCAGTTCGGTCCGCTGGTACGAGTCCGTGTCCTACATGATCGCGACCGCCGATCCCCAATTCGTGGAGACCGGTCCGGGGCAGGTGCTGACGCGGATGATCGCCCAGATCCGCCAGTCCCCGATGCCGATCGCTCCCGATCCCGTGCCGGCCCCCGCACCCGCCGCCGTTCCGGAGCCTCCCGCCCCGTCCCGGCCGGCGGTGCCGCCGCCGGGCGGGCTCGCCTTCCTCCTCAGCGGCCAGGGGTCGCAGTATTTCCGGATGGGAGCGGCGCTCTACGCCGGCGACGCGGTCTTCCGCGGTGCGATGGACCGGTGCGCCCGTCTGGCCGGGGACGGCCTGCGGCTGACCGACCAGCTCTACCGCGGTGCGGCGGCGAGCGAGCCGTTCGACGATCCCGCCGCGGCCAGCGTCGCGCTCGTCGCCATCGGCCATGCCCTGGCGGCGGTGCTGGAGGAGCGGGGGATCGTTCCGGACCTGCTGGTGGGCTACGGGGTGGGGGAGATCGCCGCCGCCGTGGTGTCCGGCGCGGTCGCGCTGGAGGACGGGATCGGTTTCGCCGCCGAGACGGCGCGCCTGTTCCAGCGGCTGACGCCCGCGGCGGGGCTTCTGGCGGTGCTGGACCATCCCGATCTGGTGGAGCGGCGCCCCGACCTGTTCGATGGCTGCACGGTGGCGGCGGTCCATTTCCACCGGCATTTCCTGGTGACCGGAGCGGCGTCCGCCGTCCGCCGCGCGGCGGCGCGTCTGCGGCAGTGCGACGTGACCGCCCAGATCCTTCCGGCCCGGATCGGCCTGCACAGCGCGCTGATCGACGCGGCGGAGGACGAGTTCCGCCGTCTCGCCGCCGGCCTCGCCGTCAAGGCGCCGCGCCTGCCGCTGTTCTCGCCCGCCGGGATCGGCTGGGTCCCGGCGGTGGGACCGGACAGCCTGTGGCGCGCCGTCCGCCAGCCCGTGCGTTTCGGCGAGGCAGTGCTGCGGATGGAGGCGGAGGCGCGGCCCCGCCGCTACCTGGATGCCGGGCCGTCGGGCACCCTCGGCACCTTCGTCAAATACCAGTTGAACGATGCCGGGCGGGCCGTGATCGCGATGAACCGCTTCGGACGCGATCTGGAATGCCTGCAGGCGCTGGTCGATGCGCTGGGAACGGGCGGCAGGGGCTGAGCGGGATGTCGGGACTCCGCCCGGACAAGGCGTCCTTGGGAACGGCGGCTCTGGGGAGGATCGGGGCGTGACGGATGCGAGCATGAGCGGCGGCACGATCGCCGTGATCGGGATGGCCTGCCGGTTTCCCGGAGCGGCCGACGGCGACGCCTTCTGGCGGCTGCTGGACAGCGGCCGTTGCGCCGTGAGCGAGATCCCCGGCGACCGCTGGGACTGGACGCGCTGCGACGCGGGCGCTGCCGGCAGCGCCCCGCCGGAATGCCGCTGGGGCGCCTTCATGGACGGGGTCGACCGGTTCGACGCGGGCCTGTTCAAGGTGTCGCCCAAGGAGGCGGCGCTGATGGACCCGCAGCAGCGCCTGACGCTCGAACTGTCCTGGGCCTGCTTCGAGGATGCCGGTTATGCGCCGTCCCGGCTGGCCGGGTCGGACGTCGGCGTGTTCGTCGGCGTGTGCAACTACGACTACAAGGAGCTTCAGGACCGCTATGCCCGGCGGGGGGAAGGCCATTTCCTGACCGGCACCGCCAACACCATCATTCCCAACCGGGTTTCCTACTTCTTCGACCTGCACGGCCCCAGCCTGTCGGTCGACACCGCCTGTTCGAGTTCGCTGTTCGCGGTGCATCACGCCGTCCGCTCGCTCCAGACGGGCGAGTGCTCCATGGCCCTGGCCGGCGGCATCAACGTCATGTGCAGTCCGGAACGCTACGTCCCGTTCAGCCGGCTGGGCATGCTGTCGCCGCGCGGCCGGTGCAGCGTGTTCGACGCCGGGGCGGACGGCTACGTGCGCGGCGAGGGGGCCGGCTACATCCTGCTGAAGCCGCTCGACCGGGCGGTGGCCGACGGGGATCGCGTTCTCGGCGTCATCCGCGGCGTCGCCGTCAACCATGGCGGACGGGTGCGCAACCTGACCTCGCCCAACGCCTTCGCCCAGGCCAAGGTGATCATGGCGGCCCTGCGCGCCGCCGGGGTCGATCCGGCGGAGGTGGACTGCATCGAGGCCCACGGCACCGGCACGCCGCTGGGCGATCCCATCGAGGTCAACGCCCTGCGGCGGGCCTTCTCCCGCCTGCGGCGCGGCGGCGGCGCGGTGCCCGCCGGACCGTGGTGCCGTCTGGGCTCGGTGAAGACCAACATCGGGCATCTGGAAGGCGCGGCGGGCATCGCCGGGGTCATCAAGATCCTGCTGATGCTCCGCCATGGCCGCATGCCCGCGCTGCACGGCTTCGAGACGCTCAACCCGCGCATCGACCTTGACGGCAGCCCCTTCACCGTCCTGGCGGAGCCCTGCCCCTGGCCGCGCGGGGAAAGGCCGCGCATCGCCGGTGTCAGCTCCTTCGGATTCGGCGGGGCGAACGCCCACCTGCTGATCGGCGACGCCCCCGATCTGCCGGCCTCGCCGCGGGCCGAGCCGGACGGAACGTGCCACATCGTTCCGCTGTCCGCCCGCACCGGCGAGGGGTTGCGGGCGCTGGTCCGCCGCTACCGGGATTTCCTCGGCGGCGTCGGCGTCGAGGCCGCCGTCGCTGACATCGCCTTCACCGCGCGGACCGGGCGGGACGCGCTGGAGCGGCGCATCGCCCTGATCGCTGCGGATGCCGAGGGCCTGCGCCGCGCGCTCGACGCCTTCCTGGAAGGGCGGGGCGACGTCGGTCTGGTCACGCCGGACGGTCCCCCGTCCGAGGCCGCGGGCGACGCCCTGACCGCCTGGCTTGGCAGCAAGGACGGTGCCCCGCTGCCGGGGGGCGCCGAGGGCCGGCGCGTCGGCCTGCCGACCTATCCCTTCGCCGCGAACCGCCACTGGCTGTCGGACGCGGAGGGGCTGGGCCATTTTCCCGGGGGCGGGGAACCCTCCGTTCCGGCCCGGACCGTGCCGGCGCCGCCTTCGCCTTTGCCTTCGGTGCCCGCGCCGGCGGCCGTGGCGGTTCTCCTTGCCGCCGACCCGGTGGTCGCGGACCACAGGGTGCGCGGGCAGGCCATCTTGCCGGGCGCGGCCAGCCTTGCCCTGGCCCTGCGGGCGGCGGGACCGGAGGTGCGCGGGCTGCGCGACGTGGCGTGGCTGCGGCCGATCGGCGTGCCGGGGGCATTCGTGCCGTTCGACGTCCGGTGCGACGGTGGGCGGTTCGACATCCTCTCCGGTGATCCGGCGCGCTCGGTTTCCCATGTGAGCGGGCGCCTGGCCACCGCGGACGGACAGTCGGAAGCGCTCCCGGCCGCTATTCCCGAATCCGACCTGCGGAGCCTGCCGACCATCGATCCCGATGCCCTGTACGGGCGCTTCGCCGAGGCGGGCATCGACTACGGGCCGGCTTTCCGGGTGATCCACGGCCTGCGGTGCGACGGAGCGCGCGCGGTCGCCGAACTCCGGCTCGCTCCCGGTTCGGTGGCGGCCCTTCCCGGCGTCGCCCCGCTGGCCTATCTGCTCGACGGCGCCTTCCAGGCCGCCGCGGCGACCCTGGCGGAGCCCGGCGCCATGCCGGTGGATCTGGGGTCGCTCGCGCTCGCCGCGCCGGTGCCGGACCGGTGCCGGGCCATGGTGCGCAAGACCGCCGACGGCCCGGCCCCCCGTTTCGACATCGACCTGCTGGACGAGGCGGGACACCGCTTCGCCGCCGTCCGGGACCTCGCGGTGCGCCGCAGCGCGGACGCGCCGATCGCCTACCGGCCCTTCTGGGTTCCGGTGCCGGTGGAGCGCGTGGAAAGCTCCGCCGCTTCCGGCGCCGGACCCATCCTGATCGTCGCGCCGCGCTGGGCGGAGGCGGTGGCGTCGGGGATCGCCGGGCGGGTGGGGGAGCGTGCCCGTCCGGTCTTCACCGACGATCCGGCGGGGCTGGAGGCAGTCCTGGCGGGCGGCGAACGGCCCGCCGGCCTGTGGTTCCTGGGCGCGCTGGTGCCGCCGGACGTCGATCCGGAGGACCCCGCGGCCCTGGCGGACAGCCAGCGGACGGGGGTGATGGCTCTGTTCGCCCTGCTGAAGCGGCTGGAGCGGCGGGGCTGGCCGTCCGTCCTGCGGGTGGTCACCAACGGCGTCTTCGCCGTCGCTCCGGACGACCGGCCCTTGCCGCCGGGGGCCTCCGCCGTCGGTCTGGTCACCTCCCTGGCCCGCGAGGTGCCGGAGATGGCGTGCGCCTGCCTGGACCTGCCGGCGGAGTTCGACGCCGCGGCGCCGCCGGACTGGCTGCTCGACGGACTGTTCCGCGCCCCCCCGCCCGGGCCGCCGCCGATCCTCGCGATCCGCCCCGACGGTTGCCATGTCCGCCGGCTGGAGTCCCTGCGCCTGCCGGAGGCGCCGCTGCGGTTGCGTCCGGACGGAGCCTACCTGATCGTCGGCGGCGCGTCCGGCATCGGGCTGGAAACGGCGGTGGCCTTCGCCCGCGCCGGCCGGGACGTCCGTCTGGTCATCGTCGGGCGCCGGGCCCTGGAGGACGGGCCGCGGGAGGCGCTGGCCCGCATCGCCGAGGCCGGCGGCCGCTGGCACTATGCCCAGGCCGACGTCGCCGACGCGGCGGGGATCGCCGCGGCGGTGCGGGACGGCGTGGCGGCGTTCGGCCCGCTGCGCGGCGTGGTCCATTCCGCCCTGGCGCTGGCCGACCGCGCCTTTCCGGCGATGGACGAGGCGACGTTCCGCCGGGCGCTCGACCCGAAGGTGGCGGGCTGCGCCGCCCTGGCCGCCGCGGTGGCGGGTCAGCCGCTCGACTTCATGCTGTTCTATTCCTCCGCCCTGTCCTTTCTCGGCAACGCCGGGCAGACCAACTACGCCGCCGCTTCCGCCTTCGAGGACGCCTTCGCCGCGCGGCTGGCGGCGACGCGGCCCTTCTCCGTGCGGACGGTGAACTGGGGCTATTGGGGCGAGGTCGGCGTCGTCGCCGGGGAGGCCATCCGTGAACGGCTCGCCCGATCCGGGATCCATTCGATCGCCACCGCGGAGGGGATGCGGCTGCTCCCCCGTCTGCTGGCCGGGCCGGTCGGGCAGGTCGTCGCGATCAAGGCCGACGCGCCGGTCCTGGAGGCGATGGGGGTGGAGACGGGCCGGACCGCCGAAGCGAGCGCGCCGCCGGTTCCGCCCGACCTCGGCGGGCTGGAGGCGCTGGCCGCCGGCTGCTTCGGTCCCGACCGGTTCCAGGAAACGGCGGCGGCGTTCACCGCCATGGAGGCCATCGGGCGGGCCGGATTCGCCGCGGTCCTGGACCGCCTCGAAGGGCAGGCGACCGACGCCCGGTTCGACCGGCTGACGGCGGCCATGCGGGCCGCCGTGGCGCAGGGAAAGACGGTCACGGCGGACGAGAAGGCGACCGCGTCGGCGCGGCTCGCCGCGCTGGGGCGGGAGGTGCCGCCGCTGGCCGGGCATGCGCGCCTGCTGGCGCATTGCCTGGACGCGCTGCCCGACGTGCTGGCTGGCAAGGCCGCCGGAACCGACGTGCTGTTCGGGGAGGGGCGGCGCGGGCTGGTGGCGGGGATCTACCGCGGCCACGCCACCGCGGACGCCTACAACGACCTGATCGCCGCGACCGTGCGCGCGGTGCTGGACGCGCTGCGCCGCCGCGACGGGGATGAGCGGACCTCCACCATCCTGGAGGCGGGGGCGGGGACCGGCGGGACTTCCGCTTCGGTGCTGCCGGCGGTCTCGGCAACCGGCGACGCCGCCGCGGCGCGCCTGCGCTACCTCTACACCGACCTGTCGCTCAGCTTCCTGCGCGAGGGCCGGGAGCGGTTCGGCGCGTCCTACCCCTTCACCGACTTCCGGACGCTGGACGTCGCGGCCCATCCGGGCGGGCAGGGTTACGAGCGGGGCGGCGTGGACGTGGTGGTGGCGGCGAACGTGCTCCACGCCACCGCCGACATCGGACGGACGCTGCGGCACCTGAAATGGCTGCTGAAGCCCGGCGGGGTGCTGGTTCTGGGCGAGGCCGCCGACAACAAGGTCTTCCTCACCGCCACCTTCGGCCTGCTCGACGGCTGGTGGGCCTACGGGGACGGGCACCGGCGGATGCCGCACGGCCCGCTGCTCAGTCCCGATCTCTGGCGGCGGGCGCTGCACGCGGAAGGCTTCACCCAGGTCAAGCTGCTGACCGCTCCCACGGGGTGCGGCGAGCATCTGGCGCAATGCGTCGTCGTCGCGGTGAGCGACGGAATCGCCGGTGACGCCCCGCTCGCCGCGTCGCCGCAGGTGCCCGCGACCGCTGCCGCCGCGGTGGCCCGCTCCGCCGTCTCCGGCGGTTCGCCCGCCCCGGACCGGCCGGATCCGCAGATGTTGCCGGATCCGCAGACGTTGGCGGAGCAGGCGGTCGGGGAGGCGCTGGCCGAGGCCACCGGGATCGGGCTCGCCGACCTGGACCGGGAGAGGGCCTTCTCCGACTATGGCGTCGATTCCCTGGTGGGCGTCGATCTGGTGCGCAAGGTGGGAGAGCGGCTGGGAACGCCGCTGCGCACCACGCTGGTCTTCGACCACCCGACCATCCGGTCGCTGGCCGCGCATCTGGTGTCCGCGAACGGCGACGCCGTGGCCGCCCGCCTCGCCGGGCCGGCGCCGCAACAGCCCGCCGCCCCGTCGTCGGCGCCGGAGCCGGCGCCCGTGGTGGCCGCCCCGGCGGAGGGGCCGTCCGGTCCCCTGGCCGCGGTGATCCGGGGGCCGGGGGCCATCGGGGACGTGGCGCTGGAGCCGCTCGGACCGCTGCCCGATCCGTTGGTGGACGAGGTGCAGATCCTGGTCCGGGCTGCGGCGCTCAACTTCGGCGACCTGCTGTGCGTCAAGGGCCTGTATCCCAGCATGCCCGACTTTCCCTTCGCGCCGGGGTTCGAGGTCGCGGGGCTGGTGCACCGGGTGGGGCCGGCGGTCACCGGGTTGCGTCCGGGGGACGCCGTGGTCGCCCTGACCGGCGCCACCCTGGGCGGGCTGCGGAGCGTGGCGACGACGCGGGCCGCCTACGTCGTCCGCAAGCCCGCCAATCTCGATTTCGCGGCGGCCTCCGCTCTGCCGGTCGCCTTCGTGACCGCGGAGATGGCGTTCCGCCGCGCCGCGCTCGCCGCCGGCGACTGGGTGCTCATCCAGACGGCGGCGGGCGGGCTGGGGCTGGTCGCCGTCCAGCTCGCGCGGCGGGCCGGGGCTCGGGTGATCGGCACCGCCGGCAGCGACGCCAAGCGCGATCATCTCCGCCGGATCGGCGTGGAGGTCGTGCTGGATTACCGGCAGCCGGATTTCAAGGCGGCGGTGCGCGCGGCGACCGGCGGGCGCGGCGTCGATGTCGTGCTGAACACCCTGCCGCTGCCGGCCATGCAATGGGGGATCGACGCACTGGCTCCCGGCGGGCGCTACGTCGAGCTGGCGATGACCGGCCTGCGGGCCGCGGGCGGTCTGGATCTCAGCGGGTTCGTCCACAACCAGACCTTCATCACCCTCGACGCCCGGCGCGCCCTTCTGGAGCGGCCGGAACTGGCCCCGCCGCTGCTGGAGACGATGGTGACCCTGGCCGAGGCCGGGGCCCTCGTCCCGGCGGTGGACCGTATCCTACCCTTCGGCGCGGTCGCGGAGGCCCTGCGGCGGCTCGACGGGGCGGCCAACATGGGCAAGGTCGTCCTGCGCATGGACGAGCCGGCGCTTCCCGCCGGCATGTCCGCCGCCGCCGCCGTCCCTCCCGTCGCCGCCGTTCTGGAGCCGGCAGCGCGCGGCGGAGCGGTCGCCGTCATTGGGATGGCCGGGCGCTTTCCGGGGGCGGCGGATCTCGACGCCTTCTGGGACAATCTCGCGGCGGGGGTCTGCTCGGTCGGCGGCGTTCCGCCCGACCGCTGGACTTCGGACGAGGGGCCCGCGGCGGCGGCCTACCGCCACGGCGCCTTCCTCGCGGGCATCGACCGGTTCGACCCGATGTTCTTCAACGTTTCCGGCCGCGAGGCGGAGATGATGGACCCGCAGCAGCGGCTGTTCCTCCAGTCCTGCTGGCACGCCATCGAGGACGCCGGCATCGCCCCCGACAGTCTGGGCGGGCGGAACTGGGGCGTGTTCCTGGGCGGCGGGACGGGCGACTACACCGAGACGCTGCTCGACGGCGGGTTGCCGCTGGAGGGCTTCGCCTTCACCGGCAACGAGGCGTCGGTCTGCGCCGCGCGCATTGCCTATCTCCTCAATCTGAAGGGGCCGGCGCTGGCCGTCGGCACCGCCTGCTCGTCGTCGCTGGTCGCCATGCACCAGGCCTGCCGCAGCCTCGCCGACGGCGATTGCGAGGCGGCCATCGTCGGCGGCGTCTTCATCAACACCACGCCGCGCTTCCAGGCGCTGTGCGCCAGCGCCGGCATGTTGTCGCCGACCGGGCTGTGCCATAGCTTCGACGACCGGGCGGACGGCTTCGTGCCGGGCGAGGGCGTCGCGGCACTGGTGCTCAAGCCGCTCGACCGGGCGCTGGCGGACGGCGACCCGATCCATGGCGTGATCCGCGCCATCGGCGTCAACCAGGACGGCAAGACCAACGGGATCACCGCCCCCAGCGTCGCCTCCCAGACCGCGCTGGAGCGCGCGGTCTACGAGCGCGGCGGCATCGATCCGGCGACCATCGGCTATGTCGAGTGCCATGGCACCGGAACCCGCCTCGGCGACCCCATCGAGATCGAGGCGCTGACCGCGGCCTTCCGGTCCTTCACCGACCGGCGCGGCTTCTGCGGGGTGGGGTCGGTCAAGACCAACATCGGCCACACCGTCACCGCCGCCGGGGTGGCCGGGGTCATCAAGATCCTGCTGGCCATGCGCCACGGCCGGCTGCCGGCCAGCCTGCATCTGGACCGGCCGAACACGCACATCGATTTCGCCGGGAGCCCGTTCTTCATCGTCGACCGGCCCCGCGACTGGCCCGCCGGCCCGCTGCCGCGGCGCGCGGCGGTGAGTTCCTTCGGCTTCAGCGGCACCAACGCCCACGCGGTGATCGAGGAACCGCCGCCGCGCGCGACCGCCGCGGTCCCGGCGGCGGCGGCGCATCTGTTCTGCTTCTCCGCCAAGACCGAACCGGCCCTGCGGACGCTTCTGGCCGGGTTCGCCGGCTGGCTGAGGCGGCGGACCGACGCCCGCGCGGCGGACGTGGCCTACACCCTGCTCGTCGGGCGCAGCCATTTCCCGGTGCGCTTCGCCGTGGTGGCCGGCAGCCTCGCCGAACTGGCCGGGCGGCTGGAGGGGGGCACGCCGGGCGGTGCCGAGGCCATCGGTGCCGAAGCCATCGGTGGCGCGGACGGCGACCGGGCGGTGCTCCGGGATCTGGCGACGCGCTATGTCCAGGGAAGCGTGCCGGACGCCGCGCGCCTGTTCCCGGCGGGTGCCGCGCGCCGCATCGGGCTTCCCGGCTATCCCTTCGCCGAGGAGCGTTACTGGCCCCCGGCGCGGCGGGCGCGCCCCGCCGCGGTTCGTCTGACGGTTGCGCCGGAGTCGCTCTGGCTGCGCGACCATCGCGTCGCCGGGCGCCGCATCCTGCCCGGCGCGGTGCTGCTGGAGATGGCGCGCGCCGCGACCGGTGAAGGGACGGGCGCCGGCCCGCAAGGCGTCGTGGAGGTGTCGTGGCTGCGTCCGGTCGAGGCCGGGGAAGGGCCGGTGGAGCTGGTCGCGCGGCCGTCCGCGGACGGCCGGTCCTGCGAGCTGTGCAATGGCGACGGCGACGGGGCGCCGTATCTTCGCCTCGGCTTCGGCGCGCCGCCGCCCGAGCCGTTTTCACCGCCCGAGCCGCTCGACCTCGACGCCGTGCGCGGGCGCTGCGCGGAGCGGCTGGACGCCGCGGCCTGCCACGTCCTGCTGGAGGCGCGCGGCCTTCGCCACGGTCCGGCGCTGCGCGTCATCGACCATCTGCTGCGCGGCGACGGGGAGGTGCTGGCCCGCCTGAACCCGCCGGAGGAACCGGCCGGGGCAGCCGACGCGGTGCTGCATCCCGCCCTGCTGGACGGCGCCTTCCAGGCGCTGGCGGCCCTGGTCGGGACCGGCGACCGCGATGTCCTGGTGCCGCAGGGCGTCGCGCGCCTCGGCTGGACCGGGCCGCTGCGCGCGCCCTGTCTGGTCCATGCGCGGGCGCTCGGCGAGCAGGACGGACGCCTGCGGTTCGATGTCCGGATCGGCGATCCCTCCGGCGCCCTGCTGGCTTGGCTCGACGGGGTGTCGGTGGCGCGCCTGCCGGAAGCGGCGGGCCGGCCGGCGGTGCTGCATGCCGAGCCGGTGTGGCTGGACGCCCCGCCGGACACCGGCGCGACGCCGGCCCTGCCGCCCGGCGCCGTCCTGGTGCTGGACCGCGACGGTGCCCTGGCGGAGCGGCTGGGCCGGACGCTCGACGCCCGCTGGCCGGTGATCGCGGTTCCCGCGGGCGACGCCGCGCCCGGGCGATTCGACGCTCTGCTCGACCGGCTGGAGACCGGCGGGCTGCGCCCCGCCGCGCTGGTCCAGGTCTGGCGGGCGGACGTCGGGCCGGGCGAGCTGGACGCCATGGTGTATCCCCTGCTGGGGGTGATCCGCAGCTTGGCGCGGCGCGGCGCGGCGGTGCGCGTCGTCGCCGCGCTGGCCGGGGACGGCGGACCGTTGCCGCCGCTGTTCGCGGCGCTGCCGGCGCTGTTCGGGTCGCTGGTCAAGGAGTTGCCGGGCTGGAGCGGCCAGACCATCGCCGTCACCGGGCCGGAGGGCGCGGCCCCCGGCGAACTGGCCGGGCTGCTCGACCGCGAACTGCGCGACCGGGGACCGCTCGCCGCCGAAATCCTCGTCGAGGGGGAGCGGCGCAGGGTTCGCCGCCTGCGCGAGGTCGCCGCGACCGTGGTGCCAGCCGCCGCGCTGCCCGCCGCTCTGCGGAGCGGCGCCGTCACGGTGATCAGCGGCGGTCTCGGTGGGCTGGGCCGGATCTTCGCGGAGCATTTGGCGCTCGGCTCCGGCGCCACGGTGGTGCTTCTGGGCCGCAGCGACCCCGACGCGGAGCGGCGGCTTTGGCTTGAGGAACTGAGGGGCCGGGGGGCGTCGATCCATCACGTGAAGGCCGACGTCGCCGACCCGGTCCAGACGGCGGCGGCCGTGGCCGAGGTGCGGCGGCGGTTCGGCCGGATCAACGGCGTGCTGCACGCCGCGGGCGTCGTCCGCGACGGTTCCCTGCTCAGCCGGACGGAGGAGGATGTCGCCGCGGTGTTCGGACCCAAGGCGCTGGGCGCGGTCAATCTCGACGCGGCCATCGGCGACGCCCCGCTGGATGTCTTCGTCCTGTTCTCGTCGCTGGCGGGGCAGGCGGGGAACCGGGGGCAGGCCGCCTACGCCTTCGCCAACCGTTTCCTCGACGGCTTCGCGGACTGGCGCGAGGAACAGCGCCGGCAGGGGCGGCGGCGGGGCCGAACGCTTTCCCTTTCCTGGCCGTTGTGGGATGGCGGCGGGATCGCCGTGACGCCCGCGGCCCGCGCGCAGCTGGCCCGCGAGGCCGGTCTCGCCCCGATGTCCAGCGAGGGCGGCCTTCGCGCCTTCGAGGCGGCCCTCGCTTCGGCGTCCGTCCGGCGTGCCGTGCTGACCGGGGACGCGGCGCGGCTGCGCGCCTTCCTCGACCGGGTCGGCGACGGTGCAGGGGGTGATGGTTCCGCGGATGATGGCGGGGAAACGGTACTGGCTGCCCCGTCCGCAACGCCCGCGGCGCCGGTCCGTGCCGAGGATGTTGGGGAACGGGCGGAGGCGTGGGTGCGCGCCTTCCTCGCCGAGGCGCTGAAGCTGCCGCCGGGCCGGCTCGGCACCGACCAGCCCTTCGAGCAGTTCGGCATCGACTCCATTCTGGTGGCGACGCTGACCGGTCAGCTGCGCAAGCGGTTCGGCGATCTTCCGGAAACGCTGCTGTTCGAGCATCCGACGATCGGGCGTCTGGCGGGCTTCCTGGCGGCGGAGCATGGCGACCGCTTCGCGCCGCCGCCATCCGCCGCCGTTCCGGCGGCCGATGCCGCTCCGCCTCCGGCGGCGGTAGCTTCCGGCGCGGTGCCGGTCGGAACCGCTCGCCCACCGGCGGCGGTGGACGGAATCGCCATCGTCGGCCTCGCGGGGCGCTATCCCGGCTCTCCCGACGTCGACGCCTTCTGGGAGAACCTGAAGCAGGGGCGGGATCTGGTCCGCGAGATTCCCGCCGACCGCTGGGATGCCCGGCGTTATGGCGAAGCGGAGAGCGGCAAGGGGGCTGCGGCGCGTGGCCGGTGGGGGTCCTTCCTCGACGGCGTGGACCGTTTCGATCCGCTGTTCTTCAACATCGCGCCGCGCGAGGCGGCGGTGATGGACCCTCAGGAGCGCCTGTTCCTGGAGACGGCCTGGACCGCCCTGGAGGACGCCGGCTATTCGCGGGCGGAGCTTCAGGACCGCTTCGGCGGCGCGGTGGGTGTCTTCGTCGGCGTGATGTGGAGCGACTACCAGCTCTACGGCGTGCCCGGAACGGAGCGCAGCGCGCCGCGACCGCTGGGCTCCTCCTTCGCGTCGATCGCCAACCGCGTGTCCTATTTCCTGGACGCCGGGGGGCCGAGCATGGCCGTCGACACCATGTGCTCGTCCTCGCTGACCAGCGTTCATCTGGCCGGGGCCAGCCTGGAGCGGGGGGAATGCCGGATCGCCATCGCGGGCGGCGTGAACCTCTCCCTCCACCCGAACAAGTACCGCTATCTCGCCCGCGAGGGGTTCCTGTCCAGCGACGGGCGCTGCCGCAGCTTCGGCGAGGGCGGAGACGGCTACGTGCCCGGCGAGGGCGTGGGCGCGGTGGTGCTCAAGCGGCTGGCGGACGCCCTGGCCGACGGCGACCGCATCCTCGCCGTGATCCGGGCCTCGGCGGTCAATCACGGCGGGCGGGCGCAGGGCTATACGGTGCCGAATCCGCGGGCCCAGGCCGCCCTGATCCGCGGCTGCCTGGAGAAGGCCGGGGTGGAGCCGGGCAGCATCGGCTATGTCGAGGCGCACGGCACCGGCACGGCCCTGGGCGATCCCATCGAGCTGCGCGCCCTGACCCTCGCCTTCGGTGGGGCCAGTGGGGCCGGCGTGGCCGTCGGAACGGACGACGCGACGGGCGGCGGCGGGGCGCCCTGCGCCATCGGCTCGGTCAAGTCCAACATCGGCCATCTGGAATCGGCGGCGGGCATCGCCGCGGTGACCAAGGCGGTGCTGCAACTCCAGCACCGGCAGCTCGCGCCCTCCCTGCACGCCGAGCGGCTGAACCCGCGCATCGACTGGCAGGGGACGCGCTTCCGCGTGCAGCGGGAGCTGGCCGACTGGCCGTCCGGCGCCGGGCCGCTTCGCGCCGCGGTCAGCTCCTTCGGGGCGGGCGGCTCCAACGCGCATCTGGTCCTGGAGCGCCACGCCGATCCCGTCCGTTCGGCGGGCGAGGGGCCGCAGCTCCTGCCCTTGTCGGCCCGGGACGAGCGCGGGCTCGCCGAGCTGGCCGCGCGCTTCGTCGAGCGGTTCGGCGATGGCGCGACCGCGCCGCCGCCGCTGGCGGACATCGCCTTCACGCTCCAGGTCGGGCGGGACGCCCTCGACCTGCGCCTCGCCATCGTGGCCGAAACGCCCGAGGAATGGCTGGACCGTCTCCGGAGATTCGCCCGCGGGGATGCTGCGGCGGACGGGCTGTGGTCCGGTTCGGTGCTCGACCGCCCGGCCGCGGCGGGGGAAGGCGGCTCGTCCGGCGGCGGTGCCGAGCGGGCGCGGCGTCTGATCGCCGCCGGCGACCTGGCCGGGCTCGCCGCCCTGTGGGTGCGCGAGCCGGTCAAGGTGGACTGGCGGCTGCTCCATGCGGGGCGCCCGCCGCGGCGGGTGTCCCTGCCGACCTATCCCTTCGCCCGGCAGCGCTGCTGGGCGGTGCCGGACCCGGCGCCCGATCCGGTGCCGGCCGCGGCGGCGGAGGCCGGAGACCTCCGGTTCCTCGTGCGCCGGCTGAGAAGCGGCAACCTTGGCCCCGACGACGCGCTGGCGGCGCTGAAGGGGCGGGGACCGGCCAACGGCACGGGGATCTCCGCCGGCATCCGGGTGGCCGGGGCCACCCTCTTTCAACAGGACGGGAATGAAGGATCATGACGGACACATCGGGGGGCACCCTGCCCGACACCGAGCAACTCATCACGCTGCTGACCGGAACGTTCTCGGCGGAAGAGACCAACAAGGGGATGGACATGTCGTACATCTCCGTCTTTCGCCCGGACATGACGTTCTCGACGGACGGCACGATCACCATGGGCGAAAACCAGTCTCCGTTCCACTCGCGCGGCACGTGGACCGTCGAGGACGCGGTCATGCAGTTCCACTTCACGGAGTCGTCCGTGCCGGGGCTCGCGGGAACGGACAGCGGAAACCAGATCCTGTCGGTCGACCTCCGCACGGCGGTGTTCCGGTCGTCCAACGGGTCGGAGATCGTCATGCACCGGGTGCCCGCGGACACCGCCGCCTCCCAGGGGGACGGCCGATGAGCCGGGACCATGTCCTCGACGTGATCCGGGCGCAGATCGCGCGGGTGCTGCCACACGTGCCTCCCGAAGCCGTCACCGAGACGGTGCATCTGAAGCAGCTGGGCGCCGATTCGATCGACCGCACCGACATCCTGACCATGACCATGGAGGAGCTGATCGCGGAGAACCGGCTGGACGGGCTGACCCCGCTGGTGGCGTTCGCCGCCGTCCCCAACATCGGCGCGCTGGCCGACCTTCTTTTCGCCCGCTGCCGCCGCTGACCGGACAGGACCATGACCGAAACGACGCTGCTCGTCCGGGACGATGCCGACCGGGCCACCGTCACCTTCGACCGGCCAGGGCGCGGAAACGCGTTCAACATGCGCCTGCTGGCCGAGCTGAACGCCGTGCTCGACCGGATCGAGGCCGAATCCCGGCCCCGTCTGGTGGTCATCGAAGGCCGCGACGGCGTCTTCTGCAAGGGCCTGGACCTTCAGGATCTCCTGGAAGCCGGCGACCGGCCGGGCGGCGGGCCGGAGCCGGACCATTCGGCACGGCTGTACATCGAGACGCTGCGGCGCCTGACGCTGTTCCCGCGCCTGGTGGTTGCCGTGGTGGACGGCGCCGCCATGGCCGGTGGCCTCGGCTTCGTGGCGGCGAGCGACGTCGCCGTGGCCACGCCGCGCTCGCAGTTCAGCCTGCCGGAAGCGGTCTGGGGCCTCGTCCCGGCCTGCGTCGGCCTCTATGTGCTCCGGCGCACGGGCTTCCAGGCGGCGTACCGGCTGGCATTGACGACGGAGCTGATCGCCGCGCCGGAGGCCTTGTCCCTGGGGCTGGTGGATCAGGTGACGGAAACCCCGGAGGAGGTTCTGCGCCGTCTGTCGGTCAAGGCCGGGCGGCTGGCCCCCGCCACCGTCGGCGATATCAAACGCTACTTCCGCGCCATCGGGGCGATCGATCCGGAGCGGGAAGAACGGGCCGTCATGGAGACCGACCGGCTGATGGCGGACGCCCGGGTCCGTGAGGCCATCACCGATTACGTCCGCTACCAGAGATTCCCTTGGAACCGTCCTTGAACGTTTCCCGCTCCGGTATGACGGGCATATGTATGAGTTGAGTGTTGGTCATGTAATTAGCGCATTTGTGTGCAATATTACGTGATAGAGGAATGATTTTTCGCATAGAACGATCAAAATTTCTCTGATAGGATGCATATCACAATGCACATACACGCACGCATAAGTCTATACGTATATAAATCTATGCATTGTGGGAGGACTCGCCATGCATCTGATCGAGAAATTGCAGGATATCCGGCTTGGTGACGATATCGGTTACAGCCGCACTCTCCCCGAGCGCATGCCAATTCCGCTCGGCGTCGTCATGGGCATGCCCCAAATCCTTTCCGGAGCGATGTCCGAACGATGGCTTGCGAAAGAAGCGGGCGACATCCATTGGCGCATGATCTGCAATGATCTCGGCGTTCCTTCCCAGGCCATCCTCGACCGCTCGGCCGATCGGCTTTACGCCAGTTTCCTGCGCATGCGGATCGTCGCCTCCGGCCATCTCGGTGAGTTCGGCGAGGGCGACGCGTTGGCCGTCCACCCGGCCCTCAGCCGCTTCGGCGACCGCCGCTACTTCAGCGAAACCACCTTCTCCAAGCCCGAGGCCTCGGTGCGGGTGTCGATGGTATCGGCCTTCGTCGCGCGGCACACCGACAACAAGGGTCTCGCCCGCTCGGCCCCGCTGGGCATGGAGAGGGCCCGCAGCCCGCAGCACCACGTCCTGCCGCCGCTTGGCCAGCAGTACCAGCAGGTCAAGGCGCGCGCCCTGGACGGCATGGCGCTGGTGTCCGGCCCGGCGCTCGTCCTCGGGGGCCATCCCTTCCACTGGACCGAGGACTCCCTCTTCACGCTGGAGCACGAGGTCGATCCCTACTGCGACCTCAACGGTGTCGGGCTGCTCTACTTCGCGTCGTACCACCGCATCGCCGACATCGGCGAGCGCGCCTTCTTCAACGCGGAGGCCGGAGCGGAGGTCGGACAGCTCGAGCGCGGCGACGACTGGGCCCTGGCAAGCGTCACCTGCGCGCGGGACGTCTTCTACTACGGCAACGCCGATGCCGGCGAGCGGCTGACCTACGTCCTGCGGTCCAGGGAGTGGCTCGACGGCCAGCGCGTCGCGACCATGGCGACGCTCCTGCGCAACAGCGACGGCGTCCGGATCGCGGATCTCTTCACCATCAAGCAACTGGTCCGGCCCTCAAGCGCCCACGCCTTCCACTGGCTCGGGAAACCCTGATCGCCCGGCTTTCCGCCGGACACGCCGGCTCGACGACAAGGATGTTCGACATGCCGATCGGTAACCATGCCATCGTCATCGGCGGAAGCATTTCCGGAATGCTGGCCGCGCGGGTGCTTTCCGAATCCTTCGCCCATGTCACCGTTCTGGAGCGCGACCGTTACGGCGACGGGCCGGCGTTGCGCAAAGGGCAGCCGCAGGGCTGGCACGTCCACCTGATCCTCGCCCGCGGGCGGATGGAACTCGAACGCCTGTTTCCCGGGCTCGGACCGGACCTGGAGGCGGCGGGAGCCGTCTGCTTCCAGTGGTCGGAAGGGGCGCGGGTCAACGGGCCGTTCGGCTGGCTGCCCGACTACACCTCCGACCGGCTGCTGGTGCGGGGCAGCACGCGCGCGCTTCTCGACTGGCATGTGCGCGACCACCTGCTGCGCCTGCCCAACGTGCGCATGGAGGAGGGCTGCGCGGTCAAGGGGTTGCTGACCGATCCCTCCCGCCGGGCGGTCACCGGGGTGCGGGTCGCCCGCGACAGCGGGGACAGCGAAATCTACGGCGACCTCGTCGTCGACACCAGCGGCCGTGCGTCGGCCTCCCTGAAGTGGCTGGAGGAGATCGGCTGCGCCGCGCCGCCGGAAAGCGTGGTCGATTGCCACCTCGCCTACAGCTGCCGCTGGTACGAGGCCCCGAAGGACGCGTCCCCCGGCTGGAAGCTGATCTCGACGCAGCCGAAGGCGCCGGACGATCCGCTGAGCGCGGCGATCTTCCCCATCGAGGGCGACCGCTACATCGGCGGCCTGGCGACCATCGGCCTGAAGTCCGTGCCCGACGACGACGCGGGATTCCTGGAGCTTGCGAAGTCGCTGCGCACCCCGGAATTCCATGCCTGGTTCAGCGCGGCCAAGCCGCTGTCGCCGATCTACACCTTCCGGCAGGCGCCCAACCGGGTCCGCCATTTCGAGCGGGTGCCGAACCTCCCGGACCGCTACCTGCCGATGGGCGACGTGGTCGGCACGCTCAACCCGATCTACGGCCAGGGCATCACGCTGGCGGCGCTGAGCGCCCTCACGCTGGGCGATTCGCTGGCGCGGGCTTCGGGACCCGACCCGCTGTCCGCGGCGGTGCGCAGCCATCTCCAGCGCTTGCCGCGGGAGGTCTACGCCACGCCCTGGATCATGGCGGCGCTGGGGGATTCGCTGTGGCCCGGCACGACCATCGCCGTGCAGTCCCGGTTCCAGCGCTGGCTCCTGCGCGAGCCGTGGCTCTGGCTGTTCCGCCGCTTCTCCGTCGCGATCAACCGCATGGCGGCCGAGGACCCGGAACTCGCCCGCGGGCTCATGGAGGTGATGCACATGATCAAGCCGCCGGCCGAGGTGCTGAACGGCAGGCTGATGCGGCGCGCCTTCTGGCGGATGTTCCGCGCCCCCCGACCGGTTCCCGGCGTCGTGCCGGCGCCGTCCCGCTAAACCCCGTCATCCGGCAGCATGTGGCAGACGACTATGGCTGAAGACATTTACGGCATCATCGGCGGCGGGCCGTCCGGCATCGGTCTGGCCAAGACCTTCAAGCAGAACGGCATCCCGTTCGAAGTCATCGAGCAGGAGGGCGATTTCGGCGGCGTGTGGAACTTCGGGACCAGGGCCGGCCGGGTCTATGAATCCACCCATCTGATCTCGTCGAAGAAGAACACCCAGTTCAGCGACTATCCGATGCCGGACGACTATCCGGTCTATCCGAACCACCGCCTGTTCCTGGCCTACCTCCGCGACATGGCGCGGCATTTCGGCCTCTACGAGCACGCCCGGTTCGGAAGCCGCGTCGAAGCCGTGCAGCCGGAGGGGCGCCGCTGGCGGGTCACCACCACCGACGGGGTCGAGAAGCGGTATGCCGGCCTGTTCGTGGCCACGGGCCTCCAGCGGGAGCCGCGGACGCCGTCCTATCCCGGAGAATTCCGGGGCACCTCCCTGCACGCCGCCGATTATCTCGGCGCCGACATCCTGCGCGGCAAGCGCGTCCTGGTGGTTGGCGGCGGCAATTCGGGGTGCGACATCGCGGTGGACGCCACTGCGGTGGCGAAGACCGTCCATCACAGCACGCGGCGTCCCTACCACTACATGCCCAAGTTTGTGGACGGGCGGCCCACGCAGGACTGGCTGATGGATCTCCCGCGCCGCTTCGCCGACCGGAACGAGCTGTGGGCCCATGTCGGCGAAGTGCTGAAGCTGGTCGGCTGCGACCCGTCCGATTACGGGCTGCCGAAACCGGACTACGGTGTCGACCAGTCCCATCCCATCATGAACTCGCTGGTGCTCCACCACATCGCCCACGGCGACATCGTGGCGAAGCCCGACGTCCGGGAATTGCAGGGCGACAGCGTGCTGTTCGCCGACGGCAGCCGCGCCGAGGTGGACGTCATCGTCTACGCCACCGGCTACCGCATGTCCTGCCCGTTCCTGCCCGAGGGTCTGGTGACGTGGCGGGGGCTGCGGCCCGAGCTTTTCGCCGCGATCTTCCACCCGGACCACGAGACGCTGTGCTTCGTCGGCACGCGGAACGCCGCCGGCGGCTTCGGCAACGTCTCGAACGCGAGCAGCGCCATGCTGTCCGCCTACGTGCACGCCATGGAGCGGCAGACGCCGAGCTTCAGGGTCGTCCGCGAGATGTGCCGCGGCCCCGGCCCCGACCTCGGCCAGGACCACTTCCTGCGCTCCGATCGGCACGACATCGAAGTCGATCTTTGGAAATTCATCAAGCTGCTCAACTTCCTGCGGACCAAGCTGGAAGGCTGAGCCGCCGGTTTCGCGGGCTGGGAGGGATGGGGTCGAGAGGCAATGGACATACGCGACATTCTGGAACGCACGGCCACTCTCGAAATCTCCGAGGACGAGGCGGTGACCTTGCTCCAGGCGGCCCTGACTCCGCCCGTCGAACCGGCCGCCGAACCGGCCACCGGGCTTGCGGCCGATGCGGCGGTGGCGGGGTCCGCGACGGACGGGCCGCGGAACGCGCCCGGTGATGCGGGCCTCCGCAACGCCTTCGAGGCGGTGTTCGCCGCGATGGCCGGCGACCTTCTGGGCATCGCGCCGGACGATCTGGATTTGCGCCGGCCCGTGGCCGATTACGGCCTGAACTCCATCATCGCTTCCGAATTCACCGGGCGGCTCCAGGATCGCTTCGGCATCGAGCTGTCGCCGACCGTGCTGTTCGAGTTCCGCGATCTGCGGGGCGTCGTCGCCCATGTGGTGGACAACCACGGCGCGGCCCTGGTCCGGGCCGGGCTGGGCGCGGCGCCGGCCGGCGCGGCCCCTGCGCCCGCTTCCGGCCCGGTGGAGCCGCCGCTGCGACCGCGCCGGGAGGCCGGGCCTGCGGCGGGCGGCGGGTTCGACATGGAGAATCTCTGGCGGAACGCCGAGAAGCGGGCGGGCTCTCCGGTTCCGCCGCCGGTCGCCCCTCCGCCGGTTCCGGCGAGAGCGCCGGCAGCGGCGTCGGCAACGGCGTCAACAACGGCGCACGGGTCCGGCGTGGCGGTCGTCGGCATGGCGGCGGTGCTGCCGGGCTCGCCCGACCTGGGCGCGTTCTGGGGGCACCTCGCGGCGGGCACGGATCTGGTCGATGCTCCGGCGGCGGAGCGCGGCCTGCCGGGACGGGGCGCCCTGATCGCCGACGTCGACCGTTTCGACGCCGCCTTCTTCCGCATTTCCCCGCGGGAGGCCGCGGCCATGGACCCGCAGCAGCGTCTGCTGCTGCAGGCCGTCTGGCATGCGCTGGAGGACGCGGCGATCACGCCCTCCAGCCTTGCCGGGACGTCGACCGGCGTGTTCGTCGGCATCGCCACCACCGACTATCTCGACCTCAGCATCGCCGGCTCGGCGGCGGTCGATCCGTTCATGGCGACCGGCATGGCCCATTCCATCGCGGCCAACCGCATTTCCCACACGCTCGATCTCAAGGGGCCGAGCGAGGTGGTCAACACCGCCTGCTCCAGCGTGCTGGTGGCGTTGCACAACGCGGTCCGCGCGCTGGCCGCCGGCGACTGCACCATGGCGATCGTGGGCGGCGCCAACCTCGTGCTGCACGACCGGGTGTCGGACGCCTTCCGCAAGGCCGGCATGCTGAGCGCGTCCGGGCGCTGCCGCCCCTTCGCCGCCGGAGCCGACGGCTTCGTCCGCGGTGAAGGCGTCGGTGCGATCGTCCTGAAGCCGTTGGACAAGGCCCTCGCCGACGGCGACCCCATCCATGGGGTGATCCTCGGCAGCGCCGTCAACCACGGCGGCCGCGCCGGCTCCCTGACCAGCCCGAGCGGCGAGGCGCAGACCGACGTGCTGGTCAGGGCCTATGCCGACGCCGGCATCGATCCGGCCTCCATCACCTGCATCGAGGCTTACGGCATCGGCTCCGAGCTGGGCGACCGCGTTGAGGCCGAGGCGCTTGTCCGCGCCTTCGCGACGCTCCGCCGGCAGCGCGGCGCGGCGCCGCCGGACCAGCCCCACTGCGTGGTGGGATCGGTCAAGTCCAATGTCGGCAGCCTGGAAACCGCCTCCGGCATCGCGGCGCTGGCCAAGGTCCTGCTGTCCATGCGCCATGGCCGCATCCCGGCGAGCCTTCATCTCGACCGGGTCAATCCGGCGATCGACCTCCGGGGCACGCCGTTCCGGCTGGCCGCCGAAGCCACGGCCTGGCCTGTGGCCAACGATCCGGCGACCGCCCGCCCGTGGCCGCGGCGCGCCGGCATCAGCTCCTTCGGCTTCGGGGGCGCCAACGGCCATGTGGTGGTCGAGGAGCCACCGCCGATGCCGGCGGGCGCCGGGTCGCCCGGCCGAGGCCCACAGGTGATCGTGCTGTCGGCGCGCAGCGGCGACCGGCTCGACGCCCAGGCCGCGGCCCTGCTCGACCATCTCGACGGCCCGGATTCCGCTGGCCACGGTCTGGCTGACATCGCCTGGACGCTGCAGGCGGGCCGCGAGGCGCTGGAGCATCGGCTGGCCTTCGTGGCGCGCGACATGGCGGAGCTTCGCGCGACGCTGCGGGGCCTGCGGGGCGGCACCGCCGGCTCCGGGATTCATCGCGGAGCCGTAAACAGCGGAACGACGGACGGCGGAAGGGATGACGGACCGTCCGTCCCGCCGGCCACCGGGCCGGACGCCGTCGCGGCGCGCTGGGTTGCCGGCGGGGCGGTGGACTGGGCGGCCCTGCATCGGGGAACCGCCCCGCGCCGGCTCCGTCTCCCCGGCTACCCGTTCGCCCGCACGCGCCACTGGTTCAAGGCCGCGGGCGCGGCCCCGGCGTCGGACCCCCGGCCCGCCGCCGCAGGGGCGGAGGGAGGGAACAGGCTCCCGACGCTCGACGCTCCGGCCTACCGGACCCTGGTTTCCCGGCTCGAAGAGGTGTGCATCTGGCTGCTCGGGGCGGCCTTCCGGGCGATGGGTGTCTTCGTCCGTCCGGGCGAGAGCCACGACCCGGCCCGGCTCCGGCGGTCGATCGGGCTGGTTCCGGCGGCGGAGCCGGTCTTCGACGCCCTGATCGGGCGGCTGATCGCCGGCGGTCTGCTCCGCCGCGACGGCGAGCGGATCGCCGCCGCGGGCATCGTCGACGCGGCGCCGGCCCCCTGGCCCATGGACGAGGACGCCTTCCTCGCCGGGCATCCGCCGGAGCTGCACGCGCATCTCCGTCTGGCGCGTCACGGCGCCCTGGCGATTCCCGACCTCCTGGCGGGCCGCACCGCCGCATCGGACGTCCTGTTCCCCGACGGCACCCTGCGGCTGGTCAAGCCGGTCTACCAGGGCGGGGCGCTGACCCGCCCCTTCAACGAGGCGGTGGCCCGGACGATCCGCGAGCGGCTGGAGGGGACGCCGGACGGCGCGCTGTCGGTGCTGGAGATCGGGGCGGGCACCGGCGCCACCACCGAACCGGTGCTGGAGGCGCTGGCCCCCTGGGGGCGCCGCGTGCGCTACGTCTACACCGACGTGTCCCGCGGTTTCCTGCGGCACGGCCGGCAGCGCTTCGCGCGGAGCGGCGCGGAGCTGGTGTTCCAGACGCTGGACATCGAGCGGGACCCGGCGGCGCAGGGCTTCGAACCCGGGTCCTTCGACGTGGTGGTGGCGTCCAACGTCCTGCACGCCACCAGCGACGTCAGGGCCGCGGTCGGCCATGCGAAGGCGCTGCTCAAGCCGGGCGGGCGGCTGGTCCTGTGCGAGGCCACGGCGGCGCAGACCTTCCTGGCGATCACCTTCGGCCTTCTCGACGGCTGGTGGCTGTGGCGCGACCGCGACCTGCGGCTGGGCGGCTCGCCGCTGCTCGACGTGGCGGGATGGCGCCGCGTGCTCGCGGAGCGGGGCTTCCACGGGCTTCGCGTGACCGGCGACGGGCAGGGCGACGCGCACGTCCAGTGCATCCTGGCGGCGGACAGCGACGGGGTGATCGAACCATCGGCGGCTCCCCCTCCTCCCGTGGCCGAGCCGGCGCCGCCCGCGCCGGTGGCCGAGCCGTCCGCGGCGCTGCGGGACCCGCTCGTCCAGGCGATCCGCGCCCGCATCCTGGATCAGGTGTGCCGCTCCCTGGACGAGAGCGCCGAGCGC
Source organism: Azospirillum sp. UENF 312511 (assembly GCF_058780635.1). Lineage (NCBI taxonomy): Bacteria > Pseudomonadati > Pseudomonadota > Alphaproteobacteria > Rhodospirillales > Azospirillaceae > Azospirillum > Azospirillum sp. UENF 312511. The sequence continues at coordinate 251,694 of NZ_JBSNCG010000004.1, read as the reverse complement.
ATCGACACCAGCCGCCCCTTCTTCGAATACGGGCTGGACAGCTTCGTCGGGAGCGAGGTGGTGGCGGCGCTGGCCGGCGAGCTGGGCGTTTCCCTGAAGCCGACCGTCCTGTTCGAGCACGCCTCCATCGACCGGCTGAGCCGTCACCTCGGGGCGACCCACGGGGCGGCCCTGGCGCAGCGGCTCGGCATCGCCGCCGGAACGCCCGCCGTAAAGCCCGCAGCGGCCGCCGTTTCAGCCGTCGCGGCCCCGCTGTCGTCCCAGTTGGGGCCGTCCCAATTGGCGCCGTCCCAACCAGCCTCGTCCGACATCGCGGTGATCGGCATGGCCGGGCGATTCCCCGGCGCGGCGAGCGTCGAGGCGTTCTGGGAGATGCTGGACGCCGGGCGCTGCGCCATCGGCGAGGTTCCGCCCGACCGCTGGCCGGCGGAGTCCCACTACGACCCCGATCCCCGCAAGCTCGATCGCACCTACACCACCCGCGGCGGCTTCCTCGACGCCGTGGACCTGTTCGACGCGGAGTTCTTCAACATCACCGGGCGCGAGGCGGAGCTGTCGGACCCGCAGCACCGGCTGTTCCTGGAGCAGGCCTGGGCGGCGCTGGAGGATGCGGGCTACGCGCGGCCCGGCTGCGGCGGCCTGCGCTGCGGCGTCTTCGTCGGGGCGGGCGGCGGCGACTACCTGACCTGGATGATCCAGAACGGCGTGCCCATGGGGGCGCAGTCCTTCTGGGGGAACACCAGCTCGGTCCTGGCCGCCCGCATCTCCTATCTGCTGGACCTCGACGGGCCGAGCCTCGCGGTGGAGACCGCCTGCTCCTCCTCGCTGGTCGCCATCCATCTCGGCTGCCAGAGCCTGCTGGCCGGCGAGACGGACATCGTCCTGGCCGGCGGAGCGTTCCTGAACGTCACCCCGACCTTCCACATCCTGGCCAGCAACGGCCGCATGCTGGCTCCGGACGGGCGCTGCAAGGCGTTCGACGCCGGCGCGGACGGCTTCGTCGCCGGTGAGGCGGTGGCGGCGGTGGTCCTCAAGCCGCTCGCCCGCGCGGTCGCCGACGGCGACAACATCCTGGGCGTGATCAAGGCCACCGGCGTCAACCAGGACGGACGCACCAACGGAATCACCGCGCCGAACCCGCTGGCCCAGGCGGCCCTGACGGAGTCCGTCTACCGCCGCTTCGGGATCGATCCCGGGACCATCGGCAGCGTCGAGGCCCACGGCACCGGCACCAGCCTCGGCGATCCCATCGAGGTGGAAGCGCTGACCCGCAGCTTCCGCGCCTTCACCGACCGCCGCCAGTTCTGCGCCCTGGGATCGGTCAAGACCAACATCGGGCACGCCGCGACGGCGGCCGGGATCACCGGCTTCGTCAAGGCGCTGCTGTCGCTGACGCACCGCCGCATCCCGGCCTCGCTGAACTTCGAACGGCCCAACGAGCAGATCGACTTCGCCTCCAGTCCCTTCTTCGTCAACACCGTCAGCCGCGACTGGCCGGCGGGCGGCGGGCCGCGGCGGGCCGCGGTCAGCTCCTTCGGCTTCAGCGGCACCAACGCCCATGTGGTGATCGAGGAGGCGCCGGCCCTTCCCGACCGCCCGGCGGAACAACCGTGGTCCGTGCTGCCGGTCTCGGCCCGCAAGCCGGAGGCGCTGCGCCGCCGCCTCGCCGATCTGCGCGGCTGGCTGGATGGGCCGGGAGCGGCGGTGCCGATGGCCGACATCGCCCGCACCCTCCAGGTCGGGCGGATGCATTTCGCCGAGCGCGCGGCTCTGGTCGTCCGCGACCACGACCATCTGTGCGGGCTGCTCGACGCGGTGTTGGAGCGGGGGGCGGCGGATCTCGCCTGGGTTGGGCGGGCCGCCGAGAACGCGGTGCTGGGTGCGGTGTGCCGGCAGCTCGTCGCGGATCTGCGGGCGCCGGACCTGGACGAGGCCGGTCGGCGCGAGAAGGCGTCGGCTCTGGCCCAGCTCTACGTGATCGGCTCCGATCCCGACTGGGAGCGGCTGAACGAGGGGAGCGGCGCCCGCTTCGCGTCCCTTCCGACCTATCCGCTGTCCCGCAGCGCCTTCCGTGCCGCGGCCGGAACGCCGGTCCGTCCACCGGCGTCGCCGCCGGTGGCCGCCGGAGAGGGTGGGGTCGCGATCCTGGCCGCCGAGGCGCGGTGGCAGGATGCGCCGCCGGTCCCGCCGGCAGACGGCAGGGATGCCGGCCCGGTCTGGCTGTTCGACGCCGATGATCGCTTGGCTGGCGATCGTTTGGCCGGTGACCGTCTGGCCGGCGGGCTCGGACCGGCGCTTCTGGTGACGCCGGGGACGGCCCTGCGTCACGGCGGCGGACGGGCGGAGATCGATCCGGCGGACGCCGCCCATTACCGGTCGCTGATCCAGGACGCGGTGTCGCGCGGTGCGGGGCCGGCGGCCATCGTGGTGGCCTGGGCCGGGCGCCTGCCGACGGACCCGGCGGTGCAGGGGATCCATGCCGTCCGGCACATCCTGCGGGCGGTGATCGACGCCGGGCACCGGGACCTCGTCCGGCTGCTGTTCGTGTGGCGCGGCACCGAGGATTCCGCCGACGCGGGCGCGGCCGTCTTCGACGCGGTGGCGGCCTACGCACCGTCGGTCAAGCCGCTGCTGCCCAACCTCGGCGTGACCTGCCTGCGCGTGGACCCGTCGATCGGGGATGCGGCTTTGGCGGCCCGGCTGTGCGGGGAGCTGGCGTCGCCGGAGCCCGAGGTCGCCTACCGGCTGAAGCCGGGCGGCGGGGAGGGCGGCACCGTGGTGCGCCGCGTCCGGACACTGGCGGTCCTGGGGCCGGTGTCCACGGCGCTGGCGCCAAGTGGCGACGGCGTGGCCATCCGGACGGGCGGCGTCTACCTGATCACCGGCGGCGCCGGGGCTCTGGGCCGGATCATGGCGCGCCATCTGGCGGCGCGCGGAGCCGGGCAGGTGGTGCTGGTCGGGCGTTCCGCGCCGGAGGCGGTGTCCCTGGCCGGGCCGGTCTTCAGCTACCGGCAGGCCGACGTCACCGACGCGGCGTCCCTGGGCGCGGCGGTCGCCGAGGTGGTGGAGCGCTTCGGCGCCCTGCACGGGGTGATCCACGCGGCGGGCGCCTTCACCGGGCGTCCGCTGACCGCCAAGACGCCGGAGGAGTTCGCCGCCACGCTGGCGCCCAAGCTGGACGGCACGGTGGCGCTGGACCGCGCGACCGCGGACCTGCCGCTGGACTTCTTCGCGGTGTTCTCGTCCGTCTCGGCGGAGCTGGGCGATTTCGGACAGTGCGACTACGCGGTCGCGAACCGCTTCCAGTCCGCTTGGGGCCTCTGGCGCGAGGGCGAGCGGCAGCGCGGCCGGCGGCAGGGCCGGACCCTCTCCATCGGCTGGCCGCTGTGGCGGGACGGGGGAATGCACACCGAGGCGGCGGCGGAGGATCTCTATCTCCGCACCGCCGGCCTCGCCGCCCTGGAATCGGCGGAGGGGGCGGAGCTTTTCGACCGGGTCCTGCGGTCCGGCCGAAGCAACGTCCTGTTGCTGAAGGGCGAGCCGGAGCGCGCCGCCCGCCTGTTCGCGACGCGCGGCATCGCCGGCCCCCGCCGGGCCGCGGCCGCCCCGCCGGCCGCTACCCCCGTTCCGCCGACCGCGCCGCCCACCGACGGCGCGCCGATTGCCGACCGCCTGCGCCGGGACATCCTGCACGGCATCGCGCAGAGCGCGTCGGTGCCGGTGGAAACGGTGGAGAGGGCCGGCCATCTGGGCGACCTGGGGCTGGATTCCCTGATGCTGTCCGATCTGGCGGACCGGCTCAACGCCGGCCTCGGCATCGCGCTGTCGCCCACCACCTTCTTCAGCCACGGCGACCTCGACAGCCTGACCCGCCACATCCTGGCGGAATGGCCGGCGGTTCTGGACGCGCGCTACGCCCCGCCGGCTCCCGCTTCGGACGAGGCTCCGGTCGAGGCCCCCGCGGTGACCGCGCCCGTCCTCTCCGAAACCCCGCCGCCGCGGAGCGAACCGTCCGCGCCGCTTCTCGGCGCCGCTCCGGATGCCCCCTCCGGTGCCATCGCCATCGTCGGCATGAGCGGCCGTTTCCCCGGCTCGCCGGACATCGACGGCTTCTGGCGCAACCTGGAGGCCTGCCGCGACCTGATCGGCGAAATCCCGGCGGAGCGCTGGGACTGGCGGCGGGACTACGGCGGGCCGGAGGTGGCGCGGGGCCGGTCGGTCTCCCGCTGGGGCGGATTCATCGAGGGCGCCGACCGTTTCGAGGCGGACTTCTTCGGCCTGTCGCCGTCCGACGCCCTGCGGATGGCCCCGCAGGAGCGGCTGTTCTTGGAAACCTGCTGGAAGGCGGTGGAGGACGCCGGCTACCGCGCCTCCGCGCTGGCCGGGCGGCGGGTGGCCGTGTTCGCCGGCGCGCAGATCGCCGACAGCCAGTCCGACCTGTGCCGCCCCGCCCATCTGGCGGAGCGCGTGGCGCGCTTCTTCGATCTGCGCGGATCGGCGGAGGTTCTGGACACCGCCTGCTCGTCAAGCCTGGTGGCGGTGGACCGGGCGGTGCGCCTGCTGCGCGACGGCGAATGCGAGATGGCCCTGGCCGGCGGCGTCAGCCTCATCACCTCCGCCGAGGGGATGATCGCAGCCAGCCAGATGGGAATCCTGTCGCCCCGGGGTCGCTGCCGCACCTTCGACTCCACCGCCGACGGCTTCGTCAAGGGCGAGGGCGTCTGCGTGCTGGTGCTGAAGCCGCTGGCCGCCGCGCTGGCCGATCGCGACCACGTCCACGGGGTGATCCTCGGCAGCGCCGTGAACCACGGGGGCAAGGCCACCTCGCTCACGGCGCCCAACGCGCAGGCGCAGGCCGCGCTGATCGAGGCCGCCGTGGCCGACGCCGGCATCGGGGCCGACGCCATCGGCTTCCTCGAACTGCACGGCACCGGCACCCGGCTCGGCGATCCGGTGGAGATCGACGGCATCCGCACGGCCTTCGCCCGCATGCGCGCCGGCGGAAGCGATGCGCCGGACAGTTGCGGGATCGGTTCGGTCAAGACCAACATCGGCCATCTGGAGCCGGCCGCCGGCATCGCCGGCATCGTCAAGGTGGTAATGGCGATGCGCCACGGCACGCTGCCGGGAACGCCCAACCTCGACCAGGTCAACCCGCTGATCCAGCTCTCGGGCACTCCGTTCCGCATCGTCCGCGGCACCCAGCCCTGGCCGGCGGACGGACGGCCGCGGCGGGCGGGGGTCAGCTCCTTCGGTTTCGGCGGCACCAACGCCCATGTGGTGATCGGGGAGGCGCCGCGGACGGCGCACCCGCCGGTGGCGGATGCCGGGCCGTGGATATTCTCTCTTGCGGCGCGGGACGACACCCATCTGCGCGCGCTCGCCCGGGATGTCGCTGCCTTCATCGAGCGGGCCGGCGACGATCTGCCGGCGCTGCGGGACATCAGCCACACCCTGACCACCGGGCGGGAGCCGATGGCGGCCCGGCTGGCGGTGATCGCCGGTGACCGGCGGACGCTCGCCGCGGCCTTGCGGGGCCTGCCGGAAACCGGCGCCCTGCCGGCGGTGTGCGGGACGACCGGCAGTGCGCTCGATGCCGCGGCGCGCCGCTGGGCGGCGGGCGGTGCCGCGGATTGGACCGTCACGGGCGCCCGACGCGTGCCGCTGCCAAGCTATCCGTTCGCCGGAGCGCGCTACCCGTTGATCCCGGAAACGCCCACCATGGATACCCCGGCCCAACCCGCAGCCCAACTTCAGGCCCGCCCCGTCCCGCCGGTTCCCGTCGAGGCGCCGCGGCCCGTCGCCGCTCCCACCGCGGTCATCCCTGCGGCGCCGCCGCGCCCGGGGCGCATCGCCCTTCGGCCTGCGGCTGGAAGCGCCAGCCCCCTGCCGTCACCGGCGGTTCCGCCTCCGGCGGTGCCGGAGCCGCGGCGGCTCCCCGCCGGAGCCGGGGCAAAGGCGGTGTCGGCGACGCTGTCCGGCATCCTGCGCGACATCGTCCATCTCGACCAGATCGCTCCCGCGGCGACCTTCGCCGAGATGGGCGTGGATTCCATCAGCGGCGTGGAGATCATCCGGGAGGTCAACCGCGCCTTCGGGCTGGAGCTGGACGCGGCGGCGCTCTACGACCACCCGACCCCGGCGGCCCTCGAAGCGGCCCTCGAAGCGGCCATCGGGGTTGCCCTGGAATCCGCCCTCGAAACCGCCCTGCCGGCTCCCGCGGCGGTGACCCCAGTCGTGCCGGCACCACCCGCACCGTCCGCTCCGCCGCCCGCCGACCTGGACGCGATACCGTCCAGGCTGTCCGGCATCCTGCGCGACATCGTCCATCTCGACCAGATCGTTCCCGCGGCGACCTTCGCCGAGATGGGCGTGGATTCCATCAGCGGCGTGGAGATCATCCGGGAGGTCAACCGGGCCTTCGGGCTGGAGCTGGACGCAGCGGCGCTCTACGACCACCCGACCCCGGCGGCCTTGGCCGACGCCCTGCGCGGGGCCCTGGCGGCGCGCCATCCGTCCGTGCCGGCGCCGATTGCTCCGGTGGCCGCAGCCACTCGCGCAGCGGAACCCGCCCGGCCGCCGCGGGTGCAGTTGGTTGGCCGCCCGATTCCGGCGGCGGACCGGATACAGGGTCCGGTGCTGGACGCGCATCCCCCCGCCCGCGCCCGCCTCGCCCTGCGGCCCGGGCCGCAGACCGCCGCGCCCGTGCCCGCCCCCCGCGTGGAGGAGCCGGCGGCAGCCCCGCCGGTTCAGGCCCCGCCGGTTCAGGCCCCACCGGTTCAGGCCGCGCCGGTTCGGGCCGCGGTGGACACGCCGATCGCCGTCATCGGCCTGTCCTGCCGCTTTCCGGGCGCGCCGGACGCCGACCACTTCTGGCGCAACCTCATGGACGGCGTGGACAGCGTCGGCGAGGTCCCGGCGGAGCGCTGGGACGCCACCGGCGGCAGCCGCCGGGCCGGGTGCCTCGACGGAATCGACCGGTTCGACGCCGCCTTCTTCAACATCTCCCCGCTCGAAGCGGAGATGATCAACCCCGAGCAGCGGCTGTTCCTGGAGGAATCCTGGAAGGCGCTGGAGAACGCCGGCTACGGCGACCGCGCGCTGGCGGGGAGCCGCTGCGGGGTCTTCGTCGGCGCCAACACGGGCGATTACGCCCGGCTGGTCGGCAGCCGCCGCACGGCGCACGCGCTCACCGGCCTGTCGAACAGCGTGCTGGCCGGCCGCATCGCCTATTTCCTCGACCTCCAGGGGCCCAGCGTGGCGGTCGATTCCGCCTGTTCGTCGTCGCTGGTGTCGATCGCGCTGGCCTGCCGCGGGATCGCCGCCGGCGACTGCGACATGGCGCTGGCCGGCGGGGTCTTCCTGATGGTGACCCCCGACCTGAACGTGGTCAGCGGCAAGGCGGGGGTGCTGTCGCCGACCGGGCGCTGCCGCAGCTTCGACGCCGCTGCCGACGGGATCGTGATGGGCGAGGGCGTGGGTGTGGTCGTGCTGAAGGCGCTCGACCGGGCGCTGGCGGACGGCGACCCCATCCACGGCGTCATCCGCGGCATCGCCTGCAACCAGGACGGCAAGACCAACGGCATCTCCGCGCCCAGCGCGCGCTCGCAGGCGCGGCTGATCCGCGAGGTGCACCGACGCGCCGGCATCGATCCGCGCGCCGTTTCCTATGTCGAGGCGCATGGCACCGGAACCGCGCTCGGCGACCCGATCGAGATCAAGGGCCTGACGGAGGCCTTCGGAGCCGCGGGCGACCGCGGGCCCCACCCCGCCGGTTCGATTCCCGCCGGTTCAATCCCGATCGGCTCGGTGAAGACCAACATCGGCCATTCCAACATGGCCGCGGGCGTCGCGGCGGTGATCAAGGTGCTGCTGGCGCTGAAGCACCGCAAGCTGCCGCCGTCGCTGCACTACACGCAACCAAACCCGCACATCGATTTCGCGGACAGCCCCTTCCGGGTCTGCACGGCGGCGGAGGATTGGACCCCACCCGCCGGGCACCGCCGCATGGCCGCGGTCAGTTCCTTCGGCTTCAGCGGGACCAACGCCCACGCGGTGATCGAGGAAGCGCCGGAGCGGCCCGTCGCTGGCCGCCGTCTGCCCCTGTGCCTCGTCCCGCTGTCGGCGAAGACCGCCCCGGCCCTGCAGCGGCGCGCCGCCGATCTCGCGGTCTGGCTGGAGGGGCCGGGACGCGACGCGGCCCTGGAGGATGTCGCCGTCACCCTGTCGGCGGGGCGCAGCCACTTCGCCGTGCGCGCGGCGCTGGTCGTGCGCGACTGCGCGGAACTCGTGGCCGGCCTGGGCGCGCTGGCGGACGGCCGGACGCCGGATGGCGGCTTCCGTCACGACGGTGGCGACGGCGCCGGGGTGGTGCCGAACCTGCCCGCCGGGCTCCCGGTCCCCGCGGCGGACCGTGCGGCGCTGGAGCGGCTGGCCGATGCCTACGTCCATGGCTTCGACCCGGACTGGAAGGCCCTCTTCGACGGCGTCGCGGCCCGGCGCATCGCGCTTCCGACGTATCCCTTCGCCGGCGACCGCCATTGGATCGCTCCCGAGCCGGCGGCCCCATTGCCGACCGCCCCGTCGCTGGCGGTCCGTTCCGGCGATGCCGCGGACGGCGCCGGTCTGGTCCCCGACTTCGCCGCCAGCCTGGACGGGGGGTTGAGCTTCCTGCGCCGGATACCGGTGGACGACCCGCTGGTGCGCGACCACCGGGTGCTGGGCCGCGGGATCGTGCCGGGGGTCGGCTATCTGGAGCTGGCGCACGCGGCGGCGGCGCGGGTGCTGGGCGACCGCCCGCTGCGGCTTTCCCGCGTGCACTGGCTGCAGCCCATGGAGGTGTCGGGTGCCGGGGCCGGGCTGCGCGTGACTCTGTCCCGCCGGGAGGACGGCCTGTCCTTCGCGATCACGTCCTTCGCGATCACCTCCTTCGCGATCACCTCCTTCGCGATCACCGGGACCGGGGAAGGCGAGCAGCCGGTGGTCCACGCCCGCGGCGAGATCCGGCCGCTGGACGTTGCGGCGGATCAGGCCGTCGATGTGGAGACGCTGAAGCGCCGCCTGCCGCGGACCCTCGACGGCGCGCGGGTCTATGAGGACTACAGCCGGCTGGGCGTCGATTACGCGGGATACTTCCGCGGGATCGGCCGGGTCTGGGGAAGCCGCGACGAATCGCTGGTGGAACTGCTTCCCGTGGACGGGGGCGGCGCGGGCCGTCCGCTGCATCCGGGGCCGATGGACTCCGCGCTCCAGGGCATCGCCGGCTTCGTGCGCGAGGAGGGCGGAACGGGCGTGCTGCTGCCCTTCTCGGTGGATGCGGTGGACGTGCTCCGCGCCACGCCGAGCGGCGGCTTCGCCCACCTGCGGCTGGCCGGCCCGCAGCGCTTCGACGTGACCCTGCTCGACCGCGAGGGGCGGCCCTGCGTGCGCATGGCCGACGTGACCCTGCGTCCGATGCGCGATCCGCTGGAAGGCTTCTTCTATCGTCCGGGCTGGGTCGAGCGTCCGGCCGGCGAACGCCCGTGGCGGCCCGAGGCCGTTTCCGGCCCGCGTCGCGTGCTGGTGATCCGGTCCCCGGAAGGCCCCGACCTGGGCGACGCCTTGCGGGCGCGCCACCCGGGCGACGACGTGACCGTTCTGGTGGCCGGCGAGCCGGATTTCGACGGCGTGCTCCGCCGCCGCATCGCGCAGGCCGCCCCGGACCGCGTCTACCATCTGTCCGGCGTCGCTCCGGGCACCGCGGAGGAGGCCATCCGGACCGGCGACGCGCACCCTGCGCAGGAGCGCGGGCTCCTGTCGCTGTTCCGCACCGTCAAGGCGCTGGGCGAGGCCGGTCTGGCGACCCATCCGCTCCGCCTCGGCGTGCTGACCGCCGATGTCCATGACGTGACCGGTGACGAGCGCCTCAACCCGATGGCCGCCGGGCTGCACGGCCTCGCCAAGGCGGTGGCCAAGGAGTTCGGCCGCTGGCAGGTCGCCTGCCTGGACGTCAGCCGGGCCGAGACCGCCCCCGCGCGCTGGCTGGACGCGCTGGACGCCGAACCGCCGCTCGGCCGCGGCGAGGATGTCGCCCTGCGCGGCGGGCGGCGTTACGTGCGGGTCCTGGTGGAGGCGCGGCTGGAGCCGGTCCGGGAAACGCCCTGGCGGGTCGGCGGCACCTACCTGATCGTCGGCGGGGCCGGCGGGATCGGCGTCGAGATCAGCCGCCATCTCGCCGCCCGGGCCCGGGCGAAGCTGGTCTGGGTCGGCCGCGGCCCCCTGGACGAGCGGCGCAGGCGGCTGGCCGCGGAGATCGAGGCCGCCGGCGGCGAGGTGCTGTACGTCCAGGCCGACATCGCCCGCGGCGACGGGGCGGTCCAGGCGGTGGAGCAGGCGCGGCGGCGGTTCGGCACCATCCACGGCGTCATCCATTCCGCGCTGGTCCTGGAAGACCGCACGCTCCAGAACATGTCCGAGGACGCCTTCCTCGCGGCGCTCGGGCCGAAGCTGCACGGCGCGGTCCGGCTCCAGCACGCGCTGGGCGGGGCGCCGCTCGACGTCATGATGTTCTTCTCCTCGGCGCAGTCCTTCGAGGGCAGCGCCGGCCAGAGCAACTACGCCGCGGCCTCCACCTTCAACGACGCCTTCGCGCGCTGGCTGGCCCGCAAGGCCGGATACCCGGTCCGCATCGTCAACTGGGGCTATTGGGGGACGGTCGGCGTGGTGGCCTCCTCCGATTACGCCCGCCGCATGGCGGCGCTGGGGCTCGGCTCGATCACGCCGCGCCAGGGCGCCGACGCGGTCGACCGCGTGCTGGCCCACGACGAGGTCCAGGTCATGGCGGTGTGGGCCAGCGAGGAGCTGCGCCGCAGCATGACCGGCGCCGCCGGGGAGGCCGCGGTTTCCACCCTGCGGATCGAGAGTCCGGCGGTCGATGAGGGCCAGCTCCTGGGTTACGAGCGGGCCTCGCGGGCGCTGGACGGGCTGGCCGCAAGGCTGGTGCACGACGCGCTGCGCCGCATGGGCGCCTTCGCCGCACCGGATGCGGAGGAGACGGTCGAAGGGCTGTTCCGCCGGCTGGGCATCCTGCCGTCCTACCGCCGGCTGTTCGACGGCCTGATCGACATCCTGCTGCGGGCCGGCCTCTGCCGTCTGGAGGATGGCCGGTTGCGGGGAGGCGCGGCGGTGGGATCGCCGGACGAGCCGCCGGACTCCGGGCGCGCCGCGCTCGCGGAGGCCGTCGCCCGCTTCGGCGACGAGCATCCGGTCGCCCGGCCCCATGTCACCCTGCTCCGGGCCTGCGTCGATGCCTATCCGGAGGTTCTGACCGGTCGCCGCGGGCACATGGACGTGATGTTCCCGCAGGGCCGCATGGACCTTCTCGAAGGCATCTACCGCGGCGACTGCGTGGCCGACTACTTCCACCGTCTGGCCGCCTCGGCGGCGGCGGGCGTGGTCGGCGGCTCGACGGCGGAGCGGCCCCTGGTGGTCGAGATCGGGGCGGGCACCGGCGGGACGAGCGCCTTCGTCCTCGAACGGCTGGCGGCGCTGGGCCGTCCCCTGCGCTACCTCTACACCGACCTGTCGAAGGCCTTCACCGATCATGGGCGGACCCGCTTTGCAGCCGCCTATCCGTTCCTGGAATTCGCGGAACTCGACGTCGACCGCGACGACGGCATCGCCGCCGTTCCCGAAGGCAGCGCCGACGCGGTGATCGCCAGCAACGTGCTGCACGCCACCCGCGACATCCGCCGCACGCTCGACCGGGTGCGGCGCCTGCTCAAGCCGGGCGGCGTGCTGATCCTCAACGAGGGCTGCCGCATCCGGGACTTCGCCACGCTGACCTTCGGCCTGACCGGCGGGTGGTGGGCGTTCGACGATCCCGCCGAACGCATCCCGCACACGCCGCTGCTCGACGAGGCGGGCTGGCGCCGGATTCTGGACGGGCAGGGCTTCTCCGGCGTCCGCTGCTTCGACCTGCCCGACGGCAAGCCGGGTCGCGGCACGCAGATCGTCCTGCTCGCCTCGCGGGACGCCGCGTCGCAGCCGGCGGGGGCCGTGCCGCCGCCCGCGACGGCGGTGGTGACGCGGGCGGCCGACGCAGCGGTCCCCGGAACGGGGGGCGAGACGGACGGCGCGGGGCTTCCTGGCCGGGTGACCGACTATGTGCGCGGCGTCCTCGGCGAGGTCCTGAAGATCGATCCCGCGCAGATCCGCACCAACCAGACCTTCGAGGTCCACGGCGTCGAACTCGCTGGTGGCGCTGACCATCAACGGCCGGTTCGAGCAGGATCTGGGGCCGGTGCCGGCGACGCTGCTGTTCGAGCATCCGACCGCGGCGAAGCTGGCCGACCATCTGCTGGCGACCCATGGCGAGACGCTGGCCCGCCTGCTGTCCCCGGCGGCGGCTCCCGCCCCCGCACCGGTGGAGCCGCTGCCGGTCGCGGTCTCCGCTTCGCCGGCTCCCATTTCGCCGACCTCCATTCCACCGGCCCCGGCCGCCCCGTCCTCCGTCGCCCCGTCTTCCGTTGCCCTGGCCCAGGCGGCGCGGTCGAACCAGCCCCGGCGGCGGCCGGACGAGCGGAGCCGGTCCGCGATGCGCGCGCGGGTGGAAAATCTCCCTGACGACAAGGTGGAGCAGCTGCTGCGGCAGATGCTCGGCAGAAGGAGCCTGCGTTGAGCCCCTACGATCAATCCTCCTCCCATGTCCTGCCCGACGATCCGAGCGACGGCAACGGTGACGGCGACGCCCGGCGCGACATGCTCGCCGGCCTGCTGGAGGAGCTGTCGGACGCCGCCGGACGCGATGTGGCGATCGTCGGGATCGCGGGCCGCTATCCCGGCGCGCCGACGCTGGAACGGTTCTGGGAGAGGCTGCGGCGCGGCGACAACTGCGTCACCGAGATTCCGCGCGACCGCTGGGACTGGCGCCGCGACTTCTCGGCCGACCGCCTGGGCGAGGGCGGGAGCTATTCGCGCTGGGGCGGCTTCCTCGACGGGGTGGACCGCTTCGACCCCCTGCTGTTCGGCCTGTCGCCGCGCGAGGCGGAGGTGATGGACCCGCAGGAGCGCCTGTTCCTGGAAACCGTGTGGATGGTGCTGGAGAACGCCGGCTACACCCGTGCGGCCCTGTCCGGGGCGGACTCGCGCGTCGGCGTGTTCGCCGGCGTGATGAACGGCCATTACGGCGCGCTCGGGCTGGAGGCGCAGTTCCGCGGCGCCGGGGGGGCTGGCTTCTCCGACCATCACGCCGTCGCCAACCGCGTCTCCTACTGCTTCGACTTCCGCGGCCCGAGCATCGCCGTGGACACCGCCTGCTCCTCGTCGCTGACCGCCATCCATCTCGCCTGCCAGAGTCTGCGGGCGGGCGAGTGCGACGCGGCCATCGCCGGCGGGGTGAACCTGATCCTGCATCCCAGCCATTACCGCCGGCTGTGCCGTCTGCGCATGCTGACGGCGGACGACCGCTGCAAGGCCTTCAGCGCCGACGCCGACGGCTTCGTCGACGGCGAAGGGGTCGGGGCCGTGCTGCTGAAGCCCCTGCCCCAGGCGATCGCGGACGGCGACCGCATCCATGGGGTGATCCTCGGCACCGCGATCAACGCGGGGGGCAAGACCGGCGGCTACACCGTGCCGAACCCGGCGGCGCAGGCCGGCCTGATCACGGCGGCGCTGGACGACGCCGGGATCGACCCGCGCAGCATCGGCTATGTGGAGGCGCACGGGACCGGGACCGCGCTGGGCGACCCGATCGAGATCGCGGCGCTGACCCGCGCCTGGCGCGGCTTCACCGGGGACACCGGCTTCTGCGCCATCGGGTCGGTCAAGTCCAACATCGGCCATCTGGAATCGGCGGCGGGCATCGCCGGGCTCACCAAGGTGCTGCTGCAGATGCGGCACGGCGAACTGGTGCCGACGCTGCACGCCGACACCCTGAACCCGAAGATGGACATCGCCCGGTCGCCCTTCGTCGTTCAGCGCCATCTCGCCTCCTGGCCTCTTCCGCAGCCGCCGGAGGGCGGGGACGCGGGGGTGGATCGGCGCCGCGCCGCGGTCAGCTCCTTCGGGGCCGGCGGGGCCAACGCCCACCTCGTGGTCGAGGAGTTTCCCGGATGGGACGGGGAGGGCGCGGTGCCGGGCGCGGCGGCCCTGGCCGGCACCCTCGGGATCGTCGTCCTGTCGGCGGCGACGGAGGACGCGCTGTCGCAGCACGCGCGCCGACTGCGCGATCATCTGGCGGACCCCGACGCCGCCGCCGCCCTTGATCCCGGCCTGCGTCTGGCGTCCCTGGCCTGGACCCTGCAGGTCGGGCGGGAGCCGCTGGAGCACCGCGTCGCCTTCGTCGCGGACTCGCTGGAGGAGGCCGTGGCGGCGCTGGAGCGTGTGGCCGCCGGGGATGCCGCCGGGGACGCCGTGGCGGGCCGGGGTGACGGCGAGCGCTGGGAGCTGGCCCGGCGCTGGGCCGGCGGGGCGGAGGTGGACTGGCGGGCGCTGGTTGCACCGTCCGACCGCCCGCCGCTGATCGACCTGCCGCATTATCCCTTCGCCCGGGAACGCCACTGGCTTCCGGCGGACCCGCTGGAAGCGGACTGGACGCCCGCCGCGGGCGCGCCGGGGCTGCGTCTCGATGCCCGCAGCCTCGATGGGCCGGAGCTGGTGTTCCGCTTGCGGCTGGACCCCGCCGAGCCATGGCTGGGCGACCACCAAGTGGGCGGGCGCGTCGCGCTGCCCGGCGTGGCGACCCTGGAGCTTGCGGTCGCCGCGATGGATGCGGCCTTCGGCCTGCACCCCCCGTTCCGGGTGTCGAACCTCGCATGGCTGCGGCTGCTGACCCTCTCCGGGCCGGACGACCTGTTCATCGGCCTGTCGCGCGCCGGAGAGGAGGCGGGCGTGCGGCTGCGCCTCTTCACCCGCCGGGGAGAGGAGACGGTCGATCACGCGGAAGCCTGGGTGACGGCCGGCCCGGCGGTTGGCCCAGCGGTTGGCGACGAGTCCGCGCAAGACCCCGACGCCCTGCGCGGGCGGGCCGGCACTCCGCTCGAAGGTGAAGCGCTCTACGAGCGGTTCGAGCGGGCCGGGATCGCCTACGGACCTTATTACCGCGCCCTGCGCCGGCTCTGGGTCGGCGAGGGCGAGACGCTCGCGGAGCTGGAGCAGCCGGACCTTGGCGGGCGGGGCGACCGGCTGGGCGTGCTGGACGGCGCCCTCCAGGCCATCGCCGGGCTGCTCGCCGCGGACCCGGACCGTTCCGGCGCACCTCCGCTGCTTCCCTTCGCGGTGGCTTCCGTCGACATCCTCGGCGCGCCGCCATCCCGCGCCTTCGCCCATGTCCGCCGCACCGGCGCCGACCGCTACACGGTCGCCGTGCTGGACGAGGCGGGCCGGGTCAGCTTGCGACTGCAGGGAGTCGCGCTGCGGGAAGGGCACGACCCGCTGGACGGCCTGTTCTTCCAGCCCTGCTGGTCGGAGCATCAGCCGCGGGCGGCGGGCGAGCGGCGGAAGGCCGTGCTGCTGGTCGCCCCGGCGGACGGCCGCGGCCTCGACGGGGCGCTGGCCGAGGCGCTGGAGCGCCGGCTGGCCGGGCGTCGGGTCCTGCGCGTGGCGCTGCCCGTGGCGCCGGACGCCGCAGAAGCGCTTGGGGGGGCGCTCGTGGGAGCCGGGGAGATCGGCGAGATCCTGTTCGTGACCGCTTCCGATTCCGCCGCCGGCTTGGCCGACGGGCAGGAACGGGGCGTCCTGTCGCTGTTCCGGCTGTTCAAGGCGTTGGGCCGCCTGGGCTACGACGACCGGCGGCTCGGCGTCACGGTGATCACGCAGGGCGCGCACGCGCCGGGCTGGGCGCCGCCCGTGCATCCCGACGGCGCGTCCGCCCGCGGGCTGGCGCTCTCGGTCGCGCGGGAGCGGCCGGCCTGGACGGTCGCCTGCCTCGACGCCGTTCCCGGAGACCCGGAGGCCGCCGCGGCCATCCTGGCCATCGCTCCGGACTCGGGCGACGACCTGATCCTGCGGCAGGGGCTGTGGTACCGGCGCTGGCTGGTGCCGGCGGCCCTGCCGCCCGCGCCCGGCGCGAAGGGACCGTTCCGGACGGGCGGAGTCTATCTGATCGTCGGCGGGGCCGGCGGGCTGGGCTTCGCGCTGAGCCGGCATCTGGCCGCCGTCCATGGCGCCCGGCTGGCCTGGATCGGACGGCGCCCGCTGGACGGGGCGATCCGCGAGCGGCTCGACGCCATCGCCGGGGCCGGGGGGAGCGCCGTCTACCTGTCCGCCGACGTGACCGACCCGGCGGCCATGGCGGCCGCGGTGCGCGAGACCCGGCGGCGGTTCGGCGCGATCCACGGCGCCGTCCATTCGGCCCTGGTGCTCGACGACCGGGCGCTGGACCGGCTGGACGAAGCGGCCCTCACCGCCGTCATGGCCGCCAAGGTCGCGGGCACGGCGGTGTTCTGCGACGCGCTGCGCGGCGAGCCGCTGGACTTCATGGCCTTCTTCTCGTCGGCCCAGTCCTTCGTCTGCGCGCGCGGGCAGAGCAACTACGCCGCCGGCAGCGTGTTCGCCGACACCCACGCCCGCGCCTTCGCCGCCGCCGCACCCTTCCCGGTGACCGTCGTCAACTGGGGCTACTGGGGCGAAACCGGCATCGTCGCGGGGGAAGACTACCGCCGCCGGCTGGCCGATCTCGGCGTCGGGTCGATTTCCGCGGCGGAGGGCATGGCCGCGGTCGAACGCGCGCTGGCGCTCGGCGTGGCCCAGGTCGCCGCCGTCCGCCTGTCCGCGCGCGGCACCAGCGACATGGGCATCGACTCCGCGCAGCGCGCCACGCTGCGGCCCGCCAGCCTGCCGCCCGGCCCGGCCCGGAGCGCGCTGGCGGTGACGCCGGTGCCCATGTCCCGCGCCGCCGCCGCCGCCTGCTCCACGGCGATCCGGGCGGTGGAGGAGCTGACCGGCTGGACGCTGCTGCGCGCGATGCGCGACGCCGGCCTGTTCCGGCGGCCGGGCGACGCCGCGACGCGCGCGTCGCTGGCGGAACGGCTGGGCGTGGTGCCGCGGTTCGAGCGGCTGTTCGACGCACTCCTCGACGCGCTGCGGCGTGCCGGATTCGTGACGGTCGCCGGGGAGGGGGCGGAGGCCGTCTATGCCGGCGCGCCCGGCCTGGACGAGCCGGGGCTGGCGGACCGGCTGGCCGGTCTCGACGCGCGGCGCGACGCCGCCGCCATCCGCCATCCCGAGGTCGCCGTCCATCTGTCGCTGCTGCGGGACTGCGCCCGCATCCTGACCGCGGTGCTGGCCGGACGCGCCGATCCCATGGGAGTGCTGTTCCCCGACGGTTCCATCGATGCGGTGGCCGGGATCTATCAGGGGAACGCCGTCGCCGATCACATGAACGGCGTCACCGCCGCGGTGATCGCCGCCTTCGTCCGGGGGCATCTGGACGCAGGCTTCGCCGGGCGGCTGCGGATTCTGGAGGTCGGGGCGGGCACGGGCGGCACATCGGCGGCGGTTCTGGCCGCCCTGTCGGGCCTGACCGACCGGATCAGCTACTGCTACACCGACATTTCCCCGGCCTTCCTCAACCACGCCCGCGCGCGTTTCGCCGGCTACGGGGAGGCGCTGGAGTTCCGCACCTTCGACCTGGAGCAGGAGCCCGAGGAGCAGGGGTTCGACGCGGATTCCTTCGACCTGATCGTGGGAACCAACGTCGTCCACGCCACCCGCCGCATCTCCGCCACCCTGCGCCGGCTGAAGCGGCTGCTGCGCCGCAACGGCCTGCTGGTGCTGAACGAGGCGGTCGAGCGCCGCGACTTCGCGACGGTCACCTTCGGCCAGACGACGGGCTGGTGGCTGTTCGAGGACGCCGGCTGCCGCCTTCCCGGCTCGCCGCTGCTGCCGGAGGGGGCCTGGAGGTCCCAGCTCGACCACGCCGGGTTCGCGGAAGTCACGGTGCTCGGAGCGCCGGACGCCGCCATCGCGGGAGACGCCGCAACCGATCCCGGAAGCCGGGTGCTGGCCGGCTGGAGCGACGGCGTGGTGCTGGCGCCGAGCAGCGGGGAGACCGGGAACGAGGCCGGCGCCCTGGCTGCGGCGCGCCCGGAGGAGAGGAGGGCGGACCCCGCTCCCGCCTCCGCCCCCGCCCCCGCCCCCGTCTCCGGCGGCCTGGAGGACGCGGCGCGCGACCATGTCCGCGCGCATCTGGCGGCGGTTCTGAAGATCGCCCCCGGACGCATCCGCGACGACCAGACCTTCGACCGCTACGGGGTGGATTCCCTGGTGGTGATGGACGTCGGCAAGCGTCTGGAGCAGGATTTCGGCCGTCTTCCGTCCAGCCTCCTGTTCGAAACGAACACCGTCGCCGCGCTCGCCGCGCGCCTTCTGAACGACCACCCGGCGCGCTTCGCCGCCCTGCTGGCGCCGTCCCTGTCCGTCCCCGCCCCCCAGTCCGCGGCGGCGGAGCCGCCCGCCTCCCCGGCCGCCTCCCCGCCGGCCGCGGCGGCCCGCGACGAAGCCATCGCCGTCATCGGCATGGCCGGACGCTTTCCCGGCGCCGCCACTCCGGACGCGCTGTGGACCAACCTGGCGCAGGGCCGCAGCAGTATCCGCGAGGTTCCGCCCGAGCGCTGGCGCTGGCCGGATCATTTCGACCCCGACGCGACGGAGCCCGGAAAATCCTACACGCGGTGGGGCGGGTTCCTCGACGATGCCGACCGGTTCGACGCCCGCTTCTTCGGGATTTCCCCGCGCGAGGCGGCGCGGATGGACCCGCAGGAGCGGCTGTTCCTGGAAACCGTCTGGTCGCTGCTGGAGGACGCCGGCTGCACATCCGTCGCCCTCGACGCGGTGGAGCGCCGCGCCGGCGTGTTCGTCGGCGTCATGAACACGCATTACGGCCTCCTCGGCGCGGAAGCCTTCGTCCACCGCCCGGCGGCGGCGGGGGGAGCCGCCGACGCGCTGTCGGCCCACTGGTCGGTGGCCAACCGCGTCTCCTACACCCTCGATCTCCAGGGGCCGAGCATGGCGGTGGACACCGCCTGCTCCTCGTCGCTGACCGCGGTCCACCTCGCCTGCGAAAGCCTGCGCCGCGGCGAATGCGCGGTCGCCGTGGCGGGCGGGGTGAACCTGATCCTGCACCCGCTGCACTACATCCGCATGTCGGCGATGAACATGCTGTCGCGCGGCGACCGCTGCCACAGCTTCGGCGCCGCCGCGGACGGGTTCGTGGACGGCGAGGGGGTCGGGGCGGTGCTGCTGAAGCCGCTGTCCCGCGCGCTGGCCGACGGCGACCGGATCGACGCCGTGATCCTCGGGTCTGCGGTCAACGCGGGGGGGCGGACCAGCGGCTTCACGGTGCCCAGCCCCAACGCCCAGGCCCGGCTGGTGGCCGACGCGCTGGAGCATGCCGGCGTCGATCCGGCGACGGTCGGCTATCTGGAGGCCCACGGCACCGGAACGGTGCTGGGCGACCCGATCGAGGTTGCCGCGCTGACGCGCGCCTTCGCCCGCGGCGGGGACCGTTCCGCGCCCTGTGCGCTGGGCTCGCTCAAGTCGAACATCGGCCATCTGGAATCGGCGGCGGGGGTGGCCGGCCTGATCAAGGTCGTGATGATGATGAGGCACGGCCTGCTGGTCCCCACGCTGAACGCCGAGCCGGTCAATCCCAGGATCGATTTCGCCGGATCGCCCTTCGCCCTTCAGACGCGGCTCGAACCCTGGCGGCGGCCCGATGCGGGGGACGGCGCCGCGGCGCCGCGCCGCGCCGGCATCAGCTCGTTCGGGGCCGGGGGCGCCAACGCCCATCTGGTGGTCGAGGAGCCGCCCGAGGCCGCGGCATCGCCCGCCCTAGCCGCCGGACCGCATCTCATCCCCCTGTCCGCCCCCTCCGCCGACCGGATTCCGGCCATGGCGGCGGCCCTGGCCGCCCGCCTGCGCGAAACGCCGGTCCCCGACCTGGCCGACGTCGCGTTCACCCTGCAATGCGGCCGCAACGCGCTGGATTCACGGCTGGTCGTCCTTGCCGACAGCCTGGACGGCCTGTGCCGCAAGCTGGAGGAGATCGCCGCCGGGCGCCCGGTGGCGGATCTCGTCACCGGCGACGCGGGCGCCGCCGAGCCGCCACGCGGCGAGGACGCCCGGCGCCTGCAGGCCCGCATCGACGCGGCGCTGGCGTCCGGCGATCTGGCGGTGCTGGCGCGGGCATGGGCGGACGGTGCCGCGGTGGACTGGCGCCGGCTGCCGGTCAACCGGGGGCGACGCCCGCTGTCCCTGCCGGGGCAGAAATTCGCCGGGGAGCGCCATTGGATCCGCCTCCCTCGCCCGGCGGAAGCCGGGATGGCGGCGCTGCATCCGCTGGTTCATCGCAACATGTCGGGCTTCGGCGGGCTGAGCTTCGCCGCGACGCTGGCCGCGGGCACCCCGCTGCTGCGCGACCATCGCATCCACGGCACCGCCGTGCTTCCCGGCGCGGCCTGCCTGGAGATGATCCGCGCCGCCTGCGCCCTGGCCGGACGCCGCGCGCGGCACATCCGGTCGGTGGTCTGGCCGGAACCGCTCGTCCTGGAGACCGCCGGACGCGCGGTCGCGCTGTCCCTGACCCGGACAGGGGCCGGGACCGCCACCCTGGCCGAGCTGGCGTCGCACGACGCGGCGGGGCGGCGGCGCGTTCACGGGCGGGCCGAATTCCCGGACGCCGCCGAAGCGCCCGGCTCCACCCCGCTTGCGGTGGCGGCCGTCGCCGCGGCGTGCCCCACCGTGCTGACGGCGGAGGACTTCTACGACCGGCTCGGCCGGCAGGGGCTGACCTGCGGCCCGTCCTACCGGACGGTCGAATCCGTGCATCTGGGGGAGGGCGAGCTTCTGGCACGCCTGCGCCTCGCCGAGGATGCGCCCGCGGCGGACATTTCGGCGGACGTTCCAGCGGGCTTCCCGGCGGGCGGCGAAGGGGTGGAGTTGCATCCGGCTCTGCTGGACGGGGCGTTGCAGTGCGTCGTTCCGCTGATCACCGCCGACGCGGGTGGCCTTCCGGTGCCCGCCGGCATCGGATCGCTCGTCTGGAGCGGTCCGCTGCCGACCCGTGCGCTGGTGCATGTCCGGCGGCGGGCGGGGAGCGGAGCGGGGGTGTGGTCCTTCGACCTGACGCTGGCCGACGCGGATGGCCATCCGGTGGCTGCGATCGACGGTTTCGAATTGCGGGCCGCCGCTGGTGCGGGGGCCGCCAATGCGGAGGCCGTAGCCGCTCCGGACTCGACCCTGTTCTTCACGCCGGTCTGGCGTCCGGCCGCTCCGGCTCCCGCCGCCGGCGCACCGTCGGGCGGCCTGCTGGTGCTCGTCCCCTCGGCCGCCGCCGCGGGGCGGCTCCTGCCGGCGGCGGTTGATCTGTCCGATCCCGCGGCGGTCGCCGCCGCCCTCGCCGGCCTGCGCGAAGGCGGGACCGGCCCGCGGACCATCCTGATCCTCGACGACGCGCCGGAGCGTCTGCCCGATCACCGCGCGTGCCGCCGCCACATCGACGGCGTGCTGAAGCCGCTGGCCGCGCTGTGCCGGGACCTGATGCAGGGGGGAGGCGCCGGACCCGTGCGCCTCGTCTTCGCCTTCCCGACGGTGGCGGAGGATGGGCTGCCGCCGCTGCCCTCGGCCTTCGCGGCCTTCGGCAAATGCCTTGCCGCCGAGGACGACCGTTTCAGCGTCCGCACCGTGGCGGTGGCCGGCCCGTCGCCGGATCTCCTCGGCATCGCCCTGGCCGAGGCCGCCGTCGCCGGTGGCGGCAGCGATCTGGTGCTGCGGCGGGACGGCGGCCGCTGGCTGCGCGGCTGGTCCGAAGGGGAACCCGGCGCGGGTGGCGTGCCGCTCAAGCGCGGCGGCGTGTATGTGGTGACCGGCGGCCTCGGCGGGGCCGGCCGCATTCTGGTCGGGCATCTGGCGCGGGACTGGTCCGCGACCGTGGTGGTGGCGGGACGCTCGCCGCTGGACGCGGAGCGCCGGGCCGTGATCGACGGGCTGGCCGGGGGCTCCGGAACGGTGGTCTACCATCAGGCCGATGTGGCGGACCCGGCCCAGGCGGAGGCGCTGTGCACGCGGACGCGCCGGGAGTTCGGGCGCATCGACGGGGTGGTGCACGCCGCGGGCGTCACGCGCGACGGGCTGCTGCTGCGCAAGCCGGACTCGGCCATCGACGAGGTCCTGGCCCCGAAACTGCTGGGAGCCGTCAATCTGGACGCGGCGACGCGCGGCGACGCGCTCGATGTCTTCGCCCTGTTCGGTTCCTTCGTGGTGGTGGCCGGGAACGCGGGGCAGAGCGACTATGCCTACGCCAACAGCGCTCTCGACCATTTCGCCGCGGCGCGCGACCTGAGCCGCCGCCGCGGCGAGCGGTCCGGAGTCAGCGTGTCCTTCGGCTGGCCGGAATGGGAGGAGGGGGGCATGGCCCCCAGCGCGGCCCTGCGGGACCGCCTGGCCCGGACCATCGGCCTGCGGCCCATCGGCGGGGAGGCCGCCATGGCCGCCTTCGCCCGGGGTCTGGCGGACGGGCATCCGCAACTGGTCGTCGCCGCCGGGGATGCCGGGCGCATCCGCGCCGCCTGGAGGCAGCGCGAGGAGGAACCGGCTGGGGCCGGATCCGTCCCGCCGCCGCGGCCCGTCGCCGCCGCCGCCGCCGCGATGGCCGCCGCGATGGCCCGCGACCCCGCCCGCTCCGAGTTCGCCCGCTCCGAGATGGTCCAACCCGATCCGACCGGCGCGGCGCGGCGGGCGGCGCTGGCCGAGGCGCTGCTGACCGAGCGGCTGTCCGCCGAGCTGGACCTGCCCGTCGAGCGGAACGAGCCGCTGGATCGGCTGGGGCTCGATTCCGTGATGATCATGAACGTGACGCGCACGCTGGAGCGGAGCCTCGGTCCGCTGCCGAAGACCCTGTTCTTCGAGCACCAGACGGTCGCGCAGATTTCGGCGTGGCTGGCCGAGCATTGCGCCGGCGCGCTGGACGAAGCGGCGGCTCCGCCGCTCCCCGATCCGGTCCCGGCGGAGGTTGCGGCCCCCGCCGCCACTTCCGCCGGGACCGGAGTCGGCGGGGCCGCCGCAACGACCGACATCGCCATCATCGGAATCAGCGGGCGTTACCCGCAGGCCCCCGACCTCGACCGCTTCTGGGCCAACCTGCGCGACGGCGTGGATTCGATCGTCGAGATCCCGGCCGACCGCTGGAACCACGCGCCTTTGTCCACGTCCGGCCGGCACGAACTGGGCAAAAGCTATGCCCGCTGGGGCGGCTTCCTCGACGGGATCGACCGGTTCGACGCGGAGTTCTTCAACATCGGCGCCCGCGAGGCCGAGGTGCTCGACCCGCAGGAACGGCTGTTCATGGAAACCGCGTGGCACGCGGTGGAGAACGCCGGCTACGCACCCGGCAGCCTCGCGGGGCGCCGCATCGGCGTCTATGTCGGGGTCATGTACGGGCAGTACCAGTTGATGACCGGCGGGCGTCCCGGCCCGGACGGCAGCACGCCCGGCTCGTCCTACGCCTCCATCGCCAACCGCGTGTCCTACCTGCTCGACGTCCGCGGTCCGAGCCTCGCGGTGGACACCATGTGCTCCTCCTCGCTGACGGCGCTCCACCTCGCGGTCGGCGCGCTGCGCCGGGGCGAGACCGAGATGGCCCTGGTCGGCGGCGTCAACCTGAGCCCGCACCCGCACAAGTTCCTGCTGCTGAGCCAGGGGCAGTTCGCCTCGTCCGACGGGCGGTGCCGCAGTTTCGGCGAGGGCGGCGACGGCTATGTTCCGGGCGAGGGCGTCGGGGCCGTGCTGCTGAAGCCGCTCGCCCGCGCCGTCGCCGACGGCGACACCGTGCACGCCGTGATCAAGGCCTGCACCATCAACCACGGCGGCCGGACCACCGGCTACACCGTGCCGACCCCGCGCGCCCAGGCCGAGGTGATCCGGGCGGCGCTCGACGAGGCCGGCTGGTCGCCCGACACGCTGGATGTCGTCGAGGCCCACGGCACCGGCACCGCGCTCGGCGATCCCATCGAGATCGCCGGGCTGCGCATGGCCTTCGCCGGAGCGGAGGCGCCGCCCGCCGGCTGGTCGGTGGGGTCGCTGAAGAGCAACATCGGCCATCTGGAATCCGCGGCGGGGATCGCCGGGCTCACGAAACTGATCCTGCAGCTCCGTCACCGCACGCTGGTGCCGTCGCTCCACGCCGGGCGGCTCAACCCCAACGTGGACTGGACGGACGGGCGTTTCCGGGTGCAGCGGTCGCTGGCCCCGTGGGCGCCCCCGCAGGGACCCGGCGGGCCGCGCCCGCGCCGGGCGGGGCTCAGCTCCTTCGGCGCCGGAGGCAGCAACGCCCATGTCCTGGTGGAGGAGCATGTCGATCCGCGGCCCCGGCGGAATGCGGCGGGCGAGGGCGGCGGAAGCGAGCTGATCCTGCTGTCGGCGCGCTCCCCCGACCGGCTGCGCGCCGCCGCCCGGGCGTTGCTGGACACGGTAACGGACCGGCCGCCGGGCACGCTGGCCGACGTGGCTCATACGCTCCGGGTCGGGCGGGACAGCCTGCCGGAGCGGTTGGCCATTGTCGCCGACGGTTTCGAAACGCTCGCCGAACGGCTGCGCGGCTGGCTCGACGGCGCCGGGCCGGTGCCGGGCGTCCATGCCGGACGGCGGGGCCGCGATGCCGTTCCCGCGACGGGACCGTCGCCGGACGAGCTGGCCGCCGCCTGGGTGGCCGGCGGGGCCTTGCCCGCCGCCGACACGGCCGGGTTGCGGCGCGTGCCGTTGCCGGGAACGCCGTTCCAGCGGCGGCGCTACTGGATTGGTCCGGCGCTCGACGCCGATGCCGCGGGTCCGGCCGGAACGGCGGCCGCCGCCCCTGCGCCTGCCCCGGCGCCCACCCCGGCGACCGTCACGTTCGAGCCGGTGTGGCGGGCGGAGCCGGCTGGCGACGCGGCGGCCCCGGATGGCGGCCTGCTGCTGATCGACGGAACCGGCGCCTTCGCGGACGTCGCGCGCGTCTGGCCGGGCGGTCCAGAGGCGGTGACCCGGGTCGAGCACCCCGCGGCGCTGGATCCGGCCGGGGCGCTGCCCAGGCGCATCCTGTTCGCGGTGCCCGACGCCCCGTCGCCGGAGACGGCGGCGGATTTGGAAGGCGACCTCCGACACGGCTTCCGGGCGGTGCTGTCCCTGGTTCAGGCGTTGCTGCGGCAGCCTTCCGGCGGGGCCATCGAATTCGTCTATCTCTACCGCGAGGCGACCGGGGCCGCATCCCGTCCCGCCCATGCCGCCATGGTGGCCTTCCTGCGCACCGTCCAGCGGGAGGAACCCCGCTTCCGCGGCAAGGTGGTGGTCCTGGGCGCGGATGCGGGCGCCGATGCCGGGGCGCCGGTGGAGTCGCTGGTGCGGGAATTCGGCAGCGGCGGCTGGGGGAGCACGGTGCGCCTCGACGGCAGCAGGCGCCACGTGGCCGGTTACCGGCCCTTCGCGGCGGCCGGCAGCGACTCCCTTCCGATCCGCCGTGGTGCGGTTTGTCTGGTGACCGGCGGCGCGCGGGGGCTGGGGCGCATCGTTGCCGGAATGCTGGCCCGCCGGCTTGCTGCGCGGCTGGTGCTGACCGGGCGTTCGGAGCCGGACGCCGACGCGCAAGCCGCGTTCCAGCGCTGGCGCGAGGCCGGAGCCGAGGTGGTCTACGTTCGCGGCGACATGGGAGACCCCGCCGACGTCGCCCGCGCCGTCGCCGAGGCCCGCGCGCGGTTCGGCGGTCTCAACGCGGTGATCCACAGCGCCGGCCTGACGCGCGACGGTCTGGTGCTCGGCAAGGCGGCGGCGGACATCGACGCCGTGTTCGGTCCGAAGCTGAACGGCACCCTCCTTCTCGACGCCGCGACGCGGGACGACGATCTGGACGCCTTCGTCACCTTCTCCTCGGTCGCCGCGGTGTTTGGCAACGCCGGGCAATGCGACTACGCCTTCGCCAACGGCTTCATGGACCACGCCATGGAGGCGCGGGAGGCCCTGCGCCACGGCGGACGACGGCGCGGGCTTTCCCTGTCGGTCAATTGGCCGCTCTGGCGGGAGGGCGGGATGCGGGTCGACGAGGCCCTGCAGACGCGCGCCCTGAACCGTCTGGGGCTCGATCCGCTGGAGACGGCGGACGGTCTGGCCGCGCTGGAGGGCGCGCTTCGCTCAGGGCGCAGCCGCGTCGTGGTGCTGCGTGGTGATCCCGACCGCTGCCGCGCCCTGTTCGAGGAGGGCGCGGCGCCCGCCGCACCGCCCGCCGCACCGGTCCCTCGGGGCGACGCCGAGGCCGCCGCTCTGGCGCTGCTGTCGGACCTGATGGTCCGGGTCGCGCGCGTCGAACCGGACGCCCTCGATCCCGACACCCCGTTTGGCGATTACGGTTTCGATTCCATCGTGATCAGCCACCTCACGGCGGAGCTGGAGGACCGGCTGGGTCCCCTGTCCAAGACGCTGTTCCTGCAACACCCGACCCTGCGCGAGGTCGCCCGCCATCTGGGTGAGCGGCACGCGGCGGCCCTGCTGGGGAGTGCCGGCGTGGAGCCGGACGGACCGCCCGCCGCGGTCCCGGCCCAGGCCCAGGCGCGACCGGCGGCCGTGGGCGGTCCCATCGCCACCGGTCCCATCGCCATCGTCGGCCTGGACGGGCGTTTCCCCGGCGCGGCCACCCCCGACGAGCTGTGGGACGTCCTGGCCGAGGGCCGCACCGTCACCGGTCCGGTTCCTCCGGACCGCTGGACCGTGCCCGACGACGTGTATTGCGCCACCGGCGGGTTCCTCGATGGGGTGGACCGGTTCGACACCGTGTTCTTCGGCATCACCGCGCTGGAAGCGAAATGGACCAGCCCGGAAGAGCGGCTGATGCTGGAGACGGTGTGGCGGGCCTTCGAGAACGGCGGCATCCGTCCGGGCCGGCTGCGCGGCCGTCCGGTCGGCGTCTTCATGGGGATGACCACCAACACCTATCCGCTGCTGGGCGGCAGCGACCCCTCGCTCGACGGCGCGCATTTCCGTCTGGCGAACCGCGTCTCGCAGATCTTCGATTTCGCCGGCCCCAGCGTCACGCTGGACACCGCCTGCTCCTCGTCCCTGGTGGCGCTGCACACCGCCTGCCAGAGCCTGCGCAGCGGCGACTGCGAGGTCGCGGTGGTGGGCGGCGTGAACCTCTACCTGCACCCGTCCAAGTACCGCAACCTGTGCCGCGGGCGGCTGCTGGCGACGCAGGGCGGCCGCGGCCTCTACGCGGAGGGGGGCGACGGGTTCGTTCCGGGCGAGGCGGTCGGGGCGGTGGTCCTCAAGCCGCTGGAGGCGGCCCGCGCCGACGGCGACATCATCCACGGCGTCATCGTCGGATCGGCCGCCGCCCACAAGGGGAAGGGCAGCGGCGCCCTGCTGCCGTCCCCGGCGGCGCACGCGGCGCTGATCGGCCGGGCGCTGGCCCAGGCCGGGCTCCAGGCCGCCGACATCGGCTGCGTCGAGGTGCAGGCCGGCGGGGCGTCGCTGCCGGACCAGGCGGAATGGGAGGCCATCCGGACGGTGTTCGCCGGGTCCTCCGGCCGTCACGCGGTCAGTTCGGTGAAGCCCAACACCGGGCACGCCGAGGCCGCCTCCGGCATGGTGCAGCTCACCAAGCTGCTGCTGGAGATGCGGCATGGCCGCTTCGTTCCGGTGATGGCGGCGGAGCGCATCGACCCGTCCATCGACCTTGCCGCCTCCCCCTTCTTCCTGCCCGGGCGCCTGACGCCCTGGACCGTCCGCGATGGCGAGCGGCGGCGGGCCGGTATCAACAGCTTCGGCTCCGGCGGCATGGAAGCCCACGTCATCGTCGAGGAGGCCGATCCCGCCGACCGGCGGGCGTCCGGTGGTGACGCGGGTCCGGAGCTGGTGGTGGTTTCGGCGAAGACCGAGGCGGCGCTCGCCCGGCGGCTGTCCCAGCTCCGCTCCGTCGCCGCCGCGCCGCCGGACGGCATGGCGCTGTCCGACCTCGCCCACACCCTGCGGGTGGGGCGGGAGGCGTTCTCCTGGCGCTTCGCCTGCGTCGTTCCGGACGTCCCGGCGCTGCTGCGGGTCCTCGACGCGGCGCTGGCCGGGGAGGAGCCCGCGGGCCGCTGGGTCCGGGGGCGGGCGCGGTCCGTCGCCGGCGGGCACGGCGCCGACGCGCAGGCGGTCGCCGCCCATTGGGTGGCGGGGGGCGCCGTCGACTGGGAGTCCCCGGCCCTGCGCGGAACCGGACGGCGGATCGTCCTGCCGGCCTATCCCTTCGAGCCGCGGCGCTGCTGGATCACCGATGGAGAGGGGGGCGCCGAGGGAGCTGCCGAGGGAACCGCCGAGAGGAATGTGGAGAGCAACGTGATGACGGAAGCGAAGCCCGCCGCGGCGGCAGGAACGGCGGCAACAACGGCGGAGTCCGGCGGCGTGGTGTCGGGCTATTACGGGCGGCTGGTCGATACCTTCGCGCCCGGCGACGGCGGGGCCGACGAGTTCCTGACCATGGTGCCGCTGCCGAGGCCGGAGCCGGGCTTCTCCTGGCTGCTGACCTTCGCCGAGCCGGAACGGAACGCGGCGTACAAGGCGATGGCCCAGCGCCGCCAGGAGGAGATGCGCGCGGTCCTGTTCGACGGCGTTCCCTTCGCGTCGGTCCGGCGTGTCCTCGACATCGGCTGCGGCCTCGGCTCCGACCTGATCCGTCTGGCGCGCCGCCATCCCCACGTTGTCGGGGACGGGTTCAACATCACGCCCGAGCAGGTGGTGCTGTGCCGGCGCCGGGTGCAGGCGAACGGTGTGGACGGTCGCGTCCGCATCCATCACGCCGACAGCACCCGCGACCCGTTCCCCGGCACCTATGATCTGGTGATCGCGGTCGAGGTGCTGACCCACATCCGGGACAAGGCGGCGGTGTTCGCCAACGTCGCGGGCCATCTGGCGGACGGTGGCCAATTCGTCGTCGCCGACGTGGTCGCCAACACGGTGGCCCCGGTCGACCTGCCCGGCATCGGCCAGTTCACCAGCACCCAGCGCCAGTTCGCCGGGCTGCTGGCGGAGCAGGGGCTGCGGCTGTCGCGGGCGGTGGACGTCAGCGCGCAGATCGCCAACTTCCTCGACGACCCCGACTTCGAGGCCAACCTCGCCCGTCTGCACGCCGCCTTCCCCGCCCTGCGCGAGGGGGAGGCGATCCACCGCGGCTGGCACAATTTCGGCCGGGCGCTGCGCCTCGGCCTCTTCCGATACCTGTTGCTGACCGCCGTCCGGGCACCGTCCGGACGCGCGGCCGGGGACCTCGCGACGGACAACCTGAACGCCATGGAAGGCAGCGTGCCCTACGAAGACGTGCCTGTTCCGGCCCCCGCGGCCCCCGCGGCCTCTGCCGGCGCCGCCACCCCCCCGGTCGATCCCGAAGCGTCGCCGCAGGCCGTCCTGGCCGCCCTCACCGGCATCGCCTGCGGCCTGCTGGAAATGCGGCCCGACGAGATCGACCCCGACGCGCGCTTCGCCGACTTCGGCGTGGACTCGCTGCAGGGCCTGCGCATCCTCGACGCCGTGAACCGGCGGTTCGGGCTGGAGCTGGGGGTCCGGTCGCTCTACGACCATTCCAGCCTCAGCGACCTCGCCCGTTTCATCGCCGTCCAGCACCCCGAGGCGGTGCCCGGGCCTGCCGTGGCGGCGGAGCCGCCCGCCGCGCCGGCTCCCGCTGCTCCGGTGACACCGGTTCTGGCGGCCCCGGTTCCGGCAACCCCGGTTCCAGCGGTCGCGGCCCCGACGGACGGCCAGCGTTCGTCCGCCATCGCGGTGATCGGCATGGCCGGCCGCTTCCCGGGCGCCGACGACGTCGAGAGCTTCTGGGAAAACCTGCGCGACGGGGTCGACGCGGTTTCGGAGATCCCGCCGGACCGCTGGAGCCTCGACGGGTTCTACGACCCCGAACCCGGACAGCCGGACCGCAGCTATTGCAAATGGGGCGGCTTCCTGCGGGGCGTCGACCGGTTCGATCCGGCCTTCTTCCGCATCGCGCCGGTCGAGGCGGCGGTCATGGACCCGCAGCACCGCCTGTTCCTGGAAAGCTGCTGGAACGCGCTGGAGGACGCCGGCTACGCCGGGAAGGCGCTGGACGGGCAGCGCTGCGGCGTGACCGTCGGGGCGCTCGCCAGCGGCTACCAGGACATCCTGCGCAGCCGGGCCGGCCAGCGCTTCGACGCCCGCGTCATGCTGGGCAACGCCGGGTCGATCCTCGCCAGCCGGATCGCCTATTTCCTGAACCTGAAGGGGGCGGCGCTCACCATCGACACCTCCTGCTCGTCGTCGCTGGTGGCGCTTCACCTGGCCTGCCGCAGCCTGCTGGACGGCGATGCCGACCTGATGCTGGCGGGCGGCATCACGCTCTACCTGACCGAAGCCCCTTACCTGATGATGAGCCACGCCGGCATGCTGTCGCCGACGGGCCGCTGCCGCAGCTTCGACGCCGACGCCGACGGCATCGTGCCGGGCGAGGCGGTGGGCGTCCTGGTGCTCAAGCGCCTGGACCGCGCGCTGGCCGACGGCGACCACATCCACGGCGTCATCCGCGGCACCGCCGTCAACCAGGACGGCCGGACCAACGGCATCACCGCGCCCAGCGCCGAATCCCAGGCCGCGCTGATGCTGGAGCTGTACCGCCGCGAGGGGATCGATCCGGATGCGATCTCCTACGTCGAAACCCACGGCACCGGGACGCCGCTCGGCGATCCGGTGGAGATCGCGGGGCTCGGCGAAGCCTTCCGCGCCTTCACCGCGCGGCGCGGCTACTGTGCCATCGGGTCGGTGAAGACCAACCTCGGCCACAGTTCGGCGGCGGCCGGGGTGGTCGGGGTGATCAAGACGCTGCTGGCGCTGAAACACCGTCAGATCCCGCCCTCCCTGCATTTCGGGACCGGCAACCGGCACATCGATTTCGCTGGAAGCCCCTTCTTCGTGAACACCCGGCTGCGCCCCTGGGACAGCCCGCCGGACCGGCCGCGGCTGGCCGCGGTCAGCTCCTTCGGCTTCAGCGGCACCAACGCCCATGCGGTGATTGAGGAGTTCGTCGATCCCCGGCCGGCCGCCGGCTCGACCGGCCCCGGCCCCGCGCCGCAGATTGTGCCGCAGGTGGTGCTGCTGTCGGCCCGCAGCCCCGAGCAGCTGGAGGCCGCGGCGGAGCAACTCGCCGACGCCCTGGAACGGCGGCGGCGCGAGGGCGCGCTTCCCGCCATCGGCGACATCGCCTTCACCTGCGCGACCGGGCGTGCCCTGTTCGCGGAACGGCTGGCGGTGCTGGCCGGCGACACCGGCGCCCTGATCGACGCGCTCCGCGCGGCGGTGCGCGGGGAGCACCGTCCGGAGACGATTTTCCGCGGCCGCGCGGCGCCGGGGACGGGCCGGATTCCGGCGGACAGCCCGCCGGCCGAGGCGGCGCGGTTCTGGGTGTCCGGGGCGGAGAGCGCCGGCTGGCCCTGGGGGATCGGGCGCCGCGTGCCGCTGCCGACCTATCCCTTCGCCCGCCAGCGCTGCTGGGTCGGCGATGCCGTCGCGGCGCCGGTCCCTGCGGACCGCGCGTCGCCGTCGTCCGCCGCGCCTGCCCTTCCGGCCGCCGCCGAACCGGTGGACCACCGGACGCGGGATCTCGACGGGTTCTTCCATGTGCCGGCCTGGGTGCCCGATCCCGCCGCGGCCCTTGCGCCGTCCGCCGGGCCGTCCACCGGGCCTGGCCTGACCCTGGTGGTCTGCCCGGCGAACATGCCGGAACTGGTGGATATCGTGCGCTCCTGGTACCCGCGCGACGTGCTGGTGGCGGCGTTCCCCGGCGGGCGGACCGGGCGCCGCGACGCCCGGACCTATGGGCTGGGAGCCGCCGATGCCGCCGCCTGGAGCGAGGTGATCGGGCGGATCGCCGCCGACGAAGGGGCGCTGCCGCGGCGCGTCTGCTTCCTCGCCGGTCTGGTGTCGGGAACCCCCGGTCTCGAACCGCCGGCCCTGGAACGGGCGACGGAGACCGGCGTGGCGTCGCTGTTCCACCTGATCAAGGCGTTGATCGCCAAGGGTGCCCTGGCGGGCGGCGGCCCGGCGCTCGCCGAGTTGCGGATCGCCACCAACGGCGTGCACCGGGTTCTGCCCGACGACCGCATCGCGCCTCATTTCGCCGGGTTGCACGGTTTCGCCAAGTGCCTCGCCAAGGAGCATCCCGGCCTGTCGGTGAGCTGCATCGACGTCGGGGCTGACGGGACCTGGGCCGACCGGCTGGCGCCCCTGCCGGCCGAGCCCCGCATCGTGCTGGGCGAGGACATCGCATTCCGGGCGGGCCGGCGCTACCGCCGGACGCTGCGCGCCGCGCGGCTGGACGCGACGGAGACCTCGGGCTTCGTGGAGGGCGGGGTCTATCTGGTGGTCGGCGGGGCCGGCGGCATCGGGTTGCCCTTCGTGCGCCATCTCTGCACCCGCTACCGCGCCCGCGTCGCGGTCGTCGGGCGGAGCGAGCCGGACGACGCCCGGCGCCGCGCCTTCGCCGACATGGAGGCCGCCGGAGGGCAGCTGCTGTACATCCGCGCCGACGCCACCGATCCCGCGGCGATGGCCCGCTCGGTCGCCCGCACCAGGGAGCGCTTCGGGCGCATCGACGGCGCCGTCCACTCCGCGCTGGTGGTGTCGCGCGAGCCTGTGGCGGCCATGGACGAGCGGTCGTTCCGCGCGGTGCTGGACTCCAAGGCCGCGGTCGCGGTCGCCCTGTGGGAGGCGCTGCGCGACGACCCGCCGGGCCTGCTGATGATCTTCTCGTCCGGGCAGTCCTTCGCCGGTCTGGAGGGGCGCGCCCACTACGCCGCCGGCTGCACCTTCAAGGACGCCTACGCGCACGCCCTGCGCCAGCGCGCAGGCGTGCCGGTGCGCATCGTCAACTGGGGCTTCTGGGACGTCAACGACGTGGCGGAGGACAGCCGGCGCCGCATGGCGCGCCAGGGCATCGCCTTCATGACGCCGGAGGACGGCGTCGCCACCATCGAGCGCATCGCCGCGCACCGGGCGGAGCAGGTGATGTGCGTGCAGCTCGACGATGCCGGCATGCGCACGCTGGGCATCGACACCGGGCGCCGGGTGGTTCCGCTGCCCGAGACGCGTCCCTCCTGCATCGCGGAGGCGGCGGCGGCGGGCGGCGGCGGGGTCGCTCCGGAGGTCGTCCGGCGCACCCAGCGGCAGTCCGACGCGCTGGAGGAGCTGACCCGCCTGCTGGTCCTGGACGTCTTCCGGACGATGGGCTTGTTCACCCGGCCGGGCGACAGCCATGAACTGGCCGGGCTGGGCGCCCGGCTGGGCGTCCTGCCGAAGTTCGGGCGCCTGCTGGACGGGCTGCTCGGGATGCTGCGCCGCTGCGGCTTCGTCACGGTCGCCGGCGGGCGGGCGACCGCCGCCGCGACCGTGGGCGAGCCGGCGACGGTGGAGGCACTGGCCCGGTTGCACGCGCCGGACGACCGGCTGGCCGAGCGTTTCCCGGACTACGAATCGCAGGCGCGGCTGGCCCTGATCTGCGGGCGGAACCTGGCGGACATCCTGTGCGGACGGGTCCAGGCCGCGGAGATCATGTTCCCCAGTTCCGGCCCCTCGCTGATGCAGGGCGTCTACCGCGGCAACGCGGTGTCCGACTACTTCAACAGCCTCACCCGCGAGGTGGTCGCGTCGCAGGTGCGGGCGCTGCTGCCGCGCCTCGCTCCCGGCGAGACGATCCGCATCCTGGAGGTGGGGGCCGGCACCGGCAGCACCTCCGCCCACGTGCTGGCCGGGTTGAAGCCCTGGGCGGACCGGGTCGTCTACACCTACACCGACCTGTCCAAGGCGTTCCTGCTGTTCGGGCGCAAGGAGTTCGGCGCCGACTACCCGTTCGTGGAGTACAGCCTGCTCGACATCGAGAAGCCGGTGGCCGGGCAGGGGCTGGCGGTCGGCGGCTACGACATCGTGCTGGCGGCCAACGTTCTGCACGCGACCCGCGACATCCGCAGGACGCTGCGGCAGGCCAAGTCGCTGCTGTCCACCCGCGGCTGGCTGGTGCTGTACGAGATGGTCCGCAACCAGGACGTCATGCTGCTGACCTTCGGCCTGCTGGACGGCTGGTGGCTGTACGAGGACGAGCAGGAACGGCTGGAGCTGTCGCCCCTGCTGGGCCTCGCGGAATGGCGGCGCATCCTGCACGAGGAGGGGTTCGGCGCCACCCGGCCCTTCGGCACCGACATCGCGGCGGACGGCCAGCCCTACGGCATGGTGCTGGTGGCCGAAAGCGACGGGTTCGTCACGGTGCCCAGCGCGACGACGGCGACGACGGCAGCGGTTGCCCCGGCAGCGGACGTTCCGGCCCCGGTCCTGGCTCCGGTACCGGCCCCCGTGGCGGTTGCCCCGGCGTTCCGGCCGGCGTCCGGGCCGGCGCCCGTTGCGGCCCCCGCGGCGGCCGATCCCGACCTGAGGCGGCGGGCGCTGGCCTGCATCCGGTCCGTGCTGCAATTCCAGGAGACCGACTTCAACGAGGACCTTCCTTTCCTGGAGATGGGCGTGGACTCGATCCTCTCGGTCGATCTGGTCAACGCGCTGAACGACGGCCTCGGCATCCAGCTCCGCGCCACCGACCTGTTCAACTTCGCCACGCCCCGCCTGCTGTGCGACCACATCGCCGGCCTTCCGGCGGGCCGTCCGGAGCCGGCGGCGGCACGGAGCCCGGATCACCCGGCGCCGGCCGGGCCTGAAGCGGCGTCCCTGGCGCCGTTCCCAGGGGAATCCCAGGCGATGCCCGAGGCGGCGGCGGACGACCAGGATCTGCTCCTCCTGCTGGAGGATCTCGGGCAGGGGACGGCGCCGGACGGGCGGCGCGAACCGGCAATCGCATGACAGGCATCGGAATCGCCGGGCGGCGGAGTGTGAAGGAGAGGTCGATGGACAGTGGTTGGGACATTGAGCGGTCTGCGCCGCCGTTGCCGGCGGAACGGCGGGACCGCGGCCATGGGGCCGGCGACATCGCCGTCGTCGGCATGTCTGCCCGCCTGCCGGACGCTCCGGACATCGACCGCTTCTGGCGCAACCTGCTGGCCGGCCATGTGGCGGTCCGGGACGTGCCGCCGTCGCGCTGGAACATCGACGAGATCTACGATCCCAATTCCCAGTCCGGCCACCGCAGCATCACCCGCCGCGGCGGCTTCATCGAGGACATCGACCGGTTCGACCCGCGCTTCTTCCGCATCACCCCGCGCGAGGCCCTGCATCTCGATCCGCAGCAGCGGCTGTTCCTGGAGGAGTCCTGGAAGGCCATCGAGGAGGCCGGCTACTCTGACCGCGACATGGACGGCGTGCGGTGCAGCGTCTTCGTCGGCTGCCGGGGCGCCGACTACCAGTTCCGCATCCTCGGCGGCTCGGACGAGGACCTCGCCAAGGTCGAGAGCTACATGCTCACCGGCAACGAGATCTCCATGCTGCCGGGGCGCCTGTCCTTCTTCCTCAACCTGCGGGGACCCAGCGTTCCCATCGTGACCGCCTGCTCGTCCTCGCTGGTCGCGCTGCATCTGGCCTGCGAGAGCCTGCTGACCGGCTCCGCCGACATGGCCATCGCGTCGGGTGTGGAGGTGATGACCACCCCGGCCATGTTCGTGTCGCTCAGCGACGCCGGGGTGGTCTCGCCGACGGGGGCGTGCCGCGCCTTCGACGACGGCGCCGACGGCATGGTGATGGGGGAGGGGGCCATTTCGGTCCTGCTCAAGCGGCTGGACGACGCCGTGCGCGACGGCGACCACATCTGGGGGGTGGTCAAGGCCACCGAGGTCAACCAGGACGGCCGCAGCAACGGCATCCACGCGCCCAACGGCCAGTCGCAGGCCCTTCTGGAGGCCGCGGTCTACCGCAAGGCCGGGATCAACCCGGAGACCATCGGCTTCGTGGAGACCCACGGCACCGGCACGCTGCTGGGCGACCCGGTGGAGATGCGGGCGCTGACCGAGGCGTTCGGATGGTTCACCGCGCGCCGCCAGTTCTGCGCGCTGGGCGCCGTCAAGACCAACATCGGCCATCCCCTGGCCGCCGCGGGGCTCGCCGGTCTGGTCAAGGTGCTGCTGAGCCTGAAGCACGGCCGCATCCCGCCGACCGCGAACTTCACCACGCCGAACCGGCACATCGATTTCGCCAACAGCCCGTTCTTCGTCAACGACCAGCCGATCGACTGGCCGGCCCCGGACGGGCATCCGCGCCGGGCCGCGCTCAGCTCCTTCGGCTACACGGGCACCAACGCCCACGCCCTGATCGAGGAGGCACCGCCCGCGCCTCCACCGACACCGGGCCGGCCCCCCTTCCTGTTCCTGCTGTCCGGAAAGACCGAGGAGGCGCTGCGGCGCCGGAGCGAGGATCTGTGCCGGTGGCTGGCGGCGGCCCCCGCCGCGTCGCCAGCGGATGTCGCCTACACCCTGCATCGCGGCCGGTCCCATTTCGGACGGCGGCTCGCCGTGCTGGCCGACGATTTGACCGAACTGCGGCGACGGCTGGAGAGCGGCGACGCCATCGCGCCCGACGACCGGCTGCCTGCCGGCGACGCCGCCGGGCTGGAGCGGCGCCTCGCGGCGCTGCTCGGGCGCGACGGCATCAGCGATGCGGCGCGGCGCGGCGCTTTGGTCGCGCTCGGCCAGCTCTATCTGAAGGGGCATCTGCCGGACTGGCGCACCCTGCATCCGGTGCCGGGCCGGCGGATCGGCCTGCCCACCTACCCCTTCGCCCGCGAGCGCTACTGGCTGGACGTGCCGACCAGCGCCATCACCTGGCCCCCCGGCCGGCGGCTGCCGGAGACGGCGGGCAAGGCCGGCGCGGTTCCGGTCAAGCCGATCCCGGCCCACCCTGTTGCGCCCGGCGGCACCACGGCCGGCACCACGGCCGGCACCGCGGCCGAAACCGTGGCCGAAACCGCGGTTGACGAGACCCGGTTGTGGACGGACGGCTGGGTCGCGGCGCCCTGTCCCGCGGCCTCCGGGCCGGCGGGCGACATCCTGCTGTTCGATCACGGCGACTCCCTCGCCCGCAGTCTCTCCCAGGCCGGCGCAGGGCGGGTCGTCCTGGTGACTCCGGGGGACGGCTTCGCCGCCCGGTCCGACGACCGCTTCACGCTGAATCCCGCGCGGCGGAGCGATTACGAGGCGCTGTTCGCCGCGCTCGCGGACCGGGGACTCCGTCCCCTGCGCATCGTGGTCGCCTGGAGCGCCGCCGCTTCGGGTGGCGGGGAAGCCCTCGCGGACCGGCTGGCGCGGGGGCCGCACGCGCTGCTTGCCCTCTTCCAGGCGGCCGTCCGCAGCAACCCGCCGGACGCGCTGCGGATCGTCGCCGTGGCCGGCGGCGCCACGGCCGCCGATCTGGCCGCCGATCCGGTCTTCGTGGCGCTTGCCGGCTTCGCGCGCAGCGCGGCGCTGGAGCATCCGCGCATCCAGGTCCGGACGGTGGTGCTCGACGGCGAACCGGCGGACCCCGCACAGGCCGCGCACCTCCTTCGGGAGTTGTCCGGCGCCGAGGCGGCGGGAGCGGAAATCCGCTATGCGGGAGGAGGTCGCCAGCGGCGCGTCTGGAGGCCCTGCGGGCCGGCGGACGCCAGCCCGGCGGCGGCTCCCCTGGTCCGGCCGGGCAGCGTCTGGCTGATCACCGGGGGCAGCGGCGGGATCGGCGGAATCCTCGCCGGGCATCTGGCGCGGACGGCGCGCGCGCGGCTGGTCCTCACCGGGCGCCGTGCGGCGGACGCCGGGATCGCCGGACTGATCGACCGCCTGCGGGCGGAGGGGGGCGAGGCGGTCTATGTGCCCGCCGACCTTGCCGACGCCGACGCCGCGCGCCGGCTGGTCGCCGCGGCGCGCGACCGCTTCGGGCCGCTGAACGGGGTGATCCACGCCGCGGGGGTCAACCGCGACGCCCGGCTGATGGCGAAGACGGCCGCCGATCTGGACGCCGTGTTCGCCCCCAAGATCGCCGGAACGCTCGCCCTCGACGAGGCCACGGCGGACGAGCCGCTGGACGGCTTCGTCCTGACCTCCTCCCTGGCCGCGGTGATGGGCAACGTCGGGCAGTCGGACTACGCCTACGCCAACGCCTTCCTGGATGCCTTCGCCGCGGCGCGCGAGACGCTGCGCGGGCAGGGCCGGCGGCATGGCCGCAGCCTCGCCATCGACTGGCCCTACTGGGCCGAGGGCGGCATGCGGATTCCCGCGGAGATGCTGGCCGAGATCCGGCGGCACACCGGCCTGGCCGTGCTGACCACCGAAGCCGGGCTGCGCGCCTGGGAGGAGGTGCAGCGGATTCCCTTCGCCCGTTGCGCCGTCTCCCACGGCGACGCGGGGCGGCTTGCCGCGCTGATCGCGCAGCAGGCCCCGGTTCCCGCTCCCGCCCCGGCGCGCGCCGAAACGCCGGCGGCGGGAGCGGACCGCGCCCGGTCGATGCTGCGGACCATCATGGCCGACGTCACCGGCCTGCACGAGGAGGAGATCGACGAGGATCGCGACTTCGAGGAGTACGGGATCGATTCCGTCAAGATCAAGAGCTTCAACGTCCAGCTGGAAGCCCTGGTCGGGGAACTGCCCCGCACGCTGCTCTTCGAATGCCGCAATCTCGCGGAACTGCACCGTTACCTCGCCGAGCACCATGGCGATGCGCTGGACCGCTCGGTCCGGACGCCTGTTCCCGCTCCCGCTGCCCCCGCCGTGCCGGTGGCGGCCGCGGCGCCCGAGGCGGGCGGGCGGGACATCGCCATCATCGGCATCGGCCTGCGCTATCCCCAGGCCGAGGACACCGACGCCTTCTGGGACCGGCTGGCCGCCGGCTACGACGGCGTCGTGGAGGTTCCGCCCGATCGCTGGGACTGGCGCCGCCACTTCGATCCGGACCCCGAGAAGGCGGTGCTGGGGCGCATGTACTGCAAATGGGGCGGGTTCATCGACGGCGCCGACCGCTTCG
The DNA here is from genome assembly GCF_058780635.1 of Azospirillum sp. UENF 312511. Lineage (NCBI taxonomy): Bacteria > Pseudomonadati > Pseudomonadota > Alphaproteobacteria > Rhodospirillales > Azospirillaceae > Azospirillum > Azospirillum sp. UENF 312511. The sequence goes on along the minus strand of NZ_JBSNCG010000004.1, from coordinate 212,778 downwards.
ACGCCGGCTTCTTCAACATCTCCCCCCGCGAGGCGGAGGTGATGGACCCGCAGGAGCGGCTGTTCCTGGAGACCGCCTGGGCGACGCTGGAGAACGCCGGCCATGTGCCGGCCCGCAAGGGCGCCGGCACGCTGGAGCCGGGCGCCCGCGTCGGCGTCTTCGTCGGCGTGACCACCAACAGCTACCAGCTGTTCGGCCCGGAACAATGGTCGCGCGGCAACCCGGTCATTCCCGTCTCGGCCCCGTGGTCGATCGCCAACCGGGTGTCCTACCTGTTCGATTTCACCGGCCCCAGCCTGCCGGTGGACACCGCCTGCTCGTCGTCCCTGGTCGCCGTCCATCTGGCCTGCGACAGCATCCTGCGCGGTGAATGCGAAATGGCGCTGGTGGGCGGGGTGAACCTGTACCTCCACCCGTCGAAATACATCGGGATGAGCCAGGTCCGCATGCTGTCGCCGCGCGGGCGGTGCCACAGCTTCGGCGCCGACGCGGATGGCTTCGTGCCGGGCGAGGGCGTCGGCGCCATGCTGCTGAAGCCGCTGGCGGCGGCGGAGCGGGACGGCGACCACATCCACGGCGTGATCAAGGGGACCTCGGTCAATCACGGCGGGCGCACGAACAGCTACACCGTTCCCAACCCCAACGCGCAGGCGGCGCTCGTCGCCGAGGCCCTGCGTTGCGCCGCCGTGGCGCCGGACAGCATCGGCTATGTCGAGGCCCACGGCACCGGCACGGCGCTGGGCGATCCCATCGAGATCCGCGGCCTGACCAAGGCGTTCGCCGGGGTGGCGCCGCAGTCCTGCGCGATCGGCTCGCTGAAGTCCAACATCGGCCATCTGGAGGCGGCGGCGGGCATCGCCGGGCTGACGAAGCTGCTTCTCCAGATGGAACACGGCGCGTTCGCCCCGACGCTGCACGCCGAGCGGCTGAACCCCGACATCCGCTTCGACGGGACCCCCTTCGTGGTCCAGCGGGAGCGGGCGCCCTGGCCGGAGAAGGACGGGCGCCGCCGGGGCGCGGTCAGCTCCTTCGGGGCCGGCGGCGTCAACGCCCACGTCATCGTCGAGCAGCACCGGCCTCCGGCGGCGACCGCCGAACCGGCGGCGGAGGGAGGCCACGTGTTCGTGCTGTCGGCGCGCACCGCCGGCCAGCTTCGGGCCGTCGCCGCACGGCTCGCGGCGTGGCTGCGCCGCCGCGCCGGGGAGGGGCGGATGCCGGCCCTGGGCGACGTCGCCTACACGCTCCAGACCGGGCGCGAGGCGATGAAGGCGCGGCTGGCGGTGCTGGCGGACGGGGTGGACGACCTCCTGGCGCGGCTTGACGCCTACCTGGACGGCACCGCCGCTGACGGCACCGTCATCACGGGCGATTCCGCCGCGTCCGGTGGACTGGCCGACCGCTGGGTCCGTGGCGAAACGGTGGATTGGGCGGCACTGCACCGCGGCAAGGGGCGCCGGCGGGTGCCGCTGCCCGGCTATCCGTTCGACCGCCGCCGCTACTGGATACCGACGGTCGAGGAAGCCCCCGCCGAGCCGCTCCTGCACCCGCTGGTCCATCGCGCCCTGCCGGGCGGCCCCGGGTCGCGGTTCGGCACCCGGATGGACGGCGGCGAGTTCTATCTGCGTGACCACATCGTCGGCGGCAAGCCCGTCCTGCCCGGCGTCGCCTTCCTGGAGATGGTCCGGGCCGCCGGCGGCCTCGCCGGGGAGCCGCCGGTGGAGCGGCTGACCGGTGTCGTGTGGGTCCAGCGGTTCGCCGTCGAGCGCCCCGGCGCCGCGCTTGAGATCACCCTGAAGCCGGATGGCGACAGCGCCGCCTTCGAGGTGGTGTCGCCGGGCGACGCGCCGGTGCCGCACATCCAGGGACGCCTGCACCGCCGGAGCGGGCGGCCCGCCGACCCGCCGCCTCCGCTCGACCTGGAGGCCATCCGGGCGCGCTGCCCGGTGCGCCGCGAGGTGACCGACTGCTACCGCGACGGGGATGAGTCCGCCGCGGTGCGCATCGGTCCCAGCCTGCGGTCCATCCGAACGCTGGACTGCGGCACGGGGGAGGTGCTCGCCCGGCTTGAGCTGCCGGACGAGGCCGCGGATCCGCAAGGCGCGTTCGTCCTGCACCCGTCGCTGCTCGACGGGGCGATCCAGACGGTGGTCGGGCTGGGTGACGGCGATTTCCGCCAGCTCTTCTTCCCGTTCTCGATCGGCGCCGTCGGCATCTTCGGGCGGTTGACCTCGCCCTGCCACGCCCATCTCGTGGTGCGGCGCAGAGATCCCAACGGTCAGGCGCTGGTGGCCGACGTCACGATCGCCGACGACCGCGGCGCCGTCCTGGCCCGGCTGTCCGACTTCACCTTCCGCCTGCTCGACGCCGGCGGCCTGGACCGCCGGGCGGACCGCGGGCGCGCCACGCCGCGCGACCGGCTGTCCCTGGCGGTCGAATGGCAAACCGCGGCCCTTCCCGCCGGAGCCGAAGCGCCGCTCGGCCCCTATCTGCTGTTCGACCAGGGCACCCGGCGGGCCGAGGCGCTGCGCCGGCACCTTGCGGAGCTTGGCGACGTCGCGGCGGCGCTGGTGCTCGTGCAGCCGGGCGAGCGGTTCGAGGCGACGGGCGCGCACACCTACAGCGTGGCCCCGGGCCGCGAGGAGGATTTCGCCGCGCTCGCCGAACGGCTGGAGGAGCGCGGCGACCTGCCCCGGCACATCGTGTTCCTGTGGCCGGACGGGGCTGCGGGCGAGGGTGAGGGGGCCGAGGGTGAGGGGGGCGAGGCCGCAGCGCTCGACCGCGGCATCCACAGCCTCTACGCCCTGGTGCGGACGCTCGCGCCGCGGCTCGGCACGGGGCCGGCGGTCACGGTCCTCGTCGCCTGGACGGGCGCCTGGACGGGCACTGGGATGCAGCCGCTGAACGAGGCGCTGGGTGCCTTCGCCCGCTCCGCCGGTCTGGAGAAGCTGCCGCTGCGCTTCAAGGCACTGGCCCTGCCCGGCGGACTTGGCGACGCGGATGTCTGGCCGCTCATCCTGGCCGAACTGTCGGAGGCCGCCCCGTTCGAGCCGGAAGTCCGGCTGGACGGCGGGGTCCGCCGGGTGCCGCGGCTGCGCGAACAGGCTTTGCCATCGGCCGCCGCCGCGCCGTTCCGGCAGGGCGGGGTGTATCTGGTGACCGGGGCCAGCGGAAAGCTGGGCACCCTCGTCGCCGGGCATCTGGCGCGCCGGTGGGGGGCGAAGCTGGTGCTCACCGGCCGCCGCGCGCCCGACCCGGACGGGCCGCTCGCCGCCCTGCTCGCGCCGGGCCGCGACGCGCTCTATGTGCCTGCCGATCTGGGCAACGCCGGGGAGGTTGCCGCCCTGGTGGCCGCCGCGCGGACACGCTTCGGCCGCATCGACGGCATCGTCCACGCCGCTGGTCTGCTCACCGAGGAGCATATGACGGCCCGCCGCCGCGAGGACGTCGCCGCGGTGCTCGTCCCCAAGATCCGCGGCGCGCGGCTGCTGGACGAGGCGACCGCCGGGGAGCCGCTGGACCTGTTCCTCCTGTTCTCCTCGACCGCGGCACCGCTGGGCAACGCGCTCCAGCCCGACTACGCCTACGCCAACGCCGTTCTCGACGGCTTCGCCGAACGGCGCGAGGCGCAGCGCCGCGCGGGCGCCCGGTCCGGGCGCACGGTGTCGGTCAACTGGCCGCTCTGGCGGGACGGGCGCATCGGCGCGGTGTCGCCCGCGCTGCTGTCCTGGCTGGAACGGACGCTCGGCCTCCTGCCGCTGGGCACGGAGGCGGGGCTGGAGATCCTCGAACTGGCCGCCGCTTCCGGACGGCCCCGCGTCATGGTGGTGGAGGGCGACCGGCAGCGGCTGCTGCGCGGCCTGGGAGTGGCTGGCGCGGCGGTCGTCCCGGCTCCCGCGAAAGCCGCCGAGCCCATCGCCGGACCGCCTGCGGAGGATGTGCAGGCGGAGCTGCGGCGGATCGCGTCGGGCCTCCTGAAGCTGGCCGCGGAGGAGATCGACCCGGACACCGAGCTGTCGGAATACGGCTTCGAATCCATTTCGCTGATCGAGTTCACCAACGCCATCAACGGCCGGTTCGGCACCGAACTGATGCCGACGGTGTTCTTCGAGCACCGCAGCATCGCCAGCCTCGCCCGTCACCTAGGCGGACAGCCCGGATTCCGGGTCGGGACGGCCCAGCCGGTCGAGGCGGTTCCCGCCGCGCCGCCGGCTTCGGCCCTAGCCCCCGCTCCGGTCATGCCCGTCGCCCTTCCGGCCGCCGTTTGTGCCGACGAGCCGGTGGCCATCGTCGGCATGAGCGGCATGATGCCGATGTCGGAGGATCTGGACCGGTTCTGGGCCAACCTCGTCGACGAGCGCGACCTGATCTCGGAGGTGCCGGGCGACCGCTGGCGCTGGCAGGACTATTACGGCGATCCGGCGCGCGACCCGAACAAGACCTGGGCGCGCTGGGGCGGCTTCATGCCCCACGTCGACCGTTTCGATCCGCTGTTCTTCGGCATCTCGCCGCGTGAAGGGGCGTTGATGGACCCGCAGCACCGGCTCGTCCTCCAGCACGCCTGGAAGGCGGTGGAGAACGCCGGTCACCGCGTGTCCGACCTCGCGGGAACCCGCACCGCCGTCTTCATCGGTCTGGCGAACAACGACTACGCCGCGCTGATCCGGGACCGGCTGTCGGTCATGGAACCGCACGGGCCGCTCGGCAACTCCAACTGCATCCTCCCCAACCGCGTCTCCTACCTGCTGAACCTGCACGGCCCGAGCGAGCCGGTCGACACCGGCTGCTCCAGCACGGCCATCGCCATCCATCGGGCGGTCCGGGCGATCCGGCACGACGGCTGCGCGATGGCGCTGGCCGGCGGCGTCAACGTCATCCTCAACCCCTGGCAGAACATCTTCTTCAGCCAGGCCGGCGTGCTCAGCCGGGACGGGCGGTGCCGGGCCTTCGACAGCGAGGCCACCGGCACGGTGCGGGGCGAGGGGGTCGGCGTCTTCCTCCTGAAGCCGCTGAGCCGCGCCCTGGCGGACGGCAACCCGATCCACGCCCTGATCCGCGGCACCGCGGAGAACCATGGCGGGCGGTCCAGCTCGCTGACCGCTCCCAACCCGGCGGCCCAGGCCGATCTGATCGTGGCCGCCTACGAGGCCGCCGGGGTCGATCCGGCGACGGTCGGCTACATCGAGGCCCATGGCACCGGCACGAAACTCGGCGACCCGGTCGAGGTCGAGGGGGTGCTGCGGGCCTTCGACCGGCTTCACCGTGGTCTTGGGACCACGCCGCCGCCGGACCGGCGGATCGGCCTCGGGTCGGTGAAGACCAACGTCGGGCATCTGGAGCCGGCCGCCGCCGCCGCCGGCATCGCCAAGGTCGTGCAGGCCATGAAGCACGGGCGGATTCCGGCGAGCCTGCATTTCGAAACGCTCAACCCCTTCATCAGGCTGGAGGGGACGCCCTTCGAGGTGGTGTCCCGGACGCGGTCCTGGGAACCGGTCGCCGGGCCGGACGGGCGGCCCCTGCCGCGCCGCGCCGGCGTCAGCTCCTTCGGCATGGGTGGAGCGAACGCGCACATCGTGCTGGAGGAGTATGTGCCGCCGCCCGACCCCGCGGCCGCGGCTCCCGGGCCGCAGCTGTTCACCCTGTCCGCCAAGGACGAGGACCGGCTGCGCGACTATGCCGTGGCGATGGTCGGGTTCCTGGAGGAGGGGGCCGGGGGAGCGACCCTGTCCGCCGTCTGCCACACCGCCCGGGTCGGCCGGGACGCCATGCCGCGGCGGCTGGCGGTCGTGGTGTCGAGCCTCGACGAGCTGGTCGAGCGGTTGCGGGCCTTCCTGGACGGCGCCGCCGACCCGCGGCTGTTCCGGAGCGACGACCGGGCCGACGGCGGGATGGCCGCTCTGCTGGGCAAGGAGGCGGGGGAATCCTTCCTTCGCGACCTGACCGCCCGCCGGGATCTGCCGGCCCTGGCGCGGTTGTGGGCCATGGGGGCCGCCGTCGACTGGTCGGGGCTGGACGCCGCGCCGCCGCGCCGTGTCTGTCTGCCGTCCTATCCGTTCGCTCCCTTCCGCTGTTGGATCGGCGAGGACGGGCAGACGCAGTTCCACCCCGCCGACCAGAGCGCTTCCGCTCCGGAATCGCCGGCCCTGTCCGTCTACCGCTACGAGTGGGTACCGGAGGAGGCCGCGGCGGTTCCCGCTCTCTCCCTCGACGAGGGGATGCTGATCGTCGGCGCGGACGAGGCGATCCGGGCGGCGGTGGCGGAACGCGCCGGCATCGCCGCGGACTCCGTCGCCGCCGTCCCTCCCGGCGCCGCGGAGGGCGACTGCCGGCGGGCCCTGGAACGGCTTGCCGCCGGGGGCCGGTCCCTGCCGGGGGCCGTCGTCCTGCTGCTGACGGCGCCCGACCTGATCCCCGATGACCCCGACGACGTCGAGGGCGCGCTGGGCGCCGTGGAGCGGGCGGTGGAGCTCGGTGTCCGCCCGGTCGTGGAAGTGGTCGATGCCTACGCCGCGGCGGGGCAGCGTCAGGCGCTGAAGCGGGTCGTGGCGCTCTACCGGTCGGGCGGCGCGCCCGATGGAGCCCTGGAGAAGGCCGCCGGCAACCCCGGCGCCGAGATGCTGGGCGCCTTCGGGAAGTCGCTTCAACTCCTCTTCCCCAACCTCTCCTTCGCCGCGGTGGGCCTGCCGGATGGAGCCGGTGCGGACGCGCCGGCGGCCCTGGCCGACGCGCTGGTCCGCGAGCTGGCTCAGGACGGGCCCGCCGACCGCTGGCGGGACGGCGGGCGGGCCCTGGCCCACGTGATCCGGCCCCACCGGCTGGCCGGAGGAAAGGCCGTGGGGGCGCGGGCGCCGTTGCGCCGGGGCGGGGTCTACCTGATCTCCGGCGGGCTGGGCGGTCTCGGCCTGATCGTTGCCCGCCATCTTGCCGGACGCTACGGCGCCCGCCTCGGCCTGCTCGGGCGGTCGCCGCTCGATGCGGCGCGGGAGGCGGAACTGGAGGGCGTCCGCGCGCTGGGGGGCGAGGCCGTCTACTACGCCGTCGACGTCGCGGATGCCGCGGCGGTGGCGGCGGCGGTGGCGGATCTCACGGGGCGCTTCGGCCCGCTCAACGGCGTCGTCCATTCCGCCGGGGTGGCCGACAAGCGGCTCGTCACCGACAAGTCGATGGCCGACATTCGCCGGACCCTGCGGCCGAAGCTGGCCGGGACCCTGGCGCTCGACCACGCGACACGGACGGAGCCGCTCGATTTCTTCGTGCTGTTCTCCTCCACCTCCGTCCAGCTCGGCGACATGGGCCAGGGCGATTACGCCTTGTCGAACCAGTTCATGGACCGCTTCGCCCGGCTGCGGGCGGACTGGCGGCGGACCGGCCGGCGGGCCGGGCGGACGCTGTCGATCAACTGGCCGCTCTGGCGCGACGGCGGCCTGCATCTCGACGGTGGCGACGAGGAGGCGTTGCGCTATTCGGGCATGGATTACCTGGAGACCGCTGACGGGCTGGCGGTGTTCGAGCGGCTTCTTGCCGAAGACCTGCCCCAGGCGATCGTTCTGGCCGTCCGCGACCACGCCCGTGTCGACCGCTTCCTCGGTATCGGCGGGGGCATTGGTGGCGATGTCCCCGCCCCGCAGCCGGTCCCGCCATCGGGAGGGACCCGCGAACCGGGCAGGGCGCCCGCCGTGTCCCTGGCAGGGGAGGGACCGTTGGGCGACCGGCTGGAACAGGATCTCCGCGGCATGGCGGCGGAGGTGCTCGATCTCGATCCCGCCCGGCTGGAACGCGACCGCAGCCTGGTCGACTACGGCTTCGATTCGATCAACGTCACGGCCTTCGTGCGGCGCATCAACGACCGCTATCCCTTCGCCGATGTCAACCAGATGACTCTGCTCCAGCACCAGAGCCTGTCCGCTCTCGCCGGTCATCTGCTGGCGGAGCATGGCGAGGCGATGGCCGGCCTGTTCGGTGTGGCGCCGGGCGAGGCCGGCGCGCCGAAGCCGGCGGCGGCCCACGGCCCGGCGCCGGAGCTGCTGACCCTCCAGCGCGGCGGCGACCGGCCGCATTCCTTTTGGGTGCCGGGCTCCTTCGGCTTTCCGCAGACCTTCCAGGCCCTGCCGCGGGCGCTGGGACCGGACTATCCGGTCCACGCCTTCCGCTTCCGCGGCAACGACGGCCGGCAGGAGCCCTTCCGCGACGTGCAAACGATGGCCGATCATTTCGTCGCCTGCATGCGGGCGGTGCAGCCCGAGGGGCCCTACGTGATCGGCGGCTACTCGTGGGGCGGGCTGGTCGCCCTGGAGATGGCCCGCCGGGTGGCCGGCGCCGGGCAGCGGGTGCAGGAACTGATCCTGCTCGACACCTATCCGCCCTGCGAGGCCGTCCACGCGATGACCCAGGTCCCGGAGAGCCTGCGCGAGATCAAGCTGATCCTGGCGAACTTCCTGACCGGTTTCGGTCATGAGTCGGGCGTCATCGGCGACCACGATCTGGACGGCGTGCCGGAGGAGGAGCATTTCCGCCACCTCGCCCGGCTGGTGTCGGAACGCGGACGCTCGGGCCTGCCGGAGGAGGAGCTGTTCGGCTATCTCAGCGGCGCCAGCCGGGTCAACGACCTCGCCTCGGAGGCGTACCGCAGTTACGCCGTCGGCGCCTACGATGCCTCGCCGGTGCTCTATGTCCGCGCGAAGCCGGGGGCCGACGCGCACATCGGCGATTACGACTACTTCCGCCACTGGCCGGGGGTCGTGCGGTCCCGTCTGGAAGTGATCAACACGCCGCTCCGCCATGCCGAGCTGATGACGGAGCCGGCGCTGGCGCTCACCGCCGCCCGCCTTCGGCTCGCCATCGACGGGGCCGCACCCCGACGAAGGCCGGCCCCCTGACCCGAAGGCCATCGCGATCCGCTCCCACCCCGAAACTGGCAAGAAGAGGCGACGACAGATGCAAGACGTGTTGGACACCGCCGTGTTGGACGCTCCGCCCGCCAAGGCGGCCCCGGCCCAGACGATCACCGAACGGATGCTCGAGGAATTCTCCTTCGTCGGGCGCTGGAAGCGGAAGGAGTTCAAGGACGGCCTGCTGTGGGACAGCTGGCTGACGTTGCGCCCGGACGGCACCTGGGCGCAGAACGGCACCATCCAGGTCGCGACCAAGCCGCAAAACTTCCGCCGGGACGGCACCTGGACCCGCGAGGAGGGGACGCTCGTCTGCGCCATCGGGAAATCGACCCTTCCCGATTCCTCGGGCAGCTTCACGATCGACATCGCCGCCCTGATCGGGGACAGCGAGGGCCTCGTCGGCCTGCCCGACTTCTCCTGGCGGCAGGAGATGGTGACCCTCGCCTACATCGCCTACGCCGGCACGCTGGGCGAGAAGGGCGGCCAGCCGACGGTGCTGCTGGAACTGATCAACCGCTTCCTGGAGGAGCTGGAGCCGGTCAACGGGAAATGGGACGTGGTCTGGGGGCCGGGGCTGGTCAACGCCGGATTCACGAATCTCGTCGACACCAACGTCTTCTACGTCGTCCGGGATCGCCGGGATCCGACCCGCTACGTCATCGCGATCCGCGGCACCAACCCGCTGTCGATCTACAGCATTCTGAATCAGGTGTCGGCGGTCAACGAGCAGGAACTCTGGCCGGTCGAGGATCTGCCCCGGCGGAAATGGCCGCGCGTCTCGGAAGGCGTCGCCAACACCCTGAAGCATCTGAAGCGGGTCCGCGCCCAGAAGGGCGTCCCGGGCACCGGCCTGACCCTGGTGGACTTCCTCAAGCAGGAGGTGGCGGCCTGCCAGTCGCCGCTGGCCATCCACACCACCGGCCACAGCCTGGGCGGTACCATGTCCGCCACGGTCGCCATGTGGCTGCGCGAGCTTCAGGGCTGCGAGGGCAGCCTGTCCACGCGCTGGGATCCGAAGGCGCGCTGCACCATCCACTCGACCCCCATCGCCGGCTTCAGCCCGGGCGACAAGCGCTTCGCCCAGCATTTCGACAGCGCGATCGGCGGCACCTGCGACCGCCTGTACAACTCGCTCGACGTCGTGCCGCACACCTACGCGGCGGAGGACATGAATTACGCCAAGTCGATCTACGAGCCGATGATCGACGCCGGCTTCGCCTTCAAGGCGGCGATCGACATGATGGAACTCCAGTTCACCCTGTCGAACATCAACTACCGCCAGGTGCGCGACGACACCTCGGCGCTGGAGGGCACGCTGGAGCCGTCGCAGAGGGAGTTCATGGCGCAGATGCTGTGGCAGCACATCGAGGGCTATCTGAAAATCCTCGGCCTCTCGGACTTCATCAACGCGGAGGAAATCCTCACCGCCTCCGACTGAACGGTCGCGGCGGGGCGGAGCGGCCTGCAACGCTCCGGCCGGCAGGGGCCGGGGGGATCAACGGATCGGGGAGCTGGTGACGGACGTGCGTGGTTTCGACGAGGATGAAGGAGTGGCGCGGCGGAGCGGATGGCCGGCGCCGCGTGGGAGTGCGTCGTGCAGGACCCGGATCTGATCCCGACCCCGCTGCCGCGGCGGAACGGATGGCGGCCGCTGGAGGTCCGGCGGATCGACCGTCCGTCCCCGCTGCGGTTGCTCGCCGTGCTGGTCGGGCTGTCGCGGATGATGGCCCGGCTCGCCTGGATGCGGCTGACCGGGCGCTGGGACAGCCGGACCGCGGCGCGGCTGCTGCGCGGGTTTCTGGAGAGCATGGGCGGCGCCTGGATCAAGGTCGGCCAGATCCTGGCCATGCGCAACGACGTCTGGAGCGCCGCCTTCTGCAACGAGTTGAGCCTGCTGCAGGACCGGGCTTGCGCCTTTCCCGCCGACCAAGCGCGCCGCGTGATCGAGGCCAGCATCGGACGGCGGGTCGGCGACGTCTTCAGCCACTTCGAGGACGTGCCGATCGCCGCCGCCTCGCTGTGCCAGGTCCACCGGGCGCAGTTGCGGCGGCGGCGCGCCTGGGTGGCCGTGAAGGTCCAGCGGCCCCACGCATCGGCGTTCCTGGCTTATGACGTGCGCTGGATCGGCGTCGGCGCGGCCCTGCTCGACGGGCTGGGACTGGCCGCGCATCTGCAATGGCGCGAGATGGTCCGGCAGATGAGGGCCATCATCGAGGAGGAACTGGACTACCGCATCGAGGCCGCGTCGATGCAGAGGCTGCAGGGGACCCTGGGCGAGCAGGGCATCTACGTGCCCGACGTCCATGAGGAATACTGCTCCCGGCAGGTCGTCGTGATGGAGTTCGTCGAGGGGGTGGCGCTCAGCGAGCTGCTGCGGGTGCGCGGCAGCGATCCCGCCCTGGCCGAGCGCTGGATGTTCGAGAACAACATCCGGCGCAGCAAGGTCGCGAAGACCATGATGCACTCGCTGTTTCACCAGATCTTCATCGACAACCTCTGGCATGGCGACCTGCATCCCGGCAACATTCTTCTGCTGAAGAACAGCCGGTTGGCCTTCATCGATTTCGGGATGGCAGGGTCGCTCGATGTCGAATACCTGAACAATTACAAGATGTACATCGGCGCCATCAATTCCGACAAGTTCATGCTGGCCGCCGACCTGATGCTGATGCTGAGCGGCGTGCTGCCGCCGCTCAACGTTCACGAGGTCCGGCAGAAGATCGCCGATGCGCTGCAGCGCTGGAAATGGCGCGCCCGGATGAAGAACGGAACCTTCAGCGAGAAATCGCTGTCGAGTTCCACCTTCGAGATCGGCCAGATCACCATGGCCTACCGCTTCGCGCCGAACTGGACGCTGCTCAAGCTCGGCCGTGCCTACAACGCGGTCGATCTGGCGATCGGCGCCTTCTATCCGGAAATCGACTACACCGCCGCCATCGCCGAATTCCATCGCGCGCAAGCCCCCCGCCGGATGTCCCAGGTCGTTGCCGACGGCCAGAAGTCGATGGCGGAAAGCATGACGATGGCCTCCATGCACACGCGCCGTTTCCGCGAGAACACGCTGATGGTCCAACCCGCGCAAAGCCCCGGGGGCGACCTGCTCGCCTTCACAGCGCGAACCATGCGCAACCTGCTGGCCGCGGGCTTCGCCTATCTGGCGGCGGCGTGCCTGTTCCAGGCCGACCCCGCCCTGATCGAGGACGCCCTCGGCACAGGCAGCGGCTGGTACCGCCTGATCGCCGGCTTTCCGCGCCTGGACGGGGATGTCTGGCTGGTGTTCCTGACGGTCCTCGGCCTGACGACGCTGCGCTTCCACACGCTGGCGAGGCGGCTCGGCCGCGCGCCGCTGCGGCTGCCCATGCCAGAGCGGTGACCCGGTTCTCCATCCCCGACGCCGGACCGCCGCATGCGGGACGAAGGCGCAGGCAAGAACAAAAGGAAGAAAGGAATGGCGATGACCTCAGTCGGCATCGAAAGCATGAATTTGTACGCCGGGCCGACCTATGTGGACGTGCGCGACCTCTTCACGGCCCGCGGCCTCGACCTGGAGAGGTTCGACAACCTGATGATGCGCAAGAAGTCGGTGGCCCTTCCCTGCGAGGACGCGGTGTCCTACGCCGTCAACGCGGCGAAGCCGATCATCGACCGCCTGACTCCCGCCGAACGCAGCCGCATCGGGACGGTGATCACCTGCACCGAATCGCCGGTCGATTTCGCCAAGTCGCTGAGCACCTACATCCACGCGCTGCTCGGACTGGACCGCAATTGCCGGTCGCTGGAGCTGAAGCAGGCGTGCTACGCCGGGATGGGCGCGCTCCAGCTCGCCGCCGGGGTGGTCGGCAGCGGCTTCACGCCGGGGGAAAAGGTGCTGGTGATCGCCACCGACACCGCCCGCGCGACCGCCCGCAACACCTACGCCGAGCCGACCCAGGCGGCGGGCGCCATCGCCATGCTGATCGGCGACCGTCCGCGGTTGCTCGACCTCGATCCGGGTGCCCACGGCTGCTGCTCCTACGAGATCATGGACGTCCACCGCCCGTTGCCGGAACTGGAAACCGGCGATCCCGACATGTCGCTGCTGTCCTATCTCGACTGCCTGGAGAATTGCTTCCGCGCCTACGCGGAGCGCGTGGAGGGCGCCGATTTCCAGACGACCTTCGACGCGCTCGCCTTCCACACGCCCTTCGCGGGCATGGTGAAGGGCGCCCACCGGCGCATGATGCGCCGCTTCGGCAAGGCGGCGCCGGCGGAGGTCGAGGCCGACTTCATCCGGCGGGTGGCGCCGTCGCTGCACCATTGCGTGGAGGTCGGCAACATCTACGCGGGGACCGTCTTCATGGCCCTGTGCGGTGAGATCACCGCAGGGCGCCGCGCCGGGCGGATCGGCCTCTTCTCCTATGGGTCCGGCTGCTCCTCGGAGTTCCTCAGCGGTCTCGTTCCGGAGGGCGCCGCCGCGCATCTGGACGCCATGGCGATCGACGAGGGTCTGGCGCGGCGCCTGCCGATCGACGTCGCCACCTACGACCGCATCCTCGACCTGAACGACGAATGGCGGTTCGGCATCAAGGACAAGGAGGTGGACACGGGTCCCTATGCGGACCTCTACGACGCCTTCTTCGCCGGCCGCGGGCTGCTGCGCCTGAAGCGCGTCAGCACCTATCACCGGGAATACGAGTGGAGCTGAGCGCTTGCCGGAACACGGTCACGGAGGACGCAGGATGTCGCAGGCGGGTTTGGGGCGTGGGGCGGTGGAGCCGGTGGCCGTCGTCGGGATGAGCGGGGTCTTTCCGGGCGCCGACGGCATCGCGGCTCTGCGGGATCTTCTGGAGCAGGGACGCCGCGTCGCGCCGGAGCGGCCGGCGGACCGGCCATCCGAAGGCGGAAGCGCCACGGCGCCTCCGGTGTGCTGCATCCCTGGGGTGGGGCGGTTCGACGCGGCGTTCTTCGGCATCGCACCGATCGACGCCGAGCAGATGGACCCGCAGCAGCGCCTGTTCCTGGAGCAGGCGTGGAGCGCCGTCGAGGACGCCGGCCAACGGCCCGGCGGGCTGGCCGGCGGAAGGCTGGGGGTGTTCGTCGGCGCCCAGTACGGCGACTATGCCCGGTTGCTGGCGGCGGCGGGCGAACTGCGCGCCCAGGGCGCCACGGGCAACGCCCTGGCGATGATCGCCAACCGGGTGTCCTATCTTCTGGGCGTTCACGGCCCCAGCGAGACGGTCAGTTCCGGAGAAGCCTCGTCCCTCGTGGCCCTGCACCGGGCGGTGGCCGCCATCCGCTCCGGGCAGTGCGACGCCGCGCTGTGCGGCGGCGTCAACATCCTGCTGCGGCCGGAGACCGCCGTCCGGATGCTGGAGCCGGGCGACGCATCGCCGTCCGGGCAGTGCCGGGTCCTCGACGCCGCCGCCGACGGGCGCGTCGCCGGGGAGGGGTGCGGCGTGCTGTTCCTCAAGCCGCTGGGCGCCGCGCTGGCCGACCGCAATCCGGTCCACGCGCTCATCCGGGGCGTCGGCGTCGGCCACCGGGGCGGCGGCGCCCAATGGGACGCGTCCGCCATCGAGGCCCTTGCCGATCTTCTGCTGCATGCCCACACCGCGGCGGGAACCGCCCCGCGGTCGCTCGGCCTGCTGGAAACCAGCGGCAGCGCCACCCTGGCCGGGGACGCGGCGGAAGTCGCCGCCTTGCACCGCGCCTTCACTCCGCAAACCGCCGGCGTCGCGCCGACGGAGCCGGACTGCACCCTCGGATCGGTCAAGGCCGCCATCGGGGACGCGGGCCCCGCCGCCGGGATCGCCGCGATCATCAAGGCGGTGCTCGCCTTGCGGGAGGGGCGGCGCTACGGCGTGCCCGGCCTGGACCGGCCGAATCCCGGTCTGGCCCGGGACGGCGGTCCCTTCGTGGTCCACCGGGACAGCCGGCCCTGGCCGCGCCCGGCGGGCGGACCGCGGCGGGCCGGGGTGACGGCGGTGAGCGCCGCCGGCACGATGGCCCACGCCATTCTCGAAGAATGGACCGGACCGGTGGCTGGCGATGGCGTGCCGGGCGGACGCGTGCTTCCGCGCACCCGTCCCGTGCTCCTGTCGGCGGGCAGCGAAGCGGGGCTGGACGCCGTGGCCGCCGCCCTGCGGGGCTGGCTGCTCCGTCAGGGGGATGCGGGCGGTGACCGGCTCCTGCGGGACATCGCCCACACCCTGCGGACGGGCCGGACCGATCGCCCCTTCCGACTGGCGCTTCTGGCCTCCTCCCTCGGGGAGTTGGCGGTTCTGCTGGACGCGGTGCCGGCCCGTTCCGCCGATCCGCGAATCCTGCGGGGACACGCGGCGGCCGGGTCCTCCGGGCCGTCGGGCTCCGGCCCCGAAGAGTTGGCACGTGCCTGGGTGGCGGGTGCGGCGGTGGCATGGCCGGTGCCGGAGGAGGATGGAGCGGCGCGCCGGCTGTCGCTGCCGATTCCCCCCTTCGCGGGCCGCAGCCATTGGTACCGCAAGGTGGAGCCGTCCCCCGCCTCATCGCCCGCCGCCCCATCGCCCGCAGCTCCATTGCACGCGGCCCCGCCGCCCGCCGATTGGGCGGAGCGGGCGCGGCGCTGGCGGGGCGAGACGGTGGCGCTGGAATCGGGCGGCGAGGGCGTGGCGCTGGTCGTGCTCAAGGACGCGCGCAACCGCAACATGTTCACCGAGGATCTGTCCCTCGGGATTCTCGCGGCCTTCCAGGCCATCGCGGCGGACCCGTCCGTCCGCGTCGCCGTGATCACCGGCGAGGGGCCGGCCTTCGCCATGGGGGGCAGCCCGCAGGCGCTCAGCGACATCGTCGAGGGGCGGATGTCCTACACGGACTTCCCGTTCCTCTACGAATGCTTGCTGCGCTGCCCTCTGCCGGTGGTCGCCGCCATGCAGGGGAACGCGTCCGGTGCGGGCTTCGTCTTCGGGCTGTACGCCGACATCGTCGTTCTGGCGGAGGAGGCGACCTACGCCGCGAATTTCATGACGTTCGGCCTGACGCCGGGTTTCGGCGCCACGATGCTGCTGCCGGAGAAGCTGGGCCGCGGGCTGGCCGCGGAGATGATGCTCACCGGGGGCGCCTATTCCGGGGCGGCGTTGCGGGAGCGCGGCGTCCCCTTCCCGGTCGTTCCTCGCGCGCGGGTGCTGGACCACGCGCTGTCCACCGCAAGGGGGCTGGCCGCCTTGCCCGCAGGATCGCTGCGCCTGATGAAGTCCTCTCTGGCGGGGGACCTGCTGAACCGCCTTCCCGCCGCGGTCGACGCCGAGCTGTCCGTCCAGCGCAAGACTTATGCGTTCCCGGAGGTAAGGGAGCGCGTAAGCCGCCTTGTCACGCGCCTGTCATGAACAGTGTTTCCGATTTGTCCGCATGTGGTCGTAAAGGGTAAGACCTTTGTTCATCATTTGAATCCTTTTTTCGCACTGGAGTGATGTCGCCATTTGAAGGTTCCGCACCAAGATTGTGCATGATTTTTCAAGAAAGGAGACGACATGGAACCTTCTGAACTCATCGAGATAACACGGGCGTATGTGAATAAGATCTCGTCCGGGGCCAGCGACGAGGATCTTGACCGCTTCTATGCACCGGACATCGTCCAGGAAGAGTTCCCCAACGCTTTCTTTCCTCAAGGGGCGCGGCGGAACCACAGCGCCATCAAGGAGGCGAACGCGAAGGGACGCAACGCGCTGTCCGCCCAGACCCTCGAGATCGTGAACATCGTCGCCATGGGAAACAACGTGGCGCTGGAGGCGCACTGGACGGGAACGCTGGCGGTTCCGCTCGGCTCGCATCCGCCGGGCACCACGCTGTGTGCGCATTTCGCCCAGTTCCTTGAGTTCAAGGACGGCCTGATCTGGCGCCAGCGCAGCTACGATTGCTACGATCCGCTGTAACGGGCGGCGGGGTCCGGTGCCGCCGGATCATCCGGCCGGCACCGGGGTTCCCAGGGCGACCGCGCCGATGTGGCGGTCGAACAGGCTGAATTGTTCGAAGCGCCAGCGGTCCGCGCGGTCGGCGATGCCCTCGCCCAGGCGCATCGCGATGCGCGCGTCCGGACCGTACTGGAATTCCATGTCGCGGAAGGGCAGGGACAGCCCGATGCCCCGCGCCTTGGCGTAAGCCTCCTTGAGCGTCCAGGATCGCAGAAAGGCCAGCCGGCTCTCCTCCGCCGGAAGGCCCTGCAGGAAGCGGCGCTCGCTGTCGGAGAAGGCATGCCGGGCGATGCCCGCCGCGTCGGCGTGGCGGTCCGCGCATTCGACATCCACACCCACCTCACCCTCCCTCGCCACGCCCACGAGCGCCAGCCCCGCGGCGTGCGAAAGGTTGAAGCGCAGCCGTCGGGCCATGGCCGGGTCGGCGATCTCGGGCCGGCCGTAGGGGTTGGCGGCGAACCGCCAGTCCGCCGGTTCGATCGGCTCGTACCGCGAGAGGACGCAGCGCAGCAGCAGGTGGGCCGCGATGAACAGATGGCGGTCCCGGTCGAAATGATAGCGGCGGCAGCGCCGCAGGTCGTCGTCCCCGAACAGGCCCAGCCGTTCCGGCTCCGCCAGGACCGCCGGATCGAGATCGGAGGTCCGGCAGCACCACAACCCCACCCCCGTCAGCCCCGAGGATATCTCATGCGCCCGGACCTCGACCGGATGGTCCAGAAGGCGCCTTCGCGCGACGAACGCGGGGGGCGGCCATAAGGCGCTCCGACGGCGGTCGCGGTCCGGGTCTGCGTCGGTCTGAACGGCTGTCATGAGTGGGTTGCCATCATGGGCTGGCCTGTTGCAGGGACGGGGGCGGCGTCGGCGGTCGGGTCCCATCGCCGTTCCGGTCACCCATTATGCCACATGATCGGTTTCGCGGCTGAGCGGCTGGTCCAGCGCACGACTACCGGGATCGCGACCGCGAGACCCGTGCCGGCCCATCAGCTGCTGCCGCGACCGGTCAGCGTCAGTTCGACGGCGCAGGTCGGTTCCGAAGGCATTTCGCCGCGCATCCGCTGCAGGATCATCGCCCCGGCCTGGCGGCCGAGGTCGCGGCTGTCGATTCCGATGGTGGTCAGGCCGGGCGGCAGCTCTTCGGCGACGTCGTTGTGGCCGAAGCCGAGAATGGCGATGTCGTCGGGCAGGCGCATGCCCAGCCGGCGCGCTTCCAGCAGCGCGCCGGTCGCCAGAAGGTCGTTGGCGCAGAACACCGCCTCGACCTCCGCGTTTCGCGAGAGAAGATCGCCGAGCGCGCGGCGGCCGTCGACCATGCTGCTGACCCCGTCGACGGACAGTTCGGCGACGATGTCGAGCCCGGCGGCGCGGGCACCCTCGCGGAAGCCGGTGAGTCGGAGGGCGCCGCGGCCGCTGCGGCGACCGATGAATCCGACGCGACGGTAGCCGCGCTCGGCGAAATGCTCGGCCGCCAGCCGGCCCCCGTCGATGTTCGAGAAACCGACCAGCATGTCGATCGGGTCGCGGGGATAGGCCCAGGTTTCCATGATCGGGATTCCCAGCGCCCGCAGAGCCCGCCGGTTCTCCTCGATCTCGATGACGCCGGTGAACATGACCGCCGCCGGACGCATCTCGCGCAGCGACTGGATCATCGTCGTCTCCTTGGCGTAGGAGTAGGAGGTCTGCCCGATCATCAGCTGGTAGCCCTGAGGCTCCAGCACCTCGCCGCAGCCCTGCACGGCGAGGCAGAACTGCTGGCTCTGCAGGTTCGAGACGAAGGCGGCGACGATGTTCGACTGGCCGGACCTCAGCGCGCGGGCGTGGGGGTTGGTGGCGTAGCCGGTGCGCTCCACGATCTCCAGGATTTTGCGGCGCTTGGCCTCGGCCACCTTTTCCGGATGGCGCAGGGCGCGCGAGACGGTGATCGGCGAGACACCGGCAAGCCGGGCGATCTCGACGATGCGCGGCGGCGCCGCCCCGTCGCGGCCCCCCTCCTCGACCGGCCCCCCGTCGCTGGATGGCAACGGTTCCGCGGCCCGGAGGCGGAGGACGTCGTCGATGGTCGGCGGCCGCTTTGCCGCACCGGTGTCACTCATGCCGCCCGTCTCCCGTCTGTTGGTCCGCGGTTGTCAGTCCGCGCTCAGTCCGCGCTCAGGCCGCGCGCGCCAGGATGCCCGCCTCCTCGACCGGACGCGCCACCTGGATCAGGCAGTCGCCGGCCTCGCTGTCGCTGTGCAGGCGCCGCGAGATGACGATGCCCGTTTCCTGGAAGCGCAGTTCCTCCTCCGGCTGGTCGAGGCGCGTCAGGTCGTGGAACCAGCCGGCGAGGTCGCCGGCGGCGACCCGCGCCCCGACGTCGACCGCCGGCTCGAACCAGCCGCGCCGCAGCGCGTAGATGGCCTGCCGGTGGCTGTCAAGCTGAAGCAGTTGCATGGGCGCCGCGGCAGGCCCGGACGCTGCCAGGACCGGCGCATCGGTCAAGCCGACGGCGATCAGCAGGTTGTCGATCGCGCGGGCGGTGTAGGCCATGGTCTCCGGCGTCACCGTGCCGCCGCCGCCGAACTCGCCGCTGATGCCGATGACCCCGGCCCGCGCCGCCGCCGCCATCGAGGTGGGCGCCGTCGCGCCGTTCTCCGCGACGAACCCGTAGGGCATGCCCAGCGCCTGCATCAGCTCCAGGGCGCGGCCCAACCGGTCGGGCGTGCCCTGCCGCTCGATCAGGGCGCACGGCAGGTGGGCCATCGAGGTGCCGCCGGAATGCAGGTCGAACACCACGTCGTGGCGTGGAAACAGCTCGTGTTCGAGGAAATGGGCCAGCCGGAAGGTCGGAGATCCGGCCGGGTCGCCGGGGAAGGCGCGGTTGAGGTTGCCCTCGTCCAGCGGCGAGCGCCGCCGCGCCGCCATCACGGCCGGCGCGTTGGTGGCCGGCAGGATCGTCACCTCGCCGCGGATGCGCGCGGGATCGAGACGGCGGAACAGGCGGCCCAGCAGCAATTCGCCTTCGTATTCGTCGCCATGGTTGCCCGCCATCAGCAGCACGCGCGGACCAGCCCCGTTGCGCACGCGGCAGACCGGGACCTTCACCTGATAATAGGGGGAGCGGTCCACCGAGAACGGGATGCTGAGGAAATCCAGCGACTTGCCGTCGGCGGCAAAATCGAGCGCGTGGTAGAGGCCAGTGTGCATTCCAAAAACCTTCTGGCGGAGGGGCGCCCTGACAGCGTTTGCCCTGACAGCGTTTGCCTGGGCAGCGGTTGCCCGGCGCCTCCTCCGGTTCGCCGAAAAAGCCCGCTTACAGCGAGGCCAGCGCCGTCATCTCGACCCGCAGGTCCGGGTCGGCCAGCCGCGCTTCGGTGCAGGCGCGGGCCGGCGGGTTGGCCGGGTCGATCCAGGCGTCGTAGACCTCGTTCATGGCATCGAAGTCGGTGATGTGCGGCAGGAAGACGTTGACGGCGACCAGCTTGGACTTGTCGGTGCCGGCCTCCTCCAGCAGGGCGTCGAGCTTCGCCAGCACGTCCCGGGTCTGTTCCCCGATCGAACCCTTGCGGTTGTTGGCGACCTGGCCCGCGATGTGGACCATGCCCTGGCAGACGACGGCCTGGCTCATGCGCGAACCGACCTGGAACCTCGTGATCATCGAATGAAACCTCTCTTGCGGTGCCGAACGGCGGATTACATCTGCGGAAGCGTCTGCTTTTCCTTGAACCACTTCATCTGAAGGGCGCTCAGCTTGCCGTTCAGGCGGTTGTAGAACAGGAAGGTGTTGATCCAGTTGACCATGTCCTGTTCGCCGTGGCGGACGGCCACATGGGCCGGCGACTGGCGGATCAGGAACTTAAGCTCGACATCCTTGCCGGGATTGTCCTCAGTGACCTTCAGCGCGATGGCGCTGTTCTCGGCGAAGGCCTCGACCTGGCCGGCCAGATAGGCGGCGATGGCGCCGGGGGTGTCCTCGAAACGGACCAGCTTGGCGCCGGGGGCGTTGTCGGTCAGCCAGATGTCGAGCGTCGAGCCCTTGGCGACGCCGATGCTGTGGCCCTTCAGCTCGGCCGGATCGGTGGCGGTGGCCATCCCCTTCAGCCCGTAGACGCCGAGATTGACCGCGGCGTAGGGCTGGGAGAAGGTCACCTGCTGGGCGCGCTCCGGCGTCGCGCCGGCGGCGGCGATCAGCACGTCCACCTTGTTGGCGAGCAGGCTGGGGATGCGGTTGGCGCCGGTCACCTGGACCAGATCCAGCTTCACGCCCATGTCGGCGGCCATCAGCTTGGCAAGGTCGATGTCGAGGCCGGCGGCCTCGCCCTTGGCGTCCTTGAAGCCCCAGGGGGCGGCGTCCATCAGCACGCCGACGCGCAGCTTGCCGGCCGACAGCACGTTCTGCAGGGCATCCGCCTTCGCGGCGGACGGCAGGGCGGTGGCGGACAGGGCGACGGTGGCGCAGACCGCCACGGCGGCGGCAAGGGTCCGGAAGAGTCTCACGACATTGCTCCTCTGTTCTGGTCGTTGTCCGGCCCTCAAGGGGTCGGTGAAGGGGGTCGGTGAAGGGGGTCGGTGAAGGGGGACCGGTGGTGGCTCAGCGCGCGGAGGCGATGAAGCTCCGCAGCTCGGGGGTGCGGGGATTGGCGAAGAGTTCCGCCGGCGGCCCCTCCTCCCAGACGCGGCCCTGGTGCATGAAGACGATCTTGGAGGCGACGTTGCGGGCGAAGCCCATCTCGTGGGTGACCAGGACCATCGTCATGCCCTGCCGCGCCATGTCCTCCATTACCTTCAGAACCTCGCCGACCAGCTCCGGGTCGAGGGCCGAGGTCACCTCGTCGAACAGCATCAGATGCGGCCCCATGGCGAGGCAGCGGGCGATGGCGACGCGCTGCTGCTGCCCGCCCGAGAGCTGGGCCGGATAGGCGTCGATCTTGTCGGCCAGCCCGACGCGGGCCAGCACGTCGAGCGCCAGCGCCCGGCCTTCCGCCTTGGCGATCCGCTTGTTGAGGATCGGGGCCAGCGTGATGTTGCGTTCCACCGTCAGGTGCGGGAACAGGTTGAAGGCCTGGAAGACGATGCCGACGCGCTGGCGGAAGCCGCGCAGGTTCGGCATGTCGGTGCGCACCGACTGGCCCTCCACCGTGATCGCGCCGCCGTCGATGCGCTCCAGCGCGTTGATGCAGCGCAGCAGGGTCGATTTGCCGGAGCCCGACTTGCCGATGATGGTGACGATCTCGCCCTCGTCGATGCTGAGCGAAACCCCCTTGAGCACCTCGATGGAACCGTAGCTCTTGGTAACGTTCTTGATGTCAACGAGCGCCATTGAGACGGGCCTCCAGGGAACGCGCCCACAGGGTGAGCGGCAGGCAGGCGGCGAAGTAGATCGCCGCGACGATCGAGTAGACCAGCAGGGGCTGGAAGGTGGCGGCGCTGACCAGCTGGCCGGCGCGGGCGAGTTCGACGAAGCCGACGATGGAGGCCAGCGACGTGCCCTTGATCAGCTGGACGAGGAAGCCGACGGTCGGCGGCAGCGCCATGCGGAAGGCCTGCGGCGCGATGACGTAGCGGAACTGGTGCCAGGTCGACAGGCCGAGGCAGGCGGCGGCCTCCCACTGCTCGTGCTTCACCGCCTCGATGCCGCCGCGCCAGATCTCGCCGAGGAAGGAGGCGGTGTAGACGGTCATGGCGATGCCGACGGCGACCAGCGGCGGCATCTCCACCCCGAGAAAGACCGGCATGCCGAAGTAGAAGAACATCAGCAGGCCGAGCAGCGGGACGCCCTGGACGAGCTGGAGGAAGGCGGTGGCAGTCCAGCGCAGCGCGCGGCGGGCGCTGGTCCGCATCAGGGCGAGCCCCAGCGCCAGCGGGGCGCCGAAGGCGAGCGCGATGAGGACGAGGACGCCCGTCCATTGCAGCGCGCTGAGCAGCGACAGGAAGTCGGCGAGGGAAAAGGAACGCATGGCCGGTGTCTCCGTCAGCGCCGCACCGGCCAGCGGAAGGCGAGGTGCCCCACCGCGGCGAACAGCAGTTTGAAGGTCATCACCAGGGCGAAGTAGATGCCGCAGATCACGGCATAGACCTCGAAGCTGCGGTAGGTGCGCGTCTCGATGAAGCCGCCGGTGTGGAACAGCTCCTCCGCCGAGATCTGCGAGGCTAGCGAGGTGCCGAGCAGCAGCAGGACGAACTGGCTGGTGAAGGCGGGGTAGACGCTGCGCAGGGCGGGCGGCAGCACGATGTGGCGGAACACCTGCCAGCGGGTCAGCCCCAGGCACTGGCCGGCCTCGACCTGGCTGCCGGGAATGGCGTCGAGCCCGGCGCGGACGATCTCGGTGCAGTAGGCGCCGAAATAGAGGCCGAGCGCGATCGCCGCCGCCTCGAAGGCTCCCATCCGCAAGCCGAAGCCCGGCAGCACGAAGAAGACCACGAACAGCTGGATCAGCGACGGCGTGTTGCGGATCAGCTCGACGTAGCCGCGGATCGCCCAGCGCACCGGGCGCGGCCCGCTGCGCACCGCCGCCGCCCCGGCGACGCCGATGGCGGTGCCGATCACCGCGGCGACCAGGGTCAGCAGCAGCGTGTGCAGCGTGCCGTCGATCAGCTGGTCCTGGTAGCGCAGGAGCTGCTGGAAATTCAATGTCTGCATGGCGTGTCGGACCGCCTTGGATCAGCCGAAGAAGGTGCGGTAGGCGCTGCGGACCCGTCCGTCGGCACCGAGGCCGAACAGCACCCGCCAGCGGTCGATGCAGGTGCAGGGGTGCGAGATCCCGAACTCGACGATGTCGCCAACCGCGAGATCATGGCCGGCGAGATCGTGGCCGGCGAGATCATGGCGGGCCGGCACGGCGATGAAGGCGTGCTGGTCGTTCAGCCGGGTCACCCGCAGGCCCTCCGCGGAGAGCGCGGCGCCGTCGCGGTGGACCCGCAGGGGCCGGGGCAGGTCCTGGTCGAAGGAGGCGTCGCGCATGCCGAAGCCGCAAATGGCCAGTTCCGGCTCGGGCCGGGTCAGCACCTCCGCCCACAGGCGCAGGGCCGGGCGGAAATCGGCCGCGGTGGCGCCGCCGCAGGCGAACCCCTGCCGGGCGTCGAGCGCGCCGAGCGCGCGTTCGTAGACGCCGTGGTCGTGGAAGAAGATGGCGCCGCTGCGCAGCACCAGCGTGGCGTTGCCGTCCGTCGCGGCGACCGGCGCCAGACCGGTCACCACCATGTCGAAGAAGGCGGAACCACCCGCGGTGAGCAGCAGCGGCCGCTCCGGCGCCAGCGCGCGCACCAGCGCGAAGGTCTCCGCCGTTCGGTCCATCAGAGCGGCGATGTTGGCGGCGGTCTCGGCCGGATCGGCGGTGGCGACCGCCCCTTCGTAGGTGGCGACGCCGTCGAGGACCAGCAGGCCGGGGTGGCGGACGACCGCGGCGAGGATCGCGTCCACCGCCGCCCGGTCGCGGGCGCCGGCGCGGCCGGCGCCGACCTCGACCAGGACGGGCAGCCGCCGCCCGGCGGCGCGCGCCGCGGCGGCGAGCGTCTCGACCGCGGCAGGGGAATCGGCGAAGGCGCGCAGGTCGGCGTCGGGGTGGGGGGCGAGCAGCGCGCCCAGCCGCTCGCCGCTGGCCCGGCCGCCGATCTCGTTGGCGAGGATCAGCCGGGTCACGCCGGCGCGCAGCAGAACGGCCGCCTGCTGCAGGTTGGCGACGGTGGCGCCCCAGGCGCCGGCCTCCACCAGGGCGGAGGCGATCTGCGGGGCCATCGGCGTCTTGGCGTGCGGGGCCAGCGCCACGCCGTGACGGCGCGCATAGGCGAAGATCAGGTCCCGGTTGGCGGCGAAGGCGTCCTCGTCGAGCGTCAGCACCGGAAGCGCCATGTCGCCCGCGGCCGGCCGCCAGCCCCGGGCGCCGACATCACGCAGCCGCAGCGGCGCCGCTCCGGGCGGCACCCCCCGGATGCTGTCGTCTAAAGGGCTGTCGAGCAGGGCATCGAGAAACAGGCTCATGGGGCAATCCTGACCAGCCAGATGAGGGCAAAGGCGATGAACGCTAATGACAACGTTATCATATCGCCGTTTCGTATCGATGACAACGTTGTCATTAGCGTTCGATGAAATTTTATTCTTCCGCGAGCCGCGGCTGGGCTGACGCCACCGTTCCTTGCTGGCGCGGCCGGTCAAACCTTCCGCCGAAAAGGCCGAGGTGTCAGGGCAGCCCCTTAAGACACGGTATCGGGGCGAACTCCGTGATCGGGCCGATGAGCACCCGTGGCCGTTCCGGAGTCCGCAGGGCTGATCTCGGCAGGGCTGATCTCGGCAGGGCTGATCTCGATGGTCGCCGTCATGCCCGCTGCCAGTTCGACCTCCGAGGGCACCCGATCGATATGGATGCGGACCGGGATGCGCTGGGCGAGTCGCACCCAGGAAAACGTCGCCGCCACATTCGGCAGGCCGAGATGACCCGGCGTGTCGTTGCTGTTCTCGATGCCGCGGCCGATGCTTTCGACATGGCCCGATATCGGCTGCTCAAAGCCCATCAGCATGATTCTCGCCGGGCTGCCGACGCGGATGTGCCGGATCTTCGTTTCCTCGAAATAGCCGGTGATCCGGAAGCTGGCCGCGTCGAGAACGGCGACCTTCGTCACGCCGGCCGTGGCATAGTCACCGGGCCGCAGCCTCAGATTGGTGACATAGCCATCGATCGGCGAGCGGATGGTGGAGCGCGCGAGGTCGAGTTTGGCGAGATCGAGAGCCGCGACCGCCGCCTGATAGGCAGCCCCCGCCGCCGTGGCCGCTCCACCCGACTGCTGCACGGCCTCCTGGGACAGGACATCGCGCAGCTGGCTGTGTCGCCGCGCCGTCGCCTGCCGAACGAGCATGTCCTGCCGTTTGGCTTCGACGTCGGCTTCCGCCTGTGCCACGGCAAGCCGGAGCCGCTCAGGATCGATCGCATACAGAATATCGCCGCGATGGACGTGCTGATTATCGACAACGGATACGGCGCTGACCGTGCCGGAGACCTCCGGTGCGATCTGCACGACATCCACGCTCACGCGCCCGTCGCGGGTCCAGGGCGTCCGCTCGTAACGGCTCCACGCCTCCCACGCGACGAATGCGGAGGCAACCACGAGGCAAAGAGTCAGGGCATAGCGGCCGAGAAGGGACAGAACAGACGTCATGGCAATGTTCCAACCGAGGGCAGGCACTGCACGAGCAGACCGTAGATGAGGACGAAGATGGCAGGCTCGACGAGCGGCCGATGAGCGAACAGGCGGTGGATGCCGGTGGCGGCGAGGACGCGGACCACCGCCATGGTGACGCCCAGGGCGGCGAGCGCGAGCACCACCAGACCGGGGATGAGGACGCCCCCGACGCTGAGGTCAACGATCATGGGCTGTGTTTTCCCTTCACCGTTTCACCGGAACCGAGCGCGAATCGAAGGTCGATGAGCAGGTCGAGCATCCGCATGCGGTCTTTGATCGAGCTGCCGGCGATCAGTGCCGCCAGCGCCTCGATGCGCCGGACGAGGTCGGCGTGATCGACAGGGCCGGTCCGACCCCTGGCGCCGAAGCGTGCGGCGACCGCCAGAAGCAGTTCTCTCGCTTTGTCGCCGACCTCGCCCTCGGTCCGTGGGATCGTCTTGCGGAGCTGGCCTGCGGCGTGACCGATGCGAAGATGGTGCAGCGTATCGTCAAGGACGTCCGAATAGGCGTTCCCGGACGCCCGCAATCTTGGAAGCAGCAGCGCCGTCCGATCGATCATGAGGCTCGTCCAGTGTGCCTCGTTGGGCGCGGCACCCAGGGCTCGACGTCCGACGTCCCGCCGGCTTACGTGAAGCAGCCGGTTGATCGCCGTGTCGACCGGCACGGTCTGGAACAGAGACATGCTGACCGCCGCGAAGCCGACCGCCGCGAAGAGCGCGATCACCATGTTGAGGGAGGCCGCGAAATCGCCGGTGTAGGTGGGGCCCAGACCCGAGAGGATCGGAATTGTGAGGGTGATGCCGAGCGCCCGGAAGGTCGTCGGGAGCCGCGCCTGCAGGGAACCGGCGAACAGAAACGCCGGGGCGAGAACCGCGACGAGAACGGCGAAGCTCGTGACCTGGGGAAGGATGACGTAGCTGTAGGCGAGGCTGATCGCCACCCCATGGATCGATCCGACCATATACTTGATGACGTTGGGCACCGGCGTGTCGACATTCCCGAACAGCGTGCAGCAGACGCCGAGGATGGACACCGCCGTCCCGCCCTCCGGCCAGGCCGACCAGATCCAGAAGGCGCAACCGATGAGGATGCCGACCATGGCGCCCAGGGCAGCCCGCGCCGCCATCCAGGGATCGCGGTGATAGACGTAGCCCTTCGCACGCCGCGGCCCATGAAGCGGCGCCGCATCGCGCGCGCGGTCGACAGTCCCGATGGTTCGGACGAGCCTGTCGCAGTCCTGGAGCAGGCCGATCATCTCCGCCAGATGTCCGGCGAGATTGGCGGCCAGCCGGTCGCCAAGCGTTGAGGCGTCTGCGCCCAAATGGTTCCGGATCGCCCGGGCGCGGCCGATCAGGCGGGCTGCGGCGTCGTCCCGCTCGGCCGTCCCGGCGGTTGCGATCCATGCTCCGACGTCATCGAGCAGCGCACTCAGCGCATCGGGTACGCCGTCACCCCCGGCGCCGAGGACGTGCATCCGGTCCTCGATCTCCGTCGCGAGCGGAAGCAGTCGTGCAAGCCGGTCATGGACCAGCTGCAGCTTTTCACGGCGCGGCGTCATGGGGGCCGCGTCATACGGCAGGTGAGTTGCAAGCCCTTGCAGGGCAAGAAGGTCCGCCGCAAGCTGGTTGCGGTCCCGACGGCTCGTTGCCGGCGTTCCGCTGAGCACATCCGCCGCCAGCCGCCGCGCGTCCTGCAGCGTTGCCGACAGCTTGCCGGTGAACTGGCCCGTCATGCGCTTCGGCACGACATAGCGGTGCACCAGGATGGCGCAGAGAATCCCGATGGATATCTCCTGGACCCGCACCGAGGCCGTTTCGAAGACCGCGCCGGGATCGAGGACACTGGGGAAACCGATCAGGCTCGCCGTGTAGCCGGCAAGAACGAAGGCGTAGGCGCGCGGCGTGCGATCGAGCAGCGAGAAGAACAGGCACAGCCCGATCCAGCCGGCCAGAACCGCGCTGCACGTGATCGGATCGTTCACGCAATTCGGGATGATCGCCACCGTCGCCACGGCACCGGCCATTGTCCCCGCGAAGCGATAGACGCCCCGGCTGAGCGATGCCCCGACGGAGGTCTGCGAGACGATGTAGACGGTGACAACGGCCCAGAACGGCTTGGGAAGGCCGATGCGCAACGCGATGCAGTAGGCCAGCATCGCCGCGGCGAAACTCTTCGCCGAAAAGAGGATCGCATCCGCATCCGCCCTCATGGCGGGCGTGCGGAGGGCGTCGAGTCCTGCGCGCAGCATGGCGGCACTGGCCTTGCGCAAGAGGGTGATTGCGGCGTTCCCGGTGGTCATGCCGCCAGTTGTGACCGATTTGCAGAATTTGATAAATTCGGTATTCTGTCAGAAAATATCCAAAAGCTGCCAATCGATGCCCCTTTCACGATCAGCCGTCTCCGCCTTCGACCCCGATCTCACGGATCGGCCGGCCGTCGCGCGCCAGCTCAACTTCGTGGACCATGAGGCGGAAGTGCCGATGCACACGCACCGCAAGGGCCAGTTGATCCTCGCGCTGCATGGCGCCGTCACCTGCACCGCGGACAATGAGATCTGGATCGTACCGCCCAATTGCGGCGTTTGGATTCCCGGCGGTGTGCCGCATTCCGCCCGTGCGACGGCAAACGCGCGGCTCAACTACCTGTTCGTCGAGCCGGGGGCAGCGGGCTTGCCCGCGGACTGCTGCACTCTGTCCGTCTCCCCGTTGATCCGGGAAATGGTCGATCGGTTGGCTCGGGAGCCCGCCGACTATCCCTCGGACGGCCATGCGGCCCGGCTTGCGAGGGTGGCTCTCGACGAACTGGCCGACATGCCGCGTGAGCGCTTCAACCTTCCGATCTCCAGCAATCCAAAGATCCGTGCGATGGCGGATGCCCTGACGGTGGCCCCCTCCGACCGCAGCACCTTGGCCGAATGGGCCAAGCGCGTGGCGATGAGCGAACGGTCGCTGGCTCGTTTGATGATCCGCGAGACGGGCCTGACGTTCGGACGCTGGCGGCAACAGCTTCACCTCGTCATCGCCCTTCGGGAACTGGCCAGCGGTGCGGCGGTCCAGGACGTAGCCGCCGAACTGGGCTATGACTCGGTCAACGCCTTCATCACGATGTTCAAGAAGGCTTTGGGAAGCACGCCCGCACAATACTTCGCGCAACGCAGGACGGAAATAAGTTCTCCACTGAAATAAACATCCGTTGATTGAGCAATCCTATGATTGCTGAAATCCATGCGTTTGCGCATGGACTCGCCGGCCCCCGCGCGTGGCGTGGGTCGTGCCCCCCTGTGCGATGCATGAGCTGTGGGGAACCTCCCTGCAACACGCCCGTCCTGCGCTGGATGTCGCCGCCGCCCTGATCTCGACCAGCGCCCGGGGTTCGGAATCGGCGAAAAACCGCGCCCGGAACGAAGCGCGCGCTTGACGCCGCGCATAAATCCTATTTTCCTATATGAAATAAGGAAAATAACACCTCCGAGAAATGTAAATCTGATGCGACCACGGCCCGGGTGACGGCTCTCCGCCTTGCCCCAGCCAAACAGGAGACCCGGCATGAAGGCTTCGGATGACTTCCACTGGATGCTGATCGCGTCGCTCAGCCCGTCTTGCGCCTTGCCCTTGCCCCTGCCGCCGCAACTTTCGGACGATGCGCCGGACCAGACGCTCACGCCTCACCGGACGCGCATGGAAGAGCCGCCGCTCAGCCACTGGCTGGCCTTGGGGGCCGGCGTCGTCCTGGCCGTCCTTCCGGTGCTGGTGGCCGCGCTGGCCTGATCCGCCCGACGCCCGGCTTCGGCCGCACCCCATCTCCCAAACGGACGGACGACTCCATGACCGATCCCTCCCTTCCCAACCTGTCCCGTCTGCGCGGCTTCATCGGCGACTTCACCCGTCTGGTGGAGCGGCTGGGCGACGACGAACCTGCCATCCTCGACGCGGGGCGCAGCCTCCTGGCCGGGCTGGTCGCCGTGGACGACTGGCTGCCCGACGCCTACGCCCAGCCCGATCCGGTCCATTACCGGCAATATCTGCTGCATTGCGATCCCCATGAGCGCTTCTCGGTCGTCAGCTTCGTCTGGGGGCCGGGGCAGCGCACGCCGATCCACGACCACACCGTCTGGGGCCTCGTCGGCGTGCTGCGCGGGGCGGAGCATTCCCAACGCTACGAATTGCAGGACGGCCCGCCCGTCGCCACCGCCGCCGACCTTCTGCCGGTCGGATCGGTGGAGGCGGTGTCGCCGCGCATCGGCGACGTCCACGCCATTTCCAACGCGCTGACCGACCGACCCTCGATCAGCATCCACGTCTATGGCGGCAACATCGGCGCCATCCGGCGGTCGGTCTTCGATCCGCTGACCGGCCAGCGCAAACCCTTCATCTCCGGCTACGCCAACAGCGCCCTGCCCAACCTGTGGGACCGCTCGAAACCCGTTCCGCAAGCCGCATAACAGGTCCCGGAAAGCAAACCATGCCCGACACCGCCCCGCCCGACATCGCAACGCCCGACACCGCAACACTGGCCACCCGCACCGCCGCGGACATCCGCCGCGACTGGATCGACCGCAGGGAGGTCGCCCTTCTCGACGCGCGGGAGGAGGGGCCCTATTCGCTGGCCCACCCGCTGTTCGCCGTGTCGGTGCCGCTCAGCCGGGTGGAATTGCTGGCCTACGACCTGCTGCCGCGGCGCGACGTGCCGGTCACCGTCTACGACAACGGCGAGGGCTACGCCGAGCCGGCGGCGCGGCGGCTCCAGGCGCTGGGCTACCGCGACGTGACGCTGCTGGAGGGCGGGCTGGCCGGCTGGACCGCCGCCGGGTTCGAGGTCTACCGGGACGTCAACGTGCCCAGCAAGGCGTTCGGCGAGTGGGTGGAGCATCACCGCCACACCCCGTCGCTGTCCGCCAACGAGGTGAAGACGCTCGTCGACACCGGGGCCAATCTGGTGATCCTCGACGCCCGCCGCTACGAGGAGTTCCAGACCATGGCGATTCCCGGCGGCACCAGCGTGCCCGGGGCCGAACTGGTCAAGCGCGTCCACGACATCGCGCCCGACCCGCGGACGATGGTCGTCGTCAACTGCGCCGGGCGCACCCGTTCGATCATCGGCACGCAATCGCTGGTGAACGCCGGCATCCCCAACCGCGTGGCGGCGCTGCGCAACGGCACCATCGGCTGGACCCTGGCCGGGCTGGAGCTGGACCGCGGGCGCGACGGGCGCTTTCCGGCGGTGTCGCCGGAGGGCGACGCCAAGGGCCGCGAGGCCGCCCGCGCGGTGGCCGACCGGGCCGGCGTCGGGCGCATCGGCCCCGCCGCGCTGGACGCCTTCCGCGGCGACGAGCGGCGCACCCTGCATCTCTTCGACGTGCGCACGCCGGAGGAGTACGAGGCCGGTCATCTGCCGGGCTTCCGCCACGCGGCGGGCGGGCAGCTCGTCCAGGCGACGGACGAGTATGTCGCGGTGCGCGGCGCCCGCATCGTGCTCGCCGACGACCCGGCGGGCGGCGGCGGCCCGCGCGCCGACATGACCGCCTCCTGGCTGGCGCAGCTCGGCTGGGAGGTGCATGTGCTGGAGGGCGACGTGGCGTCGCTGGGCCACGAGAGCGGCCCCGACCGCCGCCGCCTGCCGCCCGTCCCGGACGCCGGGGCGGAGACGGTGCCTCCGCGCGACCTGCTGGCCCTGCTGGAGAACGGCGAGGTGGCGGTGATCGACATCACCCGCAGCCCGCGCTACCGCGCCGGCCACATCCCGGGGGCGTATTTCTCGACCCGCGCGCGTCTGGGCGGCACCATCGCTCGCCTGCCGAAGGGCGTGCGGCCGGTGCTGACCTGCTGGGACGGCACGCTGACCCGCTACGCCGCCGCCGATTTCCCGCCGGGAGCGTTCCCGCTGCTGCTGGAGGGCGGCACGCAGGGCTGGGTGGCGGCCGGGCTGCCGCTCAGCGCCGGGCTGGAGCGCCTGGGGCCGGAGCCGGACGACGTCTACAAGCGTCCCTACGAGGGCACCGACAACAGCGCCGCCGCCATGCAGGGCTACATCGACTGGGAGCTTGAGCTGGTGGACCAGCTGAAGCGCGACGGCGCCCACAATTTCCGCGTCATCTGACGATCTCCGCCACAGGACACCCCATGACCATTTCCCCGCGCTTCTCCGCTTCCCCGCGTTTTTCCGGGGTGGGCCGCCGGGCGCTGCTCGGCACCGCGCTGCTGCTCGCCGCCGGCTTCGCCGGCCTGACGCCGGCCCCCGCGCAGGCCGAGGCGACGCAGGTCCGCTTCGCCCGCAACCTCGGCCTCGGCTACCTGCCGCTCTACGTCATGGAGGACAAGGGGCTGGTGGAGAAGCACGCCCGCACCGCCGGGCTGGGGGAGGTGACGGCCAGCTACACCCCGCTCGGCAACCCGACGACGATCACCGAGGCCACCCTGTCCGGCAACGCTGATTTTGGGGCGGCGGGCGTGCCGGCCTTCATCATCGCCTGGGATAAAACGAAGGGGAACGCCAACCTGCGCGGGCTGGCCGCCCTGAACGCCCAGCCGGCCTACCTCAACACCAACCGGCCCGAGGTGAAGGGCCTGACGGACTTCACCGAGACGGACCGAATCGTCGTGCCGTCGGTCCGTGCCTCCTATCAGGCTATCGTGCTCCAGATCGCCGCCGAGCAGGTCTTCGGCCCCGGCCAGCACGCGCGGCTGGACCCGCTGACCGTCTCGCTGGCCCATCCCGACGGCACCGCCGCCCTGCTGTCCGGCCGGACGGAGATCACCGCCCACTTCACCAGCCCGCCCTTCCAGGACCAGCAGCTCCGCGACCCGAAGATCCACAAGGTGCTGAGCAGCTACGACGTGCTGGGCGGGCCGGCGTCCTTCAGCGCGCTGTGGACCTCCGCCGCCTTCCACGACGCCAACCCGCGGCTGACCAAGGCCGTGCTGGCGGCGCTGGAGGACGCGGTGGCCCTCATCAAGGCCGACCCCAGGGAGGCCGCCCGCGCCTACATCCGCATCGAGAAGTCCAAGCTGGGCGAGGAGGAGGTGGCGGCGATGATCGCCCATCCGGAGGTGTCCTACGACCTCGCCCCGCGCGGCATCGGCATCTTCACCGACTTCATGGCGCGCATCGGCTCGATCCGCAACCGGCCCGCCGACTGGCGCGACCTGTTCTTCGCCGACATCCACGACCGCACCGGAAGCTGAGGGCGTTCCCATGACCCACCCCGCCTTCACCGCCCATCCGGTCTCCCCCACGCTGGGGGCCGAAATCCGCGGCATCGACCTGTCGCGGCCGCTGGACGGCGCCAGCGCCGCCGCGCTGGCCGCGGCGCTGGACCGCCATCTGGTGCTGGTGTTCCGCGACCAGACGCTGTCCGACGCCGACCTCGTCCGGGTGTCCGGCCATTTCGGGCCGCTCGACAAGGCGCCGATCACCGAGCATGGCCGGCTGCACGCGCCGGGCTTCGAGGAGGTCTACGTTATCTCCAACGTCACGGAGCAGGGCCGTCCCATCGGCGCGCTGGGGGCGGGGGAGTCGGTCTGGCACGCCGACATGACCTATCTGGAGACCCCGCCCTACGCCAGCAGCCTCTACGCGCTGGAGGTGCCGGAGGAGGGCGGGGACACCGGATTCATCAGCATGTTCGCCGCTCACGACGCGCTGCCGGAGGATCTGAAGCGGCGGATCGACGGGCTGTCGATCAAGCACGACAGCACCACCAACAGCGGCGGCTATCTGCGGCAGGGCTTCGCGCCGCCGACCGACCTCGCCACCTCGCCGGGCACCGTGCACCCGCTGGTCATCGCCCACCCGGCGACCGGACGCAAGGCGCTGCTTCTGGGGCGCCGCCCGCACGCCTGCATCCCCGGCCTGCCGCCGGCGGAGAGCGAAGCCTTGCTCGATGCGGTGTGGGAGGCGGCGGTGCGTCCGGAGCTGTCCTGGCACCACCAATGGCGGGTCGGGGATCTCGTGATGTGGGACAACCGCTGGACCATGCACCGCCGCGATCCCTTTCCCGAGGACCAGCGCCGCCGCATGCACCGCACCCAGATCGCCATTCCCGCCGGGCTTTCCGGAGGCCACTCGGGGTGAGCCACGCGGCGCGTGTCGGTCACATCAGCCCTTCCTGATGGGCCTGATAGACGCTTCTCACGGTGGGCCGGAAGCCGAGCGCGCGCGCCAGCGAACCGTCGACATGCAGATACCATGGGTTCGCGAGAGGCTCGGAGTTCGCCGCCATTCCCGTGTCCAGCACACCCGCGAGCTCGAAGATGGACAGGGGGGCATCGTCGGCGACATTCACGACGCGCCGGTCGAACACGCCGTCCAGCGCGAGCTTCACGGCGGTGGCGATGTCGCGGTGGTGGATCGTGCTCATCCGTTGGGCCGGATGCCAAGTGCCGGCATGGTTGGGAAGCGATTCGAGATGCCCGTCGCCGTCGCCGTACACGAACGGGAAGCGGATGATGGACCAGTTCAGCCCGCTTTTGCGCAGGTCCTTTTCCGCGGCCACCTTGCTCGCCGGATAGGGATGCTTGGGATCGACGGCATCGTCCTCGCGGCCGGGATGAGGGCTGTCCATGTTGTAGACATGGCTGGTGCTCGCCATGATGAAGCGGGCATCCGGGGCGTTCGCCTTCACCGCAGCGATCAGATTCCGGGTGCCGTCGCGATTGCTTTTCCAGATGAGGTCGGTGTCCTGGCTGCGGAAGACCGCCGCCAGATGGACGACCGCCGAAACGCCCTGGACGGCCTCCGAAAGCGTCGACGGGTCGAGGAGGTCGCCGGTCGCGGCGGTTGCTCCCCCAGGGCAGGGTTTTCCGGCCCGCAGCAGTGCCCGGCAGGCAAAGCCGGCGTCGATCAGCCGCGGGACCAGCCGTTCACCGACAAGGCCGGTGGCTCCGGTTATCAACACCGTCATCGGCTCATTCCTTTCGCAACAGGTTTTGCAGCCGCTCGGTGGCCAGTTGCAGGACACGGACCGTCGTCGCCAGATCGGCCTCGTCGATGCCGCCGAACGCTGCGTCGTGAATGAAGGAAAGATCGGGGAGGTCGCGCCACAGGGCCTCGCCCGCGGCGGTCAGCGTCAGAAGACGCTGGCGCTGGTCCTCCCCGCTCGAGGTCTGCTCGACCAGGGACTTGCGGACGAGCGTGGTGACGATCCCGCTCAGCGTCGCGCGTTCCAGTTCAAGCGCGCGTCCAAGATCGCGTTGGACGGTCGGGCCGAAGTTGGCCAGATGCCAGAGAACATACCACTGCGTCGATCCCAGATCGTAAGGCCGCAGGGTCGCGTCCATAAGGGCGCGGCCCGCGAAGTAGCACCGCTTCGTCCATGCCCCCACGGCCGGATGCCCGGCGTCGCTCCGCTCCGGCATGACGCCACCCTCCTCGCAATTCGTTCGCTACCTTGCGATATTTGCAAGGTAGCGAACGATTGTCAAGTGGTGGTGCCTCGCGTTCCTCGTTCCCGGTCCGTGTCCTTCAGCAGGTCGACGAAGGCACGAAGCGGCGACGGTACGTGCCGATTGCGCGGGTAGTAGAGCGCGAGACCGGGAATCGGGGGGCACCAGTCCTCCAGAAGGGCGACCAGCCTCCCGGCTTGCAGACGGGACCGCGCGAAGTGTTCCGGCACATAGGCGATGCCGTGTCCGGCGGCGGCGGCCTCGACCAGGAGATCGTTGTCGTCCAGGGTAAGAGTCCCGGGACGTCGACCGCAACTTCGGCGCCGCGTCTGGAGAACTCCCACCGGTAGCGTTTTCCGCTGGGCAGGCGCTGGCGGATGCAGGAATGGGCGTGCAGATCGTCGGGCGTGTCGGGGGGCTCCCGGCCCTGGAGATAGGATGGAGCGGCCACCGCGATGAAGCGGACCACGCCGCCGAATCTCACCGCGACCATGTCCTGCGGGACGGCCTCCAGAAGGCGCACGCCGGCGTCGAATCCCTGTTCGACGATGTCGACCAGCCGGCCTTCCGAGACGAGATCGAGTTCGACCCCGGGGTACAGTTCAAGAAATCTCGGAACGACGTCCCGGAGCAGGATGCGGGCGCCGCTCTTGTTCGCGTTGATCCGCAGCTCTCCGCTGGGCGTCCCGCGCGCCTCGGACAGCGTGTCGAGCGCCTGGTCGAGATCCTGAAGGAGCGGGTCGAGCCGCGCGAGCAACCGGGCACCCGCCTGGGTCGGCGACACGCTGCGCGTCGTGCGGTTCAACAGGCGGATGCCCAGCTTGCCTTCCAGCCCGATGATCGCGTGGCTGAGCGCCGAACGCGACACGCCCATCGCATCGGCGGCCTTGCGGAAACTGCGGTGGCTGGCAACCTGTCGGTCATCTCAATAAGCTTAACTCGGAAATGCCGAAAATCCAAATACTTAGCTCGATAGCAATATTGTTAACTGCGCACCAATAACACAAACTGAAGCGCGAGCCTGACCTCAATAAGATTAACCGGGGCGTGCGCCAATGTCGACTGAACGCTCCGGAGGACGACTGCGGTTTTTAGACCAGTCGGCCGCGGAAGCGGCTCTGCTGCGCGCTCGTCTCGATGCCATAACCCGCTTGGTGGCGCTGACACAACGAACTCGCTCGAACGTTGAGCGGGAGGCAGCGCAACTCGGCATCAGCGCGGTGACCCTATACAAGTTGCTGCGCCGGTATTTGGATGATCCGAAGCCCGAATCTGTCCTGGAGCAACGCCGCGGCTGGACCAAAGGCCGGTCACGACTGAACACCCAGAAAACGGACATCATCGACGCGGCCATCGAGGACACTTACCTGACCCGCGAAAAGCCACCAGTCTCCGAGCTGGTGCGGGAGGTCAATCGCCGAATGCGGAAAGCCGGGCTGAAGGAGGTCATGGCAACGACAGTCCAGCGGCGCGTGGACCGCCTTCCGGCCGACCTCGTCCTCAGGCGGCGCGAAGGTCCCAAGGCCGCCCGCGACAAGATCGGCCCTCACACCTGCCGCTATGAGGTCGAGCATCCGCTCGACGTGATTCAGATCGACCATACGCTGGCCGACGTCATCGTTCTCGACGACATTCATCGTCAGCCCATCGGCCGGCCGTGGCTGACCCTGGCCATCGACATCCGGACCCGGATGGTCTTCGGTTTTCACGTCACGCTGCGCGCACCCTGCGAATGCAGCGTCGCCTACGCCCTCGAACAGGGCATCCGGACAAAGGCAGCCTGGCTCGCGGCACGCAACATCACGGCACCTTGGCCGGTGTCCGGGGTTCCGAAGGCGTTGCATCTCGACAACGCGCGGGAATTCAAGGCCCGAGGCTTTCTCTGGGGATGCCGTCGGCACGGGATCGAAACGGTGCCGAGGCCCGTCAAGGTTCCGCATGTCGGCGGCCACATCGAGCGGCTCATCGGGCGCTTGATGGGAGAGGTGCACCTGCTGCCCGGGACCACCTTCTCCGATCCCCGGCAGCGCGGTGAATATGACGCCGAAGGCCGGGCGCGGATCACCCAATCGGAGTTCGAGCGGTGGCTGGCGCTGCAGATCGTCGGCATCTATCACGCCAGCGAGCATCGCCAGCTTCTGCGTCCCCCGCTGGCCGTGTGGGAGGAGGCTATCACCGCTCTCCCGCTCCATCGGCGGCGGGAGCCTCCGGCCAACGATGATCCGTTGCTGCTGGATTTCCTCCCGTTCCGCACCCCGGCTGTCGATGGACAGACCATCCAACTGTTCAACCTCGTCTACCACGACCCCATCCTGAAGCATTGGCAGGTCCGCCGGGAGAAGCCGATCGTCCGCTACGACAAGCGGGACATGAGTCAAGTTTGGGTGTTTGACGACGCGGCGGACCGTTACTGGCCGATCAGTCTGAGGGATCCGGTTCCCGGTCGGATATCGTTCTGGGAACACCGGCAAGCCCGGCAGGCGCTCCGGGCTCAAGGTTACCGCGAAGTCGATCAGAAGTTGGTCTACGAGACCATCCTGGAATGCCGGGCGTTGGTTGCCGAAGGGGAACGGCGGACCAAGCGGGCGCGCCGGGGCCTGCAATCCACGCTCGATGCCTTCCGGTCCCTCGACCTGATCGACACGCCCGCGCCGGGCACACTCGTGTCGCCCGCCCCGCAGATGCTTCTCCTGCCACCGCCCGAGCCACGCGAGGAACCCGCGCTCCCAGTCCAACGTCACGGGCAAGACGGACCGGCACCCCGGTCCGTTACACCGCTTCCGAGTCCTGCCGATCTCGCCGACGAGGTTGAAGAATGGTGACCGCTATGGATTTGAACCATTTGGGGCCGGCCCAGCAGGAGATCGCCGGCCGTTCCAACGAGGAGCGTGTGCGCTACATCCTCTCGGACCGCTGGGTGCCCTACCGGGTCGCCCAACTGGTGGAGGACCGCTTCCGCTTTCTCATCGATTTTCCCAAGCGCTCCCGCATGCCGTGCCTGCTGGTCAGTGGCGATCCCGGCATGGGCAAGAGCCTGATGGCCGAGAAGTTCATCCGCGACTATCCGACGTCTTTCAACGAGGGGACGGGCGCGACGATCCGGCCGGCGCTCCACCTTGAGATGCCGGACGAGCCGACACCGCAGTCGATCCGGGAGGAGCTGCTGGGGGCGCTCGGCGCACCACCGGGCAAGTCCGACAACCGCACCGTTGCCCGTTTGGTGGACAGCGTCGGGTGCCGCCTGCTGTTCATCGACGAGTTCAACAAGATCGGCGATGTCAGCCCCAAGCAGCAGACTCTCTGCCTCACCGCGATCCGCACGTTGCACAACAGCCTGAGAATCCCGCTCGTTGCGCTGGGGACGCCGGGGGCGGACATCGCCATCCGACTGGACCCGGCCCTGGCCGAGCGGTTCGAGGTGCTCGGGTTGCCGCATTGGGGAAGCAATGACGATCTGCGCGAGCTGCTGATGCGTGTTTCGGCGGTGCTGCCGCTGCGCCGGCCGTCGGCGATGGACACCCAGCGCTTCCGGCGGCTTCTCATCGACGCGACGTCCGGCGTGACGAGCCGCATGTTCCGGCTCCTGGAGACGGTTGCCATCGCCGCGATCCGCAACGGCCAGGAGCGGATCGACGAGGATAGTCTGTCCGACGACAAGCTGCTGTTGCCCCTCGTCTCCATGGTGCGGAACCGTCGTCCCAAAGCCATGGCCTAAGACGATGACGGTGTCCCGTCTGCCGGTGGTGCCGCGCCCGCTGCCCGATGAGCACCTCACCGCGTGGTTCGGACGGGTGGCCGGCGTCTACAGCATGTCGTCCCTGGAACTGCTTGATCATATCACGGACCAAGCCGGAGGAGGGAGTCTGTCCGGTGCCCTGTCCCACCATCCCACCCCTGAGTCGCTGGCGGTCCTGTCGCGATCGCTCGGCATGCCGGTCCAAACCCTCTCTGGGCTGACGGTGCCGCGCCTGCGCCCCCTGTGGGGCAAAGCCTTCAGGACCGACTGGACCGTTGGACCGCCGCCCCTCCACTGCCCGGTGTGCCTGGCCGGTGACGAAGCGGTCGGCCGCCCCCACCACCTGCGCGTCGACTGGACCTGTGCCCTGGCCTTCCACTGCCCGGTGCACGACATCGAACTCCTGCTGGGATGCCCGGCGTGCCGACACACGGGGCTTGTGTTTTCCGGACCTCCGGCGGCGGCCCGCCTCCACTGCGCCCTCTGCCGCACCCGGCTGGGAACGCGGTCCGTTGGGTCCCTTACGCGGTGTCACAAGCCGGGCCGCTGGCCTGCCGCCGACCGGCGCCAGGGTCCGGACCCGCAGGCCACGCACGAGGCACCGTTCCGGACGTTCGTGAATGCCGTCCTGCGGGCGTTGGCCTGGACGCCGAGGGCGGATGCCGTTTTGGGGACCGGCTGCCCGGCCGCCGTCCGATCGACGCTGGTTGGGCTGCTGCAGGTGTTTGGGCTGCCGGTGCGCAACGATGATACCTCCTTACCGAGGCTGACACTCGCCCAAACCATCCGGCTCCCCTGGGTCCGCATGGTGCCGTCGGAATGGCCGCAGGCGACCAGCTTCGCCGACGGCTTCGCCTCCCTGGCCGCGCCGACCCGGTTCGATCTCATGGTCGCCGTCTATGCGCTGCTCAGCGGTGCGCAGGACCTGCTCTCCTGCCGGCGGTGGCGCCTCCGGCACGAGGATTGGCGGGTGTACTGCATGGGTGATCCCATCGCCCAAGCGCTCGGTGCCGTGGCCCCGGAAGCAGGCGCAATGATCCTTGAGAGGACAAAGCAATGGGTTCCCACGGCCGCCCGCCGGTTTTGGACCGCTCACACCGCCATGCGGGAAATGGAAGAGCAACTGCGCGAAACGGTGGCTCGTCGACAAGACCGGGCCACAGCGGTTCCGATCACGGGAGCGTCTCTTGAGGAGCGCTATTGCTATTATCGCAAGCTCGGAAAGCTGAGCGATTACGACCTTTTGACCGTCGAGGACATGTTGACCGTCCCCAGCGAGCCCGCGGGGTATGATCGCAACGTGACCATCGAGGAGGCGCTGGGCTTCTCCAGGGCACGGCCCTCGGTGCAAAGCCGGGATGATGCCATCCGGGCGCTCCCGTCCGATGCGGGCCCTCCCGACAATCCATCCGTTCGAAACCTTGCTCGGGGCACCAGAAAATGATACCAAAGCCTTTGCTTGCTTCTGCAACTGCCAGCTCGCCTCGGACCACCAGCACCGATGGTTTGGATAATCGCGGTTATCCTTAGTGTGTCGTTGTCGGGTGGTTCGTGCGAAAAGCCGGATTCCAGGGATTTCAACGCCCTGCTTGGCCCCGTTTTGCAGACCGGATCGTGCGAAATGCGGGCGGTTCATGCGAAAAGCTCCCCATCGGGGCGCGGGGAAGCGCCTCATGTCGTTGAAAAGCCGGGTTTTTTTCAGGAAGACAGATCAAGACGCGGTCCGCCCGAGGGCCGTTCTTTGCCTGATGTCCCGCCGGTCGGGGCGGCCGGCGTCGCTTGGCATCTTGTCTCGCGCCGGATGACGGCTCCGGTCCATCAGCGGAGCCCACGATGCCTATATATTTTACAAAACGGCCGTTACGTACCGTCTGCATATTTGGTAAAATACCCCAGGCGGACGCCGGGCGAGGGTGTCTGAAGCTCTGTCGTTGCTGGGTTAATCAGGTGAAAAGTGGCGTTTGAGCCGCTTTTTGTCATCACCAGTCCTGTTTTTCTGGGCTAATGATGCGAAAAGCTGCGGGTTGATCAGGCGACAAGTCAGAGCGCCTTCGCCTCTCTTGGGATCGACCTTTTTCATCAATGCCGGCTCTCTCTCCGCGACAACCAAGCGAACCCCAGTTCCCGGTGCTTTCGACGGCGCCATCACCCGCCTGCTGTGCCCCTCGCCATGGGCTGGGTTCCGGTCGTTCCTGGACGGCGGTTTGGGCGGCCAAATCTTTTCCGCTGGTTTTTAACCGCCCGGTTGTTTGCAGTTGCAAAACTTGAAAATGCCGGGTTTTCGCGATACGACTTGGGTAACCGCCACTTCGACGGATGAAGGAAGGCAGGCCATGGCGCTGATCGGCTACGCGCGCGTCTCCACCGAGGACCAATCCACCGAGGCGCAGTTCCTCGAGCTGAAGCGGTTCGGCTGCACCGAGATCGTCCGCGAGAGCGCCTCCGGTGCCGACCGCGAGCGTCCGCAGCTCAAGGTGGTGCTGACCCGCGTCCGCAAGGGCGACACGCTGGTCGTCGTGCGCATTGACCGGCTGGCTCGCTCGCTGGCCCATCTGCTGGAGATCATCGAGACGCTGGAGCGCAAAGGGGTGGCCTTCAAGTCGCTGGGCGATCCCATCGACACCGGCAGCCCACAAGGCAAATTCACTCTGCAGATCCTCGGTGCAGTGGCCGAGTTTGAGCGCTCCCTCATCCGCGAGCGCACCAAGGCCGGCGTACGGGCCGCCAAGGCGCTCGGCCGGCAGCCGGGCAACCCCGGCCTGATCTCCGGCGACCCATTGACCCGCCGCCGTGTCGCCCGAGCGCGCGACGAGCGGCAGAGCGAGCGGGTCATCGCCGGTGCCGACGAGTTCCTGCCCATCGTGCGGCGCCTGCGACCGGCCCAGCCGTGGGACCGCGTCGTTGACGTACTCAACACAGCGATGAAGAAGCGGCCCGGCGACAACCCGGCGCCGTGGACGCGCGACGCCCTGATCCGCGCCGTGCGCCGTCTGGTCGCCGACGGCTTGGCGCAACCTGAGTTGCTGAAGGCGGCGCCGCGCCGCTCCAAGAAGGCGGTGGCACAGGCCAAACGCCTGCTGGAACTGGTCGCCACCATTCACAACGCCGCCGAAGCCGGGCAAAAGCCGACACTGGCCCGCATCGGCCGGCAGTTGGAGCGTCAGGGTGTGCGCACCGCAACCGGGGCCAAGACCTGGGCACCGTCAAGCGTCAAGTCCCTGCTCGACCGCGCGCGTGAGCAAGGCTTGCTGGACGGACTGCCCAGCTCAGCGATGGAATAGCCCCACACACCGGAGAGCACCCTTGAGCGAGACAGCATCATGACACCCACCCAGTGCAAAGCCGCTCGCCGGAGGCTCGCCTGGTCCATTGAGGAGTTGGCGCATCGAGCCATGCGCAGCCATACCGTTGTCGGTGAATTCGAACGCGGCAAGAAGCCCGGCAGTGCGGCGGTCCTTGCCTCCCTCTGCCGCGCCTTTGCCGAGGCCGGAGTGGATGCGGAAGCAATGCTGAAGGTGCGCACCGCCGTGATGAATGGCATACTCGCCGCGGACCACACCACCGCCGAGCCATTCGCCCGCCGACCGTTCCGGCGGGCGGCTTGATGGCTCCCCAGGTTTGAGACGGTCTCATCACCGTTCGCGGAACGCACGGTTGAACTGGTCTGTAACGGGTTTGACGAGATAGGACATGGCGGCGCGCTCGCCGGTCGCCACGAACACGTCGACTGGCATGCCGGGCAGCAGTTGGACGGGTCCGAGCTTGCGGAGTTCGTCAGCGCCGATCTCCACATCGGCGAGATAGTGGATGTCCCCAGTGCCGGGGTCGCGTGTGGTCGCGGGGGAGACGTGGACGACCGTGCCCATCAGTTCGGGTGTCGTCCGCTGGTTGAAGGACGTGAAGCGCAGCCGGGCGGTCTGGCCCGCTGAAACCTGATCGATGGCCGTCGGCATCAGCTTGGTCTCCACCTTGAGCTTTGCGTTCTCCGGAACGATGGTGACCAGCACCTCCGCGGGGGTGATCACGCCGCCGACGGTGTGAGTGTTCAGTTCGTTGACCGTACCGGAGATGGGCGCGCGGATGTCGGTGCGCGCCAAGCGGTCCTCGATGGCGATCCGCCGGTCGTCGCGTTCCGAAAACTCCGTCTCGACGAGGCTCAACTCGCGCTGCGCCTCGGTGCGGGCGTTCTCGTCGATGGCCAGGATCTGGAGCCGGATTTCCCCGATGCGGGTCTTCGCCCTCGCCATGGCGGCGTCGATCTCGCCGCGCTCCCCGATGAGGCGTGCGCGCTCGCGGTCCACGGAATAGACGCGGGAGCCCTCGATCAGCCCCTTCGCCAGGAGTGTCTTCAACTTCTGGATTTCCGCCTCGACGAGGACGATCTCATCCTCCTTGGCCATCCGCTGGGCGTCCAGGCCACGGATTTCCTCCCCAATCTGGACGATGCCCAGTTCAAGCTGCTCCTTCTGGCTGTCGCGGCTGCGCTGGTTGCCGGCAAACAGCCGGGTCTCGCCCTGCAGGACCGTGGCGACGGCGGGATCGGCTGGGTTCAGATGGGGTGGAAACGCGATGGCCGAAAGTCCGTCCCGCGTCGCCAGAAGACGAGCGCGCCGCGCCGCCAACTCAACCATCTGCGACCGGACGATGGAGAGTTCGGCCTTGGTCTGTGCGTCCTCCAGCCGCAAGATGACCTGACCGGCGCGGACGACATCCCCCTCCCGGACGGCGATCTCGCTGACGATGCCGCCGTCGCGGTGCTGGACGGCCTTCAGCTTCTGATCCACCGCCACGGTGCCCTGCGCGATCACAGCCCCGGTCAGTGTGGCGGTCGCGGCCCAGCCGCCGACTCCGGCGAGCAGGATGCCGGCGAAGACGGTGCCGGCCAGAATCC
The DNA here is from genome assembly GCF_058780635.1 of Azospirillum sp. UENF 312511. Lineage (NCBI taxonomy): Bacteria > Pseudomonadati > Pseudomonadota > Alphaproteobacteria > Rhodospirillales > Azospirillaceae > Azospirillum > Azospirillum sp. UENF 312511. The sequence goes on along the minus strand of NZ_JBSNCG010000004.1, from coordinate 168,811 downwards.
GCGGTCCGATCCGAAAGCTCATGTCATGGTTCCGGCCCGGCGATCCCGCGCCGTGCGACGGGTGACGAACGTTCATGTCCAGTCCCTCCAAGTCCATTCCTTCAAAGCCCAATTCGCTACGATCCCTGCCCGAACGCCGCCGTCAGGTGGTTTCGGTCATGGTCAGCGCGTGGAAGCCTTGTAGCGCGACGATCGTGTCCACGTTGCGGTCTCCGTCGCTGTCGATCTCGATGACGGTGCGCTCCATCGCCTCGACCCATTCATGCCGGAAGCGGATGGCCGGGCCGTCATCGGTGCCGTCGCCATAAACGTCCTTGAAACGGTCGTCAGGGCCGTCGCCCACCGCCGCAAAGAGATCGTATTTCGACACCCGGATGCGGTCGCCGACGTGGAAGTCGAGGATCTCATGGGTCACCGGCTGCGCCGCGGGCTCGAACACGAACAGGTTCCGCCCGCCGCCGCCGGCCAGCACGGCGGCGTTTCCGCCGACGATGAAATGGTCGTCGCCCTGACCGCCGATCACGGTTTCGAAGCCGGTGAAGCGGTCCTCCCCAATGGCGACGCCCTGGGCGGTGCCGTTGGCAAGGTCCAGCCGAAGCGCTCCGGTGGAGGCGGAGTAATCGAGCGTGTCGTGCCCTTCGCCGCCGTCGTAGGAGTCGTCCGCGCGGTCGGGGGCGGCCATCACACGGTCGTCGCCGTTCCCGCCACGCACCACGTCCGCACCTTCGCCGTCCATGAGCAGATCGTCGCCGTCTCCCCCGTCGAGCGTGTCGTCGCCGGCGCCGCCGTGCAGGACGTCGTTGCCCATACCGCCGAACAGCCGATCCTTGCCGGCGCCGCCGGACAGGTGGTCGTTGCCGCTCCCGCCGAACAGCATATCGTCGCCGTCGCCGCCGGACAGGGTGTCCCGGCCCTCTCCTGCGACGATGTGGTCGTCGCCTCGGCCTCCGGCGATCAAGTCATCGCCGGACCGCCCGTCGATCAGATCGTCCCCATCCCTGCCGTCGATGTCGTCCGCGCACAGGCCACCGAGCAGCGTGTCGTGCCCGCCGCTTCCCGTCACGGAGGTCCGGGCGAGCACCGAGATGTAGGCGACCTGCTGGACGGAGACCGTGCCGTCGGTGATCTCATAGGTGATGGTGACGCGGCCGATGGCGCCGGGATCGCCTCGAAAGATCCAGCCGTCCGGTGTCGCCGTCAGCGTTCCCGCCGAGACGGACAGCCCCCGGACCGATAGGCTGTCGCCATCCGGGTCTACGGCGTTGCGCAACAGGTCGGCGAGGCCGATGGTCAGGCTGGCGCAGCCGGTGACGTCCCTCAGGTGGACCGGCCCGCTCACCCGCGGGGCGCGGTTGACGGGGGCGTTTTCCTCTTCCGCTTCACCGCCGCCCGCGCCGTCGCCCGTCTCCTCGCCTTCGACGTCCGTGGCGGGCGGGGGGCTGTCGGTGCCGGGGGGAGGCGGAGCGTCCTCGGTCTTCCGATCGCCGCCATCGGGAACGACGGTGGGGCCATCAATGGGGCCGCCGTCGGGGCCCTGGTCGGGCGAGGCGGCGGGCGGCGGGCCATCCGCCGGGCCGGCGGACGCGGCGTTGCCGTTCGTCGCGCGGTCCGCCAGAGGCAGCGGCGGCACCGGCCTCCACTCCGCCAGGACGGTCGGAGGCCGGAGGCCGAAGTCCGGAGTATCGACGAGGCGGAACGGGAAGACGGGCACGGTGTCGGCCGGCGCGCCGGCGGTGCTCCCGCCCGGTGCGCGGTCGGAAGGCGGGGCGTCTGGCTGCTCGTTCTTGGACGGATCTGGCTTCCCGGGTGGCACGGGGGTGGTCGGGGCCGGCGCGGTGCCGCGGTCCGCTTGGCTTGCCGTCCCCTGCGCCGCCGCCATGCCCACCTGGGAATGCGCCTCTCCGGAAAGGAAGGATTTCAGGTACAGCGCCAGTCCGGCCAGGAACAGGCCCAGCGCGACGGGGACCGAGGAGTGCCGGCCAGCGTCCTTAATGACGTAGCGGGCGGCGGGGTCTGTCTCCGGCGCCGCCGCCTTGGTGCCCTTGATGCCGATCATGCCGAGGCCCGCACGGCTGCGTGCGCCTCCCCACCGGATGCTGGGTCCGCTGCAGCAGTCTTGGGCCGCAGGATGTCCTCCTTGGGCCCGAAGGCGGTCATGCGGCCGTTCTGGACCACCGCGACCAGATCGACGGCGGCCAGGGCGCTCGGTCGGTGGGCGATCACGATGACGATCCCGCCGCGGCTCCGCACGTCGCGGATCGCTGCCGTCAGGGCCGCCTCGCCCTCGCCGTCCAGGTTCGAGTTTGGCTCGTCCAGGACGACGACAAAGGGATTGCCGTAGAGCGCCCGGGCCAGCCCGACGCGCTGCCGCTGCCCACCCGCCAGCGCCGTCCCCTGTGGGCCGAGTTCAGTGTGGTAGCCATCCGGCAGGCGCAAGATCATCTCATGCACGCCCGCCGCCTGGGCCGCCGCCACGATGTTGCGGGGGTCGGGTTCCTCCTCCAGCCGGGCGATGTTGTCCTCGATGGTGGTGTCCATCAGCGCCACCTCCTGCGGCAGATAGCCGATGCTGCGGCCGAGGGCCCCCTCGTCCCACTGGGCGAGGTCGGCGTCGTCCAGCCGAACGCTGCCGCGCAACACAGGCCAGATTCCGGTCAGGGCGCGGACCAGCGTGGTCTTGCCGCCGCCGCTGGGGCCGATGATCCCGACCGCTTGCCCGGCGCGAACCTCGAAGCTGACGTCGCTCAGCAGCACCCGGCCCGAGCCGGGGGCGGCCACGGTGATGTTCTCCACCTTCAGCGTGGCGCGCGGCGGCGGCAGTTCCATCGGCTCGGCCGCCTCGGCCAGGGCGACGGCGGTCTCCTTCAGTCGATGGTAGGCCGCGCGGGCGGCAACCACGCCTTTCCAGTTGCCGATGGCGAGGTCGATCGGGGCGAGCGCCCGCGCGGAGGCGACCGACGCCGCCATGATGGCGCCCGCCGACAGGTCCCCCTGGATCGCCAGAAACGCGCCGAGCCCGAGCACCGCCGATTGCAGGATCATGCGCAGCACCCGCGACACCGCGCCGAAGGTGCCGCCGATGTCGCTGGTCCGGGTTTGCAGCGCCAGATGCGCGTCGTTAGCCCGGTTGAAGCGCGCCACGGCCCGCCCGGCGAAGCCCATAGCCTTCAGGATGTCGGCGTTGCGGGCGTTCGAGTCGGCGATGGCGTTGCGGGTGATCACCGCTTGGTGGGTGGCGCCGCTCAGCCGGCGGGTCATCAGCTCGGTCACGATGGTCAGAAGCGTCAGGACGAAGGCGCCGCCGAAGGTCAGCGCGCCGAGAAGGGGATGCAGGAGGTAGACGAAGACGAGGAACAGTGGCATCCACGGCAGGTCGAACAGGGCGACCGGTCCCTGGCCGCCCAGGAAGCCGCGCAGCGTGTCTACATCGCGTCCCCGTTCCAGCGCTTCCGCGGTCGAGAAGCCGTAGCGCGGCATATCGACGGCGACCTGATGGGCCATCGGAGCGATCTTCCGGTCCAGACGCGCGCCCACCCGCACCAGGATCTGCGAGCGGATCACGTCGAACAGCCCCTGAAAGGCGTACAGGCCGATGGCGAGGACCGACATCGCCACCAGCGTCGGCACGCTGCCGCTGGTCAGCGCCCGGTCGTAGATCTGCATCATGTAGAAGGCGCCCGTCAGGGCCAGGAGGTTGATAATCCCCGACATCCCGAACAGGAAGAAGACGATGCCGCGGAAATCGTGGAGCAGCCTTTCGGCGTCTCGGCGCTTCGACGCCTTGCGTGACGACGTGGAACTCATGACGCACCCTATTGGCGGACGGGAAGGACGGCGGGGAGCGGCTCCCGCGGGCCGGGTTGGGGCCCGCCCGCGGGAGCCGCAGCGCGCTAGAGGACAAAGTCGCCGGCGGTCAACTCGTGCGACCCCTTGACGCTGACCTTGAAGTCGGCCTCGTCGGTCCCGGTCGTGTTGCCCTGGACGACGGTGTAGTCACCGTCCTCGCGGGTTTCGTGGGTGACCAGGAGCTGGCCCTTTCCGGTGAAGGCGCCGGACACCAGCGTGAAGCTCTGCTGGCCAGCCGCGCAGCCGTTGGCGTCCATGGCGCTGACGTCGATCCGGTCGCCGGGCTGGAAGCCCAGGATGGTGTCGCCGTCAGCGTCCGCCGCCGACAGGAAGCGGAAGCTGTCGTTGCCGGCCCCGCCGTCCATCACGTTGACCGCACCGCTCGCCGTGATGACGTCGTTGCCCGACCCCGTCACGATGTTCTCAATGCCCCACAGGATGTCGCTGCCGGTCTGGGCGCTGTGAACGCTGCCGCGTCCCATCAGGCCGGTGCCGAGGTCGGCGGTGATGTTGGCGGTGATCGCCGACAGGTCGATCGTGTCGCGCCCGCCGCCGCCGACCATGTCGTCGCCATAGTAGACGTCGTTGCCGTCCCCGGCCTCCGCCACGATCACGTCGTCGCCGTCGCCGCCGAACACCGTGTCGTTGCCGGTCCCGCCGTTGATGAAGTCGCCGCCGTCGCCGCCCAGGATGCGGTCGTTGCCGCCGTCGCCGTACAGCATGTCGGCCCCGTCGCCGCCGAAAACGTCGTCGTTGCCGTCCCCGGCGAAGATCACGTCGCGTCCGCCGAGGCCCATGATCGCCTCGCCCCTGCCGGTCCCGATCAGCGCGTCCGCGCCGGCGGTCCCCACGATGCTGGCCCTGCCCCCGGCCTCTTCGCCTTCGCCGATTTCGGCGTCATCGTCCTGGCCGCCGCCATCGCTGCCGCCATCATCATCGTCACCGTCATCATGATCGTCATCGCCGCCGCCCTCGTTCCCCTCGTCTTCGTCCTCGTTCCCGCCGTCATTTGTGGGCGGTGCGTCGAGGTCCAAAATCTGGCCGTTTGCGGTGCGGACCTGCGGCAGCCCGGTGCCGGAGAAGGCGATGCTGAATCCCGCGCCGGTCAGGCGGGTCATGCCGTCCTCCGTCCGCTCGACGGTGCAGTCCGACGCTTCGGTGCCCGCGGCCAGCTCGATCACGTCCTGTGGCCGCAGGGTGCCGACCAGCACGTCGTTGCCGCCGTTGGACCGGAAATGGATGCGGTGGGCCGACTGCAGGCCTGAGATGTCCACCGTGTCGTCGCCGCCGTCGCCGTTGATCGTGATGGTGTTGAAGTTGAGGCTGGTCGGGTTGAAGTCGCCGACCGTCGTCACGCTGTCGTTCCCGAAACCGGTGTTGATCGTGATCTCCTCGACGTTGTCGAGTTCGGCGATCACCGTGCCGTTGCGGGTGATGACGATTTCGGTGGCCGGGTTCAGCACGGCGATGCCCATGGCCACTGCGGCCACCCGGCTGTAGACGACGAAGCTCTCCGCCGTGTTGTTGCCGTTGACGTCGAAACGGTCGTCCTGCCCATCACCGCCATCCACGAAGTCACGCCCGTCCGTGACACCGAAATTGTTGGCGAACCAGCGGATGGTGTCGTTCCCGCCACCGGCCAGAATGATGTCGTCGCCGGTGCCCGCGTCGATGGTGTTGGCGCTGCCGTTGCCGATGACGATGTTGTTCCCGCCGTCGCCGTTCAGCGTGTTGGAGGTGGTCCGGTTGACGGTCACCTGGGCGGTGTCGGTCAGGCCGCCGTCGCTGACGCGGTAGGTGAAGCTGCCGCCAGCCGTGGCGTTGTCCGTCACGCTGACCGAGCCGGAGCTGCGGACGGCGGTCAGGCCGGACTGGGTCACGATGCCGCCTGTGATCGACACTGGTCCTTCCGGATCGGAGTCGTTTGCCAGCAGAGCCCATTCAGGGATGAGGAAAGGCGTGTTGGCGGCCACGTTGGTGAAGACGCTGTCGTTGGACGCGGCGGGCGGGTCGTTGACGGCGGTCACCGTCACCGTGGTGCGGGCGACGTTGCTGTCCATCATCCCGTCGTTCACCGTCACCTCGATCATGCGGGGTTGGGTGTCCGGGTTGTCCGACGTGTTGCGGAAGGAAACGGCCTGGATGGCCCGCTGGTACTCCTCCACCGTGCCGGCGCCCGTCAGGGTGACGGTGATCCGCCCGGCCACCGAGCGGTCCACGGTCGCGGCGATGGTCCCGGGCAGGGCACCGACCAGCAGGTCGTCGAGCGGCTGGGCGTTGGTCAGCACGATCCGCGCCGAGGCCAGAACGCCGCTGTCCTCCTCGATCCCCGGAAGGGACGCGATGTCGGTCGCGGCGCCGTTCTCGGTGAAGCTGGCTGCGTGATCCGTCGTCGGGTTGGCGGCGGGGACCACGAGGTCGATCGACAGGTTGTCGATGCTGACGAACTCGTTCCCGGCGTTGATGGAGGACGCGACGAAGCGGATCGCCGCGGTCGTCGTGAAGGGGCCCGACAGATCGAAGGCCATGGTGGCGGCCGGGCCGTTGCCTGTGATGGTGCCGATCTGTTCGAACGTCATCCCGTCGCGGGAGAACCAGACCGCGACCTGCTCCCCGGCGTCGAGGTTGTCCGGGTTGGCGGTGAAACTCAGCCGCGCGGAGGTCGCCGCCGACAGATCGACGGCGCGGGTGATGGTGGCGCCGTCGCCCTGGCCGACCAGAAGGGCGCCGCCCGTGATCCGGATCTGGCCCCCGGTGGCCGGCGCTCCGCCGCCGTCGCCGCTCTCCGTCCAGTCCGGACCCCAGAAGTGCGAACCGTTGGAGTTGCCATAGCCGCTGCTGCCGAAGCTGTCGGCGTAGTTGCCGCCGGAGTCGTAGGCGTTCAGCGCCAGCGTCGGCGGGGACAGCGTCACCTCCTGGTCGGCGAAGCGCAGCACCTCGATGTTGCGCAGCGTGTCGGTGCCATCCGAGAGCCGCTGCCGGCCGGTCACCGGATCGACCACGTCGGACACCGTGACATGCTCCACCCGCAGGCTGCCATCGTCGTTGCGCGTGACGACGTAGTTGTCGCGGACGTCCCAATAGACCGCCACGTCGGTCCCGCTGTCGTCGTGCAGGATCTCCCGCACCGCCTGGAGCTGGCCCGGATTGATGTGGCCGGTCAGCATCCAGGCCGTCAGGGGCCGGGTGACCGGCGCCCCGTCGATGGTCAGCGTGACGTTGCCCTTCATGCTGTCCACGGTGGCGATCTCGTCCCCCGTGCCGTCGGGATTCGTGCGGATGCTGATGCGGACGTTCAGCCAGGCGTCGCCGTCGATCACGTCGTCCCCGGCACGGCCCTCGATGACGTCGCCGCCGCCGCCGCCGAGCAGGATGTTGCCGCCGACGAAGGCCATCTTCTGGGCGCCGGAGCCGTCGGCCCAATAGTTCACCTCGCGCATCATGCCGGGCGTGATGATCTGGTCCAGCCCGGCGATGCGGTCGATGCCGGCCTGATCCAGCTCGTTGTGGATGAAGTTGCCTTCGGGCGTCGGATCGGCGACGGCCCCGGTTTCCTCGTCCTCGCTGGTGCGGTCGTCGCCGCGCAGCGTGTCGTCGTGCCGCCAGCCGGACAGCGCCTCCACCTGGCTGAAGCGGTCGCGCAGCACCTCCAGCGGCAAGGTCGTGAACACCTGGACGTTCATGTCGGCGTCGGCGCCGGTTTCCTGGCCCTTGTGGATGACCCAGTCGTGGCCCCACATGCCGATGTTCTTCTGGATGCCTTCCCCGGCGACCATGATGTCGTCGCCCGAGTCCGCGTCGTAGTCGGTGTCGCCGCGCCCGCCGTTGATGATGTCGTGGCCGATGATCGTCGAGTTGAAGAAGATGTCGCCGGTGTCGCCCGCGATGTAGTCGAAGCGCCCGTCGGATTCGACCCAGTCGTTCCCGGCGCCGCCGAAGATCATGTCCGACCCGTCGCCGCCCAGCAGGAAATCGTCCTCGGTGCCGCCCTGGAGGTTGGACCCGTCGGGGCCGGCGATCAGGAAGTCCTTGCCGGAGCCGCCGAACAGCATCGCCATGCCGCTGCCACCATGGATGACGTCGTTGCCGCCGTCGCCCTTCAGCATGTCGGTCATGCCGATGTCGGTGCCGGCGTTGGTGATGATGTCGTCGCCCTCGCCGCCGCTGACATGGTCGATGCCGTAGCCGGCCTCGATGGTGTCGTCGCCGTCGTCGCCCCACACGGCGTCGTCGCCGTCGCCGGCCACGATCTTGTCGTTGCCCTGCGTGCCCTGGATGACGATGTGGGCGTCCCCGTTGTAGCGGATGTAGTCGAGCGTCCCGTCGCCGTCGAGGTCGCGGCGCTCCACCATCGCGGAGATCGCCTCCAGCGTCGGGTCCTCATGCTCCGGGTCGTCCCGTCCGGTCATCGCCAGCTGCTTGGCGTGGTCCACGTAGAGGATCAGGTCCGGCGTGGAGAAGATGTCCGCCGGGATCGCCGTCCCCGTCTCGCCGAGGTCGGTGTTGCGCAGGACCATCTTGGCGAGCGAGTTGTTCTCCAGCTCGGTCAGCAGGTTCAGTCCCTGGGTGCGCGACAGGTAGTAGAAGCGGTCGGCGTCCTGGAGATTCTCCATCTGGAGTTCGAAGACGAAGGAGAAGGTCGAGCCGAGCATTCCGCCGAAGGCCATCTTCTTCTCGGCGAGGCCGCCGACCCACAGATCCACGTCGTCCAGCCCGCCCCGCCGGTCGGCGTAGGCGCCACGCGCGTTCAGGAAGTCCAGCCGGTCGGCGCTGTCCAGCGGACCGATGGTCCGGGTCTGGTTGGCGATGGGGTCGAAGAAGGTCTCCGCCGTGCCGAAGACCAGGACCATGGCGGCGGCGCGCTTGCCGTCGATGCTGGCCTCGCCCGCGATCAGGTCGTGCGTGCCATAGGCCGCGATGAAGTTCACGATGGAGGCTGGAGTCTTCAGGTTGAGGGCGAAGTCCGTCCAGCTCTCATAGGGTTTGAGTTGGGTGTCGCCGCTGGCCATCGCCATGAACTGCGCACGGGCCTCGTTGAGCGTCGGCATGCCGGTGTCGCGGCCGCGGGCGATGTTGATCGCCGCGAGGTCGAGCGGGATGCCGGTCAACTGGTTGCGCAGGACGTCGGTCACAAACTCGTCAATCTCCTGGCCGACCTGGGCGGTCATACCGCGCAGGATGGCGCCCGCCGCCTCGTGGTGATCGACGCCCGCGCCGCCGAACTCCAGCGGGTTGAGAAAGGCGTCGAACAGGTCGATGTCGTCGCGGGTGCCGTCGGCGTTGATCCGGTCGACGGTCTGATTGAGCATCGAGTGGCCGAAGCGGTAGATCACGTTGGCGAACTCGGCGAAGATCGCCGGGTTCAGCTCCACATCCGGCTGGACCATGAAGACGTCGACGTCCGGCTGGATTTTCCGCGCGAACTCCTCGAAGACGAGGTGCTGGTACTGCATCTCGGTCGTGAAGCGCGCGGCCTGGAAGACGCGCTCACCGTCCCACGCTAGGGAGGCGAGCTGGTCCGCCGACGGCCAGGCGGTCAGGTCGGGGCCGAGCAGCCATTCGTTGAGGAAGGCCAGATCGCCCGACGCCAGAACGACGTCCTTGACGTGATCGACGACGCGGTTGTGCTCGGCGTGGAAGATGTGGTGGATTGCCGACAGGCCGATGTTCTCGTTGCCCCGCCCATCGCCCGTGATGTAGTGCGCGTCGAGCGTCTCGTCGTCGTAGGACGTATTCCGCCCGCGTGTATCGACGCCGCCCGAATAGCCGGCCGCATCATCGGCGTCGGCCTGGAGCACGCCGTTTACGGCGACCGGAACCGCGTTGTGGGCGATGTCGTCAAGGAAGGCGGTGCCGGTCCGCAGCGCCGACACGGTCTGGCCATCCACAATGGTGACGGTGGTGCCGCCGGATCCCATGATCTGCGTGCCGGGCGGCAGTTGGATCGCCGAGGGGTCGAGGGGGTTCGCCAAGTCACCTTCCACCAGGATGGGCGTGCCGTCGGGACGCAGCGCGGCGACGATCTGAGGCAAGCCGTTCGGGCCGCGGATGAACTCGCCGTAGGGATCGACCGCGACGACCGGAACGCTGCCCACGTCCAGGTCGGTCAGGCGGATGCCCAGCAGCTCCGCCGCCTGCGCCTTGACATCGCCCCAGGTGGCGAGGCCGTATTCGCCCTCCAGTAGCTTGCCCGTGGCCAGCGGCACACCGCCGCTCACCGCGTATTCCCGCAGGAAGACCTGATGGGAGGGGTGCGAGGTGTAGGTCTGGTTCTGGTCGACCCAGGGGGTGGTGACGTTGCCCGCCTCGTCCCCGGTTGAGACCCGTGTCATCGCCATGAAGTTCGTGTGCGGGCTGGCCGGGTTGTAGAGCGGGTCGTCCGGCGACAGCGGGATGTAGACGGTGCCGTTGCCGCCCTTCTTCACAAGGTCAAGGCCATGGTCGAAGAACTGGCCGAACAGCGTGAAGAAGGAGTTGTAGGATGCCGAGATGCCCTCGTCCGGGGCGACATTCGGCAGCAGGACGGTCGGGCCGTCCATCCGCACGTCGTGCTGGTCGAGCAGCGCGTCGAGCTGCGCCTTCGCGAGGTCGTAGGCCGGGCCGCCCTCCGGGACCGCCTTCAGGATCGTGTGGGCGCCCCGGATTTCGGCCAATGCCTGGGTCAGCGCCGCGCCGCTCAGCCCGGCATGCTGCAGGGCGGCGGTGATCGCCGCCGGATTGTCCAGCGTCTGGTCCACGATCAGGTTGGAGATCAGCCGCGGCTCGACATCGACCACGCTGCCGGGCTGGCCGTAGTCGTTGTTGGTCGGATAGCCGGGCGGCAGGCTGCCGCTGCCCTGGTGGGGTGAGCCGGTGGACAGGGGCGGGAAGGGCTGGCCGGAGGAGCCCCACTGCTCGCGCCCGATGCCGAAGTTGTTGTAGCTTCCATCCACCGTCCGCAGACCGTAGGGCAGGAGCGGGCTGTCCACCAGTTCGCTGAGCGGCGTGCCATTGGCATGTTGTTCCGCGATGTTGATCTGCTTGAGAATGAACTCAAGGTCGTGCTTGACCAGTTTGACCATGCCTTGTCTCCGAACGTTGAGTGTGGGGGCATGGCCGGAGGATGGCTGGTTCCAGGTCGGAAAAAGGAGGGGCGAAGGTCGGGCGAGTTTTCCGACCGAGGTCCGACGGGTTTCAGACCAACCGCCGCAACCGGAGCCGAAACGGCTATTCCGTCCAGTTTAATTCAAATTTCGAAAGACCGCGGAGCGTCTGGCCGTCTTAGGATCAGCCCCGCTCATCGCCACTCCGCCATCCAATCGATCGGGCATTTCCGCTTCGCTGGCGTTACCCCGTTCTGGCGACCGGCCCGGCACCAAAGGACCGTTCGTGTCACGGAATATCGAATGGACCACGGAGAATTATCTTTGGCATTCCTATGATCATCAGAACTCGCTGGAATTTCGTTGGTTCATCTTTTCCGGTCATAGAGCTGACGGAAATATTTAGCCAAGTAGGTATGCCTCTGTCCCGCAGAGGATTCGCTCATTCATCGAGCGAACATTGCAGTTCACATGCGTGAATAAGGGAATTTGGGAAACGGGAGACGGCCTTGGCGGTTCGCAAAGAAAATCATGGGGATCGGCTCCAGGCACGGATAATCGCCTTCTGGGGCGGTCTCAGCCTCACCCGACAGTTCATCCTGATTGGTTTCGCGGTGGTCTTTCTCGGTATGACGGTGATCGGCCACTGGATCGCGACCCGCATCGCGGCGGAGGTCCAGCACGGTGACTCCGTCGCGACCGCGCTGTTCGTGGACAGCTTCATGGCCCCGCACCTCCAGGCGCTCGCCAGGGGGGAACCGCTTCCGGAAACCAACGCGGCGGCGCTGGACCGGCTGTTGCAGCGGGACGCCGTGAGATCGCGGATCGTCGCCGTCACCATAAGGCTGCCGGACGGAACTGTGGCCTACTCGACCCGCAAGGACCTCATCGGCCGGACGTTCGAACTGGACGAGCCGACCCGAGAGGCCTTCCGCGGCGACGTGATTGCCGGTTTCGAGGTGCCACAGGATGGCGGCCTGCCGTTGCTGGAAACCCACAGCCCGGTGTGGAGCGAGAGCGAGCCGAGGATTGTCGCTGTCGCGGAGATCTATGAGAACGCCGGAATGCTGTTCGACGACCTCGCGCGGGCACGTACCGACGCTTGGCTCATCACCGGAATCGTGGCGCTTCTGATGGCGATGGCACTCTACGGGGTGGTCGCCCGTGGCAGCCGGACGATTGCCGCCCAGCGTGCCGCCCTGGCGGGGCAGGTTGAGGCGCTGTCGGAGGCGCTGTGGACGAACGAGGAACTGCGGGAGCGCATTGAGCAGTCGGCCCGGCGGGCTGCCGATTGCAACGAACGCTTCCTGCGGCGGCTGGCGGACGGTCTGCGTGACGGGCCGGCGCAACTCGTCGGGCTGGCGCTGCTGCGGCTGGACGGCTGGAAGCCCCCATCGGGATCGCTTGAGGCCACCGACCGCTCGGCCGTCCGCTCGGCCCTCGCCGCAGTGCTGGAGGACGTCCGGGGCATTTGCGGCGACCTGCACATGCCGGAGATCGATGGACTGTCGCTCCGCGAGGCGGTCGCCTTCACCATCCTCGACCATGAACACCGGACCGGCGCGCCGGTCAATGTCCAGGCGATGGATCTGCCGGCCGCCGTGCCGCCGCTGGTGAAAGTCTGCCTATGCCGCTTCCTGAAGGAAGGGCTGAACGGCACCGTCCGGATCGGGGCGGGGACCTCGCCTCGCCTGTCGGTCCGTCACGAGGCGGGCGTGGTGATCGCGGAAGTTGCGGATGGAGAGACCGGACGGGACCGGTCGCCGGAGCGCATCACAGGTCGGCTCAGCCTGACCGGCCTCAGCGACCGTATCGAAGGTCTCGGCGGCACCATGGACATCATCCACCGTCCGGGAGAGGCGAGGCGTCTGGCGGCGCGCCTGCCTTACCGGCGGATGGATCGGGCGTAAGGGGGGGAATCATGGAGGGGGCGGGCATGGACAAGGTTCGGGTCGCAGTCGTGGACGATCATCCGCTGTTCCGGCAGGGCGTCGTGCATGTGCTGACATGCGCCGGCATGGATGTGGTGGGGGAAGGAGCCAGCGCTGCCGATGCCATCGCGCTAGCGCAGGGCCGGCTACCAGCCGTCACTACGCTGGAGTCCATCACGCCAGACGTCATCATGCTGGACGCCAATATACCGGGTGGCTGCGTTGCGGCGTTGCGTGCTATTGGCGATCCCCGGCTGGTCGCGCGGGTGCTGGTCCTGACCATGACCGGTGACGAGGAGCAACTCCGGCAGGTGCTTGCCATAGGTGCGCGGGGCTACGTTCTGAAGGGGGTGGGTGGGCACGAGCTGATTGCCGCCGTACGGGCCATCGCCTGCGGTGACGGCTATATCTCACCGACCCTGGCTGCCAGTATGATGGCGCGGACCGGCGCCATGGCCGCGGTCCGTTCCTCCCGCCCCGATCCGCTCGCCGATCTGACCCACCGGGAAAGCCAAGTCTTTACCCTGGTGGCGCAAGGGCTCCAGAACAAGGAAATCGGCCGACGCCTTGACCTCGCGGAAAAGACGGTCAAGCACTACCTCACGAAGATTTTTGAAAAGCTGCAGGTCCGGAACCGGGTCGAAGCGGCTCTTCTGGCAAAGGTGATGGCCGATTCGACCAGCTTCGCCCTGCAGCCGGAACGGCACCGTCAACTTGTTGATGACCGGGCTGGGCGAGTGTCCAATCTGACCCAGAGGCTGATGGCGGTCCGGTGATTACGCTGCCAGGGGGCGCCAGCGACCTCGGCCCAGCACCGTCAACATGTCAGTCACTTGGTTGCCGGGGCCGGCATTGGCCGGGTATGGAAGGGCCATGACGACGCGCCCTGATGCCCGCTACGCCAGTTACCGCTATCCCGCCGAGATCATAGCGACGGCGGTGTGGCTGTACTTCCGGTTTCCCTTGATCCTGCGGATGGTCAAGGAACTGCTGGCGGCGCGCGGCATCCCCATGAGCTACGAGACAGTGTGCCAGTGGGCCCGGAAGTTCGGCCGCGAGATCGCCACTTGCTTGCGTCGGCGGGCACCGCGCCGGGGCGAGATGCGGAACGCTGCGACCCATCTGTGCGACCCATCTGTTAGATGTTCAGTCCCAGGGTGTCATGGTAGGGAAGTGGGCACCCAGGAAAGGGACGCGGTATGGGACAGGTACTTCACGGCTGCGCCACGGGTCGTGCCCCACGGTGTGGTGTAGGAGCTGTGGGGAACCGGCCCGCCGGAGCGCCCCCTGAGCTGGCGTAGGCGGGCCGGTTGTCCACAGCGGGGCGGCCATCGTGGGTCTTCGGTAGAGTCTAGTCACCACACCTCAACCCGACCGAAGGGTGACCACGATGACCGCCGAGATGATGGCGCTTCGCGCGCTGCTGGAGAAAAGCCCTGACGCTGACGTGCTGCGCGAGATGATCGGTTTCGCGGCCGAGCGGCTGATGGAGCTGGAGGTTCAGGGCCTGACCGGCGCCGGCCATGGCGAACGCTCCGCCGAGCGGCTGGTCCAGCGCAACGGCTACCGGGATCGCGACTGGGAGACCCGTGCCGGCACCGTCGAGCTTGCGCATCCCCAGGCTGCGCAAGGGCAGCTACTTCCCCGGTTTCCTGGAACCGCGCCGGATGGCCGAGAAGGCACTGACCGCCGTGATCCAGGAAGCCTACGTCCACGGCATCTCGACGCGCTCGGTGGATGAACTGGTCAAGGCGCTCGGTATGGGCGGCATCTCCAAGAGCCAGGTCAGCCAGCTGTGCGAAGAGATCGATGAGTGGGTAAAGACCTTTCTGGAGCGCCCCATCGAAGGCGATTGGCCGTACCTGTGGATCGACGCCACCTAGGGCCGGGACCCATAAACGGATTCCCACGGTGGCGTCAGTGTGATTCATAGCCTCCGAAGGGAGGCTGTTTATGGATCAGGACTTTTTCTGGCTGAGCGACGCTCAGGTCTCTCGGCTTGAGCCGTTTCTGCCACGGGACACGCGGGGGAAGCCACGGGTCGATGACCGTCGGGTGATCAGCGGGATCATTCATGTGCTGATCTCCGGCTGCCGGTGGAAGGACGCTCCTGCCGTCTACGGCCCCCGTAAGACCTTGTACAACCGCTTTCAGCGGTGGGCAGCCAAAGGCATTTGGGCCACCATGTTCCACGCGTTGGCCAGTGCGGGCGGCCCACCGGCCGAGCTTCTGATCGACAGCTCAGCCGTGAAAGCACACCGCTGTGCCTCCGGCGGAAAAGGGGGGAGCGCCGCCAAGCGATCGGGAGGTCCCGCGGCGGGCGGACGACAAAAATCCACGCCCTGACCGACACCGCCTGCCGCCCCATCGCATTCCTGCTGACCGGTGGGCAGGTCGCCGACTGCACGGCCGCCGACCAATTGCTGGACCAGTTGACCGCCGCCGATCTGGTGCATGGAGACAAGGGCTACGACACCAACGCCGTGCGCCGGAAGATCGAGGCCAAGGGGGCCGCCCCCAACATCCCGCCCAAGGTCAACCGCCGTTGGAAGAGCTGCTTCTCTCCCTACCTGTACCGCAACCGTAATGCCATCGAGCGCATGTTCAACCGGTTGAAGGATTTCCGCCGTATCACCACCCGTTACGACCGCCTCGCCGTCAACTTTCTGGCGGCCGTCCAGATCGCTGCTCTCGTCAGCTACTGGTTATGAGTCCCAGCCCTAAAGCACCGCGGCACCAAGATGCTCTACAACGAGGGGTGTCGTTGAAATCAAATGAAATGCACCACTCTGTGGTTATATGAAAAGAAAGAAGATAACAAGATATTCGGAGAGAAAGTGAACATTTAAACTTATCTCGGAAAACATACGCGCTTTAATCCTCCTCACAGGGTGATGCCCTGACAAACCAAGGAGGAAACCATGCGAATTGTTCCGAATGCGACCGAAGGCTCTGACGTTCTTCAGGGAACGTCCATCAACGATACTTTCAATGGACTTGGTGGTGGTGACCAGATTTTCGGCGGGGCCGGCGCGGACACCATCAGCGGCAATGACGGCGACGACGTGATCTTCGCCGACGTCTATGCCGGCCAAAGCGAACCCAGCCTGGGGACCGACACCGAGGGCACGTGGAACAAGCTGTTCGGCGACGCCGGGGACGACGTGCTGGTCAGCGGTGCCGGTTTCGACGACCTGTGGGGCGGGGTCGGCAACGACACGCTGACCGGCGGGGCCGGTTGGGATTGGTTCGTGTTCGAGCCGGGCAGCGGCGTGGACGCCATCACCGACTTCACGCCGGGCAGCGACCAGATCATCGTCATGCCGAACATGAACGGGGTCGGCGATCCGGTGCTCAGCCAGAACGCCGACGGTACGGTGGTCGACTTCGGCGCCGGCAACGCCGTGCTGCTCCAGGGCGTCGCCCTGGCCGAGCTGCCGGCCGACGCCATCGTCACCGCCCCCTACAGCGACGTGGCGTCCTTCTACAGTACGGCAGTAAACGCTCTTCTAGGCTGATCGCAAGATCGGCCAAGTTTTCCTGGATCAGGTTTTCCAATGGTGAAACTCCGGGCTCCGTGCTGTTCGCGCGGGGCCCTTTTTTTTGCGAAAATCAAGCAATCCTGATTAGAAATATTATTGCTATTCTTCTGCTGTTTCAGTGACCGCTTCGACTGTGCGTACTTCGTTCCTGGGGTTGAATGATGGTGTTCGGGATCGGTGCCCGGAATTCTCCATCCATCGGTTCACAGCACAGGAGCAGCAGCGATGTCCCAAGTCGAAGTGACCAGCCAGACCGAGTATCCTTGGCAGAGCATCGTCTTCATCACCTCCACCTACGCGAACGGCGAGGTCCACACCGGGTCCGGTGTGATGGTCGGACCGAATGACGTCCTGACGGCATCCCACGTCGTCTACGATTCGACGACGGGCCAAAGCCCGATTGAGATCACCGTCACCCCGGCCTTCGACCCGTCTCCCTTCACGGCGCCGTTCGGAAGCGTGGACGCCGTCTCGTGGCATTACAACGCCAACTTCGATCCGAACGGGGACGGCCTGATCGTGTCCGGCAACGGCGGCGCGGGCCTGGAAGGGGTGGAACTCGACTACGCGTTGCTCGATCTCGGCGTGGCGCTGGGCTACGAGACGGGCTGGATGGAGATCGATCCGACCTTCGTGTCCGGCAGCGTCAACCTGACCGGATTCCCGGATCTGTATGGCAACAACATGATGAACGATATGGGTTGGGTCGCGGACAACCCGTTCGACGACTTCATCGACATCAGTGGCCTGGAGGTCCATCCCGGCAATTCCGGCGGGCCGGTCTGGTACGAGGAGAACGGCGTCGGTCACGTCGTCGGCATCGTCTCCACCGGCGTTGCCGCCCATGATGTCATAGCGAGCTACGGCACGCTGCTCGACTGGATCGCCGATAATGACCGCCTGATCGCGGCCGCCTGATCGCAGCCGTGTGACCCGCTCAAGGGAGGCCTCCGGTGGGGCGAAGCCGGAACCGGGGGCCTTTCTTTCGCCCGCCTATCGGCAACCCGGCCTCGCGGCCATCTGGAACCGGAGCGGCGGCGCCGGCCCTGATGCGTCACCGGCCTTCCCGCCTGCCGGCCCGCCGTAGGGAGAGGGCAGGGCGGCGGCGGGGTCCAGCGGCAGGCCGCCACCGTTGCCGACGATCAGGCTGCTGCTCGCCCGCCCGCCCCGGCCGGCGCAGGTGTCGCGCAGCAGGTCCCGGCTGCCCAGGAAGCTCTCCGGCAGCTTGACCAGGCTGCTGGCGATGGTGTTGTCGGGAGCCGGTGTGGAAATGGTCCCCGACACGCTCTCGGCCGAAGACGCTTCGATCACCGTCGCGGGGGAGGACAACAGCTGGTCGGCCCGGATCGTGATGTTGCCGCCGTTGCCCTTCTGCGCGTTGGCCTGGATTCGGCTGTCGTCCAGCACCACGAAGGGCGGATCGATGACGATGTTGCCGCCGCTGCCGGTGCCGCCGGCGACCGAGGTCGTGATCGCGCTTTCGTGCAGGTCGAGCAGCCGGCCGACTTGGATGGTGATGTCGCCGCCGTTCGCTGTGGTGGTCTGGGTCCGGATGGCCGCACCGTCCAGCGCCAACTGGTCCGTCGCCGTGATCGCGACCGATCCGCCCGTCCCCGTTCCCTCGCTTTCCGCGCTGACCGTCCCGTCCCGGCGCAGGAGAAGATCGCCTGCGCGAATGGTGACGGAGCCGCCATCGCCGGTCGAGCCCGGCTGGGCGCTGCTCAGCACTCCGGTCGCTGTCGGGACGCCCTGGCGGTCGATCAGCAATTGGCCGGCCTGCACCGTCACCGAGCCGGCATTCCCCTTCTCGAAGGTGGTGCTGCGGATCTGGCCGCCATGGGTCAGGGAAATCCGCCCCGCCGTCGTCACATGGACGATGCCGCCCTGGCCGCCCGAGCCCTGTTCCGCGCTGCTTCCGATTCCGGTCAGGCGCGGCGGACCGTCGACGCCGTGGATCGACAGCGATCCGGGCTTGACCGTCACGGCTCCGGCATCGCCCTCGCCGAAGGTGTTGCTGCCGATCTCACCGCCGTTGAGGATCGCCAAGTCGCCGGTGGTGGTGACCCGGACCGTTCCGGCATCGCCCTTGGATCCGGGCTCGGCGTTGCTGGAGATGCCGGTGAAAACCTCGTCGGGGATGCCCATGATCGCCAGCGTTCCGGCATGGACCGTCACCGCCCCTGCGTTGCCGTCGCCGAAGGTGTCGCTGGCGATGGAGCCTCCCTGGCTGATCGCCAGCATGCCGGCCCCTACGGTCACCGTGCCGGCGTTGCCCTCGCGCACGTCGGGGCTGGAACCCCGGTTGGCGTTGCTGGAAATGCCCGTGAAGCTCTGCCCGCCGTCGCCGGTGATGGCCATCGAGCCGGCCCACACGGTGACGTCGCCCGCGTTGCCGGAACTGAAGCCGTTGCTGCCGATCTCGCCGCCCTGGTCGATGGTCAGCGCGCCGGCCGAGGCGACGCCGACCGTGCCGGCATTGCCGCTGGAAAGGCGGTTGGCGTTGCTGGAGATGCCGGTGAAGCTCTTGCCGTGATTGCCGGTGATCGACAGCGACCCGGCGGTCACGATGACATTCCCGGCGTTTCCCGTGGTGAAGGTGTTGCTGCCGATCTCACCGCCGCTGGTGATGGTCAGCGGGCCGGCGGTGCTGACGCGGACCGTGCCGGCGTCGTTGGTGGAGCCGTTGTCGGCGTTGCTCGTGATCCCCGTCAGGACAGACGTCCCGGTTCCGGTGATCGACAGCGAGCCGGCCGTCACCGCGACGTCTCCGGCGTGACCGGCGCTGAAGGTGTTGCTGCCGATCTCGCCTCCGTTGGCGATGGTCAGCGGGCCGGCGGTGCTGACGCGGACCGTGCCGGCGCGCCCGCCGCCGCTCGTGTTGGCCTGAATGCCGACGAACACGCCCCTGAAATCGCCGAAGACGCCTCTCACCCCGGTGATCGACAGGCGTCCGGCCTCGACCGTCACGTCGCCGGCGCGGGAGCTTCCAAACGTGTTGCTGGCGATCTGCGCGTAGGGGCCGGACAGGTCGATGGCGCCGGCACGGACGGAAACCATGCCCCCGATTCCCGTCGCGGTCTCCGTGACCTGGCTGATCAGGCCCGTGAAGACGTCGCCCGCACCGCCGGTGATGGTGATCGTGCCCGCGTCGACGGTGACGGGGCTGGCATTGCCAGACCCCTCGATGCGGCTGCCAATCTGGGCGGTGTCGCTCAACAGCAGCGGCCCGGTGATCCCAAGCGTGACCGACCCGGTGTCCCCGGTCGCCCAGGGATAGCCCTCGCTGACGATCCGCGACCGCACGCCAGCCGTCGAGTCGCCCGACATGGTGAGGCTCCCGGCGTTCAGGGAAATGTCGGCGGCCTTGCTTGCCCCGTAGGTGCGGCTCAGAATCGCGCCGCCCTTGTGGATGTCCACGCTGCCCGCGGCGATCGTGATCGGGCCGGCCAAGCCGTTCGCGAAGAAGGCCGCTTGGCTGTCGATGAGCGTCGAGAAAGTCTCCCCGATGCCCTCGATGGACAGGTGGTCGGCGATGATTGTGATCGGGCCGGCGCCACCCTGGCCGAAGGCAATGCTGCCGACGCGCGCTCCCTCGCGCAGCGTCACGTCTCCGGCTTGGAGGCTGATAGGCGCTCCTTGGCCGCTCCCCGTCGCGACGCTGATGAGCGCTCCGCTGGCAATGTCCAGAGACCGGCTTTGGACGTCGAGGCCCCCCTTGGCGTCGGCGCCGCCGGTGTTGTTCATCGCGACGGTCGCGTTGTCGATCGTTAGGGAGCCCCCACGAATCCGGACGCTGCCGCCACCGTTGCCGCTGGAGGCGACGGACGCGCGATCGTGCAGCCGGATTTTCCCCTGCTTGGCGGCGTTCACGGCGCCGTCGGTGAGGCGCACCTGCCCGGCCCGGCCCACGGACGCCACCGTCACGCTCCCGCCCGGCGCTTCGACGCGGCCCGTCGCCCCGCCGCGCACCTCTACATCGCCGCCGACCAGGGACAGGGCCTTGCCCGGCTTCACGGATATCCGTGCGCCATCGACCTTCAGCGCCCCCGTGGGCCGGTCGAGGAAACCGAAGGCGGCCGGCGGGGCGGCGGTGAAGCTGCTCCCGCTCTTGTCCAGAGCGGAGAAGCGCGCGCCGTCGGCGAAGTGCACCTCGTGCGCCGTGCCGACGTGCAGGCTGGCCGGTACGTCCACCACGGCGTTGGGGCCGAAGGTCATGCCGGCCGGGTTGATGAGATGGACATCGGCCTGCCCGACCGTGGAGCGCAGCGTGCCGTCGATCGCCGACGGGCTGCCGCCGGTGACCCGGCCGACCACGTTGCGCACGTTGCCCGGCCCGGTGAAGGTCACCGTCTGACCCTGGTTGACGTTGAAGCGGTCGAAGCTGTGGAACAGATTCCCACCGGCCTGGATGCCGAGGCTGGCGCCGATCTCCACAAGGTTGCCCGATAGGCTCACGCGTGGGCCGGTCGTGCCGTCGGTGGCGATCTGAGCCAAGGCGGCCGCCGGTGACAGCAGGGCGACCACGTGGGTGAGCAGGAGTCTCCGCCGCATGCGACGCCCTCCGCGTTCCGAGTGCCGGCCAGCTTACCCCCCAACCGCATCCGCCCGACACGGCGCAGAGGCGGATGCGTTTCGCCTTTTGCGACTGCGGAAAAGAAGAGCGGACAAAGAAAGGGCTCCGCGCGGATGGCGCGGAGCCTGAGGTTTCTCACATGGCAAATCCGAAGCGGAAGGAAACGCGACGCTCAGCCCAGGAGGGCCTCCACCGCGGTGGTGTAGAAGGACGGCCCGTCGCTGTAGGGGGCGGTGACGATGGCATCGGCCGGCAGCTCGGCCAGGGCGACGCCCTGGAGCAGCACGGCGTTGCCGGCACCGAAGTCGACCACCGTGCCGTCGGCGTTCTGGCTGAGCACCGGATCGCCGGCCCCGTTCATGTTCGACATGACGATGATCTGGTCGCTGCCCGGCGTGAAGTCGGTGATGGCGTCCACGCCGCTGCCCGGCTCGAACACGAACCAGTCCCAACCGGCCCCGCCGGTCAGCGTGTCGTTGCCGACCCCGCCCCACAGGTCGTCGAAACCGGCGCCGCTGACCAGCACGTCGTCCCCGGCATCGCCGAACAGCTTGTTCCAGGCGCTCTCGGTATCAGCCCCGGTGCCGCCGTAGCTGTCCGCATAGATCATGTCGTCGCCAGCGTTGCCGTTGATGGTGTCCGCCCCGGCTCCGCCAAAGATCTGGTCGTTGCCGCCCAGTCCCTTGAAAGTATCGTCAATGGAAGTGCCCTGCAGCGTGTCGGCGCCTTCGGTCGCGGTCGCAGTGATGGTCATCGCAATCTCCGTGGTATGACTGGGCATCGCCCGGTGACTGCGATTAAAATGCACTGAGGGCTCGGCATCAGTTCACGCCATCACCGAGAATCGCCAAATTTTGATATTTTATTTCCTTTGCAGTCCGTTGGAATTTCTGGGGCAGCTTTGCAGGAATTGCGCGGAACACGGAGGGGTGGTGGTGGCGCTCACTCCCCCGCGCACAAGCCTGTGGCGGAATGACGGCACGCCGTGGGGATGGCTCCGGCGCACCGGAAAGGGAAAATCGCCCGTCATGTCACCGCTCGCCCCCGCCCGCCGCTGCCTGGTTGCCGCCGCGGGCTTCAGCGCCGCCATCAACGTGCTGGCGCTGACCCTGCCGCTCTATTCCATGCAGGTCTATGACCGCGTCCTGTCCAGCGGCAGCCTGGAGACGCTGTTCTATCTGACTGTGATCGCGCTGGTCGCACTCGTCTTCGTCAGCTGGCTGGAGATCCTGCGCGCCCGCCTGCTGCTGCGCGTCGCCAGCTGGGTGGAGCGGCGCTTCGCCCCGGAGTGCTTGCGTCGCGCGCTGACCATGTCCGGTGGCCGGCGGGACGCCGATCTCACCACCCTGCGCGAACTGGCGGTGCTGCGGCAGACCATGGGCAGCCCCGTGGTCGCCGCCTTGGCCGATGTCCCGTGGGTTCCGGTCTATCTGGTGGCGTTGTTCGCCCTGCACCCGTTGTTGGGGCTGGTGGCGGCCGGCGGCGCCCTGACGCTGTTCGCCATCGCCTGGGCGGGCGAGATTCTGACGCGCCGCGCCGTCGCCGCCTCCGGCGAGGCCGGCACGACCGCCCAGCGCTTCGTCGAGGCGGCGGTCCGCTCGCGGGAAGAGATCCATTGCATGGGCATGTCGGCCGCCGTGGTCGAGCGCTGGGCGGCGGGAAACGCCGCCGCCCTGGACCAGGGGGAGCGCGCCTGCGCCCGGCACGCCACCGCCTATTCCCTGACCCGCTGGGTCCGCTTGGTCGTGCAGGTCGCCATCATGGCGGTCGGCACCTATCTGGTGGTTGATCATGCGATCACCGGTGGCGCCCTGTTCGCCAGCGCCACCCTTCTCGGCCGTGCGCTGGCTCCGGTGGAGCAGGTGATCGGTGCATGGCGGACGCTGGCGGCGGCGCGTGCAGCGTGGCGGCGCGTGGCAGCCCATCTGGAGACACCGGCGCCGCGGCGCACCGTCCGCGGCCTTCCGCCGCCACGGGGCCTGTTGTCGGTCGAAGGCATCGCCGCCAGTCCCATTCCCGGTGCCCGGTCCCTGCTGAAGAACGTCTCCTTCGCGATGGAGCCGGGTACCGTGCTGGTGGTGGTCGGGTCCTCCGGGGCCGGCAAGACCACGCTGGCGCGAACGCTGGTCGGCGCGCTGCCGGCCCAGGCCGGGGCGGTGCGGCTGGACGGCGTGGACGTGGCGGGCTGGGACCGGGGCGAACTCGGGCGCCATATCGGCTATCTGCCTCAGGACGGCGACCTGATCGATAGCACCGTCCGCGCCTTCATCGCCCGCATGGAGGAGGCCCCGCTGGACCGCGTGACCGAGGCGGCGACGATTGCCGGCGTCCACGACATGATCCTGCGCCTGCCCCAGGGTTATGAAACCCGCCTCGGCAGCGGAGGCTTCCTGCCGTCCGCCGGACAGCGCCAGCGTCTGGCGCTCGCCCGCGCCGTGTTCGACAACCCTCGCCTCGTCGTGCTCGACGAGCCGGACGCCCATCTCGACGGCCCCGGCGAGGCGGCGTTGCAGAAGGCCATCGCCGCGCTGAAGGCGCGCGGCGCCACGGTTGTCGCCACCAGCCACCGGCCGAACCTGCTGCGCGTCGCCGACTGCGTGCTCGTCCTGCGGGACGGCGCTGTGGCCCGGTTCGGACCGCGCGACGAGGTGATCGCCGCCCTCGGCCAGCCCCGCCCCGCCCAGACTCGGGACGCCATCTCCTCTTCCGCCGCCTGACCCTCGTTTTCGCGACAAGGATCCCCGCCATGACCAGCATCGCCGACACCGCGAACTCCGCCCCCAACTCCACCGCCACCAACTCCACCGCCAGCTCCGCCCTCAGCTCCGCTGTCGCCGCCGCCCCCAACCCCGGCCGCATCATCCTGGCGGGCGTCCTGTCCCTCACGGTTTTCACCGGCGTCCTTGGCGCCTGGTCCCTGACGGCGCCGCTGGACAGCGCGGCCGTGGCGGCCGGACACGTGGTGGTCGAGAGCCGCCGCAAGACCGTGCAGCATCTGGAAGGCGGCATCGTGCGCGGCATCCTCGTCGCCGAGGGCGCGCGGGTGGAGGCCGGCGCGCCGCTGGTCGTCCTGGACCAGACCCAGGCGCGCAGCGCGCTGGACACGCTGCGTTCCCAGCAGGATGAACTGCTGGCCCGCGAGGCCCGCCTGCTGGCGGAGCGGGCGGGAGCCGACGAGGTGGCCTTTCCGCCGCATCTCGCCGTCCGGGCCGCCCACGACCAGGATGCCCGCATCGCCGAACTGCTCGACGGGCAGCGCCGCCTCTTCTCCGCGCGGTGGGAAAGCCTGCGGGGGCAGGTGGACATCCTGATCCAGCGAACCGCCCAGCTCGACGCCGAGGCCGACGGGCTGCGCGCCCAGGTCGCCAGCACGGAAGTCCAGCTGAGCCTGATCGCGGAGGAGATGCAGGACGCGCGCACCCTCGTCGTCAAGGGGCTGGAGCGCAAGTCGCGCCTGCTGTCGCTGGAACGCGAGGCCGCGAACCTCGGCGGCCGGCGCGGCGAGTATCTCGCCTCCATCGCGCGGGCGGAGCAGCGGCGCGGCGAGACCGGGCTGCAAATCCTCGACCTGCGCAACAAGCGCGCGGAGGAACTGGCGACGGAACTGCGCGAGGTGCAGGGCAAGCTGCGCGAACTGGACGAGCGCCTGCACGCCGCCGGGGACGTGCTGGAGCGGACGGTGGTGCGCGCACCTGCCACGGGCATGGTGATGAACGTGCAGGTCCACACGGCGGGCGGCGTCATCGGGGCCGGCAAGCCGATCCTGGACATCGCGCCGGACGACGACAGCCTGCTGATCGAGGCCAGGCTGCGGCCGACCGACATCGACAACGTCCACACCGGGCTGCCCGCGCGGATCCGCCTGACCGCCTTCAAGCAGCGGACGACCCCCGTCCTGTCGGGCCGCGTGACCTATGTCTCCGGCGACGCGCTGACCGACCAGCGCACGGGCGATGCCTCCTACAGCGCCCACATCGTGGTGGACCGCGGCGAGTTGCAGCGGGCCGGGGGGCTGAACCTCCAGCCCGGCATGCCGGCGGAAGTGATGATCGTGACCGGCCGCCGCACCGCCGCCGATTATTTCCTGGCACCGCTGACCGACAGCTTCGCCCGCGCCTTCCGCGAGGAGTGATGCCGGGGCGGCGTCCGAACGCAGCACGGCACGCCGGTACCAAACATTTCGAAATTCGGATAACCCCGATGCTCCATTGGCACGGGCTTTCCGGGTGACGTTAAGTGGGGAGGCCGCAACCGATGGTTCGGATCTCCCTGGAGCCACATGGGAGGGATTCGTGCGTCGCTTCGATCCGGTCTTCAAACGCCAGCTTCTTCTTCAGCACGACCTGTTCCGCTGCATCAGCGGCAAGGACGTGGACGCGATCCTCGCCTTCGCAGGGGAGCGCCGGTGCAAGAACGGCCAGACCATCTTCCAGAAGGGCGATCCAGGCAGCGGCATGATGGCCGTGCTGCTGGGCAACGTCCGCATCGGCACGGTCTCCGAAAGCGGCAAGGAGATCGTC
This sequence comes from Azospirillum sp. UENF 312511, assembly GCF_058780635.1. NCBI lineage: Bacteria > Pseudomonadati > Pseudomonadota > Alphaproteobacteria > Rhodospirillales > Azospirillaceae > Azospirillum > Azospirillum sp. UENF 312511. The sequence goes on along the minus strand of NZ_JBSNCG010000004.1, from coordinate 143,317 downwards.
TTCAAGGTCGTGGAAACCGGCGGCATCTTCGGCGAGATCGCCTTGCTCGACGGACGCCCGCGCACCGCCGACGCCACCGCCATCGGGGACTGCGTGCTTCTGGTCATCGAACGGCGCGACTTCGTCCCCTTCCTGGAAAAGAGCCCGCAGGTCGCCATCAAGATGCTGGAGGTTATGTGCGACCGCCTGCGCCAGACCAGCCTGCTGGTGGAGGATCTGGCCCTGCTCGACCTGCCGCAGCGCATGGCCCGTCTGCTGGTCCGGCTCGGCGCCAGCTACGGCCGCCGCACCCGGGACGGGTTGCGCATCGACCTGAAGCTGTCTCAGAAGGATCTCGGCAACCTGATCGCCACCAGCCGCGAGAGCATCAACAAACAGCTCCGCACCTGGCAGGACGAGGAGCTGATCGCGGTGGAGAACGGCTACATCACGCTGCTGCAACCGCAGCAGATCGCCGACTACGGCCAGCCGGCGCGGTGACCCGGTGCCCGCGGGCCGGTGCATCGCCGGGGCAATGGCCCTGCTGATCGCCACGGCGTCTTCGGCCCAATCCCAAATCACGCCGGCCCAAATCACGCCGGCCCAAATCATGCCGCCCCAAATCACACCCCCGCTGCCGGAGCGGGGCACGCGCGAACGCCCGGACCTTCCCGGCTTCGAACCCTCCGGACCGGACATCCTGCCGCCCCCCGTCCTCGACCGGACGGAACGGGCGCCGCCGCTCTCGCAGGCGCCACGCGTCTTCGTGAAGGGCTACCGCTTCGAAGGCAACACGGCGATCTCCACGGCCGAGCTGGTGGCCGCCGCCGCCCCCTTCGCCGGACGGGAGGTCGAAGCCGACGAGTTGCAGGAGCTCCAGCGGCGCCTTACCGAACTGCACATCGAGCGGGGCTTCATCACCTCCGGCGCCGTGCTGCCGGACCAGGACGTCACCGACGGGATCGTCACCGTCCGCATCGTGGAAGGCGTGCTTTCCGGCATCGACGTGACCGGGACCGGCAGGCTCGACCCCCGCTACGTCGAACGCCGGCTGGCGCGCGGCGTCACCACGCCGCTGGACGTCAACGCTTTGCGGGAGCGTGTGCTGCTGCTGCTCCAGAACCCGCTGATCGAGCGCATCAACGCCGAACTCGGGCCGGGCGAACGGCTGGGGGAAAGCCGCCTGGGCGTGGCGGTGACGCGGGCGCGGCCCTACGCGCTGTGGCTGAACGTCGACAACGCCTCGTCCCCGACCACGGGGGAACTGCGGGGCAACGCCTTCGGCATCGTCCGCAACCTGACGGGCTGGGGCGACGCGTTGGAGATCGACCTGGAGCAGACGCGCGGCTCCCACGATTATTGGGCGGCCTTCGAGCTTCCGGTGACCTCCGCCGGCACGACGCTGCGCTTGCGGGCGGAGGACGCCCGCGCCCGCATCGTGGAAGCCCCGCTGGACGAGCTGGATATCGAGAGCCGTGTGCGCACCTACGAGGCCGGCGTCTCCCACCCGGTGATCCTGACCGCGCGGGACCGCCTGGACGTCGGCCTGACCCTGTCGCGCAACCGGACGGAGACCTTCCTGCTGGGACGGCCCTTCACCTTTTCCGAAGGGGTGGACGACGGCCGGGCGACCCTGACGGTGCTGCGCCTGTCGCAGAACTGGCTGCGCCGCCGGCCAGAGGAGGTGATCGCGCTGCGCTCCGTCTTCAGCCTGGGCATCGACGCGCTGGGGGCCACCGTCCATCATGAGCCGGGTGCGCCCGACGGTCAGTTCCTCGCCTGGCTCGGCCAGTTCCAATGGGCGAGGCGCCTGGACGAGCGGGGCAACCAGATCGTGCTGCGGGCCGACGCGCAACTCTCGAACGACACCTTGCTGCCCAACGAGCGCATCGCCATTGGCGGCTTCGACACGGTGCGCGGCTACCGCGAGAACACGCTGGTCCGCGACCAGGGGCTCGTCCTGTCGCTGGAGGGGCGGTTTCCGCTGTTCCAGGTCCCGCTGCCCCCGCTGTCGCGCGATGCCGAGGACGGGCGCGTGTCGCTCGTCCCCTTCCTGGATTACGGCCGGGGATGGAACCACGGGGAACCGACGCCGGCCCCGCGCGCCATCGCCGGCGTCGGTCTCGGCCTCCGCTGGGACGTCTCCCCCGACGTCAGCCTGCAACTGACCTACGCCCGGCCCCTGCGCGACGTGCCGGATGCGGACGGCGACTCCCTCCAGGACCACGGCGTGCAGTTCCGCGTCACCGCAAGGGTTTTCTGAGATCCCCGCCCGGCCGCCCCGGGCCGGTGCGACGGCCTCACTCCCTCCTGCCCGCGCGGTCGTACGCCGCCGGCTCGCGCAATCCCACCTGTTCCAGCAGGGAAGCGCGCAGGTCCCGCAGGCCGGCGTCGCCGGGCTGGCCGGCGATGGCGCGGGACAGGACCGCCAGCGCGTCGTACCAGTATCCCTGGGCGGCCAACCGGCTCGCCGCCGTTGCCGCCGGGGCCTTGCGGTCCACCGCCGGGCTCGCTCCGGTCTGGTAGACGATCATTCCCGACGCCAGCACGTCGCCCGACCGTTGCGCCGGATCCACCTGCATCGCGACCGACCAGCGGTAGAGCCGCCCCGGCTCCAGCCGGACCTTGTGCTGCGCCAGATCGACGGCGTTGATGCCGGGTGATGGGCGCTGCAGCGTCACGTCCAGCAGGGGCGGGCGTCCCGACATCTCCACCGTATCGACGACGATCTCGATCGGCCCCTTCGCCGGTGCCCCCAGGTACCAGAGCAGGGTCGGCTGCGGCGAGGCCGTCAGGCCGGCATGGTCGGGGGCGAGCACCTCCAGGCTGGGCAACCCGCCAACCGGCCCGCGCGTGCTGCCGCCGATGCGCCCCTGTGGCGCGCCGCGCGACGGCGGGACATAGACGATGCCGCCGCCGGGCACGGCGGCCTCCTGCGCGCCGCCGCGTTCGGAGGAAGCCGCCTGGGCGGCAACCGGCAGGCCGGCGGACAGAATCGTGGTCGCGGCGAGCGTCGCCGCCAGGATCGGATGGCGCGTCATCCCGTGGCTCCCTTCTTGCGTGAACCGGTGATCGGTCCGGCCCCATCGGTCGATGATGGTCCGGATGTTAGCGGCGCCGGGGCCGGCGGCGCTGTGAGCCGCAACACGTCCGCGTCCGGCTCTCCCGAGTCAGGTACCTCCGCGTCAGGCACCTCCGCGCCCGCCTCGCCGAGGATGACGTGCACGCCGACCTTGCGGTCCTTGCCCTTCAACGGCACTTCGCCGACCGCCGAGCCCCGGAAGGCGCCGCGCAGCCGCTCCCAGGTCGGATCGCCCACCAGGATCCGGCAAGGCCGCCCCGGCACGTCGGTGCCGACCGTCTTGGCGAGCGCTTCCAGGCGGGCCGCCGTGTTCACGGCGTCGCCGGTCAGCGAATACTCCATGTGCCCCGGCGCGCCGATGCTGCCGGCCACCATCGGGCCGGTGTAGATGCCGACCCGGATCCCGGCCGGCGGCAGGCCCTGCCTGGCCCAGCCCTCGTTCAGGCGGGCCAGCACGTCGGCCATGGCGAGTGCGGCGCAGACCGCGTTGCCGGCGTCGCGGTCGATCTCCTCCTCCGTCTCGCGGGGGACGGGCACGCCGAAGACGGACAGGATGGCGTCGCCGACGAAGCGCAGGGGCAGGCCTCCGTGATCCTGAATGACCGGGACCATGGCGCCCATGTAGTCGTGCAGCCAGGCGTCCAGCTCCTCCGGCTCCATCTTCTCCGAAATCGGCGTGAAGTTCGCGACGTCGGAGAACAGGACGGTCGCCGTCAGCCGCTGAGGCCGGGGCCGCCCGCCGTCCATGAACAGGTGCCGGCGCTCCCACAGCTCCTTGGCGACCGGCCCCGGCACGTGGCTGGAGAACAGGTTCATCAGCGCCTCGCGGTCGGCCCGCTCCCGGCGGGACAGGAAGGCGGTGACGAGGCCGAGCGCCAGCGCCCATGCCCCCAGCGGCGCGGCCAGCGGCACCCACAGCGCCTGCGCCAGCGCCGCGAACCACAGCCCGGTCAGCAGCGCCGTCCCCCCGGCCAGCAGCAGGGCGAAGGCCAGCGGTCCGTGCATCGCCAGCGCGAGGAGGGAACCGGCCAGCCCGACGGCGACGGTCACCGCCAGTTCGGCCCAGTCCGGCAGGTTCGCCGTCGGCGTCGCCTCGCCCAGGGCCATGCGGAGAAGCTGGCCGGTGGCCTGGGCGTGCACCACGGCGCCGAAGGCGAAGCCGCTGTCCACCGGCGTCCGGAAATAGTCCTTCACGCTGTCGGCGGTGACCGCCACGAACACCAGCCGCCCGGCCAGCGCCTCGGCCGGAATCCGCCCCTCCAGCGCCTCCCGCACCGAGAAATTCCGGATCGGCCCCGGCCCCAGGGCGTAGTCGAGCAGGAACTGATAGCCGCGCGCGTCCACCCCGGCATAGCCGCCGTCCGTCGCCTCCACCGGACGCAGCGTGGCGGCGCCCAGCCGCATGTGCTCCGGCTCCTCCGGGTCGGACTGCGGGACGATACCCCGGTGTCCGAGCAGGCGCAGCGCCATGACCATGGACAGCGCCGTGGCGTGCTGCCCCGACGGGTCTTCCAGGAACAGCAGGCTCCGGCGGACCACCCCGTCGGGATCGACCAGGATGTCGGAAAAGCCGATGCGGTCCGGCGTCGCCAGCACCGACGGCGCGGCGATGGCCCCGCCCGCTTCCGACGGCTGGCGGTTGACCCAGACGATGTCGGGGTTCTCCCGCAGCACCCGCTCCAGCTCGCCCTGGCCGTCGCCGATGGGCCAGTTGCGGTAGATGTCCACACCGATGGCCGCCGGCTTCGCGGCGGACAGCGCCTTCAGCAGGTCGGCCAGCTGACCGTCGGACAGCGGCCAGCCGAGCGCCGCCAGATCCGCCTCCCGCGCGCCGACCAGCACGATGCGGTCGTCCACCGCCGGCCGGGCGCGCAGCTTCAGCCCATTGTCGTAGGCCAGCAGGTCGAGCGGTTGCAGCCAGCCCAGCAGATGCATCAGCAGCACCGCGAACACGGCGGCCTGCCCGATCAGCAGCGACGGGACGATCCGCTCCCTCATCGCCAGTTCCCGATCAGCAGGAAGGCGGCCCAATAGCCGGGGTGCTGGTAACGCACATCCGTCAGCATGGAGATCTGGGCCTGCCGCAGCGCCTCCGCCTTGCCGGGCGCGCCGGTGGCCAGCCGCCGATAGAAGTCGGCGATCAGCTGCGACGAAGCCTGGTCGTTGATGAACCACAGCGAGGCGAGCGCGCTGCGCGCCCCCGCCTTGATCGCCACCCCGGCGAGGCCCAGGGCCGCCCGGTCGTCTCCCGCCGCCGTCTGGCAGGCGCTGAGCGTCAGCAACTCCACCGGCTCCTCCCGGTACTGGCTCAGCTTCACGAAGCGCTCGAGCTGGTCCATGCTGAGCCGCCCGTCGTAGGCCAGGATGTAGCTGTCGCTCGCCTCCGGCTCGAATTTTCCGTGCGAGGCGATGTGAACGATGGAGTAGGGCGCCGCGTTCAGCTCCCGCCCCACCCGTTCGATGACGAAGCTGCGGTTTTCCAGCACCGTCCCGCCCAGCGCGCCATGGATCGTCTTGATTTCCGACTCGACGAAGGGCAGGGCGGGGAAGCCCTGCACGCTCTCGGTCAACCCGGCCAGCAGCAGCTCGGCCTGCTGCACGGTCAGCGGCTTCGGCTCCATCAGGCTGAGGCCGGGCGTGACCGCCAGCGCGTAGCGCTCCACCAGGAAACGCTTCCCGTCGTGGAGGGCGGCCATCGGAATGCTGCGCAGCGGCCCGTCCGGCACGAGGACGAGCGTGTCGGCCTTCCGCGCCTCCAGCAGCGGCGTGAAGGGCCGGACCAGCCAGTCGTAGAGCCGCCGCGCATCGCCGAGGAAGCGGGAGCTGGTCCGCTGCTCCAGCTGCCGGCGGAAGCTGGCCGCAACCGCCCCGACCTCGGCCCCGCCGACCGGAACGGTGGCCTGGTGCAGCCCGTCGGACAGGCTCAGCAGCAGCTCCAGCCGGTCGGGCAGCAGGATGGGGTAGAGCACGGCGGTGCCCGGGGCCAGCGGATCGATGGTCTGGACCTTGGCCTTCAGCGCCGCCACGCAGTCGTCCTGGAAATAGTCCTCCAGCTCCGCCGCCTTCAGTTGCTCCAGGGCGTCGCGGGCGGCCACGAGGTGCCGTTGCGCCTGGGGCGTGCCCCGCAGGGCGGAGGCCTGACGGAGCCGCAGGTCGGCGGATTCCAGATAGACCGGCCCGATGGCCTCCCGGAACAGGGAGCCGTAACCGCCATAGGCGCGCAGCAGGTCGGAGCGTATGCGCCGGATGGCGGCGGTCGCGGCGTCATAGGCCATCAGGGCGTCCGCCGTCCGGCCCTGGCTGCGATGCAGCCGCCCGGCCTGCCAGTGCCAGCGGAACAGGAGGTCCGCGGCCATCCTCTCCTGCGCCCAGAAGCTGGCCTCCCGCGTCAGGACGAGCGCATCGTCGGGGCGGCCCATCCGCTCATACAGGGTGCCCAAATATCCACGCGCGGCCGACAGGGTGCGCCGGTCTCCGGCCGCCCGCGCCAGCTCGGCGGCCTTTACGAAGCAATCATGGCTGCGGCGGGCGAGGGAGCCGCGGCTCTGCCGCGCCGCCGCCTGCACGTCCATCAGGGCGATGCCCTGGGCGACGAGCAGAAAGGCCTTTGCGCCGCCGTCCTCCAGCGCCGCCAGATCGCGTTCCACCTCCGTCAGCGCGGCTTCGGCCTGTGCCGGCGCACCCATAGCCGCGAGGCGGCGCGCGGCGTTGATGCCGGCCGTCGCCGCCAGCGCCGGGTCGCCGGCCCGCCGCGCCAGCACGGCGCTCTGTCGGAAGGCGTCCACGGAATCTGGCGTGTCGCGCAGCCGGCCCAGTGTGTTGAGCGCCGCCGCCCGGGTGCGCTCCTGACCGGGATCGATTTCGGCCAGCAGGCGGTCGAGCGCCCTTGCCCAGCCTTCCCGAGCCCGTCCGTCGAACTCGCCCGCACTTCCGACATCCGCCAGAGCGGCGTCAATGGCGGACAGGAGGCCCGGATCGCTGGACTTTTCCGCCAGGGCGCGCGCTCGCAGCAGCTCGTTGAAGGACTGCTCGAGCTTGCCTTCCGCCCGGTGCGCCTCGGCCTGCCGGGCGAGCTGATCGGCCGTCGTCGGGTCTTCGGCGCGAACCATTCCCGCCGCCAGAATGGCAAACTCGGTCAGCAGGCATGGCAGCAGAGAGGCCCGGCCCATGGGCACCCCTCCTCTTTGTCCATTCGGCGGGCAGGAGTCCGACCGGGGACCAGCTTACTCCCCAACCGCATCCGCCCGACACGGCGCAGAGGCGGATGCGTTTCGCCTTTTGCGACTGCGGAAAAGAAGAGCTGACAAAGAAAGAGCTCCGCGCGGATGGCGCGGAGCCCGAGGTTTCTCACTTGGCACATCCGAAGCGGAAGGAAACGCGACGCTCAGCCCAGGAGGGCCTCCACCGCGGTGGTGTAGAAGGACGGCCCGTCGCTGTAGGGGGCGGTGACGATGGCGTCGGCCGGCAACTCGGCCAGGGCGACGCCCTGGAGCAGCACCGCGTTGCCGGCGCCGAAGTCGACCACCGTGCCGTCGGCGTTCTGGCTGAGCACCGGATCGCCGGCCCCGTTCATGTTCGACATGACGATGATCTGGTCGCTGCCCGGCGTGAAGTCGGTGATGGCGTCCACGCCGCTGCCCGGCTCGAACACGAACCAATCCCAACCGGCCCCGCCGGTCAGCGTGTCGTTGCCGACCCCGCCCCACAGGTCGTCGAAACCGGCGCCGCTGACCAGCACGTCGTCCCCGGCGTCGCCGAACAGCTTGTTCCACGTGCCCTCGGTGTCGGCCCCGGTGCCGCCGTAGCTGTCCGCATAGATCATGTCGTCGCCAGCGTTGCCGGTGATGGTGTCCGCCCCGGCTCCGCCAAAGATCTGGTCGTTGCCGCCCAGTCCTTTGAAAGTATCGTCAATGGAAGTGCCCTGCAGCGTGTCGGCGCCTTCGGTCGCGGTCGCAGTGATGGTCATCGCAATCTCCGTGGTGTGACTGGGCATCGCCCGGTGACTGCGATTAAAACGCACTGAGGGCTCGGCATCAGTTCACGCCATCACTGAGCATCATCAGATTTTGTTATTTTATTTCTTCTTTCGGTGATCGCGGAGCAGGAGTCACTACACGAAAGTGACCTTCAACTTTGCGCATGTTGAGACAGGGTGTCCGCGTGTTGCATGGATGGGCTTGCTGGCGTAGGCAGAGGCCCCGTCCGCTCTCTGGTTGTACATCATGCCGCAAAAGGCCAACGCCGCTCGTCGTCATCACATTCCCCGGCCCAAGTGCCGGGTGACGAACTGGGCAGAGTACGATGCCACCTTGCGGCAGCGGGGCAGCCTGACGGTCTGGGTCACTGATGAGGCGATTGCGAGCTGGAAGGCGGCGCCACGGACGACACGGGGCGGGCAGCCCAACTGCTCGGATCTGGCAATCACGACAGCATTGATGCTGTGCGCGGTCTTTCACCTGGCGTTGCGCCAGACCGAAGGGCTGATCGGCTGCATCCTGCAGCTGCTCGGGCTCGACCTGCCGGTGCCCGATCGTTCCACCATCGCCCGGCGCACCAGGACCGTCGCGCTGCCCAGCAAGCCACGCTCATCCAGCGGCCCCCTTCACCTGTTGGTGGACAGCACGGGGCTGAAGCTGTGCGGGCCGAGCGAATGGTTGATCGAGAAGCATGGCACGAAGAAGCGGCGCTCCTGGAGGAAGTTGCACCTCGGCGTGGATGCGGAGAACGGCCGGATCGTTGCGGCCACGCTGACCGACCGCGACGGCGACGATGCCGCTCAGGTCGGGCCGTTGCTCGACCAGATCGACGAACCGGTGGCCGCGCTCACCGGGGATGGTGCCTATGACCGGACTGGGGTCTACGCCTCGGTCCACCAGCGTCATCCCGAAGCCGCGGTCGTGGCACCGCCCCGCGCCGACGTTGTGCTCAGCGACACCGCCGCGACCGCGCCCACGCAGCGCGACCGGCACATCCAGATGATCGCGGAGAACGGCCGGATGGCTTGGCAACGGGACAGCCAGTACAATGTGCGGGCGCGGGTAGAGGGTCAGATCGGCCGCTGGAAGCAGGTCATCGGACCGGCCCTGCGCTTCCACACCGATGAGGCGCAAGCCACCGAGGTGGCCATCGCCGCCGCAGTCCTCAACCGCATGCTCGACCTCGGACGCCCGAACTCTGTCCGCGTCTCCTGATCACGGAGGCGAGCCAGGCGGAACTGTAACCCCGGCCACCTCCGGCTACACCGCCAACGCCATTGTCCACCATGGACGGCTGGACGAGGGCGCGTCGCTGTTGAGCAAACCCTTCAGCCGCGAGGCGTTGGCGGCCAAGATGCGCCACGTGTTAGAGAGCTATGCAGGAAATTGGGTGACGGTCTGGTCAGGCGGCGTCCTGTGAGGCGGCTTCGGTGACCTCGATGCCGTCACGGAATGTGACGCCCTGGATGACCTTGGGCAACTGGTTTTCCCCCTGCAGACGGCGCCACGTCTTCGCGGTGGCAGTGACCAGCTTGAAGACCATCAGCTTGGCGGTGTCTTGCGAGAGCGCCCCCTTGGTGCGGACGGTCCGGTGGCGGACGGTGGCGAACACGCTTTCGATGGGGTTGGTGGTCCGCACATGGTCCCAGTGCTCGGCGGGGAAGGCGTAGAAGGCGAGCAGCGACCTGGACATTGTCATCGACGTCAGCCCGCTGGCCGAACGGCCTGAAGATTGCCGTCGGGCCGGACTGGAGCGTAGGGTGCACACGACAGGGTACCCGGCGCACCTTCTGGAAGCGGGCCATGGCCGTTTGGCAAGCCACGACCGCGCCAGCACGAACGAGTTGCGCGCATGTTGAGTGCGAAGCGCTATCTCCGTTCCCGCGACACTGCCGACCCGTCATATGCCCATTGAATGATCGACGTTCCCCATGAGACCCAGTACGGTCCTGGGACATTCGGACTTCTCGCTATCAAGCCACCACATGCCCAACGACCAACCGACGTCGCCCCGTCTCGGCACAAGGCGATGCCCCTCGTGACGACTGACAGGAGGCTCGGCCTGGTCACGACCGAGAAGGCTTCCACGTGGGTCCCGCTGCTTCTGCTTCTGATCGCAGCCCCCCTGTTCGCCATCATCCTCACCAGTGCTTTCAGCGTCAGGACCGAGCAGGAAGCTGAACTTTACGAAGAGGCCATCCGTTGGCTCATCAACATCGAAGATGAGCAGAAGCATGTCTTCGGCGAAGCCGGCCGCGCGCTGAGTGCGCTCATCGACACCGGGGTCGGGGCGATGAGCCCGGCCCAATGCGCCACTGTCCTGGCGCGTCTGAGAACATACTACCCACGTCACTTTATGTTCACCGTCACCGACGCCAATGGTGTCATTCGGTGCTCCACCGAACCCTTAGCGCTCGGTCACTCCATTGCGGATCGGTCCACCTTCCAACAAGCCCACATCACTGACGGCATCATTCAGGGCTTAAGCCGACCGTCAGAGTATTCTGGCAAGCCGATGATTCCATTGGTCAGGCGGTACGTGGATGATGCCGGACGGTTTGCCGGAACCGTCAACGCGGTGATCGACACCGCCTGGCTTGAAGATCTCCTGCAGCGCAAGCCCTTGCCTCCGCACGCCAGCCTGTTGATCGCGGACCGGGCGGGGACGGTGTTCGCGCGTGCTCCGGAAGGCAGTGCCCCTCCGGGAGGGTTGCCGGAGTTCCTGCACCCGCTGCTCGGGGCAACGCAACGCGAGGTGACCGACATCGATGACGGCAGGGGCAGGCGTCTGATTACGGCGCATTCGCCGCCGGAAGTCGGCGTGAGGGAAACCCGCAGCATCCTGAATATCGATCGGGATGGCAGGATGGCAGTGGCCGACGCCGCGATGCTGCGGTCGCTGCTGATTTCCGCAACCGTACTCCTGGGATCGGTGCTGGCGGTGTCATGGGTGCTGCGCCGTCACTTGCGCTACCGCGAGCGCACCGAGGAGGAACTCAAGCGCGCCAAGACCATCTCCGAACAAGCCGCAGCCGCTCAGCGCCGGCAGTTTGACGAGTTGGAAAGCCTCTACCACACCGCCCCCATTGGCCTCGCCGTGTTCGATCGCGCCCTGAACTTCGTCCGCGTCAATGAGGCCTTGGCCGAGATAAATGGCGTGTCGGTCGCCGACCACATCGGGCGGCATGCATGGGACGTTGTCCCATCCCTGCGCGAAACGGCGGAGCCCCTGCTTCGCCAAGTCCTCGACACCGGAGAAACCGTCCGCGGCGTTGAACTGCACGGCACGACGGATCGCCACCCCGGCACCGAACTCGACTGGATCGAGGACTTCTACCCTCTGAAGGGGGCCGACGGCACGGTCGTCGCGGTTGGCGTCATTGTCCGTGACGTGACGGAAGAGCGCCGGGCCAAGCAGTTGCTGGACGCCGCCAAGCGGGAAGCCGAGGCGGCCTCGCGGTCGAAGTCCAAGTTCCTGGCCGCCGCCAGCCATGACCTTCGCCAGCCCATGCAGTCGCTGTTCCTGTTCGCTGGAGCGTTGGAACGGCACCTCGACGGATCGGGACGGGAGAAACTGGCCCATCTTGAGCGTAGTCTGGATGCCCTTAAGGGGTTGCTCGACAGCCTGCTCGACGTGTCCAAGCTTGACGCCGGCTTGGTGAAGGTCACGCTCGAGGACTTCCCCTTGAACACCGTCATCGACGAACTCCGTATCGCCTACCAGCCGGTCGCCGAGAGCCGGGGGCTGACATGGCATATGCTCGACTGTTTCGAGACGGTCCGCAGCGACCGTGTCCTTTTGGGGCGCCTGCTGCGCAATCTGATCGAGAATGCGGTGCGTTACACCGAGCGCGGGGGTATCACGGTCCGCTGCGTGCCGGAGCCGGAGCGCATCCGGATTGAGGTGGAAGACACCGGGATCGGCATTCCATCGGAGGAACTCGACCGCATCTTCGACGAGTTCCATCAGGTTGCCAACGTCGAGCGCAACCGGCAGCAGGGGCTCGGACTGGGCCTCGCGATCGTGCAGCGGATCGCCAGCCTGCTTGGTTATCAGGTCAACGTCCGGTCCCAAGTCGGTCACGGCTCGACGTTCATCTTTGCGGTTCCGCGCGGAGCCGCCGCATTGCCCTCTGGTCCGGTCGAAGAGGCGGAGGTCGCACGGCTGGACCGGGAGTGGCTTGCCGTTGTCATCGACGACGATGTGATGGTGCTGATGGCCTTGCAGACGATGCTTAAAGACTGGGGCTGCACCGTTGTCGTTGCGTCGAGTGCCGATCAGGCCATCGATCGCCTGCGCGTTGCCGGGCGATGCCCTGATATCATCTTGGCTGACTACCGGTTGGGCCAAGGGCGTCTGGGAACGGAGGCGGTTGCCCGGATACGGGACTCCTGCCGGCACACCATCCCTGGGGTCCTGTTGACCGGGGAAACCGGCACGGAGAGCTTGCGTGAGGCGGCCGCCCATGGGCTCCTCATCCTGCACAAGCCGGTTTCGGCCAAGCTCTTGGTCGAAACGTTGCGCGCGCAGTTGAATGAGACTGCTCAAGAGGCCGGACAAAAAGGCACGTGAACTGAGGCCCGGCGGGCGGCAATCCGTTCATCGTATCGGTTTTTATTGGATTTTATTATGCCCCGAGCGATCAAAAACTGGACATCACCAGTTTAACGGAACCGCAACTGCGCAGATTGCGGGATTTCTGCGGCTTTCAGGGATGGTCCCGTTCTCTTATTGCGTCCCTCACGCTCCAAACTCCGGATTTGCCTTCTTGCCGCAGCTTCTCGTCCGTTCTTTGGCGTCACCCCGAGTCCGTTCGCGTGACAATGCCCTGGGCTGGTGTTCCTCAGCATCAATCTGATGCTGTCAGCAACCAACCCCTGCAATTTCACGCCACCACCTCCATGACGGTCGGGGTGAACACGACTGTACAGCCAAAGGCTGATGATCCGCGGCGGGCTTACGGTCGATTCCTCGGACCGGTGAAGAAAGGTGGCTAGGCTGGCGATGAAGCCTGGCCGCAGTCGGCTATACCGGGCGGATCATCCTCGCGTAAGCTGAGTGAGTTTCCGTTTCCTTAGGCCACGGGGATACACGTAGGGGCTCAGCACATGTCGCACCAAATCGGCTGGATGCGTTGGTTGCCAGGGCTGCTGACGCTCCGTCACTATCAGCCAAGCTGGCTCGTTCATGACGTCGTCGCCGGACTCGTCCTGACAACGATGCTGGTGCCCGTCGGCATTGCGTATGCCGTTGCGTCGGGCGTGCCGGGCATCTACGGGCTCTACGCGACGATCGTGCCCCTGGTGGCTTATGCACTGTTCGGGCCCAGCCCCATCCTAGTCCTGGGGCCGGACTCCTCGCTCGCCGCCATCATCCTTGGCATCGTCCTTCCGCTGTCGGTCGGAGATCCGCAACGCGCCATTGCCCTGGCCAGCATGATGGCCGTCGTTTCGGGACTCCTGTGCATGCTGGCGGGGCTGGCCAAGCTGGGCTTCATAACCGAACTGCTGTCCAAGCCGATACGCTATGGCTACATGAACGGGATCGCGTTGACCGTGCTGATCAGTCAATTGCCCAAGCTGTTCGGCTTCTCCATCGAGAGCGATGGACCGTTGCGTAACTTGGCAGCGATTGCCGAAGCGATCCTGGATGGGAAGACCAGCTGGACTGCCTTCGCGATCGGCGGTGGCACGCTGGCGGTGATCCTGCTGCTTAAGAACTACAAACGCGTGCCCGGCATCCTGCTGGCCGTGGTCGGCGCCACCGTGGTCGCGGGTGTCCTAGACCTGGGCACGCGGGCTGGCATCTCGGTCCTCGGTCCGCTACCCCAGGGGCTGCCGGCGTTCACAATTCCCTGGATCGGCTTCGATGATATCGTGGTCGTCATGATCGGCGGGGCTGCCGTCGCCCTGGTGTCGTTCGCCGACACCAGCGTCCTGTCCCGCACTTATGCTGCGCGCACGCGCACGCCGGTCGATCCCAACCAGGAGATGATCGGGCTGGGCGCAGCCAATCTGGCGGCTGGGTTCTTTCAGGGCTTTCCGATCAGCAGCAGTTCGTCGCGCACGCCAGTGGCGGAGGCGGCAGGCGCCCGCACTCAACTGACCGGTGTTGTTGGCGCGCTTACCGTTGCTCTGCTGCTGCTGGCGGCGCCGAATCTGCTCCAGCACTTACCGTCCGCTGCCCTCGCCGCAGTCGTCATTGCCTCGGCCATTGGCCTGATCGAGGTCAATGATCTGATCCGGATCTACCGCATCCAGCGCTGGGAGTTTTGGCTGTCCATCGCGTGTTTCGTGGGCGTCGCCGTGTTTGGCGCCATCCCCGGCATCGGGCTGGCGATCGTGATAGCCGTCATCGAGTTCCTGTGGGATGGCTGGCGTCCCTACTCCGCGGTGCTTGGGCGTGCCGAGGGAATCAATGGCTATCACGATATCACGCGCTATCCGGATGCCCGACGGATCCCGGAACTCGTTCTCTTCCGCTGGGATGCGCCGCTGTTCTTTGCCAATGCCGAACTTTTCAAGGAGCGTGCTCTGGGCGCGGTGAAGAATGCACCGACGCCAACACGCTGGCTCGCCGTCTCCGCGGAACCGGTCACCAGCGTGGACGTGACTGCCGCCGACACTCTCGAAGACCTGTACAAGACTTTGAAGGAAATGGGTGTCGAGCTGAAGTTCGCAGAACTCAAGGACCCTGTGAAGGACAAAATGAAGAAATTTGGGCTCTTTGCGCAGATCGGCGAGGAAGCCTTTTTTGCTACAATTGACGACGCGGTCGCCAACTATCTCAAGCGGCACCCAGTGGAGTGGGTGGATTGGGAAGATCGCAGCATAGAAAAGTTAGGGGAATAACTGATGAAGTGGCTTCTCGCGCTTCGTATCGCTCCGGCTTTATGGTCAACCCTATTTCAAGACCAAGCTCTCCGGATTCATAAGTGAACAAAACATCAGGATGCTTTAATGTTGCTTTTGGGTCAGCCGGTGGCCTTCGGCACTGCCAAATTGATGTCGGTTTGTCGAGCTGGCACGGAGTGGTGGTGCAGACACCAAGGTGCGGCCCGATCACGCGGCCAAAGGTTCCCGGCGACCTCAATCCAGGTGGCGAAGGTCTCGGCACGGGCGGCGCGGTGGTCAGAGGCAGGGCGGTGGTCTCGGCGGAGGTGGAAGAGGGTGGCGATCGGGTCGTGGTTGGACAGGCAGCGCTCGACCTGTCGAGGCGACTTGAAGCGCTTCATCTGCCGCTCGCGTCGGCGGGTTGGTTGGTGCGAGGTCTCGGCCCGGTTGTGGATGCCCTTTGCTGCCGATGCCCACACCGGGGCTCCTTTGTCCAGCGTCCGCCACCCCAGCGTGTTGGCCGCGTCCTGTGTCGGCGTGGCCAGCACTCCGGCGTCCGTTCGCGCTTGCGGGCGACCTGAAGCGCTTCGAACTCCCGTCGGTCGCGCAGCGTCATCACCCGGCGGGACGCCGTCGGACCGGCACAGTCCGTGCGGTTCGGACACGGTTTGCAGTCAGCCTGGGAGAACTTCACTTTCACCGTTTCCCAGCCGAACTCGGTGCTCGCTGTCCAACCCGAGCTTTTGGCCCCTCTGGGACACGTCACATGCTGGACGTCCCAATCGACCTGGAAGGCGGCTGCGGCAAAGCCCGTTCCCCGGCGTGCCTGCCATTGCAGGTCGGGGCGGGTCGGCCCGACCAGGTCAACGCCGAAGTCCCGTGTGGCCTCGATCAGAAGAGCGGCGTCTAGGTAGCCGGTGTCCACCAGGTGCTGGGCGGGCAGCAGCCCTTTGGCGGCCAGAGCCCGGTGGGCCGGGGTCGTCACCTCGCCATCGGCGGTGGGCGCGGTTTCGGTCTGCACGTGGGTGATGATCCGCGGCCGTCCTTCGTCGCAAGCTTCGGTCAGGTGCGCCTTGTAGCCGACCCAGGTTGTGGTTCGCTTGCGTCCGTAGCGGGCATCCGGATCGTACGGCGAGCTGATGAAGCGTGATGACGGCGCATAGCCTTCAGCGGGACCGCGCCAGCGGACGCCGTCGTCGCACAGGTAGAATTGCTGGACCCAGATGCGGCGTAGGATTTCCACCGCGGGCAGCCGGCGCAGCCAGTCCGGAGCCTCGTCCGCCCAAATCGCCGCCAACAGGTGATGGCCATCCTCGCCCAGTTCCCGAACATGCCCGTCGCGGCCGGCCCGCGCTTTGGCGGCGTGCCCCCAATCGCCATGCCCGCTGTAGCGATCGGCCCAGTGCGACCGCGTGTGGCCGAGCAGCCAAGCCGGCGCGGCGACGGCGAGCACGTTCAATGCCTGCCGGAACGCTTCGGTAGCGGCGTCGATGCGGCTGCGTATCTTGACGGCGGCCAGAACGTGGGTGGAGTTGGTGCGTTGGCGGCCCCGTGGGCGAACCAGGCGGCGGGCGATGGCCACGGCGAGCACCGCGTCCAGCAACTCGTGCTCGGCATGCCCGTCCACGAGCCTGGCCCGGAACTCACAGAGGACAGTGCTGTCGAAGCCCGGGTCATCGAGCGGCAGGGCCAGCAGGTACTTCCAATCCAGGCGGGCTCGCACCGCATCGGCGGCGTCGCGATCCGACAGGTTCTCGGCGAACTGAAGCAGGGTGATCAGCGCCAGCCGCCACGGGGCTTCGGCCGGGCGGCCGCGCGTGGAGAACAGCCGGGCAAAACGGGCGTCGTCGAAGACGGGCCCAAGGCTGTCGCGCACATCCATCAGCCGGCAGCCGCGGGGAAACGCCGCCCGGGCAACCTTGGCCGTTTCCTCGGGCACGGCAGTGGCCAAGCTAGGGCGAAGGGACATGGCTGGCGTCCTTTCGGAGAGGTCAAGCCCTCTTCAACCCGACCAGCGCTGCACCATCGCAAATCCCCAAGGCATTTCGCCAGCAGTGTCGAGTTTGCGGATGGGCCAGTATCCAATCGGCACTGACACAAGTCGCTGGGCGATCCGATCGACACCACCAGCCCGCAGGGGCGCTTCGCCCTCCAGGTCCTGGGAGCCGCGGCCGAGCTGGAACGGGCCCTGATCCGCGAGCGCTCCATCGCCGGGCTCAGAGCCGCGGTGGCCAAGGGCAAGGAACCCGGCAATCCCGGCCTGCGCCGACGCGACCCAGCGGCGCTGGAAAAGGCACGGCAGGGCCGCGAGACCGCCCGCGACGAGCTGGTCATTGCCCAGGCCCAAGAGTTCCTGCCGACCGTCGAGGCGCTGCGCCCGACGGCACCATGGGATCAGGTCGTGCGGGCGCTGAAAGGGCAGGGGCGGACCCGACCGTGGGACCGAAAGCCATGGACGCCCAACAGCCTGATCCGCGCCGTGCGCCGGTTGGCCGCGGTGGGGCTGGTTCGTCAGGACGTTCTCGATCCGGCGCCCAAGCGTGTCGACAGCAACGACCTCGTGTTGATGGTGGCGGGGCTGGTGAGGGCCGAACCTAGCATCACGCTGGACGGCATCGCCCGCCGTCTGCAAGGCATGGGGCAGCGCACGCCGCGTGGCGGTCTGCGCTGGAGCCGGTCGTCGGTAAAGAACCTGCTGGACCGCGCCAAGGAGCAGGGACTGGTACGAGACCTGGGCGCTGCGTAGTGGTTGGTCCGCCGCCTTACGCAGTGGGCTGGTGGGAAGACCATCATTATGGCTTGGCCCGACCCTCATGGCCTCCAACAAACCCGGCGCGGTTTGACCTTGGGCGTGAAAACCATTCTCCAGCTTGTGGGTGATTGAAAGCTCCCGCAGCCGCTTACCTGCATTCATACGGCTGACGTTGTATCTATCCGCGACGTTCAATGAAGGCTTTCGCCAAAGCTTGTTTCAGATCCTCTGGACGAAAAGGTTTGTGCAGTAGCGTATACCCGCCCCGCTTCGCTTGTCGCAGCCGCTGTGGATCGGTATCGCCAGTGACCAGCACAGCCGGCACACGCTGTCCAACCGCTAGACGGATGGTGGAAATAGCTTCCAACCCAGTCTTTCGCTCGGCGAGGCGAAAGTCACTCACCACGATATCAGGAAAAATGCCTTCCATTTTCACACGGCTGACTGCCTCGGTGGCCGATTTGGCAGCGATGACTTGGCAGCCCAAACTTTCCAGGAACATGGAAAGCGCACCACGCTGCCAATCTTCATCCTCGATCACGACAATAGTGCATCCGGCAAAATCAATCTGCGCCTGCACTTCCTTGGTTTCAGCGGGTTCAGTTTCAGCCTGTGCCAGTGGCACCTCGACGAAAAACATCGCCCCCTTTCCAAGCGTGGACTTTACACCAATGTGATGGCCCAGCAACTCCGCGGTCTTGCGCACGATGGCGAGGCCAAGACCAAGACCCTTGCGGCTGTTCCGCTCCGGATTGCCGATCTGGTAGAACTCCTCGAAAATGAGATCGATTTGGTCCGGCGGGATGCCAGGCCCGGTGTCCCAGACTTCCACCCGCAGTACGACACCGGACAGTCGGCAACCGACCAGCACTCGCCCTCGCTCCGTGTGAGCTATGGCGTTGCTGATCAGGTTGCGTAGAATGCGCTCGAGCAACAGCGGATCGCTGCGTACCGATCGGCGACACTCGGTGACGTCCAGGTTGATCCCCTTCCGCTCCGCCAAAGCCGACATCTCACGGACCAACCGTTTGACCACATTGCACATCCGGAATTCCGATATGGTCGGCTCGACGGTTCCGGCCTCCAGCGTGGCGATGTCGAGCAGACCATGGAGAAGGCCTTGGCCGGAATGCAGCGCCTCTTGCACGCGCTCCAGCAGCGCCAAGTTGTCCGCCTGTTCATGCAAGCGCTGGGCGAGCACACCGGTAAGCAATTCCATAGCTTGGAAAGGCTGGCGAAGATCGTGGCTGGCCGCAGCGAGAAACCGCGTCTTGGCGCTGTTGGCCCGCTGCGCCTCGGCCCGTGCGGCTTCGGCTTGAGCCAGAGCGCGGCGTCGTTCCAACTCGTGCATGACCAAATGGGCGAAATCGGCGAGGTCACCCTGCCGATCTGGGCCGAAATCCCAATGCGTTTGTTGATCGATCACTGTGAAGGTTCCGAGCAGATGCCGGTCTTCCGCAACGAGTGGAGCACCAGCATAGAAACGGATATGAGGTGGGCCTGTCACAAGATCATTGTTGGCGAAGCGTTTGTCGGCCATTGCGTCGGGCACCACCATCACCCCCTCTTCCAAAATGGTGTAGGCACAGAAAGCCAAGCGGCGCTCCGTACATGATATCTCCAACCCATAATGGGATTTGAACCACTGGCGAGTTTCGTCCACCAAACTGACCAGAGCAATGGGCATGCCGAAATAGCGGGCAGCAAGAGTGGTGATCCGGTCAAACACCTCCTCAGCTGGCGTGTCGAGAACGTCGTATCTCTTCAACGCATCGAGCCGCGCAGACTCGTTGTCCGGCCGAGGTGGAGTGCTTGGGGCCAAATTTTTGTCCTCCCTAGCTGTGTAACACTGGCCTAGCTGTGTAACACTGGAGGGCGTAGCATTTCTCACTACACTGGGGGCAGTGTACTTTTGCTCTTCCTGATCTGCTCTCTGTTTCCTGGTCAGTTGGCTAAACTTGGTACGCCCGTCAGGAGGCCACATCCAATGATGGAGAAACGGTTAAGCCGCCCCAGGTTCGGCGCAGCCCCAATTTCCTGGTAAGGCGGTTATGCCAATGACCGGAGGAAACCATGGGTTTAGGTCAGACCGAAAAAGCCACGGAGCTGAAGCCGGTGCCTGTGTGAACTTTAAGCAGCTTTGGTTACAGCCTCCCGCGTTCCCAAAACGTCCGAAAAGGCCCCTGATACTGCCGAGCTTAAGCACTGACACACGGGAGCCATGGGTAGCTGGTGAGGGAGCGTAGGCGTTGGGGCGTAACGGTGAGAGCGTTCCATGCGTCACAGCAGGCCTGGACGACGGCGTCGTAGTCGTCCAGAAGCTGGTGGGACAGAAAGCGCTCGCGCAGGTACAGCCAGACGCGCTCGACCGGGTTCAGTTCAGGGCTGTAGGGCGGCAGGGGCGCCAGTGCGATGTTGTGTGGCACAACCAGCGCCCATGCTCCATGCCAGCCGGCCTGATCGAGCACGAGCACCGCCTGGACGTCCGGTTCCAGGCTCCGGGAGAAGCCGTCCAGGAACAGGCTCATGGCGGTCGTGGAGACGGTCGGCATCACCAGCGCGAAGTCGGCGCCGCTGGCCGGACAGACGGCGGCGTAGAGGTAAGCCGAGGTGAAGCGCTTGTCGCACAGCCCGGCCGGACGCTGCCCGCGCTCCCACCAGCGATGCGCGAGAGGCTGGCCGGATGCAGCGTCTTGGCGAAGCGTTCGGCGATCACCTCGCACAGGATCGGCAGGGTCCACTCCACGCAGCCGTGCCGCTTGGGATCGGGGCCCGCGAGGATGATCGCCTTGAGCGTCGTCTGCTGCGGGTGCTTCCTGACGGCCGCTGGTTCGATGCGGAGTTGCACACCTGGAGGGACGCCCGCGGCAAGGAAGCGGTTTGGCCGGACATGGTCGATGCCTGCCGGATGCGGAAGACCAAGGTGATCCTGGCGGCCTGCCACCGGGATCATGACCCGCCCAACGTGAAGCCGAAGAACCTCGCGGCGTAGTGCCAGCGATGCCACATCCTCAATGACCGGGAGCATCACCGCCGGCAGTTCCGGCTCACGATCCTGCAGCGGCGGGCAATGGGAGATCTGTTTGAGGGGACTTATCGGGGCTGGTGATCCATCCGAGACCCGAGGGGCTGGGGTAAGGGGGTGGCGCGTATGATGTCGCCGGTCCCCCCAATGCTCCCCATGCGGTCGGGTCGCACTGTCCTAGATTATTCCGCCCCAGGCGCCGCTTTCTACAGGATCAACGACCTGGATGTTGTTCTCCACGCCCTTGACACCGGGCACCTCCTCAGCGGCAACACGGATGGCGTCACGCTGTGATTCTGTGCTGACGAAGCCCCAGAGGTGGACGATGCCGTTGCGCACCACGATGGCGTCGTGGGCGCGCGGATCCCAGGCCAGTTCCTTGGCAGCGGAAAACACGCGCTCATACAGCTCACGGTCGTCCGCGGCAGTCGGCGGCGGCTCCGACGCGACGCTGACGAGCGCGCGCAGCAGGTTGGCACGGCTGATGATGCCGATAAGCCGGCCGTTGCGCACCACCGGGACCCGCTTGATCCGACGTGTCTCCAGAACCCGCACGATTTCGTCGGGTAAGGCGCTTTCGTCCACGGTGATGACGTTCGGGGTCATCACGTCCCGAACCTTGCCGGCGTGGGATTTGATGAAGTCCTCCGGCGGCTCGGTGCCGCCGCTCAACAGGCGAAGCCACCAGGAGCGGTGACGTGCGGTGCCTATTTCGGCACGGTGCAGCAGGTCGCCTTCGCTGATCAGGCCCAGAACATGGCCCGCAGCATCCACCACCGGCATGCCGCTGATGCGATTGTCCAGCATCATCCTGGCCGCTTCCGCAATGGTCGCGTCCGGGCCGATGGTGATGACCTTGGGGGTCATCAGATCGACAGCCTTCATGGGCTTCCTCCCTGTACTCGCAGTTTCAACGATGCTCAAGACCGTGTCTTGGTCCTCACACCGGAATGATCCGGTACGTCAGGTACATTTTGAGCATCGGCTCGGCGTCAACGCCGTGGAGTTCCCACCGGAGATTGTAGGGTTGGTCAGTATCGGGCTGTTCCCAGTGCATGTCCTGGGGTTGTGGCACCGGTCTGGAGGGCACATACAGAGCCAGTGTCGGAATGGCCACCTGATCGGGACGCCCGCCTGGTGGCGACGAAGGCATGGTAGTGTCCACGTCACACTCGGCTTGGCTGCGCCCATCCACGGACACCCGCAGCGTGTAGCGTTCCCGCCGCTCCGGTCGAAGATCATGGACATAGCCGTCAACCAAGACGATGGACGGTGTCCATGCCACGATACCGTAGTGACCGGCGCAGACACCCGGACCGCCGTGAGCCGCCATGCTCTCGCCTTCACCGGTGTCCGCGCGTCCCAGTACGACATGCGGGATGGAGTCGGCCTTCATGATTGCCCTCCAAGCATTTGTCACATTCATCGGTACGAGGGATGAATGCTCAAAGCATATTTTCATATGAGTGTGCTCTGCACGGGCAAAACCGGCAAGAATGCGAAGGTGGGGAAAACATCGCTTTCGATTGGAGGTGTAGCGCCTCGGGTTAGGATTGCTCCTCGAATGAAGCGGGGCTGCGCCGGCGCGGCAGCCTGACCTTTCGGTGTTGGTGCATCGAGGCCCGTGTTTGCCGGTCCTGGGTCATGATGTAGAAGGGCGCCTCTGCGTGTTGCCCTGGATTGGTCCCTCCCGGCATGCCGAACAAGCACAACGACGCCCGTCGGCATCACATCCCGAAGATGCGCTTCAAGGTGACGAATTGGGCAACCGGTCGCGGGCAAAGGCGTGTTTGCACACGGTCTGCCGGATCAGCCGCTCGGCAAGTGCCGCGCTCTGCCGGTAGGCCACCATCCACCCCACTACGGCGCGGCTGAAGATGTCGAGGATGACGTACAGACACAGCCAAGTGCCCTTGATCGGCCCCTTCAGCTTGGTGATGTCCCGCCTCCACACCTGGTTGGGGCCAGTGGCCAGCAGTTCGGGCTTGGCATAGGCCGGAAGCTGGCGATACATGGTGCGCACCGATCATAGGTATCGCTCCTCGTCGAGCAGCGTGGCGTAGACCTGGGTCGGAGCGGCATCGACGAAGGATTCGCCATGCAGCAGGTCAAGAACCTGGTGGCGTTCCGGCGTGCTCAACGTGCGCGGCGGTGAGGGGCCCGTGGTAGCGGACACGGCGGCCCGACGCCTCGCTGGCGGTCGCGGTGCCGATAGGAGCTGGCGCGCGGCACGCCGAGCGCCCGGCAAGCGGTGGCAACGTCCACCGCCGGGGCCGCCTGCTCAATGGCCGCCATCACCGGCTCTCGCCGCGGTCGGTCGAGCCGGTTGACCGTCTGCTCCGTCGAGGACCGGACGGAGTCAAAGCAATGGCCGGCTGGGCGAATATGGGCTCCCCGGCGCCGTTCAAGGGTGTGATCGATACCGATGACAATCGGGCCGTCCGGGACGAAGGCGCCGACCAGGGCGTTCAGCAGGGTGCGTGCGAGCTTCAGCCCTGACCAGCGGTTGCGGTTGAGCACGCGGTGAAAGGCGGCGAAGCCGGGATCGTCCGCCAAGCCGAGTGTGCGCAACAGGTTGGCGACGGTGCGGGGACCAACCGCCAGCACCGCACCGACCGCGAGCGCGGCCACCGTAGATCGAGTGCGCCCCGAGAAGGCGACCAGATAGGGGCACAGCCAAGCGACGAAAGTCGGAGGAAGGGGGACAGCGAGGTGTGCCATGGGGCACCTGTGGTGTCGTCGGACGTTGACCAGCCAACAACCTTTCGCCGGCGGTATTGCGACGCCCAAGCATGACAGGACGAGCGTCCCAAAATGCGCAAAGTCGAAGCGCACTTTCGTGTAGTGACCCCCATAGCCAGCAAACTGCCACGCGCGGCTCCCGCTCGCCAACCTGACAACACTCCTCGGCAGCCCTTCTTGCATCCAGCGCATCCGATATCGCTGGCGCCGGCCGCGATAGAGCGGCAATCAAATTATAACTTTGGGTCGAGTAAGTCGTTCAGCACAGTCTCCAGATCAATGGCACGAAAGGGTTTCTGCAGGACCGGAGCGTTCGGGTAACGACCGTCCAAGCCGGAACGGCCGTAGCCGGTGACAAAGGCGAATGGCACACGCCGTTCAACCAGAAGCTCGGCCACCGGGAAGACCAACTCGTCCGCTACGTTGACGTCCAACAAGGCCACATCGAACAGCTCGCGACCCGCAAGTTCCAAGGCTTGCTGTACGCGCGCCGCTGGTCCAACCACGACGCACCCGAGTGCCTCGAGGATGTCTTCGATGGTCATGGCAATGAAGACTTCGTCCTCCACCACCAACACCCGGCACCCGCGCAGAGCGGTCATTCTTGCGGACCCTCCATCATCGCGCCGCTTGCCCCTACAATGGGAAGGTGATGGCACAACGCAAACCGTCCGGCTCAAAATCAAGCTGAGCGGTCCCGCCGAGCTCGTGGGCCAAGCCGCGCTCGATCAGCCGGCAGCCAAAGCCCCGGCCGGGCGGCGTCATCACCGCGGGCCCATGGCGCTCCTTCCAAACCAAATGGACGTCAGAAGCGCCGTTGCGGTCACCAACGGTCCAGCCAATCTCCACGCGGCCAGCGGGCGCTGACAGCGCGCCATGCTTGGCCGCGTTGCTCGCCAGTTCGTGGACCGCCATGCTGAGCGCCAAGGCCGCTCGCGTCCGCACGCGGAGGTTCTCGCCAATCAGCGTGACGCGGTCCGGGTCGTGCGCCAGGAACGCCGTCGTCAGCACGTCCTGCAGCGATGCCCCCTGCCAGCTTTCCAGATTGAGCAGGTCGTGGGCGCGGGACAGTGCCATCAGGCGGCCGGTGAAGGTCGGTTCGAACGCGTCCGGCGTCGGTGTCGAGCGCAACGTTTGGGCCGCGATCGATTGCACGGTGGCGAGAGTGTTCTTGACCCGGTGGTTCAGCTCGTCGATCAGCAGTTTGCGGCGCTGCTCGGCTGCCTGGAGGTCGGTGACGTCCAGGGTGAAGCAACGCGTTTTGATGAGCTTGCCGTCACGGAACTGCGCGTTGGAACTGATGAGAACGTGGCGAATGTCGCCGTCCTTGGCCTTGAGACGGGCCGGATATTTGTCCAGCCGCTCGCCGTTGCGCAGGCGCCCCAGAATGTCGCCGATGGTGCCGGCGTCGGCATGGAAGTCCGCGATGTGTCGGCCGATGTATTCGTCGTGCCTGTAGCCCAGGAGGTCGAGCTCCGCTCGGTTCGCCCGAAGGATGGTGCCGTCGGAAGCGACCCAGTGCAGCGCCACAACTCCGTTCTCGAAGAAGTCCTCAAGGTCTTCCCGCTGGCGACGCAATTCGGCCTCATCAGACTTCCTGTCACTGATGTCGACCAGCATGTTCACGGCGCCAATGATTGTGCCAGTGGAGTCGTGCAACGGCGTCGGATAGGGGAGGAAAGACACGCGAGTGCCGTCCGGTCGTTCCGCGATGGCCTCCTCGTTGCGAACGGGCCGCCCCTCCTTCAGCGCCACAGCCATAGGGCATTGATCATGGGGCAACGGCGCGCCCTCGGGCGTGTACAGGCGCCAGGTAACACACCACTGATCGCTGCCCAGGGTCGGACGGCGGCCAGACAGCGCAACCGCCGCCTCGTTGTAGAAAGTGATGTGTCCCGCAGCATCCGTGGTGTAAACGGCGGCCGGAAGGGAATTAAGGATGTCGCGCAGGCTTGGTTCGCTCGTCGTAAGGGCCGCTTGATCGCGTTTGCGCTCCGTGATGTCCCGTGTCACCGCGAGCTGGGCCGAGCTGCCGTCGGGCAGGCGCAACGGGACGGCATGGGTCTCCATGTGGCGCCGAGCGCCCTGGAGGCCGACAATGTCGAACTCCCAGCTGAGCCGTTCGCCGGCACACACCTGGGCGTGGCACGCGCGCCAGTGGTCGCGGTGTTCGGGGGCAATCAGGTCGACGGTGCACGCGCCGAGCACCCGCTCCGGCGCGTCGGCTTCGATCATCCGCAGGCCGGCGGGGTTCATGTGCAGCAAGGTGCCGTCCGGAGCGACAATCTTGACGCATTCCGGCGTGGTCTCGACGATGGCCCGGAACAGCGCCTCACCCTGGCGGGCCTGCAGTTCGGCCTGTTTGAGCGCGGTGATGTCTTGAAAAGTGACGATCGCCCGTGCGCCGCTGGCTGGCTCAGGAACGGGCTCGACGCTGAGCAGCACCCACCGTCGGGTGCCATCAAGGCGTTCCAGCTGCAATTCGACGTCGTGTTTCGGAACACCGCTGCGCAGGGCCTCGGCAACGGGCGTCTCGTTCGATTGCAGGGGTTGGCCATCGGGAGTGTAGAGCCGCCAGGCTCCTAATCTCCGGTCGCCAGGGACTGTCAACGCCGCCGTGCCGTTCAAAAGCTCGGCGGCCCGCCGATTGTGTTGCAGCACCATACCGTCAGCATCCACCAGGCACGCAGGTACGGGAACATGCTCAAATCGCTGGAATTCAACTTTCGTAAGAACATCGCCATCAACCACAACCGATTCCTTCTCAAAATGGTTCATACTGCGTCCTCATTATGGGTCGGCGGCTAAGCAATGTGATCATCACACTTAACATAGCGATTCGGTCACGCAATCACACAATAGCGCATACCTTGTGCGATGAGCGTTAAGGCCCCGTCGCACACATGAGCGCACGAGTAAGTGCCCGCACCACGCATGTAGGGACTTTCCGGTTTCGCCCTTGAACGCTGCTGTCGTCAGTCACCACTTTCGCCGGTTGGCTTGGCGATGTCGGAGGAAGATGTTTGTACCGATCACGGTGGTCTTGGATTAACTTGCTTAATTTCAATAACATGGTTGACCCTGCCCAGGTTCAACTGGGCACCT
This sequence comes from Azospirillum sp. UENF 312511, assembly GCF_058780635.1. Taxonomy (NCBI): domain Bacteria; kingdom Pseudomonadati; phylum Pseudomonadota; class Alphaproteobacteria; order Rhodospirillales; family Azospirillaceae; genus Azospirillum; species Azospirillum sp. UENF 312511. The sequence goes on along the minus strand of NZ_JBSNCG010000004.1, from coordinate 116,822 downwards.
TGAAAAACCGTAGCGCTGTTGGTGCACCTGTGACTCCTTTGGCCTATAGGAGCGTTGTCACGAGACCGATGGCGGCCCGCGGGTCGCGGCATTTTCCAACTAGGATGTTGCCGATCTTGTATGCCCGCCATCAGTTCCCTCCCGCCGTCATTCTGCTCGCGATTTGGCTTTAGAGTGCGGATCAAAACCGGGTAGGGCTGAGGTAAATCAACGGCTTCAGCCCACTTTCCACGGGTTTTGATAGGAGCTCTTATCTCCGGTTCACGTTGAGCTGCCGGGATGTTGAGGAGCTTCTGGCGGAGCGTGGCATCGATGAGTCCTAGGAGACGGTGCGACGCTGGGATCTGAAATTCGGGTCAGCCATTGCTCTCTGCGCCCACCGTCAATCTATGCTACGGACCTCATGGGTGCGGCGCAATCGCACCGTTCGCGATCCATGGCTGAAGAAGGCGAACCTCACTCCTCGCGGGCCAAACACAAAACACGTGACTGGAAGTTCACTCAAGGAAATCCGCAAGAGGCCCACAGACCGTCCGTCGCAGTGAACAACTCTGGGGTTCCCGGAGGCCGGTTTCGTTGAACGGCATCACCAACAGCGATAGGGTGCCAACCATGGTTCAATGTGCTTTGGAGAATTTTGGTGGAGAGTGAGTTGCCGACCGGCGTTAGCGGGGAGCCGTTGTCCGGCGAGCGGCGATTCGAACTGCTCGTCAATAGCGTCCACGATTACGCCATCTACATGCTCGATCCTCAAGGGATCGTAACCAGCTGGAATCCAGGTGCGCAACGATTCAAAGGCTATGCGGCCGCAGAGATCATCGGCAGGCATTTCTCCCACTTCTACACCGACGACGATCAGCGTGCCGGAGTGCCGGAGCGGGCGCTCTCCATCGCCTTGAACGAAGGGAAGTTCGAGGCGGAAGGTTGGCGGGTTCGCAAGGACGGCGCGCGCTTTTGGGCGCACGTTCTCATCGATCCCATCCGTGACGACACTGGAAAGCTGATTGGATTTGCCAAGGTCACCCGCGACATCACGGAGCGCAAGCGGGCGCAAGAGGTCTTGGAAGAGACCCGTGCGGCACTTTTCCAGTCCCAGAAGATGGAGGCTGTGGGCCAACTGACCGGCGGCATTGCGCACGATTTCAACAATCACCTCCAGATCATCGGTGCGAACCTGCAGTTGCTGCGTGCCCGCGCCCTGGGCGACGAGGAGCTGTCGCTGGTCGACAACGCGTTGGCCGCTGTGGACCGGGCGGCGACGCTGGCCTCGCGCTTGCTTGCCTTCGCGCGCCGCCAGCCGCTCAATCCGACGGTTGTCAATGTCGGCCGCGTCGTGCAGACCATGACCGACCTGCTGCGGCGCACGCTGGGCGAGTCCATCGAGATCGAGACGATCGTTGCCGGCGGTTTGTGGGACACCAGCGCCGATGTGAGCCAGTTGGAGAACGCCATCCTGAACCTGGCGGTGAACGCGCGCGACGCCATGCAGGGGCGTGGCAAGCTGACCATCGAGGCGGGCAACGCCGAACTGGACGACGCCTATGCCGCCCGCCACGACGAGGTCTCGGCGGGCCAGTACGTGCTGGTGGCGGTCAGCGACACCGGCGGCGGCATAGCGCCCGACGTCTTGGAGCGGGTGTTCGAACCGTTCTTCACCACGAAGCCCGTGGACAAGGGGACGGGCTTGGGCCTCAGCATGATCCACGGCTTCGTCAAGCAGTCCGGCGGCCATGTGAAGATCTACAGCGAGGTGGGGCACGGCACGACCGTCAAGATCTACCTGCCACGCGTGCGGGCAGCGGAGCAGGAACCGCCGGGCGGAACAACCGATATCCGCGGCGGCTCCGAGCGGGTTCTGGTGGTGGAGGACGATCCCGATGTCCGTGCCGCCGCCGTCGCGCTGGTGCGCTCGCTGGGCTACCGCACCATGGAGGCGGCCAACGCCGAGGCGGCTCTGAACCTCCTGGACAATGGCGCCAGGGCGGATCTGCTCTTCACCGACGTGGTGATGCCCGGGACGATCAACGCACGTGACTTCGCGCGGCGGGTGCAGGAGGTCTGCCCGGCCCTAAGGGTCCTGTTCACCTCCGGCTACACCGCCAACGCCATTGTCCACCATGGACGGCTGGACGAGGGTGTGTCGCTGTTGAGCAAACCCTTCAGCCGCGAGGCCTTGGCGGCCAAGATGCGCCACGTGTTGGATGCGCCCGCTCCAGCGATGCCCGACGCTGCAACGCCGCCGCGCGAGCGCCTCTCGATCCTGGTGGTCGAGGACGACACGTTGGTCCGCCTGACCACGCTGGACATGCTGGCCGACCTCGGTCATGACGCGCTCGAGGCGGGCGATGCCGCAGAGGCTTTGGAGATGCTGGGCCGCGGGCCGGTCGATGTGCTGCTGACCGATGTGGGGTTGCCGGGCTTGTCGGGCAGCGACCTGGCCGACGAGGCGCGGCGGCGGCAGCCCGGCCTCGCCATCGTCATGGCAACGGGCTATTCCAGCTTTTTGCATCCCGGTGCGGTGACCCTGCCCAAACCGTACAGTCGCGAAGGCCTCGAACAGGCTCTTGCAGAGGCTGTCGGCCTCGTCCGGCAGACGAATTGACAGCGGTCCGATCCCCGGATCCGTAGCCGGTGGCGGGCACTCCGCCGGTGCGCCTCAGCCCTCCTGCCGTCCTTTGAGCCATGCGGCCGTTTTGGGAAATCGCGTCAGAGCCTCCCCAAGTTGCTGGGGCGTTGCCGGTTTGATGACAACGCCAAGACCATGTTCGGCGGCCTCTCGCTGCCACTCCGTTCCCGATTCGCCGGTGAGGAGGATGCCGGAAACGTCCACACCAACGCAGTCGCGAAGGCGGTGAATCGCCTGGATGCCCGTGCTCCCACCCTGAAGACGATAGTCGGCGACGATCACATCCGGCGCGCGTCCCGCCTCCTTCAGGCGCTCCACCACGTCATCGGCGTTCAAGCCGACCAGGGTCTCGTAGCCCCAGTCCCGGAAGATGGCCTGGAGACCGGACAGCACGATGGCGTCGTCGTCCACCAGCACCGCCAGCCGTCCGGCACCGTCGATCGCGCGGGCTTTGCAGGGAGTGGCCGGACGGGCGGGAGGCGCGTCGGCGAGCGGTACATCCACGGTGAACGTCGATCCGACCGCCGGTGTCGACGACACCGTGACGGGATGACCAAGGAGCTTGGACAGGCGCTGCACGATGGACAGCCCCAGGCCAAGCCCCTGGCCGCGGTCGCGCCCCGGGTTGCCCACCTGGTGGAACTCCTCGAAGATCAGCTCCATCTGGTTGGCCGCGATGCCGATCCCGCTGTCCTGCACCGCGATACGGGCCCACCCGTCCACCGCCTCGCACGACAGACGGACGAAACCATGGTCGGTGTAGCGGAGGGCGTTCTCCAGGAGGTTGCGCACCATGCGCGCCAGCATGTGGCGGTCGGTGCGCACCGCACCGTCGCACCGCATGTCCAGGTGCAGCGCCAGCCCCTTGCTTTCGGCGACCGGCGCGTGCAGCGCGCCGATTTGTTCAAGCAGCGGACGCAGCATTGTGCTTTCGAAGTTGGGGTGGATGGTTTCCGCGTCCAGGCGCGAAACATCGAGCAGGCTGTCCAGCAGCCCCTTGAGCGCGTCCAGCCCCCGCACCAGCATGCCCAGTGCGTGCTGACCGCGCTGGTCATGAACATGGGCGCGCAGGACTCCGGCGAAGAGAAACATGGATTGCATCGGTTGCCGAAGGTCGTGGCTGGCGGCAGCCAGGAACTTCGACTTGGACAGGTTCGCCCGTTCCGCCTCTATCTTGGCGCGCTGCAATTGGTCTTCCATGGCGTGGCGGTCGGTGACGTCGATTTCCAAGCCGGTCAGATGCAGCGGCGTGCCGTCATCGGCACGGACGACGCGGCACACGGCCTCGAGCCAGCGAACAGAACCGTCGGGGCGTACAACGCGGTATTCCAGACGCGTCTGCGGCAACCGGCCTGTCACAACCTTGGACCGTTCCGCCAGCACCCGTTCGCGATCATCCGGGTGCAGAGTGCCGATCCAGCTGGCCATCGTCGCCGGGTGCGCGGATGGATCGAGCCCCAGTACACGGTAGAGTTCCTTGGACCACACCGACTCGCCGGTCCTCAGGTCGACATCGTAGCTGCCGGCCTGCGCCGCTTCGAGCGCCAGCGCCAGACGCTCCTTGGCGGAGATCAACGCTTCATCCATCCGCCGCCGCTCGGAGATATCCTGGAACGTGCAGATCGCCATGACGATGCGGCCCGCGGCGTCACGGACCGGTGCGGCGCTCACCGCGAAGCTCGTGAACCGGCCGTCAGCGCGGAGGTGGAGCAACTCTTCCTGGTCGGTCGCCGTGCCTTGCTCAAGCGCACGGGCCAGCGGATGGTCCTCCGGACGGTAGGGCGTTCCGTCCGTGTGCCGGGCGTGCTGCGCCGCGTAGTCCGTGATCGTCTCGCCATGTCCCACCGTGTGGCCCATGAGCCGTTCGGCGGCCTCATTGTGCAGCAGCAGGCGCCCGGAAGGAGCGGACACCGCCAGAACCCCGGACGGAAGGTGCGTCAGAACGGCCTTGAGCAGCAACCGTTCCTCTTCCAAGTGTCGGGCCAGACGATCCCGTGCTCGCGCCGCGTCCTCACGTTCCGTAATGTCTTGAAGGTACAGAGCCATCCCCGTGCGGGACGGAAAGGCCCGCACCGCGTAGCATTGGCCGTTCCGGCTGTCGTGATGGCTGAATTCGCAGGCGTCTCGGTGTTCCATGACATGGGCGAGCCGCCGCCACGTGTCGGTGCCTGCCAGCGTGGGGAACGCTTCGAGCAGCGTGAGTCCATCAACGTCATGCCCTCGGGCGATGAGCGACTTCGCCCGTTCGTTGAGGAAGGTGAACCGCCAGCTGTGATCCACCTCAAGGATGGCGTCGTGGGTGCTTTCCAACACCTCGGCCATCCGCTGCCTCGTTGCCTCGGCCTGCCTTTGGAGCCGGACAAAGCGGCTGACACCCCAGACGCCAAGCAGACCGGAGAGGACAAGCACCGCCGCGAGGATCGCCAGCGACCGCAGCATGGCGTGTTCGACGGGCAGCATGGCCTGGGCCTTGGAGATTCCAACCCAGAGCATCAGCCCATGGGGGTCAGCTTCGACCGGCGAGTAGGCGATGATGCGGACGACGCCATCCAGCCCTTCCATCTCGACCGTTCCGCGCCGGTCATTCTCCTGCATGAAGCGGTATGGTGCGGGCAAGGGCTGGCCGGTCATGCCCTGCAGCTCGGGAGCCTGCGCCAGGATGATGCCGTTCCGATCCGCCAAGAGAACCGTGGCACCCGGCGAAAGCGGTTTGTCTGCGAGGTATTCCGAAAGCCACTGAACGTCGATCAGAGCGGTGACGACACCAGCCGGCCGGCCATCCGGGCCGGAGTACGGCAAGCCAAAGCTCAGGATTGGGCGGCCGATGCCCTGGGCGATGCGGTAGCCCCCGACGACGAAACCGCCGGTTTCGAGCGCGCGCCGGACGTTGTCGCGGTCCCCGATATGGGCACCGGCCGTGCGGCGGTCGGTGGTGCACCGGATGATTCCGTCCAAGCCGGTGATCTCGATGGTAAGGTAGGCTGGATAGCGTCGCTTAAGACGATCCATAACGGCTTGGCAGTTCTCGGTGCCGGTCGCCGCGACGCCTGTCTCCGCCATGGCCACAAGGACATGTTCGACATCCGCGACGATGCGGCGCTGTTCAGCCTGGATCAGGTCGAGCAGCCGTTCGGCCTCTCGCCGGACGTCCGCCGCTCGGTCGCGGCGCAGATCGATCTGCGCCGCAATCTCGAAGCCCAACAGTGGCAGCATGACCAAGGCTAGCAGCAGGAATAGACGCATGCGCATGATTGGCCTTGGGCACGTCGTGGGTGCGGCCGTTCAACGTTTCCAATGACCACCGCCTTCACACTTCAGATTGCAGGTAACGGCAAAAGAGTTCAATTGGATGCATCGCCTTTGTCGAGGTCCGAAAGGTGATGCTCTTTTGTGAACGGGCAAGCATCGCCTTGGAGTGAGCGGCCTTCCGCAACCCACGTTATGCATGCGATCAAGGGGAGCAGGGCAGCCAAAGGCACAGTTTCTGCTGATAAAAGGGCTTCTCGGACATTGCGAACGAGCATGTCGTTGTCGGGTGGATCCGTTTAGAAGCCGGCTTTCCGCGGCTTCCGCCCCGGACCGGCCGCCGTCTTGCAGACCAGATCCGTTTAGAAGAGAGTGGATTGATTTAGAAGCGGACCGTCGCTGCTCAGATCGGCGGCTCCAAGCGCGTCAGGGCTCAGTTCTAGTGGGATTGCCAGGGCATTCCTTCGATGTCGGCTGCCCAGTTTGACAGCCCGCGGTCCGGCGCCCTGATCCATGTCGCAGATCTCCTCCGGGACGCTCCCGATCATGGGACGGCCGCTCGCGTGGTCGCTGTAAAGGAATTGGCCCACCCGGAAACGGTCATTTTTTCATAACTGATCAGACTGTACAAAGGGGTGTTTTCCCCTCCGCCATCGGAACCCCACGCCGATCGATAACCTGTTCAGGCCAGTGCGATCCATAAGCGGGCCTCAGACTTCATCAATGTCCCGGGCATGCCGTGACAATGGCACCCCCCTTTCACTATGGTCCCGCCGGCACGAAGGGAGGGGATGGGCATGGCGCGTCGGCGATTGCTGACCAAGGAGCAATGGGCGAGGTTCCTGGCGGTCGCGGACGACGAGCGTGCCATGGTGCGCCACTACACCCTTGGCCGGAACGAACTCGACATCGTGTCTCTCCGCCGGACGCCGCCCAGGCCGACCGTCGTCGCGCCCTACGAGGCCTACCTGCGCGAGCGCGTCACCGGGTTTCCGGAACTCACCGCCAGCCGGCTGCTCCGCGAAGTCCGCGCCCGCGGCTACACGGTCGGCGATAGACCCGACTATCGTGCACAGGTCTGGCAACGGTCAAGCCAACGGCCGGGCGGCCGGCAGCATGGACAAACGGCGGCGCGTGCCTCCGGAGGGCAGACCTGCGGCCAAGCCCCAATCAAGGTTATTGGGATCGACGGTAAAGGTTATTGAGGTCGAGGGTGTGGCGGCGACACGCGCCAGTTCACGTTATTGCGACTAGGTTTCGGGCCGAAAAGGCTTCAGTAAAGGTTATTTCGCTGGCCGACACCGGGCCAGATCATGGCCGCGATCGCCTGCGTCAAGGAGGGGCACGCGTCGACGCCGGAGCAGATCAAGGACTACATGAGCGGAAACATCTGCCGCTGCGGCGCCTATGTCGGCATCGTCGCGGCGATCGAACAGGCCGCTCCCCAGATCGAGAGGAGCTGAGCCATGAAGCCCTTGTCCTACGTCCAGGTCCGAACGGCCCGTGAGGCGATCGAGGCCTTCGTCGCGGCCGGCGAAAGCGCCCGCTACATCGCCGGCGGCACCAATCTCTACGACCTGATGAAGCTCGGCATCGAGAAGCCGGCGCATCTGATCGACATCGCCGACCTCGATGGCGCCAACCGCATCGACACCGACGGCGACCGGCTGTTCTTCGGTGGCGCGGCGCTGATGGCGGACGTCGCCGAACACCCGGTCGTGCGCGACGATTATCCGGTGCTGGCGGAGAGTCTGTCGAAGGCGGCCTCCCAGCAGCTGCGCAACATGGCGACCGTCGGCGGCAACCTGCTGCAGCGGACGCGCTGTCCCTATTTCCGGAACGGCGCGAACGGCGCCTACCCGTGCAACAAGCGGGAACCGGGCTCCGGCTGCGCGGCCATCGGCGGGATGGATCGCTCCCAGGCCGTGCTGGGGGCGAGCGCGGCGTGCAACGCCGTGTCGCCCGGGGACTGGCCCGTTGCGCTGATGGCGATGGACGCCGCGATCGAGCTGCAGGGCCTCGACGGACCGCGGGTGATCCCGATCGCCGAACTCTACCGGCCGCCCAGCCGGACGCCTCACCTCGAATTCACCATCGGCCGCGAGGAGATCGTCACCGGCATTTCGGTGCCGAAGACCGCCGCCGGCCGGAACTCCACCTATCTGAAGGTGCGCGACCGCGAATCCTACGCCTTCGCGCTGGTGTCCGCCGCGGTGGCGCTGGAGATGGACGGCGATCGCGTGCGGCAGGCGCATGTGGCGCTCGGCGGGGTGGCCACCGTGCCCTGGCGCGCGCGTCCCACCGAAACTCTCCTGCGCGGGGAAACCCTGGATCGCGAGCGGGCGCTGGAGGCCGCCAGGGCGGCGTTCGCCGAGGCCCGGGCCGGCCGCCACAACGCCTTCAAGATCGAACTCGGCGCGCGGACCCTTGCCGACGCCATCATCAACGCCGGGAGCAAGAGCCAATGACGCCGAACCGCAACGCGGACCGTCCCAGGATCGACGCCCATGAGAAGGTGCTCGGCCGTGCCCTGTACGCCGCCGACCAGCCCTTTCCCGGTCTGCTGCACGCGATGACCGTGCCCGCGACGATCGCCAAGGGGCGGATTTTGTCCATCGACACGGCGGCGGCCCTGCAGGTTCCGGGCGTCGTGCGCGTCTTCACCCATGCTGATTTTTCGCAGATCCGGACGACGCCCGCGGCCCGCGGCGCCTAAGGGCAGCCGGGAAAGGGCTACCAGCCCATGACCGCCCCGCAGGTCCGCCACCGCGGCGAGCCCGTCGCCCTGGTGGTCGCCGAAACGCTGGAGGCGGTGGTCGAGGGCGCCGAAGCGGTGACGGTGCGCTACGCCGAGGACCCCTTCAGCGCACGGATGGACGATGATCTTGCGAGCCCCGAGCCGGAGGCCGTCGGCCAGCTCGCGTCCGGCGACGCCGAGGCCGCCTTCGCCGCCGCCGTCCACACCATCGACGTGGAGTATCGGCATCCCCAGCAGCATCACAACCCCATCGAGCTGATCTCGACCACCGCCGCCTTCGAGGACGGCACGCTGCGGATTTACGAGGGAACGCAGTCCGCCGCGGCCTTCGCCGGCGGCTTGGCCGGCATGATGGGGATGGAGCCGCAGGCGCTGCGCGGCGTGAGCCCCTACACGGGCGGCGGGTTCGGCCAGAAGAACGGCGTTCAGGAACAGAGCGTGCTGGTGGCGAGCGCCGCCCTGCTCCTGCGCCGTCCGGTCAAGCTCGTCATGCCGCGGGGCCAGCTGTTCCACACGGCGTCCTACCGCCCGCAAAGCCGGCATCGCGTCCGGCTCGCCGCCGACGGTGACGGCCGCCTGCTCGCCGGCATTTATGAAACGGTGCAGCAGAACAGCCGGTATGACGGCTTCGCCAGCGATCACGGCGCCACTCCGCCGCGCATGTACCGTTATGGCGCGTGGCGGGGAAGCGAGCGCATCGTCCGGGTCGACACCCAGACCCCCGGCCACCAGCGCGCCCCGCACGAGCATCCGGCCAGCCACGCCACCGAATGCGCGCTCGACGAACTCGCCGGGGCGCTCGGCATGGACCCCGTCGCGCTGCGCCTCGCCAACGACACCCAGCGTGACCCGATCACCGGCAAGCCCTTCTCGTCCCGCCATCTTGCGGACTGCCTGAAGCGCGGGGCCGCGCTGTTCGGCTGGGACCGCTGGACGAACCAGCCGGGCGCCCTGGTCGCCGGAAACGGCGACCGCATCGGCCTCGGTGTCGCCTGCGGCAGCTACAAGGCCGCGATGACGCCCTCCGTCACCACGCTGCGGCTTTCGGCCGGCGGCCAATGCCGCATCGCGACGTCCGGCCACGAAATGGGGCAGGGGATACGCAGCGTCATCGCCGCGGAGCTGATCGACGTCCTCGGCGTCGATCCCGATAAGCTCGACATCCGGATCGGCGACACCGGCCACGCCCCCCAGCACCTCACCGCGGGCTCCTGGGGCGCGGGGAGTGCGGCCCCGGCGGCGCGGGCCGCCGCCTTGAAGCTGCGCGAGGAGCTGAGCCAGTTGACCGGCGCGGCGCTGTCGGACGAGCCCGTCCCTGTTCAGCTTGCCCGGACCCGCCGCCCTTATCTGGAGGTGTCGGTCGATACCGTGCCGCTCGGCAAGGACCGGCAGGCGATCGAGCAGCTGCGCCGGGGCATGCCGGTGACGACCGGCCCCGAATACCCCGACTTCCTGGCCTTCAGCTGGATCGCGCATTTCGTCGAAGTCCATGTCGAACCGTCGACGGGACGCGTGCGGGTCCGGCGGGTCGTCAGCGTCGCCGATTGCGGACGGGTGATGAACCGCCGCACGGCGGAAAGCCAGGTCCGGGGCGGCGTGGTCTGGGGCATCGGCGCCGCCCTGCGCGAGGCCGCCGAGATCGATCCGCGGTTCGGCGGCGTTCTCAACAACGACCTTGCCGAGTATGTCGTGCCGGTCAACGCCGACATTGGCGCCATCGACGTCGATTTCATCGACGAGCCGGACAGCCGCCTCAACCTGTCGGGCGTCAAAGGGCTCGGCGAGGTGGCCATGGTCGGCGCGGCGGCGGCCATCGTCAACGCCGTCCACAACGCGACCGGAAGACGGATCCGGCATCTGCCGATCCGGATCGAGGACCTGCTCTAGGGTCCGCTCCGGTCCATGGCCGGCGATCCACCGGGTGGACCGCCGGCCATCGGATCAACCAAGCCCTGAGATATCATCCCGTGCAAAAATGCTGGGGTCGCGAACGTGTTTGATCCCAACTGGAGGCAATTCTTCTTCCGCTGTTTTCATCGGGACATCACCCTGTTGTCGCGGCTGTCTTCCCGGCTGGACGACGCCTTGCAGCATTTTGCAGTGGAAGGATGGACAGCATGGCGGACCAGTCGATAAAGTTCTCCTACGAGTACGGAAAATACAAATATTTCGAATTTTCCGGAAACAACAACAAGGTGGATGTCGAGTTTTCCTGGGACTCTCCGAAAACCGATCCATCGGGAAAGCCGATACCGAAGAAGGTGGTCGATCTTTTCAACAAGAATGTGCGCGACGCCATTCAGGAGTTGATGAAGACCGAAGAGAAGACGGTTGCCGAAATAAAGAAGCAAATTCAGGCGTGGGATCAGAAGATTGCGAAGCACGAGATCGACGGCCGCAACCTGTTTTTGTTTTTGAACACGATTAACAACACCATGGAGCAGCGGGCCGCCGACCGCTTCGGGGGGATCGTCGGCGGCATCGCGACGGTCATGAAGCTGATCGAGAAGAAGGCCTTCGCCGGCCTGGACGCGGCCGTGCGCAAGATGCTCGAAGACATGAAGTGGAAGGTCTACGCCAAGACGGTGGGAAAGATCGCCCTCGCTCTGACGGCGACGGCCCTCGCCATCACGGCCACGGTGCTGACCGGGGGCGCGGCGCTGCCGCTGGTCGTGGCGGGCGCCAAGATCACGCTCGACGTGGTCAAGGAAGGGAAGGCCGCCTACGACAGTTTCAACGACGGCGCGGACGAGGTGGTCGCCTTGCAAAGCGCCGTGGCGAAACACCGGAGCGGCGCGCAGGAGGCGATGAAGGTGGTCGAGCGGGCCGAGAGCCGGCGCTACCTCATGGCGGAGTCGGTGAACAAGCTGGAGCGGCAGCTTCGCGCGGCGGAGGCCAAGTACGAAGACGTGGAGCGCATCCTCAGTCAGAAGAAGATTGACGGAATCGCCGTCACCGAGGATGCCTCCATCCTGGCTCTCGTCAAGAAGGTGAAGCAGTACAAGGATTTGATCGACCGCCTCACCCCCTTGCTGAACGGAGCCCGCACCGACCTGAAGCGTCTGGACGCGATGATCGACGGAGCGCGGCGGGCATTCGACCCGTCCACCTACGACGCGATTCCAAACGCCGACTGGAAGACGATTCTCAAGAAATACGCGGATGAGTATGGCTCGACGGTCAAGACGCTGGGTGACCTGGGCTCCAGCATCGCGACCGTCGTTCAGAAGCTGGCCTGATCCCCGGCCCGCCAGTCGTAGCCCTTCATGTGATCGAGGAACGCCCGCATGGCCGCGCTCGGAAGGCGGCGGTTCGGGTAATACAGAAACCAGTGCGGCAAGGTGGGGCTCCACTCCGGGAAAAGCTCCACCAGCCGACCGTCCCGGACATGGGGTTTCGCATAGTCGTCCAGGACGTGGGCGATGCCCCGGCCGGCCAGGGCGGCCTGAAGCTCGTTGTGCACCGTGCTGACCGTCAGGCGTCCGGCGGGGGTGACCTCCAGCGCGTCGCTCCCACGGGCGAAGCGCCATGTGACGAGGGTCCCGCCGGGAAATCTCCGCCTGATGCAGTCGTGGTAGACCAGGGCGTGCGGCGTCACCGGCAGCCCATGCCGCGCGATGTAATCCGGTGACGCGACGATCGCGTATCGCAGCGACGGCCCGAACGGGACCGCGATCATGTCCTGCGCCAACTGCTTGCCGAACCGGACGCCGGCATCGAACCCCTGCTCCACGATGTCGATCACCGCGGCGTCGCTGATGATCTCGATCCTCACCTCGGGGTAGGCGTCCATGAAGTCGAAGACCAGCGGACAGAGGAGATGATCGACGGCGGGCGCCGGCGCGTTGATCCGCAGCGTTCCCGATGGGCTGTCCCGCAGCTCGCCGACCTCGGCGATCGCAAGCTGGATGTCGCTCAGCGCCGGAGCCAGGCGATCGAGGAGGCGCTGCCCGGCCTCCGTCGGCGATACGCTCCGCGTCGTCCGATTGAGCAGCCGGATGCCCAGCGCCTCCTCCAGGGCGTTCATCGTCTGGCTCAAGGCCGATGACGAGACTCCCCGTTCGAGCGCCGCCGCGCGGAAGCCGCCACAGCGCACGATCGCCGCGAACACGTCGAAGCTGTCCAAGCGAATTGGGTTCATTGCGAAGCTGGCCTAATCAAGCCGATCACATTTGACGAGCTTATCAGCGCAATCTTGCCGTGTCATGGTCGATCTGCGGTTGATCGTCGCGCCCGGATCGCCGTCCGCCACCGGTCACCCCCGGTCCCGTGGCGGGAAGCGGGCGCCCCACTCGGGAGGAAACGCCGATGAATGCCCTCACTCTGAACCGACGCCGGATCATGCTGTCCGCGGCCGTCGGCGCATCGACCCTGTTCGCTCCCGGTGGTGGTGGTGGCGCGTCTGCGCAAGTGACGCCGCCGCCGACAACGCCCGCGACCGGCAACGCCGGCCACTACCGTTTCCGGGTCGGCGACATCAGTGCTGTGGTGTTGAGCGACGGTGTGATCGGCGGTCCGCCCCGCGTCTATGCGAGCGACGCGCCCGAAGCGGAGCTTCAGGAGGTGCTGCGGCGCGCCTTCCTGCCGACGGACCACATGACGTTGAATCTGAACACCCTTCTGATCGAAACCGGCGGACGGCGCATCCTCGTCGAGGCCGGCGCGGGCACGACCATGGGGCCGAACGGCGGGCGGATTTTTCAGAACCTCGCGGCGATCGGGCTCGGTGCCGCGGACATCGACGCCATCGTGATCTCGCACACCCACCCCGACCATGTCGGCAATCTCAGGACCGCGACCGGCGGCCGGGCGTTCCCCCGGGCCACCGTCTTCGTGCCGCGGGCGGACTGGGAGTTCTTCGTCCGCAACGATCCGGACCTGTCCTACATGCCGGTCCCGGAGGATTTCCGCCGGCGCTTCGCCGCCGCGATCAAGAGCAGCCTCGAACCGGTCGGGAACGCGGTCGAACTCTACGAGGCGGGCGCCGAGATCGTGCCGGGCCTCACGACGATCGTCGCCTCCGGCCACACGCCGGGCATGGCGACCTTCCTCGTCCATTCCGGAAACGACCAGCTGCTGCTGACCGCCGACCTCGCTTATCACCCGGTCGTCAACGTCGACAATCCCTGGCGTCCCGGACCCGATCGCGACAAGGACACCGCGCTCGCCTCGCGCCGGCGCATCTTCGACCGGGCCGCCGCCGACCGCATTCCGGTGCTGGGGTTCCATTTTCCGTTTCCGGGCCTCGGCCGGATGCTCAAGACCGACGGCGGCTACGCCTGGGTCCCCGCGAACTGGCAGTTCTGAGGGCGGCAGGAGCGCCGTCCAGCCGCCGCCGCGCGATCCCTGACGGCCCTCAGTTCGGGTAATGCCCGCCCAGGGTCTCCGACAGCCGGTGACCCGCCGCGAGCAACAGGGGCATCATCACCGCCACGCGCTCCTCGGTGAAGCGGGTCAGTGGGCCCGACAGGGTCAGGGCGCCGACCAGCCCCTCCCGCTGGGAGAAGACCGGAACGGCGGCGGCGCCGGTTTCGGATTCGCGCTCGCCGAAGGACAGCAGGGGCAGGGCGGCGAAGTCCTCCGCCGACACCGCTCCGGCGAAGCGGAGGAGCACATGGCCGGCGGCCCCCCGGTCCAGGGGCAGGCGGTCGCCTTCGTGGACGTGGTCGCGGATCGCCTGCGTCGAATCCTCGCGGAACGCGCAGATCCGCCACGCCCCTTCGCGCCGGAAGAAGGACGCGCTCTCCCCGCTCTCGCGCATCAGCTGGCGCAGCACCGGCCGGACATGGTCCTCCAGGCGCAGGGAGCGTTGGTAGAGTCCCCCAGCCGCATCAGCTCCGGGCCGAGCCGGTAGGACTTGTCCTGGTGGCGGACGAGATAGCCGGCCTTCTCCAGGGACACGGTCAGCCGCAGGATGGTGCTCTTGTAGAGCCCGGTCCGCGCCGCGATCTCCGTCAAGCTCAGCGCGTGATCGCCCGCCTGGAAGCAGCCGACGATGCTCAGCGCCCGGTCGACGGCCTCCACCCCGCCGGCGGGAGCCATGGTCGTCTTGGGCTTTGCGTCGGTCATATCGCATCCTTCATTGGCAGCCTGGCGGCCTTGGCCATTGGCAGCCTTAGCGCGCATTTTTCCCCGACACAACCGTCGGACGTCAAGGATGGCCGGGGCGGAAAAAAGTGGGAGGACGAACGGTTCGGGGTTGACGCATTTAGTACGCCTATGTTCTCTTAGATGAAACATGGTTCTATCTAACAGAACTTCTGCGAGGCGAAGGGTGGAACGCTACAGGCTGTTCATCGACGGGGACTGGTGCGATCCGGTGTCCAACGAGTGGTTCGAATCGACGGAGCCCTATTCGGGGCGGGCGTGGGCGGAGATTCCGCGCGGGACGCAGGGCGACGCCGATCGCGCGATCGAAGCGGCGCACCGCGCCTTCCTGGCTCCGGAATGGGCCGGGCTGACCGCGACCCAGCGCGGCGCCCTGCTGCGCCGTCTGGCCGAGCTGATCGAGCGCAACGTCGACCGGCTGGGCGCCATCGAGCAGCGCGACAACGGCAAGCTGATGGCCGAGGTCAGCGGGCAGGTGCGCAACGTCGCCCAGTGGTTCCACTACTACGCCGGCCTCGCCGACAAGGTTCAGGGCGCCGTCGTGCCGATCAACAAGGCCGACGTCTTCAACTACGTGAAGTACGAGCCGCTCGGCGTCGTCGTCGCCATCACGCCGTGGAACTCGCCGCTGGCGCTGACCACCTGGAAGATGGCCCCGGCCCTGGCCGCCGGGAACACCATCGTCATCAAGCCGTCGGAATACACCTCCGCCTCCATCCTGGAGCTGGCGAAGCTGGCCCACGAGGCGGGCTTCCCGCGCGGCGTCGTCAACGTCGTCACCGGCTTCGGCGGCGAGGTCGGCGAGCCGCTGGTCCGCCATCGCCTGACCGCCAAGGTCGCCTTCACCGGCGGCGACATCGGCGGCCAGCGCGTCAACGAAGCGGCGGCGCCGGGCCTGAAGAAGGTGACGCTGGAACTGGGCGGCAAGTCGCCGAACATCGTCTTCGACGACGCCGACCTCGACCAGGCGGTGAAGGGCGCCATCTCCGGCGTGTTCGGCGCCTCGGGCCAGACCTGCATGGCCGGCTCGCGCCTGCTGGTGCAGAGGACCATCCACGACGCCTTCGTCGCGAAGCTGGTCGCGGCGGCGGGCGAGGCGCGCATCGGCGATCCGTCGAAGATGGACACGCAGATCGGCCCCATCGCCACCCGCGCGCAGTGGGAGAAGATCCTGCGGATGATCGAGATGGCCAAGGCGGAGGGCGCGGTCTGCGCGCTCGGCGGCCACGCGCTGTCGGGACCGGAGTACGGCCAGGGGCAGTTCGTGGCGCCGACCATCTTCACCGGCGTCCGCAACGACATGCGCATCGCCCAGGAGGAGGTGTTCGGCCCGGTCCTCTGCGTCATCCCCTTCGAGGACGAGGAGGACGCGCTGCGCATCGCCAACGACGTCGAGTTCGGTCTGGCGGCCGGCGTGTGGACGCGCGACCTGCACCGCGCGATGCAGTGCGTCGACCGGCTGCGCGCCGGGACGGTGTGGGTGAACAACTACCGCTCCACCAGCTTCACCACGCCTTTCGGCGGCTACAAGCGCTCCGGCCTCGGCCGCGAGGGCGGCGTGGAGGCGATCAAGGAATATCTCCAGACCAAGAGCGTCTGGATCACCACCAAGCCCAACCGCGCCAACCCCTTCGTGCTCGGCTGAGGCCGGGCCTGCAGGGGCCTTGCCCCGGGAGCATTCCCATGTCCGAAGCGACCATCGATACCGCCGCCGGCTGGTGGCGGACGTCGATCATCGACATCCATCCAGGTTCGATCCGGGTGCGCGGCTACGCCATCGAGGAGCTGATCGGCACGATCGGCTTTCCCGACATGGTCTGGCTGATGCTGCGCGGCGACCTGCCGACGCCGGCGCAGGGCCGGCTGCTGGGGGCCGCGCTGGTCGCGGCGGTGGACCACGGGCCGCAGGCGCCGTCCATCGCCACGGCCCGCATGGCCGCCACCTGCGGCGTCGGGCTGAACAACGCCATGGCCTCCGGCATCAACGCGCTGGGCGACGTCCATGGCGGCGCCGGCCAGCAATGCATGGAGCTGTACGCAGCCATCGCCGCCCGCATGGCGGAGGGCGCCACCCTGGCCGCGGCGGCGGACGCCGAGATCGCCGCCCGGCTGGAGCGGCGCGAGCACATTCCCGGCTTCGGCCACCGCTTCCACCCCGTCGATCCGCGCGCCGGCCGCCTGCTGGCCCTGGTGGAGGAGGCGAGGGGCGTGGAGGCCGTGACCGGGGCGGTCGCCGCCATCGGCCGCGCCGTCGAGGACGCGCTGGCCGCCCGCAAGGGCAAGCGGGTGCCGATGAACATCGACGGCGCCACCGCCGTGGTGTTCGCCGAACTCGGCTTCCCGCCCGGTCTCGGGCGCGGGCTGTTCGTGCTGTCGCGCTCGGTCGGCATCCTGGCGCACGCCTGGGAGCAGTCGCAGCAGGGCGGCCGGATCAAGGGGCCGATGCCTCCGTCCATCCCCTACCGCTACGACGGCGCCGCTCCGCGCCCGGTGCCGGGAGGCGGCGCATGACCGGCCCGTCCGCCGACAATCCGCTGCCCCTGGCCGGCGTCAAGGTCCTCGACTTCGGCCACACGGTGATGGGGCCGTCCTGCGCCATGATCCTCGCCGACCTCGGCGCCGACGTGGTGAAGATCGAGCCGGTGCCCAACGGCGAGCCCACCCGCCATCTGAAGGGTTTCGGCACCGGCTATTTCGGGTATTTCAACCGCAACAAGCGTTCGCTCGCCGTCGATCTGAAATCGCCGGAGGGGCGCGAGATCGCCCGCCGCCTCGTCGCCGAGACCGACGTGCTGGTGGAGAATTTCGCCCCCGGCACGATGGACCGGCTGGGGCTGGGCGCCGAGACGCTGGCCGCCGTCAACCCGCGCCTGATCTACGCCAGCCTGAAGGGCTTCCTCGACGGCCCCTACGCCGGGCGCCTCGCCCTCGACGAGGTGGTGCAGATGATGACCGGGCTCGCCTACATGACCGGGCCGAGCGGCCGGCCGCTGCGCGCCGGCACGTCGGTGGTGGACATCACCGGCGGCATGTTCGCGGTCATCGCCATCCTGGTGGCGCTGCGCGAGCGGGAGCGGACCGGCCGGGGCCAGACCGTCGAATCCGCCCTGTTCGAGACCACGGTGTTCCTGATGGGGCAGCATCTCTGCTACGCCGCCCAGTCGGACGCGCCGATCCCGCCGATGCCGGAACGCGTGTCGGCCTGGGCGGTCTACGAGACCTTCCACACCGCCGACGGGCGGCCGATCTTCGTCGGGATCACCACCGACAGCCATTGGGAGCGCTTCTGCGCCACCATCGACCGGCCGGACCTGCGCGACGATCCGCAGTTCCGCACCAACAACGACCGCATCGCCGCCCGGCCGCGCCTGCTGCCGCTGCTGACGGCGCTGTTCGGCGGCCTGTCGATGGAGGAGGCGGTGTCGGTGTGCGAGCGCGCCCGCATCCCCTTCGCCCCGATCGCCCGGCCGGAGGATCTGTTCGACGACCCGCATCTGCGGGCGACCGGCGGACTGATGCCGACCACCCTGCCCAACGGGGTGCGGACCGCGCTGCCGCGGCTGCCGATCCATGTGGCGGACGCGGATCTGGCGATCCGCTGCGATCCGCCCCGCGTCGGCCAGGACACGCGCGCCGTGCTGGCCGAGGCCGGCTACGACCCGGCGGTAATCGAGCGGCTGGTGGAGGCCGGGGTCATCGTGGCCGACGGCACCACCAACGGCGCCACCGACCACGCATCGGGCAAGAACCAGAAACGCCTCGCCGGATGAAGCGGGACAGGTCAGGAGACGAATGAAATGACGGAGGAAACCAGGATGAGCCCGGCCGGCAACAACATCGCCAGCGACACCCCCAGCGACAATGATATCAGCGATCTGGTGATCGTCGGCTGCGGCATCGCCGGGCTTTCGGCGGCGGTGACGGCGCTGCAGGCCGGGCTGTCGGTCACGCTGCTGGAGCGGGCGCCGGAGGAGGATTTCGGCGGCAACTCGCGCTGGACCGAAGCCTACATGCGGATGAAGAACGATTCCGAGATCGCCGACGATTTCGAGGAGCATTTCGCCGCCAACGCCGGGCTGAACATCGACCCCAACGTTCTGGCCGCCGCCGCCGAGCCCTACGAATACTGGCCCGATTACGTGAAGGCCCATCCCTTCCCCGATCCGGAGGTGATCGCCCGCTTCGCCGAGCGGGTGCCGACGACCATCGGCTGGCTCAAGGAGTTCGGCCTGCGCTTCGAGCCGCAGCCGATCTATCTGCTGACCCAGAACACCCAGCGCATCGCCGCCCAGGGCGGCGGCCTCGCCCTGATCGAGCGGCTGATGGCCGAGGCGAAGGCGCTCGGCGCCCGCGTGCTCTACCGCACCACCGCGCTCGACCTGCTGCGCGACGGGCAGGGCCGCATCGGCGGCATCCACGCCACCGGGCCGGACGGCCTGCGCGTCGCCATCCGCGGCCGTTCGACGGTCCTGGCCTCGGGCGGCTACCAGGGCAACACGGAGATGATGACCCGCTACATGGGGGCGCGCGCCAAGCATGTGCGGCCGGTGGCGCGCGGCGGCTACTACAACCGCGGCGAGGGCATCCGCATGGCGCTCGACGCAGGGGCGGCGCCGGCCGGCGATTTCGGCTCCTACCACGCCGAGCCGGTCGATCCGCGGTCCCGCCAGCCCGAGGCGGTGATCTTCATCTGGCCCTACGGCGTGCTGGTCAACAAGCGCGGCGAGCGCTTCCTCGACGAGGCGCCGGGCACCGCCGACGCCACCTACGACCACATCACCCGCGTCGTCGCCGACCAGCCGGACGGGCTCGCCTACGTCCTGTTCGACGATCAGGTGGAGGACATCCCGCGCTGGCGCACCAGCATCCGCAGCGACGTGCCGGCCATCGAGGCGCCGACGCTCGACGCCCTGATCGAGAAGCTCGGCCTGCCGGCCGAGGCCACCAAGGCGACGGTCGCCGCCTACAACGCCGCCTGCCCGGCCGACGCCGCCGGTTTCGACCCGACGCGGGTGGACGGTCTGGCGACGACCGGGCTGACCCCGGCCAAGACCAACTGGGCGCGCCCGCTGGTCAAGGGACCGTTCCGCGCCTTCCCCATCGTCTCGGCCAACTGCTTCACCTTCGGCGGGCTGAAGGTGGACGTGGACGCCCGCGTTCTCGACGGCAACGGCCAGCCGATGCCCGGCCTCTACGCGGCGGGCGAGACCGTCGGCCTCTACCATCAGGTCTACACCGGCTCGACCTCGGTCCTGCGCGGCGCCGTGTTCGGCCGGCTCGCCGCCCAGCACGCAGCCCAAGACATGGCCGCGTCGCGGAACGCCGGCTGACCATCATAAGAAAATCTCGGGTCCAAGGATTCATTGGGAGGATATCGTGAAGCGCTATGCCGTGACGGCGGCCATCGCCGCCTGCCTGCTCGCCCAGACCTATTCCGAACCGGCCCACGCCCAGGGTGCCGCCTACAGCGACGGCAAGATCAAGATCGGCATTCTGACCGATCTGTCGGGCCAGCTCTCCGACAGCACCGGTCAGGGCTCGATCGCCGCCGCGCAGATGGCGGTGGAGGATTTCGGCGGCGCCGTCAACGGCACGCCCGTCGAGCTGATCTTCGCCGACCATCAGAACAAGGCCGACATCGGGGCCTCGACGGCGCGGCGCTGGTACGACGTCGATCAGGTGGATGCCATCATCGACGTGCCGAACTCCGCGGTGGCGCTGGCCGTGCAGCAGATCACCAAGGAGGCCAACCGCGTCGCCATCTTCTCCTCCCCGGCCAGTTCGGACCTGACCGGCAAGGCCTGCACGCCGAACGGGCTGCACTGGACCTACGACACCTACGCCCTCGCCCACGTGACGGCGGAAGCGGTGGTGGCCTCGGGCCTGAGCAGCTGGTTCTTCCTGACCTCCGATTACGCCTTCGGCCATGCGCTGGAGCGTGACACCGGCGCCGTCGTCGAAAGCCAGAAGGGCAAGGTGCTGGGCAGCGTCCGGGTGCCGGCCAACAACGCCGACTTCTCGTCCTTCCTGCTCCAGGCGCAGGCGTCCCCGGCCAAGGTCGTGGCGCTCGCCACCGCCGGGGCCGACACCCAGAACGCGATCAAGCAGGCGGCGGAGTTCGGGCTCGGCCAGTCGGGCAAGAACATCGTGGCGCTGCTGCTCGCCATCAGCGAGGTCCATGCGCTGGGCCTGCAAGCGACCCAGGACATCATGCTGACCACCCCCTTCTACTGGGACATGGACGACGAGACGCGCGCCTTCTCCAAGCGCTTCTTCGAGAAGCGCAAGGCGATGCCGACCTTCTATCAGGCCGGCGTCTACGGCGCGGTCAGCCATTACCTGAAGGCGATCAAGGCCTCCGGGACGGACGCCGCCCCCGACGTCATGAAGACGATGAAGGCGACCCCGGTGAACGACTTCATGACCAAGAACGGCTCGGTGCGCGAGGACGGCCGGGTGCTGCGCGACATGCATCTGTTCCAGGTGAAGACCCCCGCGGAGTCCAAGGCGCCGTGGGATTATTACAAGCTGGTCCGCAGCGTTCCCGCCGACCGCGCCTTCCGGCCGCTGTCGGAAAGCGACTGCCCGCTCGTCAAGAAGATGTAAGGCGAAACACGCCGTCGGGGCGCGGCGCTTCGGCGACGCGGCACCGGCGGCGTCGCCGGCCTGAGTCCGAGGCCGCGCGAGGCCGGCTCATCACCGGGAAAGGACAGACATGACCACCGGACACACGACCGCCGGCCACATGACCGGGCACACCGGCGACATCATCCTGGAAGCGCGTGGCCTGACGATGGAGTTCAAGGGCTTCGTCGCGGTGAAGGAGGTGAACCTCCAGGTCCGCCGCGGCACCATCCACGCGCTGATCGGCCCGAACGGCGCCGGCAAGAGCACGGTCTTCAACCTGCTGACCAAGTTCCTGACGCCGACGCGCGGCCAGATTCTTTACAAGGGACGCGACATCACCGCCATGAAGCCCGCCGACGTGGCGCTGCTCGGCATGGTGCGCTCCTTCCAGATTTCCGCCGTCTTCCCGCACCTCAGCGTTCTGGAGAATGTCCGCGTCGCTCTGCAGCGCCCGCTGGGCACCAGCTTCCATTTCTGGAAGTCCGAGGAGACGCTGCGCGACCTGCGGGGCCGTGCGCTGGAGCTGATCGAGGCGGTGAACCTCACCCCGTGGGCCGACCATCTGGCCGCCGAGCTGCCCTACGGCCGCAAGCGCGCGCTGGAGATCGCCACCACGCTGGCGCTCGACCCGGAGGTGATGCTGCTCGACGAGCCGCTGGCCGGCATGGGCCACGAGGACATCGAGGGCACCGCCGCGCTCATCAAGCGCGTTTCCGCCGACCGCACCATCCTGATGGTGGAGCACAACCTGTCGGTCGTCGCCCACCTGTCGGACACCATCACCGTGCTCCGCCGCGGCGAAATCCTGGCGGAGGGGCCGTACGAGGCCGTCTCGCGGAACCCGCAGGTCATGGAGGCCTATATGGGGACCGGACATGCCTGACGGGATGCGCGCGGCGACCGCCCGGACCGGGTCGGCGATGCTCGACATCGCCGACCTGCACGGCTTCTACGGCGAAAGCCATGTGCTGCACGGCGTCAACATCGACGTGCGCCAGGGCGAGGTGGTGACGCTGCTCGGCCGCAACGGCGCCGGCAAGACCTCCACGATGCGCGCCATCATGGGGATCATGGGCAAGCGCACCGGCTCCATCCGCTTCCAGGGCCACGAGTTGATCGGCATGGCGCCGCACAAGATTCCCCGCCTCGGCATCGGCTATGTGCCGGAGGAGCGCGGCATCTTCTCCT
The DNA here is from genome assembly GCF_058780635.1 of Azospirillum sp. UENF 312511. Taxonomy (NCBI): domain Bacteria; kingdom Pseudomonadati; phylum Pseudomonadota; class Alphaproteobacteria; order Rhodospirillales; family Azospirillaceae; genus Azospirillum; species Azospirillum sp. UENF 312511. The sequence continues at coordinate 94,269 of NZ_JBSNCG010000004.1, read as the reverse complement.
CGCTCAGCGTGGACGAGAATCTGGCGCTGCCGCCGGTGGTGAAGGAGGGCGGGATGACCGTCCCGCAGATCCACGCGCTGTTCCCCAACCTGAAGGGCCGCGGCGCGACGCAAGGCACGCGCCTGTCGGGCGGCGAGCAGCAGATGCTGGCGATCGGCCGCATCCTGCGCACCGGCGCCGGCCTGATCCTGCTGGACGAGCCGACCGAGGGCCTCGCCCCCGTCATCATCGAGCAGATCGGCGTGGCGGTGCGGGCGCTGAAGCAGCGCGGCTTCACCATCCTGCTGGTCGAGCAGAACTTCCGCTTCGCCGCCACCATCGCCGACCGCCACTACGTGATGGAGGAAGGGCATGTGGTGGACATGATCCCCAACGACCAGCTCCACGCCAACATGGACAAGCTCCACACCTATCTCGGCGTGTGAGCGGGAGAAGAACGCCCGATGTCCCAACTGCTCGGCATTCCGCCACAGGCCCTGTTCGGCCAGCTTCTGCTCGGCCTGATCAACGGCTCCTTCTACGCGTTGCTCAGCCTAGGGCTGGCCGTGATCTTCGGCATGCTCAACGTCGTCAACATGGCGCACGGCGCCCTCTACATGGTCGGCGCTTTCGTGGCGTGGCTGCTGCTGACCTACGCCGGTGTCGGCTACTGGGGGGCGCTGGTTCTGGCGCCGCTGATGGTCGGGCTGGCGCTGGAGCGCACGCTGCTGCGCCGGCTCTACAAGGTCGATCATCTCTACGGCCTGCTGCTGACCTTCGGCCTCGCGCTGATCTTCGAGGGCGCCTTCCGCCATCACTATGGCGTGTCGGGCCAGCCCTACCCGATTCCGGACCTGCTGAAGGGCGGGACCAACCTCGGCTTCATGTATCTGCCGACCTACCGCGGCTGGGTGGTGGCGGCCTCGCTGCTGGTCTGCCTTGGCACGTGGTTCGCCATCGAGCGGACCAAGCTGGGCGCCTATCTGCGGGCGGCCACCGAGAACCCGACCCTGGTCCAGGCCTTCGGCATCAACGTGCCGGTGATGGTGTCGCTGACCTACGGCTTCGGGGTGGCGCTGGCCGGTCTGGCCGGCGTGCTGGCCGCGCCGATCTATCAGGTCTCGCCGATGATGGGGTCGAACCTGATCATCGTCGTCTTCGCGGTGGTGGTGATCGGCGGGATGGGCTCGATCCTCGGCGCCATCGTCACCGGCCTGGGGCTGGGGCTGCTGGAAGGCCTGACCAAGGTCTTCTACCCGGAGGCCTCCAACATCGTCGTCTTCGTCATCATGGCTGTGGTGCTGATGGTCAAGCCCGCCGGCCTGTTCGGGCGGGAGAGATAAGCCATGAGCCTGCAAACCAGGGACACGCTGCACGAAGGCCTCGCCATGCGCGGCGGCTCGCCGAAGGTCCTGCTGACCGGGGCTCTGCTGCTTCTGGCGGTCCTGGCGCCCTACGCCCTGTACCCGGTCTTCCTGATGAAGGTGCTGTGCTTCGCGCTGTTCGCCTGCGCCTTCAACCTGCTGATCGGCTTCGCCGGGCTGCTGAGCTTCGGCCATGCCGCCTTCTTCGGCGGAGCGGCCTACGTCGCCGCCCATGCGGTCAAGGAATGGGGCTGGGCGCCCGAGGCCGGGCTGCTCGCCGCCACCGCGGTCGCCGGGGTGATGGGGCTGGCCTTCGGCCTGCTCGCCATCCGCCGGCAGGGCATCTACTTCGCCATGATCACCCTGGCGCTGAGCCAGATGATCTTCTTCCTGGCCCTGCAACTGCCCTTCACCCATGGCGAGGACGGCATCCAGGCGGTGCCGCGCGGGCATCTGTTCGGGCTGTTCGACCTCAGCCAGCCGCTGACCATGTACTACACCGTGCTGGCGATCTTCCTCGGCGGCTTCGCCCTGATCTGGCGCACGGTCCACTCGCCCTTCGGTCAGGTGCTGAAGGCGATCCGCGAGAACGAGCCGCGCGCCGTGTCGCTGGGCTACCGCACCGAGCGTTACAAGCTGCTGGCCTTCGTGCTGTCGGCGGCGCTGGCCGGTCTGGCCGGCGGCACCAAGGCGCTGGTCTTCCAGCTCGCCTCGCTGACCGACGTGACGTGGCAGATGTCCGGCGAGGTGGTGCTGATGACCCTGCTTGGCGGCATGGGCACGCTGCTCGGCCCGGTGGTGGGGGCGGCGCTGGTGGTGACGCTGGAAAGCTACCTCGCCTCGACCAGCCTGCCGGTGCCGGTGGTGATCGGCGCGATCTTCGTGGTCTGCGTTCTGCTCTTCCGCCGCGGCATCGTCGGGGAGCTGCTGCACCGTCTGCCGGGGACGGGGGGGCGCCGCGCCGATCGCCCTCGGGCGGGATCCTAGCCCGCGGTGTCGATCCGCTCCGCCAGCAGCGCGAGGTGTCCGACCACGGCTTCCTGAAAACGCAGGGATTCGGTCAGGACCAGCTCGTCGGTCGCCTGGGCCGCCACGTCGCCGAAGGCTTCGGCGAGCCGTTCGGAGGCGGCGACCGCCGCGCGCAGTCCGGCGGCTGCGGTGTCGGGTAGGGCAGTCGGCGACGCCGCCGCGTCGGAACCGGAGGGGATCAGCGACCGCTCCTCTTCGGCGATGCGGGTCAGTAGCGCGGCACCGTCCCCGTCGCCCAGGGCCAGCAGGCGCGCCGCCAGCGCGCCGTGCTCGGCGGCGGTGGCGGACAGCAGGGCGACGGCCAGCCGTTCCAGCTCCGCGGGCGTGTCCGCGCGGGTCGGCTTGTGCTCCGCCCGGCCCCGCTCGCGGCGGTAGGCCTGGCGGCGCTCGCGGCGGAGCAGGGCGGCGTGGCGCAGCTCCTCGCGGGCCAGCGCCTCGGCGTGGGTGCGGATCGGCTCATCCGGGGCGCTGGCGGCGATGTAGCTGTAGAAGGCGAAGGCGCGCTGCTCGTTGACCACCGCCAGCGACAGCGCCTGATAAGGCGTCAGCCGCGTGCGCTCGGTCAATTCCTCCCATGAGGCGGCAAGCTCCGGCGGCAGGCGCCAGAGAGAGGCCGGAGCGTCGGGGGCGGGGCGGCCGAGGCGGTGCGCCCAGCCGTCCACCGCCTGAACATGGTCCTGCTCCTCCGCGATGAGGGCGCGGAAGGTGGTGGCGGTGTCGGTCTCGCCGCGGCGGTCCATCAGGGCCGCCAATTGGGTGTAGCGGCGCACCGCCTCCTGCTCCAGCGCCAGCGCGATGCCCAGAAGCTCGTCCAGCGAGCGGACCCCACCCTGTGGTTCGTGGCGCAGCAACGGCATGGAAACCCCCGGTCGCGAGTGAACTTCGCCTAAAATGCAATCGATAGTCCCGCCCGATCAGCAATCGTACGGACCCTGGGGAGGAGGATAGTCCAGCTTCATTTTTCCGCGACTTGACGACGGTCAAGAACAGCGGCCCGAACCTGCGGTCTCATGGGTGCGTCAACGGGGCATACGGCCCCTTGATCAAGATCAAGACTTCAAGGCAAGGGCGATGGTTGCGGACTTCTTGCGGGGAACACGCGCGCTGGTGGTGGGGCTGCTGATCCTGCTGGCCGGTCTCGGCACGGCGGACGCCGCCGAAGCGCTGCTGGCGCGGTATCTCGGCACGGTGCAGCCGGGCGATCTCGCCGCCGGGGCGGACCGCTTCGGCGCCCCCCTGCCGAACGCGCCTCTGGTTCCCGTCTACAAGGGCGACGCGCTGGTCGGCCACGCCTTCCTGACCTCCGACTTCGTGAACACCACCGGCTACTCGGGCCGCCCCATCCATGTGATGGTCGGGCTGGCGCCGGACGGAACGGTGACCGGGGCGAAGCTGGTGGACCATCACGAGCCCATCGTCCTGATCGGCATCCCGCCCGCCAAGGTCAACGCCTTCATCGACGGCTACGTCGGCAAGAACGTGCTGGCCCTGGCCTCGCAGAGCGCGTCCAGCCCGCCGGTGGACATCGTGTCCGGCGCCACCGTGACGGTGATGGTGATCGGCGATTCGATCATCCGTTCCGGCAAGAAGGTGTTGCAGGCGCTGGGCGCGCCGGGGGCGGCGGAGGCCGCGCCGACCGTGACCCGCAGCCTCGACCTGTCCAAGAGCGGAGTCGAAGACTGGGCCACGCTGGTCGGCGACGGCTCGGTGCGCCGCCTGACGCTGACGGTGGGCGAGGTCAACGCCGCCTTCGAGCGCACCGGCAAGGCCGAGGCCGCCGCCCGTCCCGAGGCCGGCGACCCGAACGACAGCTTCATCGACCTCTACGCCGCGCTCGCCACCATTCCCGCCGTCGGCCGCTCCCTGCTGGGCGACGCGGAGTACGAGGCGCTGGTGCAGCGGCTGAAGCCGGGCCAGCACGCCATCGTCGTGGCCGGTCAGGGGCGCTATTCCTTCAAGGGTTCGGGCTATGTGCGCGGCGGCATCTTCGACCGGTTCGAGCTGGTCCAGCACGAGGGCGCCATCCGCTTCCGCGACCGTCTGCACAAGCGCCTGGGCTCCCTGGCTGCGGCGGGCGCGCCGAATTTCCCCGAGATCGGCCTGTTCGTCATCCCCGAAGAGGTCGGCTTCAACCCCGCCGATCCGTGGCGCCTGCAGCTGCTGGTCCAGCGCGCGACCGCGGCGCTCGACAAGGCCTTCGTCACCTTCGATCTCGGCTACCAGCCGCCGGAGAAGTTCCTGAAGGTCGAGCCGGTGGCCGCCCCTGCCGCTGCCGCGGCGCCGGCCTCCGTGGCTCCGGCCGCCGTGGCTCCGATGGCCGCCGCCCTGGCGGAAGCGGACGCCGGCGACGAGATCCCGCTGTGGCGGCGCATCTGGGAGAACCGGCTGTTCGACGTCGCTATTCTGGCGAGCGCGATCCTGCTGCTGACCGGAATCTTCTTCTTCCAGGACCAGCTCGTGAAGCGCCCGGCCCTCTACGAGCGGGTGCGCACCGGGTTCCTCGTCTTCACGCTGGTCTGGCTCGGCTGGTACGCGACGGCGCAGCTGTCGGTGGTCAACGTGCTGACCTTCGCCAACGCGCTGCGCACCGACTTCCGCTGGGACTACTTCCTGATGGACCCGCTGGTGTTCATCCTGTGGTTCTCGGTCGCCGCGTCGCTGCTGTTCTGGGGCCGGGGCGCCTTCTGCGGCTGGCTGTGCCCGTTCGGCGCGTTGCAGGAGCTGGCGTCCAAGGCCGCCAAGAAGCTCGGCGTCCGCCAGATCGCCGTGCCCTTCGGGCTGCACCAGCGGCTGTGGCCGATCAAGTACATGATCTTCCTGCTGCTGTTCGGCCTGTCGCTGACCTCGCTGGCGACGGCGGAGAGGGCGGCGGAGGTCGAGCCCTTCAAGACCGCGATCATCCTGCACTTCGTCCGCGACTGGTGGTTCGTCCTGTTCGCCGTGGCCCTGATCGCCGCCGGCCTGTTCATCGAGCGCTTCTTCTGCCGCTATCTGTGCCCGCTGGGTGCTGCGCTCGCCATCCCCGGCCGGATGCGGATGTTCGACTGGCTGCGCCGCTACAAGGAATGCGGCAACCCGTGCCGGCGCTGCGCCAACGAGTGCCCGGTCCAGGCGATCCACCCTGACGGTTCGATCAACCCCAACGAATGCATCCAGTGCCTCCACTGCCAGGTGCTCTACCACCACGACCGCAAATGCCCGGTCATGATCCAGAAGCGCCTGAAGCGGGAGCGCCGTGACGCCACCCAATCCACAGCTTCGGTTGCCGAGGCCCAGCCCCGTGCCGCCGTGCTGACCACCGATCCCACCACCGGGCACCTGTCCGCCCGGCCGGAAGGACTTTGACCCACCAGGTCGAAACAAGAGCCCCGTAAGGGGACATCGAAGGAGTTCACCCATGTCGGAAACAAAAGCGTCGGACACAAAAGCGTCGAACATCAAGGTTGAGCGGACGGGCGTGAACCGCCGCGATCTTCTCGGGGGCACCGCCAAGGCGGCGGCGCTGGCCGGCATCGCCGGCGCGGTGGCCGGCGGCACGGCGGGCGGTGCGCTGTTCGGCGCCGGGCCGGCCGCGGCCGCGGGGTCGGGCAACCAGAAGTACGAGGTCAAGCCGGGCGATCTCGACGAATATTACGTGTTCCATTCCGGCGGACAGTCGGGCGAGCTGCGCATCCTCGGCCTGCCCAGCATGCGCGAGCTGCACCGCATCCCGGTGTTCAACCGCTGCAGCGCCTCGGGCTGGGGCCTGACCAACGAGAGCCGCAAGATCCTGACCGAGGGTCTGACCGAGGAGAACCGGAAGTATCTGGCCAACCACGGCGGCACCTGGCTGAACGGCGATCTGCACCACCCGCACATGTCCTTCACCGATGGCACCTACGACGGGCGCTACATCTTCGTGAACGACAAGGCGAACACCCGCGTCGCCCGCATCCGCTGCGACATCATGAAGGTCGATAAGATCATCGACATTCCGAACGTCTCGGCGATCCATGGCCTGCGCCTGCAGAAGTACCCGCGCACCGGCTACGTCTTCGCGAACGCCGAGCAGCTCGTGCCGATGCCGAACGACGGCAAGAACCTCGACCCGAAGAACTACCGGACGCACTTCTCGGCCATCGACGGCGACAGCATGACGGTGTCGTGGCAGGTCCGGGTGGACGGCAACCTCGACAACACCGAGGCGGACTACCAGGGCAAATACGCCTTCTCGACCTGCTACAACTCCGAAGGCGGCGTGACCACCGCGGAGATGACGGCGAACGAGCAGGACTGGATCGTCATCTTCAACATCAAGCGCATCGAAGAGGCGGTGAAGGCCGGCAAGGTCGAGGTGATGCACGGCGTCCCGGTCGTGGACGGCCGCCACGGCTCGCCCTTCACCCGCTACGTCCCGATCCCCAACAGCCCGCACGGCATCAACGCGGCGCCGGACGGCATCCACGTCACCATCAACGGCAAGCTGTCGCCGACGGTGTCGGTGATGGACGTCCGCCTGCTCGACGACCTGTTCGAGGACAAGATCAAGCCGCGGGACGTCATCGTGGCAGAGCCGCAGCTGGGGCTCGGGCCTCTGCACACCGCCTATGACGGGCGCGGCAACGGCTACACCACGCTGTTCCTCGACAGCCAGATCGTGAAGTGGAACATCGACAAGGCCAAGCGCGCCTACAAGGGCGAGAAGGTCGATCCGATCATCCAGAAGCTGGACGTGCACTACCAGCCGGGCCACACCCATTCCTCCATGGGCCAGACCAAGGACGCCGACGGCAAGTGGCTGATGGTGCTGAACAAGTTCTCCAAGGACCGCTTCCTCAACGTCGGTCCGAGCAAGCCGGAGAACGACCAGCTCATCGACATCTCGGGCGACGAGATGAAGCTGGTGCACGACGGCCCGACCTACGCCGAGCCGCACGACACGCTGATCGTCCACCGCTCCAAGCTGAACCCGAAGAGCATCTTCACCCGCGACGACCCGATGTGGGAGGAGGCCCGCCAGCAGGCCAAGAAGGACGGCGTCAACCTGGACGACGACGCCAAGGTGATCCGCGAGGGCAACAAGGTCCGCGTCTACATGTGGCAGCGCGCTCCGGCCTACGGGCTTGAGGAGTTCACGGTCAAGCAGGGTGACGAGGTGACGCTCTACATCTCCAACATGGACGATGTGGACGATCTGACCCACGGCTTCACCCTGTCGAACCACGGCATCGCCATGGAGATCGGGCCGCAGCAGACCAGCTCGGTCACCTTCATCGCCGAGCGTCCGGGCGTGCACTGGTACTATTGCCAGTGGTTCTGCCACGCCCTGCACATGGAGATGGGCGGCCGCATGATCGTCGAGCCGCGCGCCACCTGAGGCACCGTTCGCCCCCACCCTAACCCTCCCCCGCTTCGCAGGGGAGGGAACAAGGGTCGCCCCATCTCCCTCCCCCGCCCAGCGGGGGAGGGCCGGGGTGGGGGCAACACGCCGCAAAACAATCAAGGCAAGCCAATGCCCCATCACTCCCCACTCCCCCTCTTCGCCGCGGCGCTCGTCTTCGCCGCCGGGACGGCCGGCGCCGCCACGGTGACGGTGGCGCCGGGCGGGCTGGAGGGCGCGCTCGCCGCGGCGGCGCCCGGCGACACGCTCGTCCTCGCCCCCGGCACGCATCCCGGCCCCGTCGTGGTCCGCAAGCCGGTCACGCTGCTCGGCGAGCCCGGGGCCGTCATCGACGGGGGAGGGGAGGGGAACGCCGTGACGGTCTTCGCCCCCGACGTGACCGTGCGCAACGTCGAGGTCCGCAATTCCGGCATCAGCCTGTCCGAGCAGAACACCGGAATCTTCCTCGGCAAGGAGGCGCACCGCGGTGTGATCGAAGGCAACCGGCTGCGCGACAACCTGATCGGCATCTATGTCTGGGGCGCCCACGATGTGATGGTCCAGCGCAACGATGTCATCGGGCGCACCGACCTGCGCCTGTCCGAACGCGGCAACGGCATCCAGCTGTGGAACGCGCCGGGCACACAGGTGGTGGACAACCGCGTCCAGGACGGGCGCGACGGCATCTTCACGACGACGTCGAAGAAGAACCTGTTCGCCCGCAACCGGTTCGATCGGGTGCGCTTCGCCGTCCATTACATGTACACGAACGATTCCGAGGTGTCGGACAACGTCTCGGTCGGCAACCATGTCGGCTACGCGATCATGTATTCCAACAACCTCGTGATCCGGAACAACCGCTCGCAGGGCGACCGGGAGCATGGGCTGCTGCTGAACTACGCCAACAGCGCGCTCATCGAGGGCAACGTGGTCGACGGCCATTTGTCGCCCGAACAGGCGGCGCCGGTGGAGGTGGTGGCCGACAAGGACATGCCGGTGGCGACCGACGGCCCGGTGGAGGGCCAGCGCACCGGCACCTGGAAATGCGTCTTCATCTACAACGCCAACAAGAACCGCTTCACCGGCAACCGGTTCGAAGGCTGCGAGATCGGCGTGCACTTCACCGCCGGGTCGGAGCGCAACACGCTGACCGGCAACGCCTTCATCGGCAACCGTACCCAGGTCAAGTATGTCGGGACCCGTCACCTCGACTGGTCGGAGAAGGGGCGCGGCAACTACTGGTCCGACAACGCCGCCTTCGACCTGAACGGCGACGGCGTCGCCGACGAGGCCTACCGCCCCAACGACGTGGTCGACCGCGTGATGTGGGCCTACCCGGCGGCGAAGCTGCTGATGAACAGCCCCGGCGTGCAGGTGATCCGCTGGGCGCAGAAGCAGTTCCCGGCGCTGCACCCCGGCGGCGTGATCGACAGCGCCCCCCTGATGAGCCCGCCGCCGTCTCCGGCACGGCCCCAAACGGCGGAAAGGAACGCCCAATGACCGACACACCGACCATCCGTGTGGAGGGAGTCTCCAAGCGCTACGGCGACGCCTTCGCCGTGCGCGAGGTGGATCTCGACCTCGCCGCCGGTGAATGCGTGGCCATGGTCGGCCACAACGGCGCCGGCAAGAGCTCGCTGATCAAGCTGATGCTCGGGCTGACCACGCCGACCGCCGGCGGCATCCGCGTGCTGGGCGGCGACCCGGCGAGTGCCGCCGCCTCGCACATCCGCCGGCAGGTCGGCTTCCTGCCCGAAAGCGTCGCCTTCCATCCCAGCATGACGGGACGCGAGACGCTGGACTTCTACGCCCGGCTGAAGCGCGTGCCGCGCGACGGCAACGACGCGCTGTTCGACCGGGTGGGGCTGGAGCCCGCCGCGGTGAAGCGCCGTGTCGGCACCTATTCGAAGGGCATGCGGCAGCGGCTGGCGCTGGCCCAGGCGCTGCTCGGCGGGCCGAAGGTGCTGTTCCTCGACGAGCCGACGACCGGCCTCGACCCGGCGCTGCGCCAGAGCTTCTACGAGATCGTGCGGGACCTGCGCGACGCCGGCACCACCGTCCTGCTGTGCAGCCACGCCCTGACCGAACTGGAGGGGCAGGCCGACCGCGTCGTGGTGATGAACCGCGGGCGCAAGGTCGCCGACGGCTCGCTCGCCACGCTGCGCGGGCTGGCCCAGCTGCCGGTGCGCATCCGCCTGACCCTGCCGTCCGGGGAGGTCGTGGAGACGACCTGCGCCAACGACGACAAGGTGGCGACGCTCCGCCAGATCGCCTGCGAAGGCCCGGAACTCGCCGACATCGAGGTCGTCCAGCCGAGCCTGGACGAGATGTACGCCCACTTCCTGCGCCGGGAGGCTGCGGAATGAACACGCTTCTGACGATCGCCGCCAAGGAGGTGCGCGACGGCCTGCGCAACCGCTGGGTCGTCGCCACCACGCTGCTGATGGCGGCGCTGGCGCTGACGCTGAGCTTCCTGGGGGCCGCCCCGACCGGCACGGTCGGCGTGGGCCGGGTGGAGGTGACCATCGTCAGCCTGTCCAGCCTGACCATCTTCCTGCTGCCGCTGATCGCGCTGCTGCTGTCCTTCGACGCGGTGGTGGGCGAGATCGACCGCGGCACCATGACGCTGCTGCTGTCCTATCCGGTGGCGCGCTGGCAGGTGCTGATCGGCAAGTTCCTCGGTCACGCCGCGATCATCGCCTTCGCCACCGTGCTGGGCTACGGCGCCGCTGGGGTGGCGCTGGCGATGAGCGGGCCAGAAAACGGATCGGGGATCGGGCCTGAGAGCTGGCGCGCCTTCGCCGCCATGATCGGATCGAGCGTCCTGCTGGGTGCCGCCTTCACGGCCATGGGCTACCTCGCCTCCACGCTGGTCCGCGACCGCGGCACGGCGGCGGGCATCGCCGTGGCGATCTGGCTGGTGCTGGTCCTGCTCTACGACATGGCGCTGCTGGGGCTGCTGGTGGCCGACGGCGGCAAGACGGTGAACGCCGGCCTGCTGAACGGGCTTCTGCTCGCCAACCCGGCGGACGCCTTCCGCCTCTTCAACCTGACCGGCTTCAAGAGCGTCAGCCAGTTCGCCGGCACCGCCGGGCTGGCCGCGCAGGTGCAGGTGTCAGCCTCCGTCCTGCTGGCCGTGCTGGCCGGCTGGGTCGCCGCACCGCTGGCGCTGGCCGCCGTCCTCTTTTCCAGAAGGCAGATCTGATGAACACCTCCCTGAGAGCCACGCTGCTGGCCGCCTGCCTGCTGCTGCCGCTGTCCGCCTGCCAGCAGCAGAAGGCGGAGACCGCCCCGCCGCCGCCCGTCGCCATCACGGCCGACGCGATCGGCCATTACTGCGGCATGAACCTCGCCGACCATCCCGGCCCGAAGGGGCAGATCCTGGTCGGCGGGCGGGACCGCCCGGTCTGGCTGTCCTCGGTCCGCGACACCTTCGCCTTCACCATGCTGCCGGAGGAGGAGAAGGACGTCCGCGCCATCTACGTGACCGACGTCGGCCAAGCCCCTGACCCGCGCAAGCCCGACCTGACCGTCTGGATCGAGGCGCGCAAGGCTTGGTACGTGGTGGGCAGCCGCCAGCGCGGCGGCATGGGCGAGGCCGAGCCCTTCCCCTTCGGCGACGAGGCCGCCGCCCGCCGCTTCGCCGCCGACAACGGCGGAACGATCAAGCGCTTCGCCGAGGTGACCGAGGACGAGATCCTTCACCCCACGCTTCCCTCGGAACAGACCGCCGCCGACGAGCCGGCGGAGCAGGGCGGCAATCATGGCGGCGGCCACGGCGCCGGGCACGGAGGCACGCCATGACCACCCGCCGCCGCTTTCTCGGCATCGCCGCGGCTGCCGCCGGGCTGGCGCTGCTGCCGGGCGGCCTCCGGGCGGCGGGCGTGCCGGTGCGGACGTGGCGCGGTGTCGCGCTGGGGGCGGATTCCGTCCTCCAGCTGGCGCACCCGGACCCCGCCGAGGCCGACCGGCTGATCGCCCTGTGCCTGGAGGAGGTCGCGCGGCTGGAGCGGGTCTTCAGCCTCTACCGGACGGATTCGGCGCTGGCCCGCCTGAACCGCGACGGTGTGCTGGACGCGCCTCCCGCCGATCTCGTGCGGCTGCTGTCCGAAGCCGCGGCCTTCAGCCGCCGCACCGACGGCGCCTTCGACCCGACCGTGCAGCCGCTGTGGCAGCTCTACGCCGGCCATTTCGCCCGCCCCGGCGCCGATCCCGCCGGCCCGCCGGAGGCCGTCCTCCGCGCGGCCAGAGAGTTGGTCGATCACCGCAAGCTTCGTGTCGAACCGGGCCGCGTCGCCTTCGCCGGGCGCGGCATGGCGGTGACGCTGAACGGCATCGCCCAGGGCTACGTCACCGACCGCGTGTCCGAACGGCTGCGGGCGGAGGGCATGACCGAGGTGCTGGTCGATCTGGGCGAAATCCGCGCGCTCGGCCATCACCCCTCGGGCCGCCCCTGGTCGGTCGGCCTCGCCGATCCGCTCGTGGACGGCCGCAACGCCGGCACGCTGGAGATCGCGGACCGGGCGGTGGCGACGTCGGGCGGCTACGGCACGCCCTTCGATCCCGCCGGGCGCTTCACCCATCTGTTCGACCCGGCGACGGGCGGCTGCGCGCGGGAGTGGCTGGCGGTCACCGTGCTCGCCCCCGACGCCACCACCGCCGACGCCCTGTCCACCGCTCTGTCGGTCGCGCCGGAAGCGCGGGCCGCCGTCCTGCTCGACCGTTTTCCGGGCACCGCCGCCCGCCTCACCCGCCGCGACGGCAGCGTCCTCGCGCTGCGCGCCTGACCGCCCTTCACCCAGGAGACCATCGTCATGGGAAGTTTCAGTCTGATGCATTGGGCCATCGTCCTGCTGCTCGTCCTGCTGCTGTTCGGGGCGGGCAAGCTGCCCAAGGTCATGGGCGACCTCGCCAAGGGCGTGAAGTCCTTCAAGGCCGGCCTGAAGGACGATGACGCACCGGTCATGGTGGAGGCGTCGCGCAAGCCCGCCTCCGACGCCTGACCGCGACAGCAGAGCCGGGACGATGAGACAGGGCGCCCTGACGCTGATGCGCGACCTCCCGCTGTTCGAGGAAGTCGGCGACGAGACCTTGGAGGCGCTGACCTACGGGGCGCTTCTCCAGTGGTTCCCGCGCGAGACACGGCTGTTCGCGGAGGGCGAGATTCCCGACTTCCTGCACATCCTCGTCGAGGGCACGGCGATGCTGGCCGGCTGCGACGAGGCGGGGCAGGAGACGGTGATCGACATCGTGCGCCCCGGCGATTGCTTCGTGCCGGCGGCGGTGCTGGCCGACGCGCCGTACCTGATGTCGGCGCGGACGCTGGAATCGTCGCGCATTCTCATGCTGGCCGCGCCCGTCCTGCGCGCGCAGATCGCCCGCGACCACGCGCTGGCGCTGCGGGTGATGAGCACGCTGGTCGGGCAGTGCCGCGGTCTGGTGCGCGAGGTCAAGAATCTGAAGCTGCGCACGACGACCCAGCGGCTCGCGGCCTTCATCCTGTCGCAGGTCGATCCGTCGCCTGAGGACGAGGCGGAGGACGGCGCGACCGTCGAATTGCCGGTCAGCAAGCGCGTGCTGGCCAGCCGCCTCGGCATGACGCCGGAACAGCTGTCCCGCACCTTCACCAAGCTCTCCCCGCACCAGTTGCACGTCACCGGCAACACCGTCCGGGTCCGGTCCGTCGAGCAGCTTCGGCGGCACTGCAACGTCGGCCTTCCCAACGGTCATCACACCTCATGATCCTGTCCAGGCGGAGCGGGGCCTGACGGTGCCGTTCCGTCCCTTCTTCCTGCTGACGGCGTTGGACGCGCTGCTGGCGGTGGGGCTGTGGGTGCCGGCGCTCCTGGGTTGGGACGTCTCCAACGTGATCGCCGACCTGCCGGGGTGGCACGGGCGGGCGCTGCTGTTCGGCACGCTGCCGGCGATGATGGCGGGATTCCTGCGCACCGCTTTGCCGCGCTGGACCAAGCGGCCGCTGGTCGGCGCGCGCCTCTGGCCGCTCCTCGTGCCGCTCTGGCTGGCGGGACGGGCGCTGTCGCCCTGGGTGGTCCCCGCGCACGCGCCGTTCCTCGCCGCGCTGGCCCTTCTCGTGACCGCACAGATCGCCGCCGCGCGGGACCGGCGCAACGCCGTCGTCGCGGCCCTGGTCGGCGCGCTGGCCGGGGCGGCGCTGTGCGACGCCGTTCCGTCCGGCTTGGCGCTGTCGCTCGGGCTGGTCATGGTGCTGGGCGGGCGCATCGCGCCGAGCCTGACCGCCACCCATCTGGGGCTGCCCAGCAAGGCGGGGCTGTTCACCGGGCGTCCCTGGTTCGAGCGTGCCGCCGCCCTGGCCGCCGCCGGTGCGCTGGCCGGCTGGCTAGCCGAGCCAAGTTCGGGAACGACGGCCGCCGCAAGCCTTCTCGCCGCGCTGATGCAGACGGCCCGGCTGCTGCAATGGCGAGGCTGGCGGACGCTCGACCGGCCATCGGTCCTCGCCGTGCACGCGGCCTACGCCTGCGTCCCGCTGGGGTTCGCCGCCGTGGCGGCATCGCCCGGCATGGCGGTCCATCTCTGGACGGTCGGGGCGCTCGGGCTGATGGGCTTCGCGGTGATGTCGAGCATGATCCGCAAGCACGCCGGAAACGCCTTCGGGCGGTCGGCGGTGGTGACGGGCTGCTACGCGCTGATCGGCTTCGCCGTTGTCCTGCGGGCGGCTGCCGCGGTGGTGGGGGAGGGCCGCTCCCTGTGGCTGTTGGCCGCGACCGGCGCCTGGGGCGTGGCAGTGGTCCTGTTCCTGGCCGCCTTCGGCCGCCTTCTCGTCCGCGGCCGTTCTTGAAAGGAAAAAAGCCCACCGGCGAAGAACCGATGGGCTTGGAGGGGGCAGAAAAACGGGAGGGTACTCGTCCAGCGGGGACGCAATCGATCAACGATTGTGCGGTTATCCTAGCGGCTGGTCGCCCTCCCATCCTTGACGGCGGTCAAGCCGCCAAGGAAAACGGACGATTTCGTCAGCTGTTCTTTTTCAGATAGGCGATCAAGTCCTTGCGGGCCTGCTCGTTCTTCACGCCGGCGAAGGCCATCTTGTTGCCGGGGACGGCGCTCTTCGGGTCCGCCAGATAGGCGTCGAGCGTCGCCTCGTCCCAGGCCCCGGCGTTCTTCATGGCATCGGAATACTTGTAGGTTTCGACGGCACCGGCTTTGCGGCCGACGACACCGTGCAGGTTGGGGCCGACGCGGTTCGGACCGCCGGCCTCGATGGTGTGGCAGGCCTTGCACTGGTTGAACACCTTCGCGCCGGCATCGGCGTCCTGCGCGGCGGCAAAGCCGGGGGACGACGCGACCAGCCCGAAGGCGAGCAGGGCAAACATGCGCTTCATAGGGGTTTCCTCGTTTAACGGACTCAAAAGTTTCAACGGACTCAAAAGTCAGCCGGACCGCGCGGGAGCGGCGGTCCGACGGACGTCGGATGGCGGGCGGATGGCGGACGCGTCAGGCGGCCGGGGCGTCGGCGTAGGCCGCACCCGCCATGTTGTGGAAGAAGCCGTTCTCCAGAGGGACGGCGGTCATGCCGCGCAGCTCCGCCATCACGTCCTGTCCGCTGCGCTCGCCGTCCAGAACGGAGCGGAAGGCCGTGGCGACGGCGACCATGTCGAGGTCCTGCGGCGACAGGCGGAAGCGCTGGATGCCCATCGCCCGCAGGCGGTCGATCTCCGCCGCCAGCGCCAGATAGCCGTGCGACATCGTCTGCGTGCCGTTGACCGACAGGAAGGGCTGGCCGTCGACGGTGCTCACCGGCATGCCGTCCGGATCGTTGGCGCAGACGAACTGGCAGCCATCCTTGTGCAGCGCGTGCGCCCGCGCGTGGTAGCAGCGGGCGGAGATGGCGAGCGGCGCGCGCCCGAACACCTGCACCTCCATGGACAGGCCGAGCGCCGCCCCCGTCTTCGCCATCACGGCGACCGAGCCGGCGGGAAGCTCCGCCGGCAGCGACACCGCGACGGCGCCGCGCCCGGCCAGCCAGGACAGGGTCGCCTCGTTGTAGCTGTTGATGAAGGGGCCGACGGCGTGACGGCGTCCCTCCAGCAGGGCCAGCGCGCCCATGTCGTTGGCCTCCACCGGCAGGAGGTCGCTCTCCACGAGGTCGCGCATCGCCGCGCGCTCGCGGTCGCTGCCCACCAGGATCGGGCTGGCGAGCCAGACCTCCTTCCCGGCGGCGGCCAGACGGGCGATCACCTCGTCCATGACCGGGGCGAGGAAGGGGGCGCGCTTGGAGCAGACGATCTCGCCGACGACGACGGCGTCGACCGGCGCCTCGTCGGCGATGCGGGCGTAGAAATCGCGCCAGCGCTCCGCCGGCCAGTTGAACAGGACGGGGCCAAGGGTCAGGGTGGGTTTCATGAACGCAACTCCTCAGCGCCACGCGCGGGTGTAGGCGCCGGTGGTCTGGGCCCCGCCCTCGACCATGGCCTCCAGGTCGAGCGCCGGCACGGGCAGCCCGCGTTCGAACGCGTCCAGCGCCCGGCGGTAGGCGCCGACCACGGCGGCGATGTAGGCCTTGCCGCGCTGGCGGCCTTCGATCTTCAGGGCGCACACCTTGGCGGCCTTCAGCTCCGGCAGCAGGGCCAGCGCGTTGAGGCTGGTCGGCTCCTCGAACAGGTAGGCCGGGTCGCGGGAGGTGCCGCCGCCGGGCACGAAGCGGCCCTTGCACAGAGTCGGGTAGCCCGCCGGCTCCCCGGCGCCGAAGACGTTGATGGTGAAGCCGCCGAGGCGGGAGGCCAGCGCCTCGCCGCGCGGCTCGTAGCGGACATGGCTGGCCGGGGAGCAGACGCCCTGCTTGTTGGGCGACAACCCGGTCGCGTAGGAGGACAGCGAGCAGCGCCCCTCCGCCATCGGGCAGAGGCCGCCGAAGACGAAGACCTCCGTCTCCACATCGACCTCGGCGTTCAGCCGGGCGATCTCCGGCACCGTCAGCACGCGGGGCAGCACGACCCGCCGCACGCCGAAGGCCTCGCGGTAGAGCCGGATCGCCTCGGCGTTGGCGGCGGAGGCCTGGACGGACAGGTGAAGCCGCAGGTCGGGGTGGTGCTCCGCCGCGTAGGCGAGCAGACCGAGGTCGGCGAGGATGACCGCGTCCGCCTTCAGCCGCGCGGCGTCGTCCACCGCGCGCTGCCAGGGGGCGAGGTTGCCGGCCTGGGGGTAGGTGTTGATGGCGACGAAGACCTGGACCGACCGCGCGTGGGCGTAGGCGATGGCCTCGGCCAGCTCCGGCCGCGAGAAGTTCAGGCCGGGGAAGTTGCGCGCGTTGGTCTCGTCGCGGAAGCCCAGATAGACGGCGTCGGCGCCCGCGTCCACGGCGGCGCGCAGCGCGGCGGGGTTGCCCGCCGGGCAGATCAGTTCGAAGGAACTCATCCCGTCACGCTCCCTGCCGCGGGCCGATGAGCCGCCGCTCCAGCATGGTCATGCCCCAGCGCACCGGCGGCGGGGCGAAACGGCGCGCCGTGGCGAGCAGGTCGAGCGCCCGCCCGGCGTTGCGCCGCGCCACGGGCAGGGCGTGCCGCAGCGGGCCGGCCGCGGCGGCGACGTCGCCGAACAGGTCCATCTCCTCGCCGTCCAGCGTGTTGCGGAGCGCCAGGATCAGGGCGGTGTCGCCCTCGATGGAGAGTTCGCGGCGGAAGAACAGCGCGTCGCCGTCGATGCGCCCTTCCAGAAGGTCGAGAAGCCGCGCGCAGGGGCCGCGCACCGTGGCCTCCGCCTCGGCGGTGCGGTCGCAGACCCGCAGGGCGAGGCCGGGGCCGACGCGGAGCAGCAGGGCGGCGGGCGCGTCCACCGGGTCGATGAGCAGACGGGCGTCGGGCAGTTCGCCGAGGGCGGTGAAGGCGCGCGGGTGGCGCGCCTCCAGAATCCGCAGCAGCCGGTCGAACAGCAGGCCGCCGGCCCGGTCGCCGAGCCGCCGCGCGAACCCCAGCCCGGCCCGCGTCAGTTGGACTTCGACGTCGCGGGCACGGGTGTCCGTGGCCATCTCCTGGGCCTTATCCAGAGCCATAAAGCCGGGATCGCGCATACGCCTGTCTCCTTCCCTTCGGAATGGTCGTGTGGCGGGCGGAGCCCGCCGGGCTTCGGCAATACAGCCCGGTGGTCATACCATCCTTGATGACGGTCAAGCCCAAGGTCCCGAAACGCCGCCTGGGGCGATCAGCCGCACATGCCGCCGCAGCAGGAGCCGGAGCGCCGGGCGACCAGCCGCTCGTAGGACAGGTGCAGCTGCCCGGCCGGCGGGATGACCCCCTGCATCAGGTCGAGCACCTGCTCCGCGGTCGTGCCCGGCGGGCAGTCGGTGATCTCGCAGACCAGCCCGCCATCCGCCACGCCGAGCGGCGTCTCGGCGGCGACCGCGCTCGCCTGCCCGCCGCGCCCGATGAGGACCCGCAGGGAGGTCGCCGGCGCGGTTCCGGACTCGGGCCGCCCGATGCGCACCCGCCAGCGCTCCGGTCCGCGCTCCAAGTAGGTCCAGCTCACCGCATCGCCGAACAGCGCTTGGACCTGGAGGCAGAGCGGGCGCGGGTCATGGTTGTTCACCAGCACGAAGCCGCGGCCCGGCGCCAGATCCTGCGTGGCCTGGAGGATCAGCGGGTGGCGCTGGTGGGGCGGAATGGACTGGACGTCGATGACCGGCTCGGCCGCGCTGGACTGTTCGGCGATCTGCATGGGGGAGGTCCGAAGGGTTGCGATGTGGTGGCAAGCCTAAAGGACTGGTTCTATCGGCTCTTTGTTCCAGGACAAATTGAGACCTTGGTTCCGGCTTTGAGTGTCAAGCGGAGCGCAGGCGGGTTGCGGCGCGGCGCGCGGGCGGTCATCTTGGAAGGCAACCTTTCCGTGACGGCTGCCCGCAGGGGTGGTCGGGCACGGCCTTTTGAGGATGGTCCGATGACGCCGCTTGCCCCCGATCCCGCCAGTCTGCGTGGCCTGCGGCTGTTTTCCGGTCTGGACGCGGCGGCCCTGGCCGAGATCGTCCGGTCCGCCCACACCCGGCGGATCGAGAAGGGAACCACCATCTTTTCCCAGGGCGACCGGGCGGCCCTCTGCCACGCGCTGATCGACGGGCGGGTCAAGATCGTCCAGACCGGGGCCGACGGGCAGCAACTGGTGGTCCGCTACATCGGCGGCGGAGAGATGTTCGGCACGGCGGCGGTGTTCTCGGGCGGCATCTACCCTGCCGACGCGCTCGCCATGGTCGATTGCGTCGGCGTCCACTGGACCGCCGCGACGATGGGCGAGCTGATGGAGCGCTATCCGCGCATCGCGCTGAACGCCCTGGACATCGTCGGCCGCCGCCTGCAGGAGGTGCAGACCCGTCTGCGCGAGCTGTCCACCGAGCGGGTGGAGCGGCGGGTCGCCCACGCGCTCCTGCGTCTGGTCCGTCAGGCGGGCCGCCGGGTGGGGAACGGGGTGGAGATCGACTTCCCGCTGTCCCGCCAGGACATCGCGGAGATGACCGGCACCACGCTGCACACGGTGAGCCGCATCCTCAGCGGCTGGGAGGGGCAGGGGATCGTCGAGGGCGGGCGCCAGCAGGTGACGATCCGCCAGCCGCACGCCCTGGTCGCCATCGCCGAGGATCTGCCCAAGCCGGAAAAGCCGGAAGCGACCTCGAAACCGGAGAAGTAGGCGGGGCTGAACCTCCGTTCCGTTTGTGCGGGCGCAAAGAGACGCGCGTTCCGGTGTGCTACGGTGCCGGGATGATCGCCCCGCCATCACACTGCGCCACCGCGGCCTTGCCCTCGTCCTCCGACCTCGTCGAGGATGTGCTGGAGCGCTGGCCATCGACCATTCCCGTGTTCCTCAAGCACCGGATGGCCTGTCCGGGCTGCCCCATGGCGCGTTTCCAGACCATCGCCGAGGTCGCGGACGACTATGGGCTGGACACCGACGCTCTGCTCGACGAGTTCGCCCGGGCCATCGCGGCGGAGGAGTGAGGCCCTCAGCGGTTCGCCGTCTTGTCGGCGAGGGCGGCGCGGTCGATGACGTCGTACAGCTCCAGATCCTCGCGGGCGATGCGGTGCTTGAGCGCGGTCACCACCTCCCGCGTTTCGCGGACGAAGGTTTCCGGGTCCTTGGACACCGCCAGCGGGCCGGGCCAGCTGGACCGGTAACGGTCGAAGCGTGCCCGCAGGCTGCCCATCTCGGCCTGGAAGCGCGCCGCCGTGGCGCGCAGCGCCGGGGTCGGGTGGGCCAGCAGACGCGGGTAGAGCGCGCTGTCCTCCAGCGACAGGTGGACGGTGAACACGCCGAACAGGTCGCGGACCGCCGTGGCGAGAGCGGCGGCGTTCGCCACCGGGGACGGCGCCGCCAGCAGGGAGTCGATCCGGTCGACGAGCTGTCCCACGGTGGCGTGGTGATGGCGGTACAGGGTGGTGCTGATGGCTGCACTGGACATGACGAGGTCTCCAACCGGGGCCGCCAGCGAATGGGCGGTGCGTGACGGTGAGAGTGCCGGCGGAAGCGTCGCCGTTCGTTGTGCCAGAGCAAGCAGGGGAAGGGTCGGCGAAGAAACGACGCGGCGGGGAGCGGGGCGCTCGGCCCCGGCTCCCCGCCGCGGTTAAGGCGACGGTTCTCTCAGGGGCGCTCAGTCGTCCCCATGCCCGTGGGCGAGCGCCGGACCGGTCGGCACCGCCGCCGGCTTGCCGGCCCCGACCATCGTGCGCAGCAGGACGTAGAAGACCGGCGTCAGCATCAAGCCGAACAGGGTGACGCCGATCATCCCGGCGAACACCGCCACGCCCATCGCGTGGCGCATCTCGGCGCCGGCGCCGGTCGAGGTGACCAGCGGCACCACGCCCATGATGAAGGCGATGGAGGTCATCAGGATGGGCCGCAGCCGCAGCCGGCTGGCCTCGATGGCGGCCTGCACCACGCTGCGCCCCTGATGCTCCAGTTCGCGGGCGAACTCGACGATCAGGATGGCGTTCTTCGCCGACAGGCCGACCAGCACCATGAAGCCGATCTGCGTGAAGATGTTGTTGTCGCCGCCCGTCAGCCACACCCCGGCCAGCGCCGACATCAGGCTCATCGGGACGATCAGCAGGATGGCCAGCGGCAGGGTCAGGCTCTCGTACTGGGCGGCCAGCACCAGGAAGACGAGCAGGATGCTGATGGGGAAGATCCACAGCGCCGCGTTGCCGGCCAGGATCTCCTGATAGGTCAGGTCGGTCCATTCGAACCGCACGCCGCGCGGCAGGGTCTCCTGGGCGATGCGCTCCGCCGCCGCCTGGGCCTGGCCGGAGGAATAGCCGGGCGCCGGGCCGCCGTTGATGTCGGCGGCGGTGTAGCCGTTGTAGCGCACGACCATCTCCGGCCCGTAGCTCTGCTTCACCGTGACCAGCGAGGAGAGCGGCACCATGTCGCCCTGGGCGTTGCGCGTCTTCAGCAGGCCGATGTCGGCGGACTCGGCGCGGAAGGGCGCGTCGGCCTGGACGCGGACTTGGTAGACGCGCCCGAAGCTGTTGAAGTCGTTCACATAGAGTGAGCCCAGATAAATCTGCATGGTGTCGAACACCTCGCCGATCGGCACGCCCTGCTGCTTGGCCTTCACGCGGTCGAGGTCGACGTCGAGCTGTGGCACGTTGATCTGGTAGCTGGAGAAGGCCGGCCCCAGCTCCGGCGTTTCCATGGCCTTCTTCAGGAAGGAACCGACCGCCGCGTTCAGCGCCTCGTAACCGAGTGCGCCGCGGTCCTCGATCTGCATCTTGAAGCCGCCGAGCGTGCCGAGGCCCATCACCGGGGGTGGCGGGAAGATGGCGACGAAGGCTTCCTTCAGGCCGGCGTAGCGCTTCTGCAGATCACCGGCGATGGCGGCGGCGGAGAGCGACGGGTCCTTGCGCTCGGCGAAGGGCTTCAGCGTGACGAAGACGATGCCGGCGCTGGAGCTGTTGGTGAAGCCGTTGACCGACAGGCCGGGGAAGGCGACGGCGCTCTGCACGCCGGGGCGGGCCAGCGCGATGTCGGTCATCTCGCGGATCACCGCCTCCGTCCGGTCGAGCGAGGCGCCGTTGGGAAGCTGGGCGAAGCTGATGAGGTATTCCTTGTCCTGCGCCGGGACGAAGCCCATCGGCACGGTGCGGCCGAGCAGCACGGTGACCCCGAGCAGCCCGACATAGACCAGCATCATCAGCCCCTTGTGCCGCACCACCCCGCCGACGCCGCGGCCGTAGCCGGTCGAGGCGCGGTGGAAGACGCGGTTGAACAGCCGGAAGAAGCCGCCGAAGACCTTGTTCATGGCGCGGGTCAGCCAGTCCTGCGGCTGGTCGTGGCCGCGCAACAGGACCGCCGCCAGGGCCGGCGACAGGGTCAGCGAGTTGAAGGCAGAGATGACGGTGGAGATCGCAATGGTCATCGCGAACTGCTTGTAGAACTCGCCGGTCAGGCCGCTCATGGCCGCCAGCGGGACGAAGACGGCGACCAGCGTCAGCGCGATGGCGATGATCGGGCCGCTGACCTCCTGCATGGCGCGGTAGGTCGCTTCCTTGGCCGACAGGCCGTTCTCGATGTTGCGCTCGACGTTCTCCACGACGACGATGGCGTCGTCCACGACGATGCCGATGGCCAGCACCATGCCGAACAGCGACAGCGCGTTGATCGAGTAGCCCAGTCCCAGCATCAGCGAGAAGGTGCCGACGATGGACACCGGAACCGCCAGCAGCGGGATGATCGAAGCGCGCCACGTCTGGAGGAAGATGATGACCACCAGCACGACCAGGGCGACCGCCTCCAGCAGGGTGCTGATCACAGCGTCGATGCTGGAGCGGACGAACTGCGTCGGGTCGTAGACGATGCTGTAATCGACGCCGTCCGGCATGTCGGCCTTGAGGTCGGCCATGGTCGCCCGGATGGCGTCGGAAATGGCCAGCGCGTTGGCGCCCGGCGACTGGTTGATGCCCAGCGCCACCGCCGGCTTGTTGTCGAGCAGCGAGCGCAGGCCATACTGCGCCGCCGCCAGTTCCACGCGGGCGACGTCGCGCAGCAGGGTGACGCCGCCCTGCTCGCCGGTCTTCAGGATGATCGCGCCGAACTCCTCCGGCGTCGTCAGGCGCCCTTGCGCGTTGATCGAGAGCTGGAGAGGCGTGTCGGGCAGCGACGGCGAGGCGCCGATGACGCCCGCCGCGACCTGGACGTTCTGCTCGCGGATCGCCGCCACCACGTCGGACGCGGTCAGGCCGCGCTGCGCGACCTTGTTGGGGTCGAGCCAGACGCGCATGGAATAGTCGCCGGCGCCCCACACCTGCACCTCGCCGACGCCGCTGATCCGGCTCAGCCGGTCCTTGACGTTCAGGATGGCGTAGTTGCGCAGGTAGGTCATGTCGTAGCGGTCGTTGGGCGACAGCAGATGCACGACCATGGTCAGGGTGGGCGAGCTTTTGACCGTCGTCACGCCCAGCCGCTGCACGTCCGACGGCAGGCGCGGCAACGCCTGCGCCACCCGGTTCTGCACGAGCTGCTGCGCCTTGTCCGGGTCGGTGCCCAGCCGGAAGGTCACGGTCAGCGCCATGTTGCCGTCGCTGTTGGCCTGCGACTGCATGTACAGCATGTTCTCGACGCCGTTGATCTGCTCCTCCAGCGGGGAGGCGACCGTTTCGGCGATGACCTTGGGGTTGGCGCCCGGGAACTGGGCGCGCACGACGACCGACGGTGGAACGACCTCCGGGTATTCGGAGATGGGCAACTGGAACAGCGAGATCGCTCCCGCCAGGAACAGCGCCACCGACAGCACGCCCGCGAAGATCGGGCGGTCGATGAAGAATTTCGAGATGTTCATGATGGCCTTCCCAGCGGGCGGCATGGAGTTTGGATACAAGGCCCCCTCCCTCCCGCTCCTGACGGAGCGGGTCCCTCCCTCCCCCGCTGCGCGGGAGAGGGCCTGCGACGGACTCCCTCTCCCGCGCTGCGGGGGAGGGTTGGGGGAGGGGGCCAGGCTGTTACTGGTTCGCGGCGGTCTCGATGGCGTCCGCCGGCTTGCCCATCGCCACGGTCTTCGGGCTGATGCGGGCGCCGGGGCGGGCGTGCTGGAGGCCGTTGACGACGATGCGCTCCCCGGCGGCGAGGCCGCTCTTGACCACCCGCAGCCCGTTCTGCGCAGCACCCGGGATGATCTCGCGGTACTGCACGGTGTCGTCGCCGCCGACCACCAGGACGAATTTCTTGTCCTGGTCGGTGTTGATGGCGCGGTCCTCGACCATCAGCGCGTCGTGCGGGGTGCTGCTGCCGACCTTGACGCGGGCGTAGAGGCCGGGGACCAGCATGCCGTCGGGATTGTCGAACTTGGCGCGCACGCGGATGGTGCCGGACACGGAATCGAGCCGGTTGTCCACATGCTCCACCGTGCCGCCGCGCGAATAGCCGCTCTCGTTGGCGAGGCCGAGCTGGACCGGCACGTCGGCGGAGTCCTTCACGCTGGCGATGTGGCGCAGGTAGGTCTGTTCGTCGACGTCGAAGGAGGCGTAGATCGGCGAGACCGAGACCAGGGTCGTCAGCGGGGCGGCGGAGGCGCCGGACGCCACGACGTTGCCGACCGTCGCCTCGGCGCGCGAGACGCGCCCGGAAATGGGTGCGGTGACCTGGGTGTGCTCCAGGTCGATGCGGGCGAGATCAAGGGCCGCCTGCGCCGCCTTCAGGTTAGCGCCGGCCTCGCGGGCGGCGTTCTCCTTCTCGTCGAGCGTCTGGCGCGAGACGGTGTTGTTCTGCACCAGCCGCTGGGCGCGGTCGAGGTCGGCGGTGGTGAAGCGCACCGCGGCCTGCGCGGCGGCGACCTGGGCCTCGGCGCGCGCGACTTCGGCGACGTGGGGGCGCGGGTCGATGGTGAAGAGGGGGTCGCCCTTCTTCACCAGCGCACCGTTGCGGAAATGCACGGCGGTGATGGCGCCGGACACCTGCGGGCGCACCTCCACCCGGTCGACCGCCTCCAGGCGGCCCGAGTAGGACTGCCAGTCGGTGATCTTGCGGGCGACGACCGGCGCCACATCCACCTCGGGCGGCGGCGGGGCGGCGGCAGACGCCGCGGGGGCGTCGGCGTGGCCCTGGGTGGAGACGACACCGGCGACACCAGCGGTCGCGGCGCCGACGGCGAGAAGGAGGGCGAGCTTCGAAGGAGACAACGACATGGGACCACTCTCCTGGGGAGGATCAGACAGGGACGCCGCGGCCGTCCGCGGGGGACAGGCGGCGGCGGAAAAAATCGGCGACCGCCAGCAACGCCGGGCGGTGGCCCGGCAAGGCGGCGTGCGAAATGGCGGGGAAGCGGGTGACCTCGGTGGGCACGCCGGCTCCGATCAGGTTGGCGGCGTACTGCTCCGCCTCGATGCGCAGGACGTCCTTCTGCGCGGTGACGATCAGCGTCGGCGGCAGCCCGGCCAGCCGGCGGGAATCCAGCGGTGCGGCGTAGGGGTGCACGCGCTGCGCGGCGTCGGGCAGATAGGCGCGGTAGCAGCGGGCGTAGGCGGTGGCCGGAACGTCGCACTGCATGGCCTGGGCGTCGCCGGCGCGGGTCAGGCTGGGGTCCAGCATCGGGCCGAGCAGGGCCTGCGCGCGGATGTCCACCTCGCCCTGGTCGCGGGCCAGGAAGGTCAGCGAGGCGGCGACATGGCCGCCGGCGTCGTGCCCGGCGACGCCCAGCCCACCCTTGGCGATGTTCAGGTCGCGGGCTTCGGCCAGGGTCCACAGCGCCGCCTGATGGGCGTCGTGGGCGGCGGTGGGGAAGCAGTGGGCGGGGGCCAGCGAATAGCCGACCGAGACGACCAGCGCCGGCACGCTCTCCGCGATGGCGGCGGCGGCGGTCTCCGCCTCCTCCAGCGAACCGGAGGTGAAGCCGCCGCCGTGCAGGTACAGCAGGGCCGGGACAGTCAGCCCGATCAGCGGCCGGTAGAGCCGCAGCCGGATGTCCTGGGCGTGGCCGGCGATGGTCCGGTCATCGACCGCGATCCGGCAGGGCGCCGTTCCGGCATTTCGTGTGTTCGACGGTTCCGACGAGCGGCCCATGATCCGACGGTGCCCCAGCACCCCTCCCGCATTGCAACAGGAGGGAGTGTGGACGTCAGGCGGGTCGGAATAAATACGTGGTCAACGGCAACACAATTCGGATCGGATGAACAATCCGATCCACATGAGGCCCGGCTCACACCACGCAGAGACGGGCGCCCTCCGGTTCCGTGGTGGCAGGAGCGGATTTGGGCTTCTCCCGGTCCGGACACTCGTAACCGTCGATCTCCTCGCCCTGCATCAGCGGGCAGCCCTCGAACAGCTCGGCGACCCAGTCGACGAAGGCGCGGACCTTGGGCGACAGGTGGCGGTTGTGCGGGTAGAGCGCGGAGATCGGCATCAGGGCCGGGCGCCACTCCTTGAGGATCTCCACCAGGGCGCCGCTGCGCAGGTGGGGCAGCGCCATGAAGCGCGCCGTCTGGCCGATGCCCAGCCCCTCCAGCGCGCAGGTGACGTAGGCGTCGGCGTCGTTGACCGAGACGGGGCCGTTCAGCTTCACCTCGT
The DNA here is from genome assembly GCF_058780635.1 of Azospirillum sp. UENF 312511. Classification (NCBI taxonomy): domain Bacteria; kingdom Pseudomonadati; phylum Pseudomonadota; class Alphaproteobacteria; order Rhodospirillales; family Azospirillaceae; genus Azospirillum; species Azospirillum sp. UENF 312511. Next base: position 68,028 of record NZ_JBSNCG010000004.1, on the reverse strand, counting down.
GGATGACGCCGTCGCGCTCGAAGCTCATCTCGTGCATCTTGCCGGTGCGCGTGAAGTAGTTGACGGCGCTGTGGCCCTCCAGCTCCTCGATGGTCTTGGGCGTGCCGTGGCGGGCGAGATAGGCCGGGCTGGCGACGGTCACCGGGCGGAAGGCGCCGACCCGGCGGGCGATCAGGCTGGAATCCACCAAGTCGCCGACGCGCAGCACGCAGTCCACCCCCTCCTGGATCAGGTCGATGGGGCGGTCGCTCATCCCGATCATGATTTCGATGTCGGGGTAGCGGGCGTGGAACTCGTGGATGGTCGGGATGATGATGAGCCGCCCGACCGAGCCCGGCATGTCCACCCGCAGCCGCCCGCGCGGCATCTTGCGGGCGCTGGTGAAGGAGGTCTCGATCTCCTCCAGGTCGGACAGGATGCGGGTGGCGCCCTCCAGATAGGCGGCGCCGTCGAGCGTCAGGCTCAGCTTGCGGGTCGTCCGCTGGAGCAGGCGCACGCCGAGCGCCGCCTCCAGATTCTGGATGGTCGTCGTCACCGAGGCGCGCGGCAGGCCCAGCGTGTCGGCGGCCTTGGTGAAGCTGTTGACCTCGACGACGCGGACGAAGACGCGCATCGCGTGCAGTTTGTCCATGGTCGGTCCATCGACGCAGTGGGGGCGGCCCGCACATATACGGAGCGGGCCGGGTTGCGCCTATCTAAGCACAGCCCGGGGCGAAGTCGATGGGGCTTTGGTTGTCCCCTCTCCCCTCTGGGGAGAGGGTTGGGGTGAGGGGGTTGCGCTTTTGCCGAACGTGCCGCTACGCGCAACCCCCTCACCGGCCCTTCGGGCCACCCTCTCCCCAGAGGGGAGAGGGCTACTGCGCCAACGCGGGAGTCTTGAATGGGCGCCCTCAGGTGGCCGGCGCCGGCTTGGCGGCCGGGGCGCGGCCCAGCGTCGGGACGAGCAGCGCGGCCCCCAGGCAGAGCAGCCCGGCGATGAAGAAGGCCGGCAGGTAGCTGTCCAGCGTGCTGCGGGCGTAGCCGGCCCCGAAGGCGGCGCAGGCCGCACCGATCTGGTGCCCGGCGAAGACCCAGCCGAAGACGAGGTTGGCGCGCTCCCGCCCGAAGCGTTCCGCCGTCAGCCGGACGGTCGGCGGCACGGTGGCGATCCAGTCCAACCCGTAGAACACCGCGAACAGCGACAGGCCATAGAGCGTGAAATCGGAATAGGGCAGGAACAGCAGCGACAGCCCGCGCAGGCCGTAATACCAGAACAGGAGCCAGCGGTTGTCGTAGCGGTCGGACAGCCAGCCCGAGGCGACCGTGCCGACGAAGTCGAAGATGCCCATCAGCGCCAGCAGGCCGGCGGCCCGCACCTCCGGCACGCCGAAATCGACGCAGAGCGGGATCAGGTGGGTCTGGATCAGCCCGTTGGTGCTCGCCCCGCAGACGAAGAAGGTGGCGAACAGCACCCAGAAGACCCGCGTCCTCGACGCGTCGCGCAGGGCGCCCAGCGCGGCGGCCACCACCGATCCGGCGGGCGGCGGCGGGGCGGTCGCCGCACCCTCCTCGCCATAGGCGGCCAGCCCGAGGTCGGACGGTCGGTCGCGCATCAGGGCGAGCACGGCCAGCGCCGCCACCCACAGCAGCCCGCACAGCAGAGCCAGCGCGACGCGCCAGCCCATCTGCTCGGTCAGCATCGACAGCAGCGGCATGAAGACGAGCTGCCCGGTGGCCGAGCTGGCGGTCAGCAGGCCGACGACCAGCCCGCGCCGCCGGCTGAACCAGCGCGTCGCCACGGTGGCGCCCAGCACCATGGCGGTCAGGCCGGTGCCGAAGCCGACGACGAAGCCCCAGAGCAGGATCAGCTGCCAGACCTCGCGCATGGCGAGCGACAGCAGCAGCCCGCCGCTGACCAGAGTCAGCGAGGACAGCACCATCCGCTTGACGCCGTAGCGGTTGATGAGCGCGGCGGCGAACGGCCCCATCAGGCCGAACAGCAGCAGGCGGATGGCCAGTGCCACCGAGATGTCGGCGGTGGACCAGCCGAACTCGCGCTGCAGGGGCAGCAGGAGGACGCCGGGGGCGCCGACCGCGCCGGCCGACACCAGCATGGTCAGGAAGGTGACGCCGACGACGGCCCAGCCGTAATGGACGTTGCGCCGCGCCAGCGCGGCGGCGACGGGGGAGGACAGCATGGATGCGGTTCCGGTGTGGCGGAAAGGGTCAGGCAGGCCGTTCGACCGCGATGGCCGTGGCCTCGCCGCCACCGATGCACAGGGAGGCGACGCCGCGGCGCAGCCCCCGCGCGGCCAGCGCGTGCAGCAGCGTCACGATCAGCCGCGCGCCGGTGGCGCCGATGGGATGGCCGAGCGCGCAGGCTCCGCCGTTGACGTTCAGCGCGTCGCGCGGAATGCCCAGATCGCGCTGCGCCGCCATGGCGACGACCGCGAAGGCCTCGTTGATCTCGAACAGGTCGACGTCGCCGACACCCCAGCCGACGCGGTCGAGCAGCTTGCGGATCGCCGGAATCGGCGCCGTGGTGAACCAGGCCGGGTCCTGGCTGTGGGTGGCGTGGCCGAGGATGGTCGCCAGCACAGGCAGCCCCTCGCGCTCGGCCAGCGAGCGGCGGGTGAGCAGCAGCGCCGCCGCCCCGTCGGCGTTGGCCGAGGAGCTGGCCGCGGTGATCGTGCCGTCGCGGCGGAAGGCCGGCTTCAGGGCGGGGATCTTCTCCGGCGCGACCTTCAGCGGGTTCTCGTCGTCGGTGACGGTTCGCTCGCCACCTTTGACGGCGAGGGTGACAGGCGCGATCTCGGCGGCGAAGGCGCCGCTCGCGATGGCGGCGCGGGCACGGGTCAGCGTCTCGACGGCGTAGGCGTCCTGCTCGGCGCGGGTGAAGCCGTAGAGGTCGGCGGTCGCCTCGCCGAAATCGCCCATCGGGCGCCCGCCTTCATAGGCGTCCTCCAGCCCGTCGAGCATCAGATGGTCGAGGATGCGGTCGTGCCCGATGCGGTAGCCGCCGCGCGCCTTGGCCAGCAGATAGGGCGCGTTGGACATCGACTCCATGCCGCCCGCGACCACGAGGTCGGCGGAGCCGGCGCGGATCAGGTCGTGGGCGAGCATCGTCGCCTTCATGCCGGAGCCGCAGACCTTGTTGACGGTGGTGGCGCCGGTGGCGTCGGGCAGACCGGCGCCGCGCGCCGCCTGCCGGGCCGGCGCCTGCCCCTGGCCGGCGGGGAGCACGCAGCCGAGCAGGACTTCGTCCACGCGCTCCGGCGCCAGCCCGGCGCGGCTCAGGGCGGCACGGACGGCGTGGGCGCCCAGCGCGTGGGCGGGCAGGGCCGACAGCTCACCCTGGAAACGGCCGAGCGGCGTGCGTGCGGCGGACACGATGACGACGGGGTCGAAGGCGGGGTCGGCGGCGGGGTCGGCGGCGGGGTCGGCGGCGGGGTCGAGGGTATCCATGATCGCGAACTCCTGGATGGGGTGGGGATCACTGCACCGTCAGGCCGCCGTCGACGTTGATCGACTGGCCGGTGATGAAGGACGCGGCGTCGGAGCACAGCCAGACCACGGTGTCGGCGACCTCGCGCGGCTGGCCGACGCGCCCGACCGGGTGCAGCGGGCCGAGCGCCGCGTTGACCGCCTCCTCCCCGCCGAAGGACCCGGCGCTCATCGGCGTCTGGATGATCGCCGGGCAGACGGCGTTGACGCGCACGCCGGACTTGGCGACCTCGATGGCGACGCTGCGGGTCATGCCCTCGACCGCCGCCTTGCTCGCGGAATAGACGCTGTTGCCGGCCAGCCCGATCTGGCCCAGCACCGACCCGGTGGACACGATGGCGCCTTTGCCCTGCCGCAGCATGATCGGCAGCTCGTGCTTCAGGCACAGCCAGACGCCCTTGATGTTGACGGCGACCATGCGGTCGAAGTCGGCCTCCGTCGTGTCGGCCACCGAGCGGCCGAAATGGATGCCGGCGTTGTTGAAGGCGTAGTCGAGCCGGCCGTGGTCCCGCTCGATCCGGGCGAACAGGGCGGCGACCTCCTCGGCGTCGGCGACGTCGGCCTGGACGAAGACGGCGCGCCCGCCGGCCTGCCGGACGAGGTCCACCGTCTCCAGCCCCTCCGCCTCGCGCCGCCCGGTGACGATGGCGGTGGCGCCCGCCTTGGCGAAGGCCAGCGCGGTCGCCCGCCCGATGCCCGAGGTGCCGCCGGTGACCAGGGCCACGCCGCCGCTCATATCCGTCATTGTCCTCTCCACGTTCGCTGGGTTATGATGATGATCATCATGAATGGACTTATTCATGACGTCCATCATGAATATCGCGGCGCCCCCCACGATGGGGGCGTGGCAGCCATGCACAGGGTGACGACGTGAAGGTTTCCAAGGAAAAGGCGGCGGAGAACCGGGCCGCCATCGTCAAGGCGGCGGGACGCCTGTTCCGCGAGCGTGGATTCGACAAGGTCGGGGTGGCGGAGATCACCAAGGCCGCCGGGCTGACCCATGGCGGTTTCTACGGCCATTTCGCCTCGAAGGACGCGCTGGCCGCCGAGGCGTGCGAGGCCGCCTTCGCGGAAAGCCTCGGCCGGCTGCCCGCCGACGAGGCGTCGCCGGAGGGGGCGCTCGACGCCTTCCTGACGCGCTATCTGAGCGACCGGCACCGCGACCGGCCGGACGCCGGCTGCCCGATGGCCGCCTTCGCCGGGGAGGTGGCGCGGCAGGACCCGGCGGTGCAGGAGCGCTTCGGCGCTGGTGTCGAGCGCTTCTTCGCGGCGGTGGAGGAGCGCTTGCCGGAGCGGGGCGGGGAGGGTGACGCCGGCCGCCGCGACCGCGCCATCGCCATCGTGTCGGCCCTGGTCGGCGGCATGGCGCTGGCCCGCGCCACCGCGCCGACCGATCCCGAACGGTCGGCGGAGATTCTGGCGGCGCTGCGCCGTCAGCTCGGCATCTTGGGAGACGGCGTGGGAGATGGCGGGGCGTGAGCGCGCCCGCCGGTGCTCAGCGCACCAGCGCGACCGGCTCGCCGCTGTCCGGGTGGGGGATCACCGCCATCGGCACCCCGTAGATGGCGTCCAGCCGGGCTGGCGTCATGATCTCGGCCGGGGGTCCGCGGTCGATCAGCCGCCCGCCCTGCAGAGCGACGATGTCGTCGCAGAAGCGCGCCGCCATGTTCACGTCGTGCAGCACCGCGACCACCCCGATGCCGCGCTCGCGCGACAGGCGGCGGACCAGGGCCAGCACCTCCACCTGATGGGCGACGTCGAGCGCCGAGATCGGCTCGTCGAGCAGCAGGCAGCCGGCGTCCTGGGCGATTAGCATGGCCAGCCACACCCGCTGCCGCTCGCCGCCCGACAGGCTGTCGACCAGCCGGTCGGCGAAGGGCGCGGTGTCGGTCAGCGCCAGCGCTTCCTCCACCTTGCGGGCGTCCTCCGCGCGGAAGGCGCCGAGCGCGCCGTGCCAGGGATAGCGGCCGAGCGCCACCAGCTCGCGCACCAGCAGCCCGGACGCCGCGGGCATGTGCTGCGGCAGGTAGCCGATGCGGCGGGCGAGCGCGCGCTGTTTCCAGCGGTCCAGGGGCCGGCCGTCGAACAGCACCCGCCCGCCGCTCGGCGGTTGCTGGCGGGCGAGGATCTTCAGCAGGGTCGATTTGCCGGAGCCGTTGTGGCCGATCAGCGCGGTCACCCGGTGGGGGAACAGGTCGCAGGACGGCAGGTCGAGCAGCAGACGCCCCGGCAAGGCGAAGCGCACCCCGTCGAGGCGGAACATCGGCTCCATGGCGGGCGTCATGCGGAGGTTCCGTTGGCAGACGCCCCCGGCGGGGTGCGCCGCCAGTAGGCGACGGCGAGCATGCGGTCGCGATCGATGCCGCAGCTGCGCAAATGCTCGCGCAGCCGGGCGAGATCGTCGAACTCGCAGGCGACCCAGGCGAACAGGGTGGCGCTGTCCGCCGGGAGTGTCAGGGCGCACACCGCCTCGACCAGCGGGCTGGCCGTATCGGCGTTGCGGCGGTGCAGCCAGCGGACAGCGATTCCCGTGGGGGCCTGCAACGGCAGCTCGTCCGCCGCGTCCTCCACCTCGATCAGGGCGGTGCCGCGGGCGTCGCCGGGTAGCTCCTCCAGGATGCGGGCGATGGCGGGGAGGGCGGTCTCGTCGCCGGCCAGCAGGTACCAGGAGGCCGGACGGATGCCGAGCCCGTAGGGGCCGGACATGCCGCAGAGGTTGCCGGGCCGCGCCCGCCGGGCGAAGTCGGCGCCGGGCGCCTCGCCGGAATGGCCGTCATCATGGCCGCCGTCCTCGTGAAGGACGACGTCGATGTCCAACTCACCGGCGTCGGCATCGACGCGCCGCAGGGTGTAGTAGCGGACCGCCGGCCGGCGCTCGGGCTCGGGCAGGACCGGCCGCCCGTCGGGGCCGGGGCGCGGCCAGGACGGCGCCTCCAGCCCCGGCGGCGGCAGGTAGAGGCGGACATGCAGGTTGTCCGACGTCGCGAAGCGGCCGAGGTCGCGGCCGCGGAAGGTGATGCGGCGCAGGCGCGGAGTCAGGTCGCGGACGGCGGTGACGCGGATCTCGCGGAAATCGGCGAACAGCGCCCCGGTCTCGACATCGCCGGTCCAGACGATCGCCGCACCCTCCCCGAGCAGGCCGAGCAACTGCTCGGTGACGGAGCCGCGGAACCGCTCCAGGAGGCCGCGGTCGTCCGATTCCGCCCGCAGACGCAGGGCGTCCGTGCCCACGGTCAGCGTCAGGCGGCCGAACGGTCCGTCCGTCGTCCGGCGGTCGCCGTCGCGGGTGAAGGTCAGGCCGTAGGGCTCGGAGGCGGCGACCAGCCAGTCCGCGGCGGCGGCGGGCGTGTCGGGAAGGAGGTCTTGGGAAATCGCGGTGTCGCAGGAGAAGCGGGGCATCAGCGCCGTCCCAGAAGCCAGAGGAGGAAGGGGCCGCCGATCACGGACGCGAGCAGCCCGGCCGGCACTTGATAGGGGAAGATCACGCCGCGTCCAAGCCAGTCGGCGGCCAGCATGACCAGACCGCCGAGCAGGGCGGAGCCGGCGAGATGGGCCGCCGCCCGCTGCAGGCCGAGCATGCGGGCGAGGTGCGGCCCCATCAGCCCGACGAAGCTCAGCGGCCCGACGATCAGCGTCGCTGCGGCGGTCAGCAGCGCCGACAGGCTGAACAGGACGGCGCGGCTGAGCGGTGGGCTGACGCCCAGCGCCGCCGCCATCCCGCCGCCGAGCGGCAGCAGGTCGAGCCAGCGCGCCACGAAGGGGATGGCGGCGATGGCGAGCAGAGCCAGCAGCGCCGCCGCCAGCGCGTCGGTCGGGCCGACCATGTAGGTCGAACCGGACAGCCAGGTGACGAGCGTCTGCAGGCGCGGGTCGTGCCCGGCCATCAGGACGGCGACGACGACCCCGGAGATGGAGCTGGTGGCGATCCCGGCCAGCAGCAGCCGGTCAGGCGAGAAGCCGTCCTTGCGGCCGAGCGCCAGCATCGCCGCCAGCACCGCCGCCGCTCCCGCCCCGCCGGCCAGGATCTGGGCGCCGCGGCCGGGGATTTCGGTGGAGAACATCAGAACGATCACGCCGAGGATCGCGCCGGAGGACACGCCGAGGATTTCCGGCGCCGCCAGTGGGTTGCCGGTCATCCGCTGCAGCGTGGCGCCGGCCACCGCCAGCATCACCCCGCCGGCCAGCGCCGCCAGCGCCCGCGGCAGGCGCCAGGGCTCCACCGCGGCAAGGGCGCTGCCGGCACTCCACTCCCAGCCGTCCGGACCGCGGCCGGCGGCGACCGCCGCCCACAGGGCCAGCGGCAGCAGCAGGGCACCGGCGGCGAGCAGCAACGCCGGGCGGTGCGCCCGCGGCGGCGGTGCTGTGGCGGCCGTGACCGGCGGTGCCGCCGTGCGCAGGCGGGGCAGCAGCCACAGCAGCATCGGCACCCCCAGCACCGCGGTGACGGCGCCGGTCGGCAGCTCGCGGTAGGTGACCGGGGCCAGCAGCACCAGGGCGTCGGTCGCCCACAGCAGGGCGGCGCCGCACAGCGTCGCCCAGAGCAGGCGCGGACCCAGCCGGCGGGCGCCGGCCATGCCGACGATGGTCGGGGCGGCCAGCCCGACGAAGCTGACCACGCCGACGGCGGCGACGCTCAACGCCGCCAGCATCACCGCGATCACCAGACCGGCCAGCCGGGCGCCCGCCACCGACAGGCCCAGGCTGCGCGCCCCGCCCTCGCCGAGGCCGAGCAGGACCAGCGGGCGCAGGACCAGCGCGGCGGCGAGCGCCAGCACCGCCAGCCGCGGCGCCAGGAAGGCGGCCGTGCTCCAATCCTGCTGGTCGAGAAAGCCGGCGCCCCACAGGAACAGGCCGATCAGCAGGTCGTGGTTGAACAGCACCATCACGCCGCTGACCGACCCGGCGTAGAGGCTGAGGACGAGGCCGGCCAGAACGACGGTGACCGGCGACAGCCCCTTGCGCCAGGACAGCGCCAGCAGCGCCGCCGCCGACAGCCCGGCGCCGGCCAGCGCCACCCATTCCCGCCCCAGCGCCAGCGCGTCGGGCAGCCACAGCGTGGCGACGGCGAGCGACAGGTGGGCGCCGGCGGAGATGCCCAGCGTGGCGGGCTCGGCCAGCGGGTTGCGCAGGACCTGCTGGAGGATGGCCCCGGCGAGCCCCAGCGCCGCCCCGACCAGCAAGGCGACCGCGAAGCGCGGGAACAGGACGTAATGGGCGGCGAGCTGGTCGAGCCGTCCCGGGTCGGGAGCGACGAGCGCCCGCCACCACAGCCCGGCCGGCAACTGCCGCTCAAGGACGAGGGCGGACACCAGCCCGGCCAGCAGGAACAGGCCGATGACCGGCCAGGCGGGACCGAAGCGGCGGGACGGGGGTGCCATCGCGGTGTCAGCCATGATGCGGCGCCAGCCCTTCGCCGAGAAGGCGGGCGAAACGCTCCGCCGCCGGGACGCCGCCGTAGAACAGGATGGGCGGCAGGATGGTGACCCGGCCTTCGCGCAGGAAGGGCAGGCCGGCGAACAGCGGCAGGGCGGCCAGCGTCTCCAGCGCCCGCCCGCCCTCGCTGCCGATGTTGACCAGCCCGGCGTCGGGGCGCCCGGCCAGACGGTCCATGGTCACCGTGGCGTGGCCGTAGGGGCCGCTGGGGCCGGTCCAGGCGTTCGCGATGCCCAGCCGGTCGAGGACGTCGTGATAGAGGCTGTTGCGCCCGTGGATGAGGACGCGCCGCCCGTCGAGGACGCTGAGGATGTAGAGCGGGCGCGGCTCCCATCCGGAGAGCCGGTCGCGCGCCGCCGCCAGAGTGCGGTCGAGCCGGGCGACCGCCCGCTCCGCCGCCTCCGGCACGCCGAGGCCGGCGGCCAGCCCGCGCAGCGACGCGACGGCGAAGGCGAGTTGTCCACCGGGCTGCCCGTCTCCGTCGGACCGGGTGTCGAAGGGCGGATGGACGGTGACCGGGGCGATCCGTTCCAGCCGGCCCTGCACCGCCGACAGCGCGCCGTCGCTGACGAAACGCGCCGGGGCCAGTCGGTCGAGCAGCTCCAGGTTCGGCTCCGCCCGCGCGCCGATGTCCGGAACGCCGTCCGGCACCGCCGGTTCGACCACCGCCCGGCGGTAGCGGTCAAGCTCCGGAAGGCCGCGGGGAACGATGCCCAGCGCCAGCAGGGCCTGCGCGCTCGTCCAGTCGAGCGCGCAGAGTCCGCCGTCCGTCCTTCGCTCCGCCGCCCGCGCGCCGCCGGCCATCAGGCCGGCAGAGAGCAGGACGGCAGGGAGCAGGGCGGCGGTGCGGAGGACGCGGCGCCGGCCGACGGTGCCGTTGATGCCGGGCATCGGGGACAAGGGGCCGGCCTTACCAGCTGTACTTCAGCGTCGCCAGGACTTGGCGGCGGTTGCCGTACAGCACCGTGTTGTCGTAGAAGCCCGGCGAATAGTACTTTTTGTCGGTCAGGTTGCTGACGTTGAGCGCGGCGCTGGCCCCCGCCAGCTCCGGACGCAGGGCGCCCAGGTCGTAGCGGATGGCGGCGTCGATCAGCGCGTGCTCGGGGATGGACGCGGTGTTGGCGATGTTCTTGGACGAGCCGACATAGCGCACCCCCGCCCCGAGGCCGAGCCCGTCGAGCGGTCCCGCCTTGAAGGTGTAGTCGCCCCAGGCCGAGGCCATGTGGCGCGGAATTCCCTTCGGCCGCAGCCCGACCGAGCTGGTGGAGGACCCGACGGCCGGGTTGTCCTTGGTGATCTCGGCGTCGATGAAGGCGTAGGAGGCGATCAGGCTGAACGCCTCCGTCAGCGCCATCTTGCCCTCCAGCTCGACGCCGCGGCTGCGGATCTCGCCCTCCTGCACGGCGTAGCCGCTGTAGAGCGGGTCGTTGGTCGACACGTTCTGCTGGGTGATGTGGTAGAGCGAGGCGGAGATGAAGCTGCTCCAGCCGGTCGGCTGGTACTTCACGCCGACCTCGTACTGCGTGCCGGTGGTCGGCTTGAAGGTGCCGCCGCCACGTTCCGGCGCCAGCGTGCCGGTGCTCGGCTGGAACGAGGTCGCGTAGCTGGCGTAGGGCGCGATGCCGTTGTCGAAGACGTAGCCGAGGCCGGCGCGCCCGGTGAAGTCGTGGTCGCGCGTGGTCTGGAAGCCGTTGGAGAGGTAGTCGACCTCCTTGCCGACCACCCAGTCCTGACGGCCGCTGAGCGTCAGGACCCAGTTGTCGTAGCGCAGCTGGTCCTGGAGGTAGGCGCCGATCTGGGACAGCTTGCTCTTCCCGTTCACCCAGGGGTCGGCGTAGATGAACTCCGTCCCCGGATAGGTCGGGTTGAAGATGTCGACGACCAGCGAATTCAGCGTGTTCCGCCGCGTCTCCTTGCCGGAGTAGTAGCCGTAATCGACGCCGGCCAGGATGGTGTGCGAGACGGGGCCGGTGGTCAGCCTGCCCTGGATGTTGCTGTCGATCAGGTAGGTGTCGGTGTTCTTCGGACGGTCCTGCAGGCCAACCGGGTAATAGCGGCCGTCCACCAGCTCGACCGGCCATTCGGTGCTGAAGGAGGACTGGAAGCTCACCCGCGAATGCATGTAGCGGGCGTTCTGGTGGATCGTCCAGCTCGGGCTCAGCTCATGCTCGACCTCGTAGCCGATCGACGTGTTCTTCACCCGCCAGTCGGACACGCCCGGAACGCCGAAATAGAGGTCGGTGCCGATCAGGTCGAGCGCGCTGCGCGGGATGCTCTGCTCCGACCCGCTCATCTTCAGCGACTGGTAGCTGGCGAGCAGGGTCAGCTTGGTCCTGTCGGTCGGCTTGAAGGTCACCGCCGGCGCGATGTAGAGGCGGTCGTCCGGCGCGTGGTCCACCTGGGTGTCGGACAGGCGGCCGAGCCCGGTCAGGCGGTAGAGCACCTTGCCCTCGCCATCGACCGGCCCGCCGAGATCGAAGGCAGCCTGACGGCGCTTGTAGCTGCCGGTCTGAAGCTGGATTTCGTGCAGCGGCGCGGCGGTCGGCCGCTTGCTGGTCAGGTTCACGACGCCGCCGGGCGCGGTCTGGCCGAACAGGACCGACGAGGGGCCCTTCACGATGTCGACGCGCTCCAGCCCGTAGGGCTCGAAATTGGTGTCGTAGTTGTTGAAACCGGCCCGCAGCCCGTCGCGGTAGATGCCGAACAGGCTGAAGTCGCGGAAGCCGCGCATCGAGAAGTCCGGGGCGCCGGGGCCGCCCGGATAATCGACCACGACGATGCCGGGCGAGTAGGCCACCGCACCGCCGAAATCCTGAACGGCGCGCTGGTCCATCTCCTCGCGGGTGACGACGGAGATGGTCTGCGGAATCTCGACGAGCGGCGTGTCCACCTTGGTGCCGACGGCGCTGCGCGTCGCGACATAGCCGTCGGTGCCGCCGACGACGCCCTGGACGGTGAGCGGGGCGAGAACCGTGGCGTTGCCGGCCGATCCGCTGTTGACCGATCCGCTGCCGACCGATCCGCTGGCCGGCTGCTGCTGCGCCAGGGCGGTTGTCTGATGCGCCAACGCCGTCATTCCCGCCAATGTCGTCGCCAGCAGGACAGCTTTCAGACGCCCGCGCGTGCCCGTCGCCGGACGGACGGCCGCTGCGGCCGCACCAACCCCAATCTCCATCTCCAAACCCCCGAATGACGCTCGATCCGGCGGGTTCCGCGTCCTGCGAAACCCGTCTCCTGGCTCTAAGACGAAGGGGGTAGGCGGAACTTAAGGGGATTCTTTCATCGCCGTGAAATTTTTAGCGGGTGAATTCCTCCTGGGCGACCATTCCGGCGGTCAGCCGGAGCAGATGGTCGGCCACGTCGAAATAGCGGTCGTCGTGGGAGATGACGATGATCGTCTTGCCCATCGCCTTCAGACTGGGCAGCAGCTCGGTGTAGAAGATCCGGCGGAAGGCCGGGTCCTGGTCGGCGGCCCATTCATCGAACACCAGCACCGGCCGCCCCTCCGTCCAGGCCTGGAGCAGGGCCAGCCGCTTGCGCTGTCCGGTGGACAGGTCGGTCGTGCTGAACACCCCGTCGACCAGACTGACCTTGTGGGCGATCTCCAGCCGCTCCAGATAGGCCTGGGCTTCCTCCGGCACGTTTCCGCCCGCCTGGATCAGGTCGTCGAACAGGAAATAGTCGGCGAAGATGGTGGTGAAGAGCTGGCGGTAGTCGTCGCGCGTTTCCGGCGTGACCGGGGTGCCGTTCAACAGGATGTCCCCGTCCTGCGGGGCGTAGAGGCCGAGCAGCATCTTGATCAGCGTGGTCTTGCCGCAGCCGTTCTCGCCGACGATGAACAGGATCTCGCCGCGCCCGACGCGCAGCGACACGGGGCCGAGCACGAAGGGCTCCACGTCCGGCCCGGCCGGTGGGTAGGCGTAGCGGGTGTCGCGCAGCTCCAGCGAGTCGATGGTTTTGGGCGGCGGGGCACCGTCCTTCATCAGCAAGTGAGGCTCCGGTGAGGCGAAGGCCGCCGACAGCTCGGCGATGCGGCGGAAGGCGACCTGGGCGCGGCTGACGATGGGCAGGGTGCCGATCAGATGCTCCAGCGGCCCCTTCATGTAGAGCAGGACCAGGATGAAGCCGCTGAGCGTCCCGCGGTCGGTGCTGGGCCACAGCGCCTCGACGCCGAGCGCCACCCCGATGACGATGAAGAACAGGGTGGAGCCGAACCCCTTGGCGACGACGAAGAGGGTGATCGAGCGGATCTGGACCTCGCAGATGCGGTCGATGGTCCCGCGCAGCGCCTCGCTTTGCAGGCGCAGCCGGCGCGGCCGGTTGATGCGCAGCTCCTTCGCCCCTTCCGCCAGCGAGCGGTAGTGTTTCTGCAATTCGTCCTCGTGGGCGCGCGCCTCCTGGAAGCCGTCGATGCCACGGCCGCGCGCGATGTACTGCACGGCGCTGCCGATCAGGATGGCCGCCGCCGTCGCCAGGAACATCGGCCAGGACAGCAGCGCCAGATAGACGAGGCTGCCCAGCGTGACGCTGAGCGACACCGCCAGCGGCGCGAAGACGAAGGCGAAGTCGCTGATGGTGTCCACGTCGTGGGTCAGCACCGGGATCAGGCGGTGGCTGCGGTAGCGCTCCAACTGGTCGATTGGTGCTGTCAGGATGCGGTCGCCCAGATCCTTGCGCAGCCGGGCGATGACCCGCTGCCCGATCCGGTTGGTGCCGATGTCGGACAGGACCGAGCCGGCCAGCGCCAGCGCGCACAGCCCGGCGAAGGCGAGCAGGAGTCCGGCGCCGGGGCTGTCGCCGGCGTGCAGGATGCGGTTGATGGCGGCCAGAAGCCCGGTCACGCTGAGCCCGCCCAGCACCCCCAGCAGGGTGGCGGCGGTCAGCAGCGGCCAGAAGGGGCGCAGGAGGTGGAGCAGAGCGGAAAGGCTGGAACGGGGGGACGTCGGCATCGGGGTTCCTGGGGGACGGGGCGACAGACGGCCGCGCGACGACTCCGCCGGGAAGGCGGACGCGCACGGCCCTGACGACTAGGACGAACGAGCGGGGCAAAACTGAAGCGGCCCCGGCGGAGCGGTCGCGGCGATCCGCCCCGTCTTGCGGTGTGGTCCCGGTCTGCCCTATAGCTGGCACACGATTTCCGGAGCCGAGCGCGCCTGTATGCCTCCGTCCCATCCTTCCGACGACGACCGCGTGACCGAAGAGGCGGCGGACTGGTGCCTGCGCCTGCAAGCGGAGGAGGTGAGCGACGCCGACCGGGCCGCCTTCGAGCGCTGGTGCCGGGACGACCCGCGCCATCTGGCGGAATTCGACGCGATGCGGGAGCTGTGGGGCCTGTCCGCCGGACTGCGGCCGCGGGTGGCCGCGACCCCCGCTCCGGCACGGCCCGTCGAGACGGTGCGCTCTCCCAGTGTCCGGGCGTCGAAACAGCGGCGCTGGGCGCTGGCGGCCTGCGTCGCGGCGGTCCTGGCCGTCGGCTGGCCGGTGGGCTGGTCGTTCGGTGTGCTGCCCGGCAGGGTGGACGTCTTCCTCGGCGGCGACCGGCACCGCGTGGTCGATCTGCCCGATGGCTCGACGGTGGACCTGAACGTCCGCACCACCCTGTTCTACGCCCAGTTCCGCGACCGCCGCAGCGTGCTGATGGACCATGGCGAGGCCTATTTCGCGGTCGCGGGCGACGCCGCGCGGCCCTTCACCGTCTTCACCGCCGCCCATCGGGTCCGGGTGACGGGGACGCGGTTCAACGTCTGGGCCAACGACGGCGAGCTGGCCGTGACGCTGGCCGAGGGCGCGGTGACCGTGAGCGCCGCCGCCGCGGTGGGCGAGGAGCCCCTGCGGCTGACGCCGGGCCAGCAGGGCCGCTTCGCTCGCGACAGCCGGTTCGGCAGCGTCGCGCGCGTCGATCCGACGCGGGTCCTGTCCTGGCGCGAGGGCAAGCTGGTGTTCGACGACATCACCCTGGCCGAGGCGGTCCCGCTGCTGAACCCCTACCTGGCGCAGCCGCTGCGGCTGGCCGACCGCCGGGTCGGGGCGATGCGCATCGGCGGCGTGTACGACGTCGCCGACCTCGACCGCGTGGTGGCGTCGCTGCCGCGGGTGCTGCCGGTGACAATCGCTGCGAAGGACGGCGCGCTGCTCCTCTCCGCCCGCTGAGGCCGGGGGGCGGTCGCGCGGGTCACCAGCGGGCCGGTCACCAGCGGTAGGACAGGGTCGCCAGCACCGCCCGCCGGTTGCCGACGAAGACCGAATCCTCATAGAAGCCCGGCGAGAAATAGCGGCGGTCGAACAGGTTGGTCGCGGTCAGCGTCAGCCCGACCCCGTCGAGCGAGGGGCCGAGCCGGTCCAGCTCGTAGCCCAGGCTGACATCGACCAGCGTGTAGGCGGGGACGCGCACGCTGTTCGCGGCGTTGTACGTCGCGCCGACATACCGCACGCCGATGCCGGCGGTCAGGCCGTCGGCCGGTCCGTCCTCGAAACGCTGGCGCAGCCAGAGCGACGCGGCGTGGCGGGGGACCGAGGCCACCCGATGCCCGGTCTTGTCGGTGCCGCCGGGGGCGGGGGTGTCGCGGGTGACCCGCGCGTCGGTGTGTGCGTAGGCCGCCGTCAGATCGGTCGTCTCGCCGACCGCCGTGCGCGCCTCCAGCTCGATGCCGCGCGACCGCGTTTTCCCGGTCTGGGTCAGATAACCGGGATGGTTCGGATCGGCGGCGGTGAGGTTGCGCTGCACCGCGCGGAACAGCGACGCGGTGAACAGCGCCTCGAAGCCCTCGGGCCGGTAACGCAGCCCGGTTTCGATCTGCGCGCCGCGGCTCGGCGAGAAGGGACGGCCTTGCGCGTCGCTGCCGCTGGTCGGCTGGAAGGAGGTCGAATAGCCGGCGTAGGGCGTCAGGCCGTTGTCGAAGCGGTGGGCGAGTCCGATGCGCTTGGTGAAGGCGCGGTCGAACTGCATCGTCTCCACCGGCACGCTGTCGGACAGCAGGCCGCGGACGTCCGTGCGGCTCCAGTCCAGCCGCCCGCCGAGCGTCAGCCGCCAGCCCCCGGCGGCGATCTCGTCCTGGAGATAGAGGCCGGTCTGGCGGATGCGGTCGGTCAGGTCGTTGAGCAGCGCCGCGTCCCAGGCGTAGGGGCCGCCATAGACCGGGGCGAAGACGTCGATCGGGTCGGCCACCGTGCCGTTCCGCCGCGTTTCATGCACCCGGTAGCGGGCGTGATCGACGCCGGCCAGCAGGCTGTGGCGCAGCGGTCCGGTGGTGACGGCGCCTTGCAGGTTGGCGTCGGCCAGCAGGGTGGAGCTGGTCTTGGGCCGGTCCTGCAGCCCGAACCGGTAATAGCGGTCCGCCTCCAGCGCGCCGGAGTCCGACCAGCTCCACCGGTAGGCGACGCGGCTGCGGCTGTGGCGCAGGCTGTGGCGCAGCGTCCAGTCATCGGTCAGGGCGTGGCGGACCTCATAGCCGGCCGCGAGGGTGCGCGAGCGGTAGGAGCTCACCCCCGGATAGCCCAGGAACAGGCTGGAATCGAGGCGGCCGTAGGGGTTGTCCAGGACCGTGCCCGACACCGGGAAGCTCTGCTCCGCCCCCATCTTGCGGAAATCGAGGAGGCTGGCGAGCAGGGTGATCTCGGTGCCCTCACCGGCCGACCAGGACAGCGCGGGGGCCACATAGAGGCGGTCATCCGGCGTGTGGTCGACCTGCGTGCCGCTGCGCCGTGACAGCGCGGTCAGCCGGTAGCGCAACGATCCCCCGGCGTCGATGCGGTCGCCGAGGTCGGCGGTGACCTGCCGCCGGTCATGGCTGCCGCCCTGGAGTTGGAGTTGGTGGAGCGGTTGATCGGTCGGGCGCTTGCTGGTCAGGGCGATGGCGCCGCCGGGCGGCATCGCGCCATAGATGGCGGAAGCCGGTCCCTTCAGCACCTCCACCCGCTCCACGCCGAAGGGCTCGTACTCCAGCCCATAGGGGTTGTAGCCGCTGCGCAGCCCATCGAGCAGGACGGCTTCGGAACTCTGGCGGAAGCCGCGGACATAGACATCGATGGCGCCCTGGCCGCCGGGATAGTCGATGGGGCGCACGCCGGCGCTGTAGGCCAGCGCGCCGTTGATGTCCTGGGCGTCGCGCCGGTCGAGATCGGCGCGCGTGACGATGGAGAGCCCCTGCGGCAGGTCTTCGACGGGGGTTTCGGTGCGGCCGACGCTTTGGTCGGGACTGGCGAGGCTCGCCGCCCGGCCGCTTTGCAGCGGTCGGCCCTCCACCGTCAAGGGGGGCAGGACGTCGGCGGTTTCCTGCGGCCGGCCGATGGTCGCCATACCGTCGCGCAGGTCGAAGGCCAGGCCGGTCCCGCTCAGCAGCTCGGCGAGGGCCGCCGCCGGGGCCATCCGTCCCGCCAGGGCGCGCGACCGGCGGCCCGACACGAGGTCCGGGCTGTAGAGGATTTGCAAACCGCTCTGCTGGCCGAGGCGGGTCAGTGCTTCGCCCAGCGGAAGGGCCGGGATCGCCAGTGGCCGGTCTTGGGACGCGGGCTGCACGGAATCGGATAGGGCGGCGGGCGGCGCGGCGAGCACAGAACAGCCGAGCACCGGCCAGCCGAGCGCCAGCCCGCCGAGCAGAAAGCCTGCGAGGCGCGGGGTCATCGAGAACTCGCGCAACGAATACTAGAAATCACCGCAGGAATTTCTGCCTTTTCCTCATTTGCAAATGACTGTCAGTTGCATTAGCTTGCGACGGCTTGTCAAGCCTTGGGGATTGCTGCCCCGCCGCGGCGTCGCTTTGCACAAGGATCGTCCCATGCGACCGGTAGGAACCGCCGAGAACCAGACCCTGACCGACGTCTTCACGACGCATCGGCGGTCGCTGATCGGGGTGGCCGAGCGGATCACCGGGTGCCGCCACCACGCCGAGGACGTGGTCCAGGACGCCTTCCTGAAGCTTCTGGGAGCGGAATCGACCAGTTCCATCCGGGCCAAGGCGGGTTACCTGATGATGGTCGTGCGCAATCTGGCGATCGATCACTACCGCCGGAAAGGCCTGGAATTGCGTCTGATGGCGGCGGAGGAGGAGGGGCAGGCGGTGAGCACGCCGGACGCGGCCTCGCCGGAAGGCGTGAATGTGAACCGCCAGCTCCTGCAGACGCTCGAAGCGGCGCTGGCCGATCTGCCGGAGCGCACCCGCTATGCCTTCGAAATGCACCGGATCCACGGCCACAGCCAGAAGGACATCGCGGAGACCCTCGGCGTGTCGCCGACGCTGGTCAACGTCATGATCCGCGACGCGCTGGTTCACTGCCGCAAGGCGATGAAGCGGGTCGACCCGTCGCCCTGAGCGACGGGACGCCGCTGGACCGCGATGGTCGCTTGACCTGCGGCCCGGCAACGGCGTTACCTGTCCGCGACCAGACCGGGCGGGGACCAGATCGGGGATGCCGCGCGCCGCTCCGCCCGGGTTGGCCTTGCGGACCGAATGGACGGTTGCCGCTTTCCCCGGAGACCGCCCGCCCGTGAGCCACACCGCTTCCGTCCGTCCGCCGCTGGGCGCCGAGACTCCGTTGGACCGCCAGTTGCGGCTCTGGCAGGCCCACCGCCGCCTGGTTCCGCCCGACGAGGGGATGCGCGCCCTGACGGAGCGGTGGCTCGGCCCCCATCTTGCGGCCCTGGAAGCGCTGATGCTGGAACTGCGCCACGGCGTCGACCGGGATCGGGACGAGGGCCGGCTGACCTTCCCGAAGCGCCGCAACCCTTACCCCAAGGGGTTCTGCCGCGAGATCAGCGACGCCGTCTTCGAGCGGTTGCGCCGCCGGATCGCCGCACCGGACACGCCGGTCACGCAGGCTCTGGCGGCCTTTGTCCGCGAGGGCGGCCACCTCTCGCCGATCTGGGGGGCGCTGCGCGGCAGCTACTTCCAGAACGCCATGCAGATCGGCGCGCTGTATGTCGACGCGGCCAACGACACCGTGACCGTCACCAAGCCCAAGGTCGAGATTTTGCCCCTGGAGGCGAGCGGACTCGAACCCGTCGTCGAGGTGGCCCATTTCGCCCGGATCGCCCAGGTCTACTGGGGCGGCACCCTGTGGGCGAACACCCTGTTCCCGCGGCTGGCGCCGGTCTTTCCCATCCTCCACATCGACCCGGACGGACGCCCCCGCCTGCACCCGGACAGCCTCGGGGTCTTCGCCGAGAACATGATCGGCGGCTGCCGGTCGGCCCTGGCCTTCCTGGAGCAGGAACGCGACGGCGGGCGCGTTCTGCCGGCCGACGTCGCGGCGGCGCTCGCCCCATGGCGGAGCCATGGCCCCTGGTTCGAGGAGATGTGCCCGACGCCCGACTGGGAGCGGCTCCGCGCCTGTTTCGTCCAGGCGGCCGATCCGCAGGGGCCGTACCGTTCGGCCCAGGGCTTTCAGGGGATGATCGAGGCGGTCAAGCGCGCGGCGGCGGTGTAGCACGCCCCGCGGCCCGGCCTCTTTACGGAGCGGTGCCCCGACGATAAGCTGGAGCCATTGAGTTTTGCTATGGCCGCTCCGGCAGCGGTGCTGTGGAGCAGGACGGTCCGATGAACGGCATTCCCAACATCCGGCATTTGCGGGCCTTCCGCGAGGTGGCGCGGCGCGGCAGCATCAGTCAGGCGGCGGAGCATGTGCATCTGTCCCAGCCCGCCATCACCCAGGCCATCGCCAAGCTGGAGGAGGAGGTCGGCACCCCCCTGTTCGAGCGGCGGCCGGACGGCATGGCGGTGTCCGCCATGGGCGTGCTGTTCCTCGACCGCGTGGAGCGCGCGCTGGACCGCCTGCGCACCGGCACGCGCGAGGCCGTCCGCATCGGGGGACGCAAGGGCGGCCTGCGCGGTGTGGCGGATTTCGACCAGCTGCTGACCGCGGCGCAGATCCGCGCGCTGGCCGCGGTCGCCGACGCCGGCAATTTCAGCCTCGCCGCGCGCACCGTCGGCATCTCGCAACCCACCCTGCACCGCGCCGCCCGCGATCTGGAACGACTGGCGGGCATGGCGTTGTTCGCGCGGACCGCCGCCGGCATCGCGCTGACCCCCGCCGCCAAGGCGCTGGTCCAGCATGTCAAGCTGGCGATCACGGAGCTGGAGCAGGGCTTTGCCGAGGTCGGCGAGGGGCTGGGCGGCGACACCGCCCGCATCGTCGTCGGCAGCATGCCGCTGTCGCGCCCCTTCATCCTGCCGACCGCCGTCAACGCGCTGGTGCGCGAGCGTCCGGACGTCCAGTTCGACGTGCTCGACGGCCCCTACGACGACCTGCTGCACGGGCTGCGCCACGGCGAGATCGATGTGCTGATCGGCGCGCTGCGCGACCCGCTGCCCATCGACGATGTCGTGCAGGAGCCCTTGTTCGAGGACCCGCTGGTCGTGGTGGCGCGCGCCTTCCACCCGCTGTCCCGCCGGCCCAAGCTGACGCTGGAGGAGTTGGCGGGGTGCCAATGGGTGGTCCCGCGCCGCGGCACGCCGACGCGCGACCGGTTCGAGGCGCTGTTCGCCGACGCCCCGCCACGCGGGCTGGTCGAGACCAGCTCGCAGATTCTGGTGCGCGGCCTGCTGCTGGGCAGCGACCGGCTGACGCTGATCTCGGCGCACCAGATCCGGCATGAGCATGAGCTGGGCCTGCTGGTCATCCTGCCCGTGGAACTGGCCAACACCGAGCGCACCATCGGCCTCACCGTGCGCCGGGGGTGGCGCCCGACCGCGACGCAGGCGCATTTCCTCGACCTGCTGCGCGCGGCCGGGACGCAGGCCGTCTCGCCGGTCCCCCGCCCGTGACCGGCCATTCAAAACACCATCGAGACGCTATTCAAAAATTGGATAGGATGGTCCGTCATTGAATGACGCCGGGGGTGTGTCGGCGTGTTAGCCATGCCCAGTCGAGGGGAGGTGGACTCCCGGCGCACGGACGGAGGCGGCGATGACGGTGCAGGATCGGCGGACGGCCAAGGTGGCCTTCATTGGATTCGGGGAGGCGGCGTCGGCCTTCTGCTCCGGCTGGCGGGGCGCCGGGCTGGCCGACACGGTCGCCGCCTTCGACGTCAAGACCGGGTCCGCCGACGCGGTGGTGCGCGCCCGCAAATGGGCGGACTATGTGGCGGCGGGTGTGACCGGCGCCGAGCGGGCGGAGGACGCCTTGGCCGGGGCCGCGCTGGTCTTTTCGTTGGTCACCGCCGATCAGGCGCAGGCCGCCGCCCGCAACGCCGCCGCCCATCTCGCGCCCGGCGCGCTGTTCTTCGACGGCAACTCCTGCGCGCCCGGCACCAAGCGGGAATCGGCGCAGGCGGTCGAGGCGGCGGGCGGGCGCTACGTCGATCTGGCGGTGATGGCGCCGGTCCATCCGAAACTCCACAAGACGCCGCTGCTGGTCGCCGGTCCGCACGCCGCCGAGGCTCTGGCTGCCCTGTCGGCCCTGGAGATGAGCGCCCGGGAGGTGCCGGGACCGGTCGGCACCGCCTCCTCGATCAAGATGATCCGCAGCGTCATGATGAAGGGGCTGGAGGCGCTGTTCCTCGAATGCGTTCTGGCCGGGCGCAAGGCCGGGGTGGACGAGGTGGTGCTGGACTCCCTGGACGTCACCTATCCCGGTTTCGGCTTCAAGGAGCGCGCCGCCTACATGCAGGAGCGCGTCATGACCCACGGCGTCCGCCGCGCCGCCGAGATGCGCGAGGTCGCGCGCACCGTCGATGAGCTGGGTTTGGCCGGCGGCATGGCCCGCGCCGCCGTCGACTGGCAGCAGCGCGTCGGCGACCTCAAGCTGGATGCCCGCGCCATCGGCGAGAGCGATTACCGGGCGCTCGCCGACGCCATTCTGACGCGGCTCGACCCGGTGGGGCGCTGAGAAACAGCCTGTACTACCCGGCCCGCGCCTCGCGCCGGAAGGCGGCCGGCGTCTTCCCGGTCAGCTTCTTGAAGACGCGGTTGAAGTAGCCGGGGTCCTGGAAGCCCAGCTCATAGGCGATCATCGCCACCGGTGCGGCGATGTAGACCAGACGGCGCTTCGCTTCGAGCAGCAGGCGGTCCTGCACCACCTCGAAGGCGGAGCGGCCGGCGAGATGCCGGCACAGGCGGTTCAGCCGCGATTCCGTGATCCCCAGCGCGTCCGCGTAGCGCGGGATCGTCCAATGTTCGGTGAAATGGTCCTCGACCAGCGCGCGGAAGCGGGCGAACAGCGCGGTGCGCACGCGCTCCGCCGGGTCGGCGCCCGCCGCCGCCGCGCGCTGGCGCTCCAGCAGCAGCAGGACGCCGCGCAGCAGCCACTCGCACATCGCCGACCGGCCGAGCTGCGGCCAGCGGAACTCCGTCATCAATTGATCGAGCAGCGTTGAGACGCGCGCCGCCGCCGCCGGGGCGTCGGTGAAATCGATCAGGCAGGGGCGCAGGAACAGCGCCTCGAACAGCGGCCGGCTCTGCGCGCTGGCCCCGTCGAACAGCATCACCTCGGCCACCGTCAGCACATAGCCGTGGCTGCCCGGCCGGAACTGGAAGGAATGCACCACCGCCGGGGGAACGACGATCACGCAGGGGGCGGCGACCTCCGCCACCCGGTCGTCGATCTGCACGCGCCCCCCGCCGTCGAGCACCGCCACCAGCTGGAACAGCCCGCGGTGGGTGTGGGAGCCGATGCCCCAATCGTAGAGGCGGCTGCGGCTTTCGATGTCCTCGATGTGGATGAATTCGGCGTCGGTGAGCCGGGCCTCCTCGCCGTAGAGGGCGAACAGCGGGACCATTCCGGAAGGCGTCTGCGCCAGCCCCTCCGCATCCTTTTCCATGCCGTCCTCCCCCGCGCCTTCGTTTGTCGGAAAAGTACAATTTTCCTTCCGCTTCGTCCATTCCGCCGCGAAGGCGAATCCGTCTAGGATGCAATTGTTCGCGACCAGAACGGTTCGCGTCAATCCAAACCAAAAACTGCCAATTGGCCGCCCGCCGCCGCGGGTGTCGGAGGAGTGCGCCCGATGTTTCGCTTCGATCCCTACTCACCGGCCGTCGATGCCGACCCGTTTCCTTTCTACAAGACCTTGCGTGACGAGCATCCCTGCTTCTGGAGCGAGGAAGCCAACATGTGGGTGCTGTCGCGCTACGACGACATCGTCACCGCGCTGAACGACTGGGAAACCTATTCTTCGGCCAAGGGCAATCTGATGGACGAGATGCCCAACCGCGCCGGCAACACGCTGGGCACCACCGATCCGCCCCGCCACGACCGCCTGCGCAGCATCGTCCAGTTCGCCTTCACCAAGAAGGCGGTGGAGGGGCTGACCGAGCCGGTGCGCGCCTCGGCCAACCGGGCGCTCGATGCCGTTCAAGGGGAGAGGACCTTCGACTTCGTCAGCGACGTCTCCAGCAAGGTCACGGTGGACGTGCTGTTCGGCCTGTTCAACCTGCCGCGCGAGAACGAGCGGATGGTGCGCGATAAGGCCGTGCTGATGGTGCAGTCCGATCCCCGCACCCGGCAGAAGGGGCCGGAGCATCTCGCCGCCTTCCAGTGGATGAGCGAATACGCCAAGGAGCTGGTCGAGCTGCGCAAGCGCGAGCCCGGCGACGATCTGATCACCGCGCTGATCCAGGCCGAGGTCGCCGGCGAGAAGCTGGCCGACCGCGAGGTGCAGATGACCATCACCACGCTGATCATGGCCGGCATCGAATCCCTGTCGGGCTTCCTCGCGATGTTCGCCCTGAACCTCGCCGACCACGCCGACGCGCGCCGCCGGCTCGCCGCCAACCCGGCGCTGATCCCCGACGCCATCGAGGAATCGCTGCGCTTCAACACCTCGGCCCAGCGCTTCCGCCGCTGCCTGCAGAAGGACGTTGCGCTGCACGGCCAGACGATGCGCGCCGGTGATTTCGTCTGCCTCGCCTACGGGTCGGGGAACCGCGACGAGCGGCGCTTCGCCAACGCCCATCTCTACGACATCGACCGCAAGCCGAAGGGGCATCTGGGATTCGGCGGCGGCGTCCACGCCTGCCTCGGCACCGCCTTCGCCCGTCTGGCCGCCCGCGTCGCCTGCGAGGAGTTCCTGAAGCGTGTGCCGGAGTTCGTCCGGGTGCAGGACCAGCTTCCCTGGATGCCCTCCACCACCTTCCGCAGCCCGACCCGCCTCGAACTGGCGGTCGGCTGATCGCGGGGACGACGGCGCGGCCGGGGGAGGCTCCGGCCGCGCCACGACGCAGAACACGGTTTTCGCAGAACACGCTTTTCCAAAGGATTTTTCGGTCATGGCGAAGGTCACCTTCATCGAGCACGACGGCCTGGAGCAGGTCGTGGACATCCCGACGGGTTGGACCCTGATGCAGGGCGCGGTGCAAAGCGGCGTCGCCGGCATCGAGGGCGAGTGCGGCGGCTCCTGCGCCTGCGCGACCTGCCACTGCTACGTGGACGAGGCGCTCGTCGACTCCCTGCCGCCGCCCAGCGAGACGGAGGAGGAGATGCTCGACTGCACGGCGTCGGAGCGCCGCAGCAACAGCCGCCTGTCCTGCCAGATCCGGGTGAGCGACGCGCTGGACGGCATGGTGGTGCGCCTGCCGGAGGCCCAGAGCTGATGGGCGGCCCGGCGCAAGCGGAAGCGGGAATGGTCGAAGCGGGAATGATCATCGTCGGGGCGGGGCAGGGCGGCTTGCAGGTCGCCGAATCCCTGCGCGCCGAGGGCTACGACGGTCCCATCACACTGATCGGGGAGGAGGCTTCGGCCCCCTATCACCGGCCGCCGCTGTCCAAGGCGATTCTTGCCGGCACGATGGAGGAGGCGCAACTCGCCATCCGCGGCGCCGAGTTCTTCGAACGGCAGCGCATCGCCCTGCTGACCGGCACGCGCGTCGCCGCCATCGACCGCTCCGCCCGCCGCGTGCGCCTGGAGGACGGGCGCCGCCTGGACTATCGCGGGCTGGCGCTGGCCACCGGCGCGCGGGTGCGCCGTCTGCCGATCACTGGCGATGAGTTGGACGGCGTCCTCGGCCTGCGGTCGCTGGACGACGCCCGGCGGATTCGTGCGGCGCTCGACCGGGCGGCGCGGGTGGTGGTGATCGGCGGCGGCTACATCGGACTGGAGGTCGCGGCGGCGGCGCGCAAGCGCGGCCTGGAGGTGACCATCTTGGAGGCGGCTGAGCGTCTGCTCGCCCGCTCGGCGACGCCGTTCCTGGCGGGCTTCTACGCCGACCTGCACCGCGGGCAGGGCGTGACGGTCGAGTTGGGGGCCAAGGTGGTCGCGCTGGACGGGCAGGGGGGCCGCGTCACCGCCGTGCGCACCGCCGACGGGCGTTCGCACCCGGCGGATCTGGTGGTCGTCGGCGTCGGAATCGTCCCCGACACGGCGCTGGCCGAAGCCTGCGGGCTGGCGTGCGACGGCGGCGTTCTGGTGGACGACGGCGCCCGCACCGACGATCCGGCCATCGTCGCGGTCGGCGACTGCACGGCCCGGCGCACCGGCGCGGGGACCCTGCTGCGGCTGGAGTCGGTCCAGAACGCCGTCGAGCAGGGCAAGTCGGCGGCCGCCGCGCTGCTGGGGCGGGAGCGTCCCGTCACGGCGGCGCCCTGGTTCTGGTCCGATCAGTATGACGTGAAGCTGCAGATCGTCGGCCTGGCCGCCGATCACGACCGGATGGTGCTGCGCGGCGCGCCGGAGGACCGTCGCTTCTCCGCCTTTTATTTCCGTGAGGGCGCCCTGGTCGCCATCGACTCCGTCAATCGCCCGGCCGACCACATGGTCGGCCGCAAGCTGCTGGATCGCAAGGCCGTGCTGACGCCGGACCAAGCGGCCGACGAGGGCTTTCCGTTGGCGTCCCTGACGCGGTGATCGTTGGGACGCGGTGATCGTTGGATCGTGACGCAAAGAAACAGGCCGGTGCAGCGCGCGCTGCACCGGCCTGTTCTGCATGATCCCCGCCCGCCGGGGAACGCGGCGGCGGACGGGGACCAACGGCGGCGGTGGCCCGATCAGGCCGCGCTCTCCAGGACCAGCAGGCCGGCCCCGGTGTTGGAGATCGGGATGTGGTAGTTGCTGTGGACCTTCGAGACCTTCCGGCCCAGTGCGCCGCGCATGATCAGCCAGAGGATCAGCTCCGCCCCCTGGGCGCCGGCCAGCCGGACCAGATCGTGGATGGAGTATTTCGCCAACGCCTCGGGCTCGTCGACGATCTTCTCAAGGCACATCAGGTCGAAGTCCTTGTTGATGAAGCCCGCCCGCTCGCCGTCGAGCTGGTGCGACAGGCCGCCGGTGCCCAGCACGACCACCTTCAGGTCCTTGGGGTAGGACGCCACCGCGCGGCCGATGGCCTCGCCCAGCTTCAGGCAGCGCGCCGGGGTCGGCAGCGGGTGCTGCACCGTGTTGACCGCCACCGGGATGGTGCGGACGGGCCGCCGGGTCTGGTCGGGCCACAGCAGGGCCATCGGCACGGTGAAGCCGTGGTCCACCGCCATCTCCTGGCAGGAGCAGATGTCGAACTCGTCGTTCACCAGCGATTCGATGATGTGCCAGGACAGCTCCGGGTCGCCGGGGTAGGGCGGCAGCGGCTTCAGGCCCCAGCCCTCGTCCTTGTTCTGGTACTCGGGAGCCGCGCCGATGGAGAAGGTCGGCATCTTGTCGAGGAAGAAGTTCAGCCCGTGGTCGTTGTAGACCACGATCGCCACGTCCGGCTTGACCTCGGCCAGCCACTCGCGGGCCTTGGGATAGCCGTCGAAGAACGGCTTCCAATAGGGGTCCTCGAACAGCTCGTTGGCGATGGCGTTGCCGATCGCGGGAATGTGGGAGGTGGTGACGCCACCGACGATCTTGGCCATGGTCTCAGTTCCCCGCCGCCTTGAGCTTCGCCTTGAATTCCTCGACCGTCATGCCGGTCTGCTGCGCGCCGATGTCCTGGACATTCAGGCCGAGCATGCCGATGAACTTGGCGAGGTAGTAGATGTTGCCGCCGGCCGCCAGCAGGGCCAGCGCGTTGCGCTCCTTGATCGCCGTCTTCTGCTCGTCGGTCAGGCCGAACTTGGCGCAGTAGGCGTCCTCGTCGGCCAGGAACTCCTGCCGGGCCGCCGCCTCGTTGAACGAGTAGCACATCTTGTTGAGCGGATAGCCCTTCATGGCCATCCGGCCGTCGAAGATGGTGGTGCCGGGGATCGGCTCGTGGGGTGCGGTCACGGGTGTTTCCTCCTTTTCGTTTCTGTCACTCGTTTTTGGGCTTATTCGGACCAGTAAAGCCGCATCGGGTTGTCGACGAGAAGCGCCGTCCGCTTGGCCTCGTCGGTGGCGATGCGGGGGATGACGTCGACCAGATGGCCGTCGTCGGGCATGTGCGAGGTCATGTTCGGGTGCGGCCAGTCGGTGCCCCACAGCACGCGGTCAGTGAAGCGGTCGACCAGCAGGCGGGCGAAGGGCACCACGTCGTCGTAGGAGGGCGGACCCTGGACGCTCAGCCGCTCGGGGCAGCTCACCTTGCTCCAGACCTTGGGGTTCTCGGCCATCAGGGCGACGAATTTCTGGAACTGGGGGTGGTCCACGCCCTTGGCGATGTCCGGGCGGCCCATATGGTCCACGACGATGGTGGTGGGCAGCTCGCGCAGGAAGGGCGTGAGGTCGTCCAGATCCGGCGCCTCGAAATAGACCACGATGTGCCAGCCGAACCTGGCGATCTTGTCGGCGATGCCGAGGAAGACCTCCTTGGGCGTAGCGTCCACCAGACGCTTGACGAAGTTGAAGCGCACCCCGCGCACCCCGGCCTCGTGCAACTCGGCCAGCTCGCCTTCGGTGATCGACGGGCCGACCGAGGCGACGCCGCGCGCCAGCCCGTTGGAGGCCTTCAGCGCGTCGACCAGCGCCCGGTTGTCCTTGCCGTGGCAGGTCGCCTGGACGATGACGTTGCGCGCGAAGCCCAGATCGTCGCGCAGGGCGAACAGTTTTTCCTTCGGCGCGTCGCAGGGGGTGTATTTGCGCTCCGGCGCGTAGGGGAAGCGGTCGGCCGGACCGAAGACGTGGCAGTGGGCGTCCACCGCGCCGGGCGGCGGCGTGTAGGCCGGCTTGCTCGGGTTCGGGTGGAAGGGACGGTAGTTGGCGTCCATGGGAAGGCTCCCTTCGGGGAAAATGATCAGTCGGCGTAGACGGTGCCGTCGAACAGCTTGCGGGCGGTGCGCAGCAGGGCGGCGCGGGTCACCGTTCCAGCCCCGTCCAGGTCGAGGACCACGGTCATCTCGCCGGTCGGGTGCTCGACGCTCAGCGTCCGGGTGGCGCCGTCGGGGACCACGGCGAGCGACGCGGCGGGGGAGCCCTCCAGCGCGCAGGCGGTGGCGACGCTGACCGCGCCGAGCACGCCGATGGAGGCGTGGCAGCGGTGCGGGATGAAGGTCCGGGTGGAGATCGCCCCGCCGTTGGCCGGAGCGCTGACCAGGGTCATCTTCGGCACCGACTTGTCCGTTACGTCGCCCAGGTTCATCCGCGGCCCGGCCTGCAGCCGGATCGATTCCAGCCGCGCCTTCAACGCCGCGTCGGCGTCGAGGTCCTCCCGCGTCTCGTCGCCGCGCACCCCGAGGTCGGCGGCGCGCAGCACCACCACCGGCATGCCGTTGTCGATGCAGGTGACCGGAACCCCGTCGATGACGTCCACGACGTTGCCCGTCGGCAGCAGCGCCCCGCAGGAGGAGCCGGCGGTATCGCGGAATTCGATGGGGATCGCCGCCGCCGTGCCGGGCACGCCGTCGATGCGCGCCTCGCCCCGGTAGGTGACCGTCCCGCCTGGCGTCGGCACGGCGGCCACCGCCACCTGCCCGGTGTTCTCCATGTGGATGGTCACCGGCGTCACGCCGTCGCGGGCGGGGACGAGGCCGCGCTCGATGGCGAAGGGGCCGACGCCGGCCAGGATGTTGCCGCAGTTCTGGGCATCGGTGACGATGGCCTTGTCCACAAACACCTGAAGGAACAGGTAGTCCACGTCCACGCCCGGCCGTTCCGACCGGCGCACCACCGCCACCTTGGAGGTCAGCGGGTCGGCGCCGCCCATCCCGTCGATCTGGCGCGGGTCGGGCGAGCCCATCACCCGCAGCAGGAAGGCGTCGCGCGCCGCCGTGCCGGGCGGCAGGTCGTCGGCCAGGAAATACCCGCCCTTGGAGGTCCCGCCGCGCATCCACAGGCAGCGCACGCCGTCAGACATAGCGCAGCCCCTTCGCGGCGAGCGGGCCGCGCATGCCGTAGATGTCGAGGCCGAGTTCGCCGGCGGCGAGCCGCGCCCGCTTCTCCTCCTCCTTCGCCAGCCGGTCCTGCGCCTTCGCCAGCACGCCGGCGGCCTCCTCGCGGCGGACCACGCAGACGCCGTCGTCGTCCGCGACGATCACGTCGCCGGGATTCACCAGTGCGCCCGCGCAGACCACCGGCACGTTGACCGAACCCAGCGTCTCCTTGACCGTGCCCTGCGCGCAGACCGCGCGGGACCAGACCGGGAAGCCCATGTCGGTCAGCGTCCGGACGTCGCGCACCCCGGCGTCGATGACCAGACCGGCGCAGCCGCGCGCCTGGGCCGAGGTCGCCAGCAGGTCGCCGAAATAGCCGGCGTCCGATGGTGAGGTGGTGGCGAGCACCAGGATGTCGCCCGGCGTCACCTGCTCGATGGCGACGTGGAGCATCCAGTTGTCGGCCGGCGGGGCGAGGACGGTCACCGCCGAGGCGGCGAGCTGGGCGCCCGGATAGATCGGGCGCAGGGCGGAGGCCAGCAGGCCCTTGCGGCCCTGCGCCTCGTGCACGGTGGCGACGCCGCATTCGGCCAGACCGGCGATCACCGCCGGGTCGGCCCGCTCGATGGTTTGGACGACGACGTTCATCACAGCTCATCCACGGTGCGGGGATAGACCGACTGGAAGCCCTCGGCGTAGCGGGCGTTGCGCCCGCCGGCCTGCCCGCCGGAGTTGCGGCGGAAGTGGTTGCCGCGGTTCTGCGCCAGGTTGGTGTAATAATCCCAGAGATGCTCCTGCCCGGCCATGCATTCGATGGCGGCGCGCTTGTTGTCCCACACCTCGGTGATGTCGAGGAAGACGTCCGGCTTCCAGCCCATCTGCTCGGTCTGGTGCGGCTCGAACAGGTAGAGCTGCGGCGCGCCGAGCACCTTCTGACCCGGATTGTGGCCCCAGGCCTGGGCGATCATCCGGCATTCCATCAGGACCTTGGTCGCGTAGGAATGGTCGGTGTTGTAGGGATCGTAATGCGAGTGGCTCATCAGGAAGGCCGGCTGCACCTTGCGGATCACGTCGACCAGACGGAACTTGGCCTCGCGGTCGATCTCCAGCGGGTAGTCGCCGAGGTCGAAGAACTGGATGTCGTGGGCGTTCAGTGCCTTGGCGGCGGCCTCGGCCTCCTTGCGGCGCTCCGTCTTCACGTGGTCCAGCGTGCAGCCGTCCTGCTTCCACAGCTTGGCGGACTCGCCGCGCTCGCCGTAGGACAGGCAGACGATGGTGACCTCGTAACCCTTCTTCTGATGCAGCGCGATGGCGCCGCCGGCGCGCCACACGAAGTCCGCCGAGTGGGCGCTGAGAACCAGCGCTCTTTTGTTCTGTGCCATGAATGTCCGCTCCCCCGCATGGGCAGTCTGGTGGTGGGCAGCCTTGTTGTGGGCAGTCCGATTCCGATGGCCCATCATCCGCCGGTCCGGTGGCAAATCCTATTTCGAACTCCCATCATGATCATTTGGTTTTGCTATAGGCGCGTCTTTTCGTTGGGCCTCGCCAGGGAAGGGGCGGCGGAAGGAAGCCTCCGGCGTCGATGCGAAGATGTCGCGCCAAGCGTAATCTCATGTCGAATCATGGGGATGCAACATACGGGGCTGTGCTGAAAGGCGCGTTGACGGGTAAGGAAAGGGCTGCCTTGCAGCCGCCTCGACGGGGCTCCTTCCACGCTGGTCGGCCTCTCCGCTATTCAAAAAACAAATGGGCTCTTCGACGAACGAATTTCCTCGGCGGCGGGCGGGATGATACCCATTCGATCATGAGGGATTAAGGGGTGAGGAGCCGGACCCGCCGTTGCGGGACGCTCCCCGGCCCGGACAAAGGATTTCGGGAGAGGACGCGATGAGGATTTGTGTGGCGGGGGCCGCGGGCGCCTTCGGCGTGAAGCATCTGGAGGCGGTCGCCGCCATCGACGGCATCGAGGTGGTGTCGGTGGTCGGCGGCGAGCCGGACGACATCGAGGGCTTCGCCAAGGCGCGCGGCATTCCGCATTGGACCAAGGATCTGGCCGAGAGCCTGGAGCGGACCGACGTGGAGGCGGTGATCCTCGCCACCCCGACGCCGGTGCACGCCGCGCAGGCGATCCAGTGCCTGGAGGCCGGCAAGCATGTGCTGGTGGAAATCCCCATGGCCGACAGTCTGGCCGACGCGGAGCGGCTGGTTGCGGCGCAGCGGGCCAGCGGGCTGGTCGCCATGGCCGGGCACACGCGGCGCTTCAACCCCAGCCACCAGTGGATCCGCAACCGGGTCCAGGCGGGGGAGTTGACGATCCAGCAGATGGACGTGCAGACCTACTTCTTCCGCCGCTCCAACATGAACGCGCTGGGCAAGCCGCGGACCTGGACCGACCATCTGCTGTGGCACCACGCCTGCCACACGGTGGACCTGTTCCAGTACCAGACCGGCGAGGTCGCCAGCCAGGTGCACGCCCTGCAGGGGCCGACTCACCCGCAGCTGGGCATCGCCATGGACATGAGCATCGGCATGAAGGTGCCGTCCGGGGCGATCTGCACCCTGTCGCTGTCCTTCAACAACGACGGGCCGCTGGGCACCTTCTTCCGCTACATCTGCGACAACGGCACCTACATCGCCCGCTACGACGATCTGTACGACGGCAAGGATAACAAGATCGACCTCAGCGGCCTCACCGTGTCGACCAACGGCATCGAGCTGATCGACCGCGAGTTCTTCGCCGCCATCCGCGACGGGCGCGAACCCAACGCCAGCGTGGCGCAGTGCCTGCCGGCCATGCGGACGCTCGACCGGCTGGAAAAATCGCTGAACACCTGACCGGGGAACGCGTCGCCAGCCCCACGGCCCCAGCACTTATGGTTGCTTGGGGCCGCAATTCCCAAAAAACAAAAGACGGGACGCAAAACAAAAAACGCCCCGTGACGAGTCCCCCGAGGAGGAAACCCATGCCAACCGCGCGCAGCGTCGACGTCCAAGCCTTTCTCAACGAGCATCCTTTCTCGCGATACCAGTGGCTGGTGTTCGCGCTGTGCTTCTTCATCGTCCTTCTGGACGGCTTCGACACGGCGGCCATCGGCTACATCGCCCCGTCGCTGACGACGGAGTGGGGCATCGCGCGGCCGGCGCTGGCGCCGGTGCTGAGCGCGGCGCTGTTCGGGCTGGCCTTCGGCGCCCTGTCCGCCGGGCCCTTGGCCGACCGCTTCGGCCGCAAGGCGATCCTGATCGGCTCGGTGCTGGTCATCGGCGCTGCCTGTCTGGCCTCCGCCTTCTCGGGCAACCTGGACCAGCTCGTCATGCTGCGCTTCGTCACCGGCCTCGGGCTGGGGGCGGCGATGCCCAACGCCGTCACGCTGATGAGCGAGTATTGCCCCGAGGGGCGGCGGGCCATGGTCACCAACGCCATGTTCTGCGGCTTCCCGCTCGGCGCGGCCTTCGGCGGCTTCCTCGCCGCCTGGATGATCCCGCTGTGGGGCTGGCGCAGCGTGCTGGTGCTGGGCGGGATCGCGCCGCTGGTCCTGGCGGCGGTGCTGCTGGTCCTGCTGCCGGAATCGGTCCGCTACATGGTCGCCCACAATCACCCGGTGGAGCGCATCCGCGCCGTGCTGCGCCGCATCTCCGAGACGGCGGCCGGGGCGTCCGGCTTCGTGATGACCGAGAAGGCTCCGGCGACCAAGACGCGGAACGGCATCGCGGTCGTGCTGTCCCGCGGCTATCTGGTTGGCTCGGTGATGCTGTGGGTCGCCTATTTCATGGGGCTGGTGATCTTCTACGCGCTGATCAACTGGATGCCGATCCTGTTCAAGGACGCCGGGCTGGCGCCGCGCGACGCCGCGCTGATCGCCGCGCTGTTCCCGCTGGGCGGTGTCGGGGCCGTGCTGTCGGGCTGGCTGATGGACCGCTTCAACGCCAACCGGATCATCGCCTTCGGTTTCGTGCTGACCTACGGCGCCGTCTACGCCATCGGACAGGTCGCCGGGAACGTCGGGCTTCTGGTGGTCACGGTCTTCGCGGCGGGCACCATCATGAACACCGCCCAGACCTCGCTGCCGTCGCTGGCCGCCAGCTTCTACCCGACCCACGGGCGGGCCACCGGCGTGGCCTGGATGCTTGGGCTGGGCCGCTTCGGCGGGATCGGCGGCTCGTTCCTGGTGGCCGAGCTGGCCCGCCGGGAGCTCGACTTCACCAGCATCTTCGCCATCGTCGCCGTTCCGGGTCTGGTCGCCGCCCTGGCCCTGCTGGTCAAGCAGTTCGTCCATCCCGAGGACCGGTCGAGCGGCACGGGCCGGACCGTCGAAGCCCTGGGGCATTGAGTTTTACTATAGACAATCCCTAGGCTTTGCGGCTTGGCACCGTCGGTCATCGGTGCAGATGCCCATGCTGCATTGCAATGGCGCCCCGGACGTTATTCAAAAAACGAATGGGGCCTTCGTCCAACGAATGAGCGCAGCGCTGCGATCACTGATATCCCTGCTGTGGTGACGGTATCGGCGGCCTGCGCGTCCGGCCCCGGCGAACGCCAAGACGCCCCAGAGCAACGCCCCCCAATCAACGACGAAAAAGCACGGGGGCTTTCAAAACGAGGAGGAAACATGTCCGGAACATTTCGCAAGGCCCTGCTGGGCACGGCTTTCCTGTGCGCCTTCGGCACCAGTTCGGCTTGGGCCGACACGATCAAGGTCGGGGTGATCGCGCCGTTCTCCGGCCCCTTCGCCACGGTCGGCCAGACCTTCAAGCAGGCCATCGAGGTCTATCAGGCCCAGCATGGCAAGACGGTCGCCGGCAACACGGTGGAGTTCGTCTACAAGGACCTCGACCAGGCCAACCCGGCGCAGAGCAAGGCCCTGGCCCAGGAACTGGTGGTCAAGGAGAAGGTCGGCTACCTCGCCGGCTTCTTCTTCACGCCGGACGCGCTGGCGGTCGCCCCGCTGATCGACGAGGCGAACATCCCCTGCGTGATCTTCAACGCCGCGACCTCGGCCATCACCGAGAAGTCGCCGCGCTACGTCCGCACCTCCTTCACCCTGTGGCAGAACACCGTGCCGCTGGCCGAGCATGTCGCCAAGCAGGGCATCCGCAAGGTGGCCACCGCGGTCAGCGACTACGGCCCCGGCATCGACGGCGAGACCGCCTTCAAGCAGACCTTCGAGAAGTCCGGCGGCAAGGTGGTCGACAGCATCCGCATGCCGCTGAAGTCCACCGACTTCGCCCCCTTCATGCAGCGCATCAAGGATTCCGGGGCGGAGGCGATCTACGCCTTCCTGCCCGCCGGCCCGACGACGCTGGGCTTCGCCCGGGCGTTCAGCGATACCGGCCTGAAGGCCGCGGGAATCAAGTTCTTCGGCCCCGGCGACATCACGCAGGAACCGGACCTGCCGGTGCTCGGCGACGCGGCGGTCGGCATCACCACGACCTTCAACTACAGCCAAGCCCACGAGTCCGACCTGAACCGCCAATTCCTCGCCAAGCACAAGGAGCTGTTCGGCTCGTCCGACATCGTCACCTTCACCTCGGTCGGCGCTTATGACGGCGCGCACGTCATCTACCGCATGGTCGAGGCGACCGACGGCAAGAGCGACGGAGCGAAGGCGGTGGAGGCGGTCAAGGGCATGGCCTGGGAAAGCCCGCGCGGGCCGGTGCGGATCGATCCCGAGTCCCGCCACATCACCCAAACCATCTACCTGCGCGTGACCGAGCGCAAGGACGGCCGGCTGCAGAACACCGAGGTCGCCGGGTTCCCCGACCAGCCCGATTACGGCTTCAAGGCCGGCAAGTAAGGTCCATCGACGGCCCCTTCCTCCAAGGGAAGGGGCCTGTCCGTGCTGGAGTTCCTGATGGAAACGCTTTTCGGCATCGTGGTGGACGGGGTCGCCTACGGGATGATCCTGTTCATCATCTCGGTCGGCCTGTCGGTCACGCTCGGCCTGATGCGCGTGGTCAACCTCGCACACGGCGCCTTCGCCATGGTCGCCGGCTACGTCGCCTCCTACGCCGCGCAGGGGCTGGGCCTGCCCTACGCCGTGGGTCTGGTGGCGGCGATCCTGTTCACCGTGCTCGCCACGCTGCCGCTGGAGAAGCTGCTGTACCGGCGCATCTACGGCTCGGCCAACGAGCTGGCCCAGGTGCTGCTGACCATCGGCCTGACCTTCGTCATCGTCGCCGGGATCAACTACCTGTTCGGCCCGACGCTGAAGCGCATCCCGCTGCCGGACGCGCTGCTCGGCACCGTGGCGATCGGGCCGAAGTCCATCCCGGTGCACCGCGCCTTCGTCATCGCCATGGGGGCGGCGACCGTGCTGGGCCTGTGGTGGCTGCTGGAGCGCACCGATTTCGGCATCAAGCTGCGCGCCGCCGTGGACGACCCGAACATGGCCGCGGCGCTGGGCATCCGGACGGAGCGCCTCTACACCGCGACCTTCGCGCTGGGCACCGGGCTGGCGGCGCTGGGCGGTGTGCTGGGGGCGGAGCTGCTGCCGCTGGAGCCCTATTACGCCATCCGCTACATCGTCCTGTTCCTGGCGGTGGTCGCCGTCGGCGGGGCGGGCAACATCCTCGGCTCGGCCGCCGCCGCCCTGGCGCTCGGCATCGTCGACACGGCGGGCAAGTACCTGATCCCCAGCTTCGGCGAGTTCTTCTTCTACGCCGCGCTGATCCTGATCCTGTTCCGCTGGCCGCACGGCTTCTTCCAGGGGAGGGCGGCCTGATGAGCGGACGTCACACGGGCGCGGTGGCCATCGATCCGTCTCCGCAGGTCTCCGCGCGCCAGCCCTGGTTCCGCCGGGCGCTCGGCGGGGCCGCGTTTCCGCTGCTCGCCGCCGCCGGGCTGGCCGCCTTCTGGCTGTTTCCCAACGATCTCGGCCTGATGACGCGGATCGCCGCGACGGCGCTCTACGTCCTGTCGCTCGACCTCGTGCTCGGCTTCGGCGGCATCGCCACGCTGGGGCACGCGGCGATGTTCGGCACCGGGGCCTACGCCGCCGGCATCGCCGCCGTGCATCTGGTGAGCGACCCGCTCGTCCTGCTCGCCGTCGGCGGTCTGGCCGGCGGTCTGGTCGCCCTGGTCACCGGCGCGCTGATCCTGCACGCGCGCGGCCTGACGCTGCTGATGCTGACCATCGCCGTGGTGCAGATCGTCCAGGAGGTGGTCAACAAGGCGCGCGACCTCACCGGCGGCAGCGACGGCCTGTCGGGCATCGAGCCCAGCCCGCTGTTCGGCCTGTTCCGCTTCGACATGTTCGGGCGCACGTCCTACCTGTTCGCGCTGGCGGTGCTTCTGGTCGGTTTCCTGGTGGCGCGGCGCATCGTCCGCTCGCCCTTCGGGCTGGCCTGCCGGGGGGTGAAGGAGGACCCGCTGCGCGTCGCCGCCCTGGGCGGTTCGCCGCGCCGCTATCTGGTCACGCTCTACGCCGTCGCCGGGGTGTTCGCCGGTGTGGCCGGGGCGCTGACCGCGGTGACCAGCGGCATCGTCGGGCTGGACAGCGTCAGCTTCTCCTGGTCGGCGGAGGCGCTGGTCATGCTGGTGCTCGGCGGCGCCGGGCGGCTCGTCGGCGCCATCATCGGCACGGTGGCCTTCATGACCATCCATCACGTGATGGCCGCGATCGACCCCTTCCACTGGATGCTGTTCATCGGCCTGTTCCTGATGGGCACCGTGCTGTTCCTGCCGGGGGGCATCGCCTCGCTCGCCGACCGTTTCATCAAGGGGAACCGGGCATGACCGCGCTTCTCGACGTCCAGGGGCTGAGCAAGAATTTCGACGGGCTGCAGGTGTCGGCCGACATCACGCTGGCGCTTCATCCCGGCGAGCGCTGCGCGCTGATCGGGCCGAACGGGGCGGGCAAGACGACCTTCGTCAATCTGGTGACCGGCGTGCTGGCGCCCAGCGCCGGCACCATCCGGCTGGCCGGGCAGGACGTCACCCGCCTGTCGGCCCAGGCGCGGGTGCGCCTCGGCCTGATCCGCTCCTTCCAGGTGGCCCGGCTGTTCCGGTCGATGACGGTGCGCGAGCATCTGGAGCTGGCCGTTCTGGAGCGCGAGCGGAAGACCTTCCGCCTCTTCGCCTCGGTCCGGCGCACGCCGGGTCTGGCCGACGAGGTGGCCGGCCTGCTCGACGGCATGGGGCTGGTCCCGGTGGCGGACACCGCCGTCGGGGCGCTGGCCTACGGGCAGCAGCGTCTTCTGGAGATCGCGCTGGCGCTCGCCCTGAAGCCCAAGCTCCTGATCCTCGACGAGCCGGCGGCCGGCGTGCCGCATTCGGAAAGCCACCGCATCCTCGACGCGCTGGACCGTCTCCCGCCCGATCTGGCCGTGCTGATGATCGAGCACGACATGGATCTGGTGTTCCGCTTCGCCAAGCGCATCGTCGTTCTGGCGCAGGGACGCCTGCTGTGCAGCGGCACGGCACAGGAGATCACCACCGACCCGCGCGTCCGCGAGGTCTATCTGGGGAGCCGGGCCAATGCGCCGCACTGAAGGGACGCTGGAGATCACCGGCCTGACCGCCGGCTATGGCGAGACCCGCATCGTCGAAGGGCTGTCCTTCACCGTGCCGGCCGGCGGGCGGCTGGCCCTGCTGGGCCGCAACGGCATGGGCAAGACGACGACGCTGGCCACCCTGGTCGGGCAGACGACGCGTCATGCCGGCAGCATCCGGCTGGACGGCGTCGAGCTGAGCGGCCTCAACTCCTCCGCACGGGCGGCGGCCGGGTTGGGCTATGTGCCGCAGACCCGCGACATCTTCCGCTCGCTGACGGTTGAGGAGAATCTGGTCACTGGGCTGAAGGGCCGGCCGCGCTCCGCCCTGGAGGAGGCCTACGCGCTGTTTCCCCGCCTGAAGGAGCGGCGGGGCAACGGCGGGGGCGCGCTCTCCGGCGGCGAGCAGCAGATGCTGTCGGTCGCCCGCGCGCTGCTCGGCCGGCCGACGGTGCTGCTGCTGGATGAGCCGCTGGAGGGCCTGGCTCCGGTGATCTGCGACCAGCTGATGCAGGCGCTGGCGCAGCTGACCGTCACCCTGATCCTGGTGGAGCAGCAGGTGGACCGCGCCCTGGACTTCGCGCAGAGCGCGGTGATCCTCGAACGCGGGCAGGTGGTGCATGAGGGGGCGGCCGCCGATCTGCGGGACGACCACGCCCTCATGGAGCGGCACCTCGGCGTCGCGCTTGCGGTGTGAGGGTCTACGGCGTCAGTTGGGGTGGCATTAGTTTGCGCGGACCGTCCGGTCCGCCGGACCCGTACCGACGATGCGGACCCACAGGTCCTGCCACGCCGCCCGCGACGCGTCCCGGGGGGTCTGGAAGGTCTCCACCGGACCGACCAGCCTCCCCGCCGGATCGACGACCGCCCGGATGCCCCAGAAGCCGAGCGACGAGACGCCGGGCATGCCGTAGCGATGGTCGAGCGCCTGGACCAGCGTGCGCTCGGCATCCAGCGGCTGTTGGCGCCAGATCAGATTGTCCATCGAGAACCAGCGGAAGACCTCGGCCTCCGGAGTCGCCGCGACCGCCGCGATGGCCGGCGAGCGGTGCCGTTCGAACCGCTCCCACTGGATTTCCCCGTCGCTCAGCACGGAGTGGAAACCGACCAGCACCGCGTCCGGGGTTTCGGCCACCACCCGGCGCAGCACTGGCTGGAACAGGGTCGGGTAGGCCGTCACCTGGGCGGTGCCGCCGGTCTGCGCCCGAGCAAGCGCCTCGACGCGGTCGTTGATGGCCCAGCCGCCGAGCGTGTAGGCCGTCACGAGGATCAGCGCCACGCCCGCGATGTCCTGCGCCAGGGCCGCCCGCTTGCGGAGCGCGATGCCGGCCACCAGCGAGACCACCAGGATCAGGCTGTAGATCGGGTCGATGATCGGCATCGCGTTGATCGCGAAGCGCGTGGTGGTGAGCGGATAGAGCCACTGCGTGCCGTAGGACGTGAAGACGTCGATCACCGGGTGGGTCATCAGCGCCAGGATGGCCAGCCAGATCCAGGCGCGCCGCGCCTCGCCGTCGCCCGACGGGCTGTCCGGACCATGGCGCCGGCGCTGCCAGCGCCAGACCAGCCAGCCGAGCAGCAGGCCGGCGACCGGACCGAACAGGATCGAATGGGTCAGACCGCGGTGATGGACCCAGTTGGCGAAGGGGCCGCCGATCCAGCCGGCGGCGACGTCCAGGTCGGGGATCAGCGCGATGCCCGCGCCGACGGCCAGCGCGCGGCGGCCCAGCCGGCGGCGGAAGCCGGCCTGCGCGACCGTGGCCCCGAGAAGCATTTGGGTGACGGTGTCCATGGTCCTCGGTGGTGCCGTGACGCGCCGGGGTCAGGCGCCGGGGGCGATCGCCAGCATCCGCTTCAGCGCGTCCGAAATCTCCTCGACGCGCACCGGCTTGGGCATGATCGCGATGGGGTCCGAAAAGCTCACCTTCAGCTTTTCGGAAATCTCACCGGTGGCGTAGCCGCTGACCACCACCACGGGCAGGCCGGGCTCTTCGCTCCGCAGGTTGCGGATCAGCTCGTCGCCGGCCATCACCGGCATCCTGAGGTCGGTGACCAGGGCGTCGAAGGACTCGTCCTGCCAGAGCTTCAGGGCCTCCTGGCCATTGAAGGCCGTGGTGACCCGGAACCCTTCGTCCATCAGGCCATGCTCCAGCGCCATGATCGCGATGGCTTCATCGTCGACCAGCAGGATGTGGCGGGGTTCGGTCATGGCGGCTCACCGTACAGAGTAAACACAGTCCTGGGTGCGGGACGATGTGGTCCAGCTCCAGGTACGATTGTAACCGGCGACGCGATGAAAAACAAAGCTGAACGGGCTATGGTTGTTTCCCCGGCCATTTCGGGGGGCTTCTAGCCCTTGTTCGCTCCGCGGGGATGTGTGCATTCTTCCTGCTGGGAACCGGCACGGCGCCGCCGGGCGAAGCCTTCACCAAAGGAAGACCCGCGACCTTGAAAATCGGCCTGAGGACGATGCTGATCGCGTGCCTGGGGGGTGTCGGGCTGGCCTTCACGGCCGGCACTGCCGCGATTCTGCAGGTCGAAGCCGGGGAACGGCTCCAGCGCGTGATCGGCGGGCAGCTGCACCTCTACGCCGGGCAGGTCGCCGACAAGCTCGACCGTGGCATGTTCGAGCGCTACCGCGATCTTCTCGTCGTGACGAGCCTCGAAACCATCCGTGCGACCGACGCTTCCCGCGATTCGCGCCGCGCCGTCCTCCAGAAGCTTCAGGACAGCTATCCGGACTATGCCTGGATCGGCTTCATCCGGCCGACCGGCCTTCTGGAGGCGGCGACGGGCCGTGTCTATGAAGGCATGGACGTGAGCGCGCGCGGATGGTGGAAGCAGGGGTTCGACCGGCCCTATGTCGGCGACGTGCACGACGCGGTGGTTCTGGCCAAGATTCTGTACGCCAACCGGATGGAGGTTCCGCGTTTCGTCGATCTGGCGGCGCCGGTGCGCGACGAGCAGGGGACGCTGACCGGCGTCGTCGCCGCCCATCTGAGCTGGGACTGGGCGTCGGAGGTCGAACGCTCCGTGCTCGGCCAGATTTCCGAGGACGCCGAGGTCGAGGCGATGATCCTCTCCGCCGACGGCACGGTGATTCTGGGGCCCAAACCCCTGGTGGGCAAGCCGCTGGCCTTCGCGTCGGCGCCAGGGCGGCGCGCGTGGGTCGAATCCTGGCCGGACGGGCGCCGCTTCCTGACGAGCGTGGCGCGGACGAAGGGCTACCGGGATTATCCCGGGCTGGGGTGGAGCGTCGTGCTCCGCCAGCCGGTCGATCAGGCGATGGCGCCGGTCGCCGAACTGCGGAACCGGGTGATCGCCTGGGGAATCGCCGCCAGCTTGCTGGCGGTCCTCGTCGGCCATGTCCTGGCGACGTGGCTGTCGGCGCCCCTGCGCGCCATGTCCAGGGCCGTCGAAGCCGCGGGGCCGGACGGCGCGATGCCCGTCCTGCCGCTGACCGGCCGCTACACGGAGGCGGCGACGCTGTCCGGGGCGCTGCACACCTACGTCAGCGACCTGCAGGAGGCGGACCGGCGGCTCCGCGGCACGGTCGCCGAGAAGACGGTGCTGCTTCGCGAGGTCCACCACCGCGTGAAGAACAACCTGCAGGTGATCTACGGCTTGATGATGGTGGAGATGCGCCGCCTGCCCAAGGGGGACCTGTCGCGGGGCCGCATCGAGGCGCTGGCCGGGCGCGTCACCTCGATGGGGCGCCTGCACGAGCAGCTCTACACTTCCGGCGACCTGATGAACGTCGATTTCGGAACGCACCTGCGCCAGCTCTGCGACGCCCTTCAGGAGCTTCTCCCGAACGAGGCGATCACCATCCACCCCGACACGGACGATGTGTCCTGCTCCATCGAACTCGCCACACCGCTCGGCCTGATCGCCAACGAACTGGTCGTCAACGCGCTGAAGCACGCCTTTCCGGAGGGGAGAGGCGGGACGGTGACGGTCCGGCTGCGGCAAGCGGGCGACCGTCTGACGATGACGGTGGCCGACGACGGCATCGGCTGCCCGGACATGCCGCCCAAGGGGGGAATCGGCACGACGCTGGTCGATGCGCTGGTCCGGCAGGTCGGCGGCACCATCACCTTCGACGCGCGGCCGGGCTGCACCGCCACGGTCAGCGTTCCGTTCACCGCCGACGCGAACCGTCCCGTCGCCGTTCACGCCTGATGTGATCCCGGCATCGGGTGTGTGCCCAAATCATTTTTGGAAATCCGAACGTTACCGCTCAGTCTTCGCTTGTAAAAGCCGGCGGACCCTCCCATCTGGGACAGATCAAGATTGCTCCGGGGCCTGTTGTCTGCCGCTCCGGCCATCCGCTCTGGGTCTCTTTCTCCCAAAGTGCATTTGATGCCTTCCCGATGACGGGGAGGACAGGGTGTCGATCGGGGACCTGCGGGCGCTTTGAGCGCCGCATACCCCGGATTTCAACACATAACAACAACGGCCGACGGGCTTCGTCCATATCGGCAAGGGGATTCTCATGACCATCAAGCTTCCGACGACCGGGGCGGCCCAGGCCGCCCAACCCCAGCATCAGCGCCCCGTTCCCGCGGTGGAGCCGGCGTGGGCGCCGGGGTGGCCCCGCCTCACCCCGCGCGAGATCCGCCAGATCGTTCTCGACACCTTGGGCTGAGCGGCCTTTTCGACGAAAAACCCTTTCCATACAAGCAATTGGGAGGATGATCGCCTTATGCTCGTTCAGGTCCGCGACAACGATGTGGGGGGCGCTCTGCGCGTCCTGAAAAGAAAAATGCAGCGCGAAGGGCTTTTTCGTGAGATGAAGCTGCACCGGCGTTACGAAAAGCCCTCGGAGCGCCGGGCACGGCAGGCGGCGGAATCGGTCCGGCGGCGGCGAAAGCTGCTGCGCAAGCGTTTGCAGCGCGAGGGCTATTGACCGTGGCCACCGATGCCTTAATTTGAGGGACGGCGTCAGGGCCGTCAGCATCCATTCCGGTTCCTCGCCGGACAGACCGTTGGAGACAGGACATAGCTAAACTCTACGATGCGGACCCGGTCCGCGAAGGCCCGCGCATCAATCGGGAAATCACGGCACGCACGGTGCGCCTCGTTGGTGCCAACGGTGAGATGATCGGCGTGGTCTCGCTGCGCGACGCCTTCGACGCTGCGGTCGAGGCCGAACTCGACCTCGTCGAGGTGGCCCCCCAGGCGGAGCCGCCGGTCTGCAAGATCCTCGACTACGGCCGGTTCCGGTTCGAGGAGCAGAAAAAGGCCAACGAGGCCCGCAAGAAGCAGAAGATCATCGAGATCAAGGAGCTCAAGCTCCGGCCGAACATCGATGACCACGACTACGACGTGAAGATGCGGGCGGCGCGGCGCTTCCTCGAAGAGGGCGACAAGGTCAAGATGACCATGCGGTTCCGCGGGCGCGAGATGGCGCACCAGGATCTGGGCATGAACGTGTTGATCCGTGTGCGCGACCAGTTCGAGGACATCGCCAAGGTCGAGCAGATGCCCCGGATGGAAGGGCGCATGATGGTCATGGTCATCGCTCCGCGTTGACCGGACACTGACCTGCCGGAATGTTTGATGGCAAGGGGACCGCCCTCCGTGGGGCGGTCCCCTTGCGTTTTCAGCGCCCGGTCGCCTTCCTCGCACCCACTTTTCATCGGCATCGCTGAACCCAATCGCCGCGGCCCTGTTTAGAAGGCACGGTTGAACGGGAGCACTCTCGATGCTGCGCCTTCGCCACGGCCTCGCCGTCTCGTGCCTGCTCGTCCTGCTCCCTTTGGGCGCGGTCCTGGCCCAGCAGCCTGCGAACGCTCCGCCCCCCACGGTCATGACCGAGGTGGTGCGTGAACGGGACGTCACCCCGACCAGCGCGTTCATCGGTCGCGTCCAGGCGATCCAGGACTTCGAGGCCCGCGCCCGCGTCGAGGGCTTCGTCGAGCAGGTGGCCTTCCAGGAAGGCCAGAACGTCACCAAGGACACCCTGCTCTACGTCATCGAGCAGGCCCCCTACCAAGCCGCCGTGGACAGCGCCAAGGCCGACCTCGCCCGCGCCCAGGCGACCCTGCGCGAGGCCCAGCGCGCGTTCCAGCGCGCCCAGGAACTGCGGACCCGCGGCAACATCTCCCAGGCCGATCTCGATCAGGCCCAGGCGGCGCAGGAGACGGCGGACGCCGACATCATGCAGACGCAGGCCAAGCTGCGGCAGGCGGAGCTGAACCTCGGCTACACGCGCATTTCTTCGCCCATCGACGGGCGCATCGGCGCCACCGCGATGACGGTGGGGGACCTCGTCAACCCGTCCAGCGGCCCGCTCGCCACCGTCGTCCAGCTCGACCCCATCCGCGTCGTCTTCTCGGTCAGCGACCGCGACATCCTGGAGGTCCAGCGCGCCGCCCCCGATCTCGCCTCGGCCGACGCGGTGAACCGTTTCGTGCCGGCCCTGCGGCTGGCCGACGGCTCCGAGTACGAGCAGAAGGGCAAGGTCTCCTTCGCCAGCAACCGCATCGACCCGCAGACCGGGACCATCCCCGTCTACGCCGACTTCGCGAACCCCAAGGGGTTTCTGCTGCCCGGCCAGTATGTGACCGTCCTGATCCGCCCGGCGCAGACGGAGCGGCAGCCGGTGGTGCCGGTGTCGGCCATCCAGCAGGACCAGCAGGGCAGCTACGTCCTGGTGCTCGACCAGCAGAACCGGGCGCAGC
Source organism: Azospirillum sp. UENF 312511 (assembly GCF_058780635.1). Lineage (NCBI taxonomy): Bacteria > Pseudomonadati > Pseudomonadota > Alphaproteobacteria > Rhodospirillales > Azospirillaceae > Azospirillum > Azospirillum sp. UENF 312511. The sequence goes on along the minus strand of NZ_JBSNCG010000004.1, from coordinate 23,815 downwards.
GCCGCCCGATCGAGCCCGGACCGCAGCTCGATCAGGTGATCGCGGTGCCCAAGGGCGTCCAGGCCGGCGAGACCGTCATCGTCGGCGGCGCCCAGAAGGTCCGCCCCGGCATGGCCGTGCAGCCCGAGCGGGCCCCCCAGACCGCCGAACAGCCGCGAGGATAAGCGCCCATGTTCTCCGGCCTGTTCATCCGGCGCCCGAACCTCGCCATCGTCATCGCGCTGGTCGTGACCATCGCGGGCGCGCTGGCCATCCTGGCCATCCCGGTGGCGCAGTTCCCGCCGATCACGCCGCCCTCGGTGCAGGTTTCCGCCACCTATCCCGGCGCCAACGCCCAGGTCGTCGCCGACAGCGTCGCCGCCCCGATCGAGGCGCAGGTGAACGGGGTGGAGGGCATGCTCTACATGTCCTCGACCAGCACCGACACCGGCGCCTACACGCTGTCGGTCACCTTCGCGCAGGGCACCGACCCGGATCTGGCCCAGATCAACGTCCAGAACCGCCTGTCGCTCGCCACGCCGACCCTGCCGACGGAGGTGTCGCGCCAGGGCGTCACGGTGCGCAAGCAGTCGTCCAACATGCTGATGGCCGTCAACGTCTTCTCCCCCGGCGGCCAGTTCGACCCGATCTTCATCTCCAACTACGCCAGCATCAACCTGCGCGACGCCATCGCGCGGGTGCCCGGCGTCGGCGACGCGCAGGTGATGGGCGCGCTGACCTACGCCATGCGCGTCTGGATGGACCCGAACCGCATGACGGCGCTGGGCATCACCGCGGCGGACGTGGTCGCGGCGATCCAGAACCAGAATCTCCAGGCCTCGGCGGGGCAGATCGGCGCCCCTCCCGTCCCCGACGGCCAGCAGCAGCAATTGACCATCCTGGCCCGCGGCCGGCTGGACGACCCCAAGCAGTTCGCCGGCATCATCGTGCGCACCAACCCGAACGGCGGCGTGGTGCGGCTGGGCGACATCGGGCGGGTGGAACTGGGGGCGCAGAGCTACGGCTCCACCGCCAAGCTGGACGGCGACCCGGCGGCGACGCTGGTCGTCTACCAGTCGCCGGACGCCAACGCGCTGGACGTCGCCAAAGCGGTGCGGGCGGAGCTGGACCGGCTGTCCGGCCGCTTCCCGGAGGGGCTGGACTACGCCGTCGTGTTCGACACCACCAGCTTCGTCAGCGCGACGATCGAGGAGATCGTGCTGACGTTGGGCATCACCTTCCTGCTGGTGGTGGTGGTCATCTACGTCTTCCTGCAGGACTGGCGGGCGACGATGATCCCGACCCTGGCGATCCCGGTGTCGATCATCGGTGTCTTCGCCGTGCTGCTGGTGCTGGGCTACAGCGCCAACACCATCACGCTGTTCGCGCTGGTGCTGGCAATCGGGCTGGTCGTGGACGACGCCATCGTGGTGGTCGAGAACGTCCGCCGCGTCATGGAGGAGCATCCCGACCAGCCCGCTCCCTCGGCCAGCCGCATCGCCATGGAGCAGGTGACCGGCGCCATCGTCGCCTCCACCCTGGTGCTGGCCGCGGTGTTCGTGCCGGTGGCCTTCCTTCCCGGCATCACCGGCCAGCTCTACCGGCAGTTCGCGGTCACCATCACCACCGCCTTCCTGATTTCCGGCATGGTGTCGCTGACGCTGACCCCGGCGCTGTGCGGCCTGCTGCTGCGCCCGCCGACCCCGCCCTGGCGCCCGCTGGCCGCCTTCAACCGGGGGCTGGACGGGGTGCGCGACCGCTACGGCGGCCTCGTCGGCTGGCTGTCGCGCAAGCTGGTGATCGGGATCGCCGTCTTCGCCCTGCTGACCGCCGGGGCCTTCCTGCTGCTGCGGAGCCTGCCCACCGCCTTCCTGCCGTCGGAGGACCAGGGGTATTTCTTCGTCAATGTCCAGTTGCCGAGTGCCGCGTCGCTCAGCCGGACGGAGGCGGTGATGACCGACGTCACCGAGCGGCTGCGCGCGACGCCGGGTGTGGCCCATGTGATCTCCATCGCCGGCTACAGCATCCTCAGCGGAGCGGCCTCCAACGTCGGCCTGCAGATCGTCGTGCTGAAGCCCTGGGGGGAGCGGGGGGCCGCCGAGACGGTGGACGCGCTGCTGGGCCGGCTGAGGCCGCAGCTCGCCGCGGTGCCGCAGGCGACCATCGCCGCCTTCAACCCACCCTCAATCCCCGGTCTCGGCAGCACCGGCGGGTTCCAGCTCCAGGTGCAGGCGTTGGGCGGGCAATCCGCGCAGCAGCTCGGCGCGGTGCTGCGCGGCCTGCTGGTCGCCGCCAACCAGGACGCGCGGCTGTCGGCCGTCTTCAGCACCTTCAGCCCCGACGTGCCGCACCTGTTCGTCGACCTCGACCGCACCAAGGCGGCGCTGCTCGGCGTCTCGCCGGGCGACGTCTTCACCACGCTGCAGTCCCATCTCGGGTCGCGCTACGTCAACGACTTCAACCTCTACGGCCGGGTCTTCCAGGTCCAGGTGCAGGACGCCGCGGAGTACCGGGACGAGGTGGCGGCCATCGACCAGCTCTATGTGCGGAGTTCCTCGGGGGACATGGTGCCGCTGCGCAGCATCGTGACCATCCGCAACACGCTGGCCCCCGACAGCCTCGTCCGCTACGACCAGTTCCTCTCCGCTTCGGTCAACGGCAACCCGGCCCCCGGCGGCAGCTCCGGCCAAGCGCTGGCGGCGATGCAGGAGGTGGCGGACCGCACCCTGCCGGCGGGCTACGCCACGGAATGGACCGGCCTGTCCTATCAGGAAAGCCGCATCGGCAACCAGACGATCATCATCTTCGGGCTGGCGGTGCTGTTCGGCTATCTGTTCCTGGTGGCGCAGTACGAGAATTGGCTGATCCCGCTGGCCGTGCTGCTGTCGGTGGCCATCGCGGTGCTGGGGGCCGGCATCGGCCTGAGCGTCGCCGGCATCGCCAACGACGTCTACGCGCAGATCGGCCTCGTCCTGCTGGTCGGCCTCGCCGCCAAGAACGCCATCCTGATCGTCGAGTTCGCGCGGGAGCAGCGCGCCGCCGGCCACCCCATCGTCGAATCCGCGGTGATGGGCGCCCGCCAGCGCTTCCGCGCGGTGCTGATGACGGCGCTGGCCTTCGTCCTGGGGGCGGTGCCGCTGCTGGTCGCCACCGGCGCCGGAGCGGCCAGCCGACGCTCCATCGGTACGACGGTCTTCAGCGGCATGACCGCGGCGACGCTGGCCGGCATCATCTTCGTGCCGGTCCTGTTCGTCGCCTTCCAGCGGCTGACCGAGCGGCTCATCCCGCACCGCGAGGCGGCGGACGTTCCGGCGAAGACCTCTCCGGCGGAATGACCCCGTCCCGCCCCTGTTGGTCATCGGACACACCCATGGACCCAGGAGGCACGGACATCATGAGCAGGAGAGGAAGGGACCTCTGGTCCACAAACGGTCTGATCGCCTTCGCCAGCGGTGCCGCCGTGGCGATCCTCGCCAGTCGCCTGCTGCCGCCGGTGGTTGCCCAGGCCGCCGGGACGACGATGGCGCGCGACCCGTTCGACGCCCTGATGGACGACCACCGCCACATCCTGGCGCTGCTCGACGCGATGGAGCGGACGCACACCGGCGAGACCTTCCAGCGGACGCAGTTGCTGCTCCGCCTCAAGCGCCGCCTCGCCGCGCACGCCATGGCCGAGGAGGACGTCGTCTATCCCCTGCTGCACGACCACGCGCATCAGGAGGCGGACGTCCGGCACCTCTACGGCGAGCACGCCGACATGAAGATGCACCTATATGCCCTCGAACAAATGCCGAAGGACGATCCCGCGTGGCGGCGGCGCGTCATCCAACTGAAAGAACTGATCGCGGAGCATGTCCAGCAGGAGGAGGACGTCGATTTCCCCAAGCTGCGGAACGCGCTGGACCAGCGGGAGACGGCCCGGCTGTCGGGCCATGTGCAGCGGGAGAAGGCCCTGCTGCTGTAGCGCCGCGATCCGGCTACGTCTCGGAGTCGGCGGTGATGCCGTGCTTGCGCAGCTTCGCGTAGAGGTTGGTGCGCGACAGGCCGAGGCTCCGCGCGGCTTCGAGCTTGTTGCCCTGCGCGTCCTCGAGCGCGGCGAGGATGAGCGAGCGTTCCAGCTCGTCCATGCTGTCGGCGAGGGGGCGCCTGCGCGCCGGTGGGGCGAGAGGCCGGGCAGCGGCTCCGGGAAGGATGTCGGCGAAGTCGTCGGCCAGGATGCGCTCGCCTTCGGTGCGCACATAGACCTGCTCGATGACGTTGGCCAGTTCACGGACGTTGCCCGGCCAGTCATGCCCGCGCAGCGCGTCGAGCGCCGCGGGGGTGAGGTCGCGCATCGGCTGGTCGAGGCTCACCGCCATCCGTTCCGAAAACAGCGAGGCGAGGATTTCCAAATCCTCCTTGTGGTCGCGCAGCGCCGGAAGCTGGATCGGGAAGACGTTGAGCCGGTAGTAGAGGTCCGAGCGGAAGGTGCCGTTCCGCATCATCTCCGGCAGCGGCCGGCTGGTCGCGGCGATGATGCGGACATCGACCTTGATGACCTGATTGGAGCCGAGCGGCTCGACCTCGCGCTCCTGAAGCACGCGCAGCAGTTTGGCCTGAAGCGGCAGCGGCATGTCGCCGATCTCGTCGAGGAACAGCGTGCCGCCATGCGCGAGCTGGAATTTTCCGGGGCGGGGCTGGCGGCCGGCGCCGGTGTAGGCGCCCGGAGCGACGCCGAAGAACTCTGCCTCAAGCAGGTTTTCGGGGATCGCCGCGACGTTGATGCCGACGAAGGGGCGGTCGACCCGATCCGAGGCGGCGTGGATGGCCTGCGCCACCAGCTCCTTTCCGGTTCCCGTCTCGCCCAGCACCAGCACCGCCGAGTTGATCTGGCCCGCCTTGCGAACCAGCCGCTTCACCTGGAGCATCGCCGGGCTGAAGCCGACGAGGTTCTCGACCGAGTATTTCGGCGCGCGGCTGGCGGCGAGTTCCTGTTCCATGCGCGCGAGGCGCGATTGCAGCTTGTTGAAGCGCTCGGCGATGGGACGCAGGTAGGTCAGGCTGTTCTTCAGGGCGAAGGCGAGGGCGCCGATGATCTCCCCCTGCTCGTCGCGCAGGGGCAGGCGGCTCACCAGCAGCGTGTGCTCCCCGTAGCGCATGATGTCGAGCGGGAAGGAGCGGCCGGTTTCCACAACGTCGCGCATCTGGCTGTGCGGGATGACCCGTTCGATGGGTTGCCCCACCACCTCGGTGAGGGAGCGGATGCCCAGCAGCGCCTTGCGCTTGTCATCGAACCAGACGTGCTTATCATTGGACCAGACGATCCGCGCGTCCTTGTCGACGAGGATGGCGCCGTCGATCATCTCGTCGATCATCACCATCAGCGCGCGCGCCGCCGCGAAGTGTTCGTCCCGTCCCGCCGCCATGGCCCGCCTCCCGTCGCGTCGTTTCTGTCAATATTCTGAACACTGTTTGTCAAAATTCAGCACACGACGGAAGCCCTGAGTGTCAGGCCCATGGCGGCGAAGGGCTGAAAACCGCAGGCAATCCGCCCGCTGGCTTGGCCGAAGGCCCTCCATACCAACAATTCCCATCGCTGGCACGCCCCTTGCTTTGATTGCGGAAAGAAAATATGTGCGCCGCGAACAATTGGCCGGACGGCCGTTGCGGCGGCGCTCAAGGCAGGGGGGACGCGACAGAGGCATGACGCAGCAGCGTATTGGGATCATCGGCGCCGGGCTGATGGGGCATGGGATCGCCCAGGCGTTCGCCGTCGCCGGGCACCCGGTCGACATCCACGAGCCCGATCCGGGCCGCCGGGCCGGGATCGTCGAACGGGTCCGCGGCAACCTTGAGACTTTGGGAATGGACACCGCCGCCGCTGACCGGGTTCGGCCCTGCGCCTCCCTGGAGGACGCGGTCGGCCGGGCGGACGTCGTCATCGAAGCGGTTCCGGAGGATCTGCCCCTCAAGCAGCGGATCTTCCTGGCGGTCGAGGCCGCCGCCCCGCCCCATGCGCTTCTGGCGAGCAACACGTCGGTGATCCCGATCACCCGGATCATGGAACCGCTCCGGGACAAGAGCCGCGCGCTCGGCACCCACTGGTGGAACCCGCCGTATCAAATTCCGCTCGTCGAGGTCATCCAGACCGCTGACACCGACGACGCGGCGGTCGCCGCGATGATCGGGTTGCTGGCCGCCATCGGCAAGACGCCGGTGCATGTCCGCAAGGACGTTCCCGGCTTCATCGGCAACCGTTTGCAGCACGCGCTCTGGCGCGAGGCCATCGCGCTCGTCCAGAACGGGGTGTGCGACGCCGAGACGGTGGACGCCGTGGTCAAGGCCAGCTTCGGCCGACGCCTCGCCGTCCTGGGGCCGCTGGAGAACGCCGACCTCGTCGGCACCGACCTGACCCTGGCGGTGCACGAGCATGTCCTGCCCGACCTCGACCGGACGCCGGAACCGTTGCCCCTGCTGCGCGACCTCGTCGCGTCCGGGCGGCTGGGCATGAAGTCCGGCGCCGGTTTCCGGACCTGGACGGAGGCGCAGCGGACAGAGACCCACGCCCGTCTGGCGGCCCACCTCCAGCGGCTGGACGGCGTCGAGCGCGGGTGACCGCGCGCCGCCTCCTCTCCATTCGAATTGAACCCACACAGAGACTGTCCCATGGCCGCACCACAGAAGAAGATCATCATCAGCTGCGCGTTGACGGGGTCGATCCACACCCCGACCATGTCGGACGCGCTGCCGGTGACGCCCGATGAGATCGTCGAGCAGGGCGTCGGCGCCGCCGAGGCCGGTGCCGCGATCCTCCATCTGCACGCCCGCGATCCCCGGACCGGGCAGCCGACGCCGGACCCGGCGGTGTTCATGCAGTTCCTGCCGCGCCTCAAGCAGTCCACCGACGCGGTGCTCAACATCACCACCGGCGGCTCGCTCAATATGACGGTGCAGGAGCGCCTCGCCGCCCCGCTGCAGGCCCAGCCGGAGATGTGCTCCCTCAACATGGGCTCGATGAACTTCGGCATCTTCCCGCTGGCCGACCGTTACCAGGGCTGGAAGCACGACTGGGAGGAGCCCTATCTGCGCAGCACCGATGACTTCATCTTCCGCAACACCTTCCGCGACATCGCCTACATCCTGGAGCATCTGGGCGAGGGCTGCGGAACGCGCTTCGAATTCGAGTGCTACGACGTCGGGCACCTGTACAACCTCGCCCACTTCGTCGATCGGGGGCTGGTGAAGCCGCCCTTCTTCGTCCAGACGATCTTCGGCATCCTCGGCGGCATCGGTGCGGAGCAGCGCAACCTCGTCTTCATGCGCGAGACCGCCGACCGGCTGTTCGGGACGGATTACGAATGGTCGGTGCTGGCCGCCGGGCGTCACCAGATTCCCTTCACGACCATGGCTGCGGTCATGGGCGGCAACGTCCGGGTCGGGTTGGAGGACAGCCTGTATCTCAGCAAGGGCCGGCTGGCCCGGAACAGCGCGGAGCAGGTGGCGAAAATCCGCCGGATTCTCGAAGAGCTGTCGCTTGAGGTCGCCACCCCCGCCGAGGCGCGCGCCATGCTCGCCCTCAAAGGCGCCGATCAGGTGGCCTTCTGAACCGCGACACGCCATTGACATCCAAGACGTCCGAAAGAAAGACCGAGATGCGAAACAGGAACGCTGTCGTCACCGGCTCCACCACCGGCATCGGGCTGGCGACCGCCCGCGAACTCGCCCGCCAGGGTTGCCATGTCATGCTCAACGGCTTCGGCGACCGCGCGGAGATCGACCGGCTGTGCGCGGAGATCGCGGCGCAGAGCGGCACGACGATCGTCTATTCGGGGGCCGACCTCAGCCGGCCGGACGAGGCCCGCGCCATGATGGCGGAGGCCGCGGCGGCGCTCGGCCCCATCGACATCCTGGTGAACAACGCCGGGGTGCAGCATGTGGCGGCGGTGCACGAGTTCCCCGACGAAAAATGGGACCTGCTGCTCGCGGTCAACCTCAGCGCCGCCTTCCACACCATCAAGGCGGCCCTTCCCGCGATGCGGGAGCGCCGCTGGGGGCGCATCGTCAACACGGCGTCGGTCCTCGGCATGGTCGGCGCCCCGCACAAGCCCGCCTATGTCGCGACCAAGCACGGCATCATCGGCCTGACGAAGTCGGTGGCGATCGAGGTGGCGGAGCACGGCATCACCTGCAACGCGGTGTGCCCCGGCACGGTGCTGACCCCGATCATCGAGAAGCAGATCGCCCAGCAGGCCCAGGTCACCGGTCTGCCGGAGGAGCGGGTCCTCCAGGCGGTGTTCCTCGACCGCATGCCGACCGGCCGGCTGATCCCCCCGGAGGAGGTCGCCGCCGCCATCGCCTTCCTGTGCTCGGACGCCGCCGCGTCGATCACCGGCACCGCGATCCCCGTGGATGGCGGCTACACGACCCATTGAATCCCCAACCACCAAGAAAACAACACCTTAGGGAGTGAACCATGCGCAGCACCCGTCTTGCCGGCCTTCTCGCCGGAGTCGCCTTCGCCGCCCTGGCGTCCGGCACGGCCCAGGCCCAGATGTCGGACAACGTCATCAAGATCGGTATGCTGTCCGACCGGTCCGGCATCTACGCCGACATCAACGGCGAGGGCTCGGCGGTGGCCGCGCGGCTGGCCGCCGAGGAGTTCGGCAACGCCATCAACGGCACCAAGATCGAGATCATCGTCGGCGACCACCAGAACAAGGCGGACATCGCCGCCAACCTCGCGCGCCAGTGGATCGATGTGGAGAAGGTCGACGTCGTCGCCGACGTGCCGAATTCCGCCGCGGCGCTGGCCGTGCAGGGCATCACCAAGGACAAGAAGCGCATCTTCCTGATGTCCGGCCCCGGCTCCACCGATCTGACGGGCAAGGATTGCAGCCCCTACGGCTTCCTGTGGACCTGGGACAACCACGCCGTGGCGTCCTCCACCGCCCGCGCGCTGGTCGAGCAGGGCAAAAAGAGCTGGTTCTTCATCACCGCCGACTACGCCTTCGGCCATTCGCTGGAAACGGAGGCGGCCAACACCGTCAAGCAGCTCGGCGGCACCATCAAGGGCAGCGTCCGCCATCCCCTGGCAAGCTCGGACTTCTCGTCCTTCCTGCTGCAGGCGCAGGCCTCGGGTGCGGAGGTGGTCGCCTTCGCCAACGCCGGCGGCGACACCATCAACGCGGTCAAGCAGGCCGCCGAGTTCGGCATTCCCCAGGGCGGCCAGACGCTGGCCGGCCTGCTGCTGAACGTCAACGACATCCACGCGCTGGGCCTCGACACCGCGCAGGGGCTGATGCTGGCGAACTCCTTCTACTGGGACATGAACGACGAGACCCGCGCCTGGTCGAAGAAGTTCGAGGAGCGGACCGGGCGCAAGCCGTCGATGAACCAGGCGGGCGTCTATTCGGCGGTCAAGCATTACCTGAAGGCCGTGCAGGAGGCCGGCACCGACGACGCCGACAAGGTCGCCGCCAAGATGCGTGCCACGCTCATCAGCGACATGATGATGAAGGACGCGAAGATCGCCGACAACGGCCGGATCTTCAACGACATGTATCTGGCGCAGATCAAGACGCCGGGCGAGTCGAAAGGGGCCTGGGATTACTTCAAGATCCTCAAGACCATTCCCGGCGAGCAGGCCTACATCAACCCGAAGGACAGCGGCTGCCCCCTGGTGAAGTGACGGGGTGATTGCATTTGAAGTCCCCTCTCCCCTCGGGGGAGAGGGTTAGGGTGAGGGGGGTGCGCATTTGCCGGACCTACCGCCAAGCACATCCCCCTCACCGGCCCTGCGGGCCACCCTCTCCCCAGAGGGGAGAGGGTTATAGAGGCCAAATGCGATAGCTCTGAGTTAAATCACGGCCTGAGGTGAGGGCACCCGGACAGCGGGGGCCTTTTCCATTTCCATATTTTCTTCACGGTTATATACCGAACGTATATAGCGCCGTTGACAGACGCCGGTATGCGCTGTATCCAAACAAACATAGCGAATGGATATGGCTTTATCGGTCCCCTGTGACGGAGCCCGCGATGAGATTGCGTGCGTTGGTTGTGCTGGCGATGGGCATCCTTCCGGGTGCGCTGCATGCGGAGCCCCTGGAATCGAGCCTGCTCGTCCTGACCAGCTACCCCGACGAGCTGGTCTCCCGCTTCGAGGCGGCGTTCGAGCGGGCCAATCCCGGCACCGACCTGCGCGTCCTCTGGAAGACGGGACGGGAGGCGATGCCGATCCTGCGCAGCGCCGACCAGGGGGGCGTGGACGTCTACTGGACCCCGGCGCTGCGCAACTTCCCGCTGCTGCGCGACGAGGGGCGGCTCCGCCCGCTGGACACCGCTTCACCGGAGCTTGATCGCGAGGCGCTGCCGGGCCGCATCGGGGCGCAGACCCTGTCCGACCCCTCGGGCCGCTTCGAGGCGTTCGAGGTCGCCGGTTACGGGATCGTGGTCAATCCGGCCTATCTGGCGGACCGCGGGCTGCCGACGCCGCGGCGCTGGGCCGACCTTGCCGACCCCGCGCTGGCCGGGCACGTCGCCTTCCCGGTGCCCTCGCGGGTCGGCTTCGCCCCGGTGCTGGTGGACATCATTCTCCAGGCCGAGGGCTGGACGGCGGGCTGGACGCTGCTGCAACGCATCGCCGCCGGCGCCGAACTGGCCGACCGCGGGCCGGGCGTGGGCGACAGCGTGGGCTCGGGGCGGCGCGGCGCCGGGCCGACCATCGACTTCCAGGCGCTGAACGCCCAGGCCGACGGCAAGCCGGTGGAAATCCTCTATCCGGAGCGCACCGCCTGGCTGCCCGCCCACATCGGCGTGACCGCCGCCGCCCCCCACCCGAAGGCCGCCGCTGCCTTCGTCGCCTTCGCCCTGTCGGAGGAGGGGCAGCGCATTCTCTTCCACCCGGACATCCGCCGCCACCCGGTCCGCCCCGCGGTCTATCGCGACGCCCCGGCGGGTACCGGCAACCCCTTTGCCGCGGCGGGCGCCTTCGCCTACGAGACGGAGCGGGGCAGCCGCCGCGAACCGGCGGTCGCCGCGCTTTTCGACGCGCTGATCACCCGCCGTCAGGACGAGCTGCGCGAACTGCTGGCTCTGCTGGACGAGGCACGGCGGGCCGCCGCCCGGACGGGCAATCCCGCGCTCGTCGCAAAAGCGGAGGAGGCGCTGGCCCTCGCCACCGCGGTGCCGGTGACGGAGGAGCAGGCCGCCGGCCTGACCGTCACCCTAGCGCTCGATCAGGACTGGGCGGAGCGCATCGGCAAGGCCCGCGCCGCCGCCGCGGACACCGCTCGCGCCGTGCTGACCGCCGCCAAGGAGCCCTGACCCGTGCGCCGGACCCTCCACGCGCTTCTCGGCCTGTCGGTCGCCTTGTCCGCGACGGCGGGAGCGGCGGTTCAGGCCGCCGCCCCGTCCAACCCGACGCGCGCCGCCTTCGACCATACCCTGCCGCCGGCCGACGAGGCGCAGCGCGTCCAGTTCACCATCGGGCGCATCCTGTTCAACCATGTCTGGACGCCGGGCGGCCCGGACCCGGAGGCCGGGACCGGCGTCGGCCGCGCCCAGGCCGGCGGACGGGCGCTGGTGCAGAACGGCTTCGCGGGGGAGGGCGGGTTCCACGGGCTGGGGCCGACCTACAACCGGCTGTCCTGCGCCGCCTGCCACATCAAGAACGGGCGGGGCGAGCCGCCGCAGGGGCCCGACGACGCGCTGCGCGCCATGCTGGTCCGCCTGTCGGTGCCCGGCGAGGACGCGCATGGCGGACCGAAGCCGCACCCCGCCTACGGCGACCAGATCAACGACCAGTCGGTGCCCGGCGTCCCGGCCGAGGCGCGCGTCTTCTTCACGTGGCACGAGCGGGTGGAGCGTCTGGCCGACGGCACGGAGGTGCCGTTGCGCGCTCCCGAGATTCGCATCACCGATCCGGCCTTCGGGCCGCTCGGCGACGATGCGATGACCTCGCCGCGCATGGGGCCGCCGGTCTTCGGGCTGGGCCTGCTGGAGGCGGTGCCGGAGCGCGTCGTCCTGGCGCTGGCCGAGGTGCAGGCGCGCGAGGGCGTGGTCTCCGGCCAGCCCAACCGCGTCTGGGACCGCGAAGCCGGGGTGGAGGCGCTTGGCCGCTTCGGGCTGAAGGCCAACCAGCCGACCGTACGCCAGCAGATCGCCGGGGCCTTCGTCGGCGACCTCGGCATCACCACGCGCCTCTATCCGCAGCCCAACTGTCCGGAGGCGCAGGACGCCTGCACCGCTTATGCCGCCAAAGACGAGGGGCTGCAGCCAGAACTGTCCGAGGCGATGCTCGACACCATCCATCTCTACACGCTGGCGCTCCAGCCGCCACCGCGGCGCGGCGTGGACGACCCGGCGGTGCGTCGCGGCGAGGCGGTCTTCGCGGAGACCGGTTGCGCCCGCTGCCACGCCCCCAGCCTGGAGACGGCGGAGCATCCTCTCCTGCCGGGGGTGGGCGGAGGGACGATCCATCCCTACAGCGACCTGCTGCTGCACGACCTGGGCGACGGGCTGGCCGACGGGCGGCCCGATCATCGGGCCAACGGGCGGCAATGGCGCACGGCGCCCCTGTGGGGGCTGGGCCTTGTCCCGCTGATCGCCGATCACCCCGCCTATCTGCACGACGGCCGCGCCCGCAGCCCGCTGGAGGCCGTGCTGTGGCACGGCGGCGAGGCCCAGGGCAGCGTCGACGCCGTGCGCGCCCTGCCCACCGCCGACCGCGAGGCGCTGCTGTCCTTCCTCGCCTCACTCTGATCCACACCCACCGCTGACGCCTTTCCCCTCTAGGAGTCCGATGAGACGATTGCTGCTTGCCGCTGCGTCGTCGGCCGTGATGGCCGCCGCGCAGAACGCCCCCGCCTTGGCTCAATCCACCGCCCAAACGGCCAGTCAAACGCCCGCTCAAACGGCCGCGCCCGACGAGCCGGTCTACCGGCTGGGCCAGATCAACGCGACGGCCCAGGCGGCCGGCGGCACCCCGGTCGGCGGCTCCGTCCTGTCGTCGGAGGACATCGCCCGCTTCAACCGCGAGCGGCTGGACCGCGCGCTCGACCTGCTGCCGGGCGTCAGCATCGCCACCACCCGCGGCCCGCGCAACGAGCGCTACGTCACCGTGCGCGGCTACGACCGGTTCCAGGTGCCGCTCTATCTGGACGGCGTGCAGCTCTATCTGCCGGCGGACAACCGCTTCGACCTCGGCCGCTTCCTGACCGGCGATCTGGCCGAGATCCAGGTGGCCAAGGGCTACGCGTCGGTTCTCGACGGGCCGGGCGGGCTCGGCGGCTCGATCAACCTCGTCAGCCGCAAGCCGACGCGCGAGCTGGAAGGCGAATTGCGCACCGGCATCAACCTCGACGCCACCGGCGCGTTCTCCGGCTATCTGACCAGCGCCAGCGCCGGGACGAAGCAGGAGCGTTTCTACGTCCAGGGCGGCATCGCCAAGGTCGAGCAGAATTTCTTCCGCCTGTCCGACGACTACAAGCCCACCGCCAACGAGAATGGCGGCCGGCGCGAGGGGTCGGACAGCCGCGACTGGCGGGTGAACGCCAAGTTCGGCATCACGCCCAACGACACCGACGAGTACTCCTTCAACGTTCTGAAGCAGAACGGCTCGAAGGGCGCCCCGCTGCACACCTACGACCCGGCCAGCAGCCAGACCATGCGCTACTGGAAATGGCCGGAATGGGCGGTGCAGAACCTGTCCTTCAATTCGCGCACACAGCTTGGCGAGAAGTCCTACGTCAAGACGCGGCTGTTCCATTCGACCTTCGACAACAAGCTGGATTCCTACGACGACCGCCGCTACGTCCGGCAGAGCACGTCGCGGGCCTTCACCAGCATCTATGACGACCGCGCCTATGGCGGCGGCGTGGAACTGGGCACCGACCTGATCCCGCGCAACACGCTGAAGGGCGCCGTGCATGTCCGCCGCGACGAGCATGAGGAATTCCAGACCCTCTACGCGCCGCGCTTCCGCGAGCCGAACCAGAAGAGCGTCGAGGACACCTATTCGGTCGCGCTGGAGAACACCTTCCACGCCACCGGGGCGGTGGATGTGGTGACTGGCGCCAGCTACGACTGGCGCGACCTGCGCAAGGCCCAGGACTGGGACGGCACCAACACCGGCCGCTTCGTCAATTACCCGACGAAGGACATGGACGCCTTCAATTGGCAGGGCGCGGTGATCTGGCGCTACAGCGCCACCGGCGAGACCCACGCCAGCGTGTCCAGCCGCACCCGCTTCCCGACGCTGTTCGAGCGGTTCAGTTCGCGCTTTGGCGGGGCCGTGTCGAATCCGGGGCTGAAGCCGGAACGCGCCATCAATTACGAGATCGGCGCGTCCGAGCAGGTCTTCGGCAACACCCGCCTGGAAGGGGCGGTGTTCGTCAACGACCTGACCGACGCCATCCAGCAGGTGAACATCCTCTACAACGGCCAGTCGGTGACGCAGAACCGCAACGTCGGGTCCGGTTTCGACCGCGGGTTCGAGCTGTCGGCGCGCGCGCTGCTGTCCGAATGGCTGGAGATCGGCGGCAATTACACGCTGCTGGTCCGCACGCTCGACGCCGTGGGCACCCCGGAGCCCAAGCCGACCGGCACGCCGACGCACAAGCTGTTCGCCTATGCCGACATACAGCCCGTCGAGGCGCTGCACGTCGTGCCGTCGCTGGAGGTCTCCTCGAACCGCTGGACCAGCAATTCCGCGCAGACCGTCTACTACCGCACCGGCGCCTACGCGCTGGCGAACCTCAAGGTCTCCTACGAGATCGTCAAGGGCGTTGAGGCGGAGGCCGTGGTCCGCAACATCACCGACCGCAACTACCAGCTCATGGACGGCTACCCGGAGGAGGGGCGCAGCTTCTACCTCGGGGCGCGCTACCAGTTCTGACGCGGAAGAGGCTGGGCTGAGCACGGGGCCTAAGCATGGACGGCATGCGCGCCGGCGATGCGGCGATCGTTGGGGAAGGGGAGGGGCATGGGCCGTGGGCTCCGTGGGCTTTCGTCCTGTCCGCCCTGGCCCATGCCGCCTTGCTGGGCCTGCTGATCGCTGCGGCCGAGACACCGACCGTGCCGGTTCCGGAGGCGGTCAGCGTCGACGTCGTGCCGGGAAACGGCGTGGAAACAGCCGGCGACGCGGGGGGAGGCCCGGACGGCCGCGGAGAGTCCGACGTGGAGCCGCCGCCGGCCGCTCCCGCCGCCGAACCGGCGCCGGACCCGGAACCGCGACCGGTCGAGGCCGGCCCGCTTCCCGACCCGTCGCCCCCCGACGTTCCGGACTCCGTTGCACCGCTTCCGGCCCGCAAGCCGACGGTGAAACCGGTGACGGCGGCCACCCGCGTTCCATTACCGGCCGCCCCGGCAAAGGACATGGCCGGGAATCGCGATGGGGCCGCCGCCGCAACCGGACCAACGGCCGGACCCGCGATGGGCAGCGGGATGAACGGCTCCGCTGTGGCGGATGCCGGTGCTGGCGGCGGAGGCGCGGACGCCATGCGCGTCTATCTGGAGGAGGTGCGCCGCCGTCTTCAGGCCCGGCTCGCGGTGCCGGCGGAGGCGCGGCGGTTGCGGCTGGGTGGGACGGTGCTGGTGCGCTTCACGGTGCAGCGCGACGGCAGCGTTCCGGGCGAGTCCATGGCCGTCCTGTCCGGCCCCGGCGTCGCGGTGCTGGAGCGGGCGGCGCTGGAGACGGTCGCCCGGACCGCACCCTTTCCACCCCCGCCCAAGCCGGCCACCGTCGAGGTGCCGGTGCTGTTCGCCGTGTCGGTCAGGTGAGGTCGTCGAGGTCCACCCGAAGGGCTTCGGCGATCCGCTTGAGCACATCCACGGAACCACCCCGCGTGCCGGCCTCGATCTGCGAGACATAGGCCTGCTTGAGGCCGGTGGCCTCGGCGAGCTGAGCCTGTGTCATGCCGCGGTGGTCGCGGAAGACCTTCACCGGATGCTCGCCACCCAGCAGCCGCTCGGCCACCTCATCGGGGAAGGTTTCCGGCTGCGTGGCCTTGTAGACGTCGAAGGCGCGGGTCGCGGTCGCCTCGTCGGCGGCTTCCAGCAATCGTTCATATTCGGCGATGGGCAGAACCGCGAAGGCCGGATTGCCGTTGGCATCCCGGATGATCTGCGCGGAATCAGTCATAGATGCCTCCTCTCGGGCCGATTTCGATGACGATCAGCACCAGCACGCCGGATTCGAGGTCATAAACGATCCGCCAGTCGCCGACGCGGAGCCGGTAGCCGTCCCGGCCCTTCAGCTTCTTCACGTTCCGCGCGTTCGCCGGGTCGGCAGCCACCTCCTGCAGCTTCAGGCGGATCAGCTCCGCCGTGTTGCGCGGCATTCGGCGAAGCGTCTTCAGAGCCGCCGCGGTATAGCGGATCGTGTGCATCGCATAAATATAGCGTTCCGCTATTTATCCATCAATCGGATCGTTATGTGTCATTGATACTTGGCGTAAACCCAGAGCACGCGGGCGTTCTCGTCCCCCTCAGAGACCCAGAGATGGGGGGTGCTGGCGTCGTAATACATGGAATCGCCGGCTTCCAGACGCAGCGGCTCGTAGATCTGGCTGTGAACCACCAGCGTGCCGGAGAGGACGTGGAGGAACAGCTCCGCGTCGTACTTGGCCCATTCCGGATAGGCGTCGAGCGAGCGGGCGGCGACGGTGGTCATGATCGGACTCATGACCTTGTTCGTCAGATCTGGGCAGAGCCAGGCGTTGTTGCAGGTGCCAGTTGGGAAAGGGCGGCCCTCCCCCGATCGCGTCACCGAGCGGCGGCCGGCGACGCGCAGCGCCGGGGTCGGCCCGCCGATGATCGCCGCGGCGTCCATGTCGAACCCGCCGGCGATCTTCTGGAGGGTGGTGACGGTCGGCGACAGCTCGTTCCGCTCGATCTTGGACAGGGTGGACACGCCGACCCCGGTGCGGTCGGCCGCCTGCTGGAGCGTCAGCCCCAGCCGCTTGCGCAGATTCTTCAGCCGGACGCCGAGGTCCAGTTCCCCGTCCGCCCCGCTCTGGGAAGGGGAGGAGGAGACCGCGTCGGGCCTGTCGATCACATCCATTGCGTCGTCCGCCGCCTGTCGTGTCGCGATTCGTCGTACATGCCTGGTCGTCAGGGCGGGCCGCTTCATTGAGGGTCCTCGAACACAAGAACCTTTCCAGGATTCATCATATGGTGAGGGTCGAGCAACGCTTTGATCTGCGTCATCAGCCGGTAGCGCGCCGGGTCGATGGAGTTGGCGAGCCGTTTGCGGTTGCTGAGGCCGATCCCGTGCTCCGCGCTGATCGAACCATCGCAGGCGAGCGTCGCCGTGTCGACAATCTCGTTGATCCGCCCCGCCGCCGTCTCGAACGCGGCGCGGGAGGGAAAGGCGTCGTGGTCGAAATGGATCACCGCGTGCAGGTTGCCGTCGCCGACATGGCCGACGAACAGCCGCCGCGCCTGCGGGAAGGCGTCGCGCACGCCGCGCTCCGTCTCCGCCGCGAAGTCGCTCAGCCGGTCGAGCGGCACCACCGTGTCGTAGGAGACGCTGATCCCGGCGACCTTGTTCGCCTCCGACACCGAATGGCGCAGGCGCCACAGCGCCTCGCGCTGCGCTTCGCTCCTGGGGATCACGGCGTCGGCGACGAGGCCGCGCTCCAGCCCGTCGGCAAGGCAATCCTCAAGAATTGAGGCCAGATCCATGGCGGCGAAGCTGTCCTCCGCCTCGATCAGCACGTACCAGGGGTGCGGCTCCGCGAAGGGCAGGGTGCAGCCGGGAATGTGGTCGAGGACGAGCTGCATCTGCGAGTGCGACATGACCTCGTAGGCGCCGACCCGGTCGCCGAAGCGGGAGCGGACGGCGGCCAGAAGCTCCAGCGCCTGGTCGAGATGACTGGCTCCGGCCATGGCGGTAGCGCTCGCCTGCGGCTGCGGGAACAGCTTCAGCACCGCCGCCGTGATGATCCCCAACGTGCCCTCCGCCCCGATGAACAGGTGGCGCACGGCGTAGCCGCTGTTGTCCTTGCGCAGCCGTTTCAGGTCGTTCATCACCGAGCCGTCGGGAAGCACCACCTCCAGCCCCAGCACCATGTCGCGCATCGGGCCGTAGCGCAGCACCGCCGTGCCGCCGGCGTTGGTCGCGATGTTGCCGCCGATCTGGCAGCTCCCCTCCGCGCCCAGGCTGAGCGGGAAGAGGCGTCCGGCCTCCTGCGCGCGGGCCTGGAGGTCGGCCAGGATGCAGCCGGCCTCCACCGTCATGGTGTTGTCCAGACCGCTGACCTGCCGGACCCGGTTCAGCCGGTCGAGCCGCAGCACCACCGCCTCCTCCGAGAAGGGCGTGGCGCCGCCGCACATGCCGGTGTTGCCGCCCTGCGGCACGATCTTCCCGCCATGCTCGCGCACCAGCAGGACGGTCGCCGCCACCTGCTCCGTGTCCGCCGGATAGACGGCGCACAGCGCCGTGCCCTGGTAGCGGCCCCGCCAGTCCCGCGTCAGCGGTTCGAGATCCGTCGCCTGCGTGACCACATGGCGCTCCCCCAGGAGCGTACGCAGCGACGTCAGCAGAGCCTGTGGGTCACGCATCGGGCAGGTCCTTGTGGCTTCGGGGCCGGAGGAGGGCGCCGGGGTGGAGATCGGTGAGGCGGACAATCGGCCGGGACGATCGGACGTTGACGATACTGTTTCACCATGTCTAGCATACGAAAAATTGTTCCCGAAAAGATAATTTTTGTCGGAGCAGCACCCAATGGGCATATCCTGCGAATCGTGCGATGCACGCGTCCTCCCGAGGAAACCGGGGAAATGGCGGTGACCGCGTCGCTCAACATCGCCGAGGCCCGGCAGCGGGCACGCGCCCGCCTCCCGCGCGGCCTGTTCGAGTACATCGACCGCGGAACCGAGGACGAAACCGGCATCGCGACGAGCAAAACGGCGCTCGACAGCCTCGTCTTCAAGCCGCGCGTTCTGGTGGACGTGTCGAAACGCGACGCCACCACCCGCCTGTTCGGGGTGAGCCAGCCCATGCCGCTGGTCGTGGCGCCCACCGCCGTGGCCGGGCTGGTCTGGTACGACGGCGAGGTCGAACTGGCCAGGGCCGCCGCTGCGGTCGGCATTCCCTTCTGCGTCTCCACCCAGTCCATCACCTCCGTCGAGCGGATCGCCGGGGAATCCGGGGCGCGGCTGTGGTTCCAGCTCTATGTCTGGCGCAGCCGCGAGCGCACCCGCGAGCTGGTGCGGCGCGCCGAACAAGCCGGGGCGGAGGCCCTGGTCCTGACCGTGGACACGGCGGTGACGCCCAACCGCGAATACAACATCCGCAACGGCTTCGGGATTCCGATCAAGCCGTCGCTGCGCGCCGGGCTGGACTGTCTCGCCCACCCGCGCTGGTTCGCCGGGGTCTTCGCCAAGTATCTGCGCAACGGCGGCGTGCCGACCTATGCCCACTATCCCGACGAGTTCCGCACCGCGCTGGGTCGGGTCGCCGTCGGCGACGAGATCGGCCTCGCCCAGGACGTGGGGTGGGACGACGTGCGGAGCTTGCGGGACGCCTGGAAAGGCAAGCTGATTTTGAAGGGCGTGCTGCGCGCCGACGACGCGGAGAAGGCGGCCGAACTGGGGGTGGACGGGATCGTCGTATCCAACCACGGCGCCCGCAACCTGGATCACGCCATCCACCCCGTGCGCTGTCTGGCGGACATCGCCGAGCGGGTCGGCGACCGGGTGACCGTCCTGGCCGACAGCGGGGTGCGGCGCGGCAGCCACGTCGCCGGCTATCTGGGGCTCGGCGCGCAGGGCGTGCTGCTTGGCCGTGCCGTTCTCTACGGGCTGGCCAGCGACGGGGCGGCGGGTGCGCAGGCGGTGCTGGAGATGGTTCGGCGCGAGCTTCTGACCACCATGGGTTTCCTCGGCGCCCCGACCGTGGCCGACATCGCGGGGACGGTGGAACGGCCACGTTGACGTGTGTTGGCGCGCCGGATTTTATCGTATCGTCACTTTTCATCCATGAAACGATTTGTTCTTGCAGCAAAAGGAAAAATAGGGTCACATCTCCTTTGTCGGATGCGGGCGGGGCCGGATCGAGGTCTCACAAGGGACGCTCCATCGCTCCCGTTCCCTCCGACCCCCACCCGAGCGTTGGTCCGGGTGCGGGTTCAGGCACGGATTTCCGGCGGCGCGCCGGTCTTTGTCGATTTCATCGGACTCGTTTCATCGCGCCTCTTCCGATCGTCCCGAACCGGCTTCCCGCATCGCGGGGGCGAGGCCGCCCCGCGGCCGCAGCACACCCTTATGCCACGCCTCAAACGCCACGCTTAGGAAATCCGAGGACCCCATGGCACTCACCCATTCGGAGATCAGCGGCCTGTTCAGCGCCATCGTCACGCCGCTGACGGTCGACGGTTCCGTCGACATCGCCGGCCTGAAGCGGCTGGTGCGGCACCAGCTCGACGCCGGGGCGTCCGGCGTCGTGCCGATCGGCGGCACCGGCGAGTATCCCGCCCTGTCGCGGGACGAGCGCAAACGCGTCGTCGCCGCCTGCGTGGAGGAGGCCGGCGGCAAGCCGGTGATCCCCGGCGTGCTGTCCACCGGCTTCCAGGACGCGGTCGAGGCCGGGCGCGACTTCGCCGCCGCCGGGGCCGCCGCGGTGATGACCGTCACCCCCTATTATGCCGCCGGCACCCAGGAGGGCATGCGCGCCTATTTCCGCGCCTACCGCGACGCGGTGGACCTGCCGGTCATGCTCTACCAGATCCCCCGCCGCACCACCGTGGCGGTCACCGCCGAGGGCGTGCAGGCGATGGCGGAGGACGGCTCCATCATCGGCATGAAGTTCTCCTCCTACGACATGCCGGAATTCATCAAGACGATGAAGTACGCCGGCGAGAAGATCTCGGTGCTGAGCGGCGAGGAGCCGCTGTTCGCCACCCACGTCGCGCTGGGCGCGCGGGGCGGCGTGCTGGCCTCGGCGACCATCTACCCGAAGATCTGGCTGCGCATCTTCGAACTGGCGCGCGCCGGCAAGCTGAACGAGGCGCTGGCCGAGCAGACCCAGATCGACCCGGTGGTGAATTCCATCTTCCTGGAAACCAACCCCGGCCCGCTGAAGGCCTTCATGGCGATGGCCGGCATGCCGGTCGGCGGGGTGCGGCTGCCGCTGACTGCGCCGACCGCCGAGACCACCGAGAAGCTCCAGGCCGTCGCCCGGCACGCGCGCGACATCGCGCTCGCCTGACGGCCAAAAGGAACGTTTCGGGCGCTCCTTCCCCCGGGAAGCGCCCCAACAACGCGAAGCCGCGGCGGCGGCCGGTCAACGAACACGGAATGGCCTGAACACACGTCACGACACACACGTCATGACACATCCGGTCGGACAGCCCGACGGACCACAAGGGAGACGGACATGGTGAATCGCAGGGAACTGGCTGGGTTTCTGGGCGCCGGCGCGGCGGTCGGGGCTTTCGGGGCCACCATGGCGGCGGGCATCGCCCCGGCTGCGGCGCAGGAGGGCGGCAGCTCCTTCGACCGGGTCCTGAAGGCCAAGAAGCTGCGCATCGGCGGCGTGGCGACCGGCGCCCCCTGGATCATGAAGGACCAGACGACCGGCCAGTGGTCGGGCCAGTTCTGGGACATCGGGTCGGCGCTCGCCGCCGACATGGACGTCGGCATCGAGGTGGTCGAGACCACCTGGGGCAACGCCATCCTCGATCTCCAGGCCAACAAGATCGACGTCATGTTCGGCATGAACCCGACGCCCAAACGCGCCCTGGCCGTCGACTTCACGGTCCCGGTCTACAACAGCGCCCTGGTCGTCATCGCCAAGCCGGGCTTCGAGCCGAAGAGCTGGGCCGACATGAACAAGCCGGAGGTGAAGATCGCGGTGGACGTCGGTTCCGCCCACGATCAGGTGGCCAGCCGCCTCTGCCCGAACGCCCAGCTCATCCGCTTCAAGTCGCTGGACGAGGCGACGCTGGCCGTGCGCAGCGGCCGGGCCGACGCGCAGTCGATCTTCTGGATGGGCGGCGTGCGCGCGGTGAAGCGCGACCCGTCGCTGGGCAAGGTGATCGTGCCGCGCCCGATCTTCGGCTCCACCTCCAACGCGGCGGTGCGGCGCGAGACGGACAAGACCCTGCGCGATTTCGTGAACACCTGGATCGTATACGCCCAGGGCCTGGGCCTGATCCGCGAGGCGGTGGTGAACAGCCTCGCCAAGGTGGACATCGCCATGAGCGACATCCCGGAAGGCATCACATTCTAAAGCGAACGTCCGTTCGCTTTAGAGTCACATCGCCTCACTCGCCGGCGGGCTTCGGCCGCACGTGCGGCCGGGACCGCCGTCGCGGTCCAAAGCGGATTGCAATCCGCTTTGAAGGAACCTGTCGATGAATTTGGGTTCCGATGGCGCACGGCGGCCGACCCCGCGGGGATTCGGCCGCCGTTCCGAAGTTTTGCAAGCAGGCCCGCCATGTACACCTTCAACTTCGAGATGCTCTGGGGATACCGCTGGCTGTTCCTCAACGGCACGCTGGTCACCATCGGCCTGACGGCCGCCGTCGTCGTGCTGGGCCTGCTGCTGGGGCTGGTCGGCGGGCTGGCCCAGCTCTCGCGCTTCGCGGTGCTGCGCTGGATCTCCTGGGCGTACATCGAGCTGTTCCGCTGCACGCCGCTGCTGGTGCAGCTTCTGTGGTTCTACTACGCGCTGCCGATGCTGACCGGCATCCAGATCGACGCGGTGACGGCCTCCGTCCTCACCCTGTCGCTCTACGGCGGGTCCTTCTACGCGGAGGTGATCCGGGGCGGCGTGGTCTCCATCGAGGCGGGACAGACGGAGGCCGGGCTGGCGCTCGGCATGACGCCGGCCAAGGTGATGCGGCGCATCGTGCTGCCCCAGGCGGTCAAGCGCATGATCCCGCCGCTGATGAACCAGTCGATCATCCAGTTCAAGAACACTTCGCTGGTCTCGGTGGTGGCGGTGCCGGACCTTCTCTACCAGGGGCAGGTCGCCGCAACGGACACCTTCCGCCCGCTGGAGGTCTACACGATCGTCGCGCTGATCTACTTCGTCGTGCTGGTCCCCCTGACGGCCATCGTGAAGCGGGGCGAGAAGCAGCTCCAGACCGGTCATTAAGGTCCGGACCATTGACGCTCCCCCTGCGATCCAACGCGAGAGGCCCCTTTCCATGAGCATTCCCAAGATCGAAGTCGCCGGGCTGAGGAAGCAATTCGGCGAGCTGGTCGTCCTGCGCGACATCAACCTGAAGGTCGATTCCGGCGCCGTCGTGGCGCTGATCGGCCCCTCGGGGTCGGGCAAGTCCACCCTGCTGCGCTGCCTCAACCTGCTGGTGGTGCCGAACGGCGGCCGGGTCCGCATCGGCGGCGACGCCTTCGACTTCGAGACGGGCAAGGCGCTGCCCCGGCCCAAGGCGCAGGCGAAGTTCCGCTCCAACACCGGCATGGTGTTCCAGCACTTCAACCTGTTCCCGCACATGACCGTGCTCGGCAACGTGATGGAGGGGCCGGTCTCCGCCAAAAACATGCCGAAGGCGCAGGCCGAGGCGATCGGGCGCCGGCTGCTCGCCAAGGTCGGGCTGGCCGACAAGGCCGACGCCTATCCGGACCGGCTGTCCGGCGGGCAGAAGCAGCGCGTCGCCATCGCCCGCGCGCTGGCCATGGAGCCGGAGGTGATGCTGTTCGACGAGGCGACCTCCGCCCTCGATCCCGAGCTGGTGTCGGAGGTGCTGGGGGTGATGCGCGACCTCGCCGCCGAGGGCATGACGATGATCATCGTGACCCACGAGATCGCCTTCGCCCGCGAGGTCGCCGACCGCGTGATCTTCATGCGCGACGGCGTGATCGTGGAGGAAGGGCCGGCGCGCGACGTCAT